>CAIVEW010000060.1 GCA_903905065.1 uncultured Bacteroidota bacterium | reverse complement strand
TGTTGTCTTGATAAGCTACAATTATCAACAGGTTATACACATATAATAATTTACTATGTTGTTTATATTTTCGAACGTTATCAATTCGATAATGTAAACAAAAAAATGGGGCGATTTACGAGCATTTAAATTGTATAATATATAGAATATGCCTGGAGAATTCAAAATGCCAACATGCGACCAGCGCAGTAATCAACAAAAATCAATTTCTGCCACGGCGCATATGACGATGATCCGTTCTATTGCCCTGGTCCTGCTGTTATTACTGCTGGGAGATAACGCCCATGGTACTGCGTGGAGGACAAATAGCGCGGGAAATATAAACACACTCGCTAGTTGGAGAGATGTGTCAACAGGCTTATCAACTCCAGCCAATTTTACAACAGCTGGTGATACCTGGACCATTCAAAATGCGATGACTCAAAGCGCCGCATGGACCGTTACCGGGAACGTTACACTTTCATCCGGTAGTTGGGCGACCGGTGCGAATGCGGTGAACTTTGGCGGCAATTTCACGAATAATGTGAGCTCTGCGGCTTTTACTTCGTCATCTACAGTTACGTTTAACGGTACGGGTGCACAAACGATCAGCGGAAGCGCGGCTACTACGTTTAGTAGCCTGGCTATAAACAACGCAAGCGGCGTAACATTATCCGGTGTGGGATGTACAGTGACGGCAAGTATCGTGCTTACGACAGGCAGTTTATCAGACGGAGGAAACGTCATTACACTACAGGGAAATATCTCTGGTACGGGCACACATATCAGTACCGGCTCCGGCAAAATTTCTATGACCGGTATTGGTGCTACGATAGCCGGTGTAACTTTTGGTAACCTGGAACTTAATGCGTCTTCCGCAAGTGCTTTTACTTTGACGAGCAGCCCTACTGTAAACGGGACACTAACTTTCACCGGGGCAAGCAATACATTGACCCTGGGAGCCAACACTCTGACGCTAAAAGGACCTGTAGCAGGGATGTCAACTGCCAATTATTTTACAGGAAACGGTGCATCGTCGAACCTGACGATTAATTCAACAGCGAATACCGGAACGATATTTTTTAACCCGACTACTCCCGGTACGACCGATAACTTAGCAACTCTTACAGTTAACAGTGCAGGATACTCGGTAACGCTGGGCAACAACTGCAGCATCCTCACCACATTAATACTGACAGCGGGAACGCTGAACGATGGCGGGCATGTGATCACCTGCGCTGGAAATATACAGGGTGCCGGCACACATGTAAGCGGCGTAGGAGGAAAGATCAGCATGACGGGGGCGGCGAAAAGCATAGCTAATGCGGCGATTACATTTGGCAACCTCGACTTGAACAATGCAGGTGGTACCGCATTTACCATGGGGGGTAACGCCACAATTGCAGGCGCACTTTCATTTACTGGTCCGGCCAACACGTTGACGATCGGGGGCTACACATTGACTCTTAACGGCACTGTTTCTGGCATGACGGCTACTCAGTACCTCACCGGTAGTGCGTCGTCCAATCTTACGATCGGGGCAGCCGGCGCATTGGGCACTTTGTATTTTAATCAAACGACACCAGGTACTACCAACAGGATTGTTACGTTTACAGAAAATGGCGGTGGTTCTGCAACACTTGGTAATAACTTAGTATGCTCGTCTGCGTTGACGCTAACTTCAGGAAGCCTGGCCATCGGTGCGGGGAACACACTCACTGTAAACGGCGCGTTTAGCGGCAGTGCTACTGGTTACCTGACCGGCAGTACGTCATCTAACCTTATAACGGGCACATCCAGCACTTACTTTTTTGACCAGACAACACCGGGCACGTCAAATAACATTGCAACATTTACCGCAAGCGCCGGCACTACCACTCTTGGCAACAACCTTAGCATAAGTACGGGCCTTACGCTTACCGGTACGTTGGCTGACGGAGGAAAAGTGATTACCTGTTCCGGGAATATCACAGGCGCAGGTATACATACCAGCAGCACAGGTGGTATGATCAGTTTAACCGGAACAAATACAACGATCTCGGGGGCCACTTTTGGAAATATTCAGCTTAATGCTGCGTCTGCCAGTGCCTATTCATTAACCGGCAGCCCAACAATAAACGGCGCACTGACTTTCGCGGGGGCAAATAATACATTGACGATAGGGGCGTTCACGCTAAATCTCAAAGGAACGGTAGCCGGCATGTCGGCAACTCAATATTTGACTGGCAACGGTACCAACTCTAATCTGACCATCAATTCTACCAGTAACCTTGGTACTCTTTTCTTCAATCCTACCACACCAGGCACCACCGACAATATAGCTGTATTTACATTGAACAGTGCTGGATTTTCGGCTACGCTGGGGAATAATTGCAGCGTACTAACTACTTTGGCCCTGACTGCGGGTACGCTCAATGACAATGGTAATGTGCTTACGCTTAGTGGCAGTATTACCGGGACAGGAACTCACATCAGCGGCACAGGCGGTGCAATTGTCATGACCGGTGTAAACAAAAGTATTTCCGGTGTAACATTAGGTAATCTGCAGTTCAATTCGGGGTCGACAAGTGCATTTACAAATACCGGAAGTCCAACGGTAAATGGCACGCTTACATTTACTGGGACGGCTAATACATGGAGTCTAGGTGCCTATACGCTGACACTGAATGGTGCGGTATCTGGTATGTCTGCCACGCAATTTTTTACCGGAAGCGCGTCTTCAAATTTGACCATCGGAACTGCAGGTGCATTGGGTACGCTATCTTTCAGCCAGGTTACACCGGGGACTTCAAATAAAATTGCGACCTTCTTAATGAATGGAGGTGGTACTGTAACGTTAGGCAATAACATGGTTTGTGGAACGGCATTAAACCTTGCGTCCGGCAAACTGACAATTGGCGGGAACACACTGACTGTCAGTGGCACATTCACTGGAAGCGGGACAAGTTACCTGACTGGTGGCCCCTCGTCTAACCTGATAACGGGTACGTCCAGCACATACTATTTCGATCAGACGACGCCGGGTACCAGCAACAACTTTGCTGCGTTTACCGCCAGTGCAGGCACGACGACGCTGGGAAATAACGTGACTATAGGTACAACACTTACACTTACCGGCACACTTGCCGATGGTGGAAATGTGATCACCTGCGCTGGAAATATTGCCGGCACGGGAACGCATACCAGCACATCTGGAGGAAAGATCATAATGACGGGCATAGCAAGCACCATATCTGCAGCAACGCTTGGCAATGTTCAATTGAACGCAGGTTCGGCGAGCGCGTTTTCCCTTTCGGGAAATGCTACGATAAATGGAGCTTTGACCTTCACAGGTGCTAATAACACATTAACTATAGGAGCCCGCACATTAACCCTAAAAGGGACCGTATCAGGTATGACCGCGACCAATTACTTTACAGGGAGCACATCGTCCAACCTGACCATTGGGTCGACTGGCGTACTGGGTACATTATTTTTCAACCAGACCACAGTTGGCACGACAAATAAGATCGTTACATTTTTGATGAACGGCGGTGGTTCTGCGACACTAGGTAACAATTTGGTTTGTCAAACGGCATTGACATTAACAGCAGGCCAGTTGGCTGTGGGGGCCGGAAATACCCTGCAAGTTAACGGCAGTTTTACTGGGAGCTCAGTGAATTACCTTACCGGCGGCACAACTTCAAACCTGACTACAGGGTCATCGGGTGTCTATTATTTTGACCCTACAACACCGGGAATATCAAATAATTTCGCAGCTTATACTGCTGCCGCGGGAACTACTTCCATCGGGAACAATTTAAGTGTGGGGACGACGCTTACACTTACCGGTACCCTAGGTGATGGTGGGAATGTGATCACCTGCGCGGGTAATATTGCCGGAACAGGTACGCATACAAGTACCGGCAGTGGCAAGATAAGCATGACAGGGATCGGTAAAACAATTTCGGCCGCCAAATTCGGGAACCTGGAGTTCAATGCTTCATCTGCGAGCGCATTTTCGTTGACTGGAAGCCCAACAATAAATGGCTCCCTTATTTTTACCGGCGCAAATAACACGCTGACCATAAGTACGTTTACGCTCACCCTAAAGGGTACAGTTTCTGGCATGTCTGCCACCAATTATTTGACTGGTGGTGCGACCTCGAATTTAACCGTCAATTCGACCAGCAATCTGGGGACATTATTCTTTAACCAGACAACTCCTGGCACGACTAACAATGTGGCTGTGTTTACGATGAATAGCGCTGGTTTTTCTGCGACCCTCGGAAATAATCTGAGTGTCTTGACCACGTTGGCACTTACGGCGGGTACGCTTAGTGATGGCGGAAATGTGATCTCATGTGCGGGTAACATTACAGGAGCTGGCACACACACCAGCAGTACAGGCGGAAAGATCAGTATGACAGGCGCTGCGAAAAGCATTTCAAATTCCACGGCGACCCTGGGTAACATCGAATTAAACCACGCGGGCGCCACCGCGTTTACTATGACTGGCAACCCTACGATCACGGGAGCCTTTTCGATAGCTGCTGCGGCAAACACCTTCAGTATCGGAACTCATACGTTAACTTTGAATGGTACCGTTGCCGGCATGTCGGCAACGCAGTACTTTACCGGCAGTGCGACATCTAACCTTGTGATAGGTGCAACCGGGAACCTGGGCACTATCTATTTAAATCCTACTACTGCGGGCACTACTAATAAGATCGACACCTTCGAAATGATAGGCGGTGGTACAGCAACGATAGGCAACAATATGGTCAGCGGTACATTGCTGGCATTAAATTCGGGCAAATTCGCAATCGGAGCCGGAGCCACCTTGACAGTTAATGGCACATTCACGGGCACGTCTTCGAACTGCCTGACCGGGGGGGCAACTTCCAACCTCATCACCGGATCTTCGAACACTTATTATTTTGATCAGTCGTCGCCGGGAACAACAAACAATTTTGCGGCGTTTACAGCAAGTGCCGGAACGAGTACCCTGGGTAATGCTCTACATATAGGAACCACACTTACGCTGACCGGCACACTCGCGGATGGCGGAAACATTGTCACTTGTAATGGAAATATTGCCGGTACGGGAACTGAATCGGGCACAGGTGGCATTACGATGACGGGTGCTGGCGCGACAATTTCAGCGGCTACCATTCAAAATTTGAATTTAAATAATTCCGGATCATTCACGTTGACCGGTAGCCCAACTGTCACTGGCACGCTCACACTTACCGCGGCTAAGCTAACGCTGGGGGCGATCAATCTGAACCTGGGCGCTGCCGCCACAGCTATCGGGGGGACATTCTCGTCGTCAAATCTAATCGTTGCAACCGGAACGGGGAAAGTCATTAAAAGTTATTCTTCAAATGGCGCCTTTACATTTCCTATAGGGGATGCATCTAACTATACGCCGGTAACGCTTAATGTAACCGGGACTTATTCTGCGGCGAATATGGCTGTCAACGTGACGGCCGCTAAACCTGCACAAAACGCAAATACTATTAACTATATCAACCGATACTGGACAGTTACTCCAACGGGGATCACATCACTTTCCTATTCGGTTACCGCTACGTATGTGCCAGGCGATATAAAAACGGGAAGTACCGAATCGAATATTGCGATGGGTGAATATGCAGGCGCATTACCGTGGATAAAATTCGGAGCTGAAAGTGCACATACGCTTACGTCGGGCGCAGTAACTTCAACCGGCGCTACAATATTTTCCGGTATTAACAACGCTTCCGGACCATTCCCTATTGTTTCGGCAAATACAACAATATGCACCGGAAGCAGCACTTCTCTTTCTGCAGCAGGAACGACGGGTGACGCGCCGCTAACATATACCTGGCTGCCGGCAACCGGCCTTTCCGCAACCACAGGCACTCCTGTAACGGCCACGCCGACCGTGACCACCACATATACACTGACTGTCAGAGACGCAAATGGTGGTACGGCGACTGCCACTACCCTGGTGAGCGTGAACCCAGTACCATCGTCGACAGGCGCCACAAATAATAGCCCGGTGTGTACGGGAGGAAGTATAACACTGAGTGACCACTCCAGCAATGCCACAGCCTGGTTGTGGAAAGGCCCCAGTGCTTATACCTCTACACTGCAAAGTCCTATTATTACCCCAACCGTAACTGGCGTTTATTCTTTGACGGTGAGCAGTGCCGGCACAGGCTGCAGTCCAGCCACAGTATATACCACTACCGTAACAGTAGGTGCCCAACCCAGTGTTTCGGCGGTTGTTTCATCTGCAGTCAGCCCTATTTGTGCAGGCGCAACAATGACCCTTACTGCAACAGTCGCAGGCGGCGCAGGTACCGGGACATACACCTGGACCGGGCCGGGTATAACGACAACAACGGGATCAACTAATATTTCTCCTTCGTTCAGCCCTGCTGCCAGTGCAACAGGACTATATAGCGTATCTCTGGCTTATTCCGGTGTGGGGTGCACAACAGCCAGCCGGGCAACGGGTACTTATTCGGTCATAACAGTGCCTACAGTGGCAAGCGTTACCTCGTCGATAACCGGATTGTGCGTAGGGAGCAGCGTTACGCTTACTGCTGGTGCGGTGTCGGGTACGGGTACGCTTTCATCATATAACTGGACGGGCGCAGGTAGCTATTCCAGCACTACAGCTTCTGGTACTCCCTCCGTGGTAGTAACGCCGACAGTGGCAGCAACAGGTGCATTTAGCTTAACGGTTACATATCCAGGCACCGGGTGCACGAGTACAATTCATACTACGAGTATAGTAACTGTGAGCGCAACTCCAACGGCTTCGCCCGTGAACAACGGCCCGGTATGTGCCGGTGGCACAGCTACTTTATCGGCAACGCCGGGCACAAATACCAGTAAATATACCTGGACGGGCCCATCAACTATCACTACATCAACTTCGCAAAACCCTACTGTTACGCCAAGCGTGACTGGGGTCTATTCTTTGACCGTAAGCGACGGCACCGGCCGACCCGGATGTAGTCCGGCGATAATATATACCACAACGGTTGCCCTTGCTCCGCAACCGACGGTTACCGCACTGACCTCGTCGGCAACGAGCCCTATTTGTGCGGGCGCTACAATGACGCTGACAGCAACTGTGACTGCTGCGGTCGGCATACCCACTTATCATTGGTCGGGCCCGGGAATCGCAGCGACGACAAGTTCATCAAATGTTTCCCCGTCGTTCAGCCCCACAGTTGGTGCCAGCGGGGCATACAGTGTTACTGTAAATTTTGCTTCCGCGTGTGCTACCAGCGCCAGCGGCACTTCAGGATCCTTTACCGTAGCTGCGGCTCCAACTGTTTCCGGTGTTACTTCCTCTTCTAATTTATTATGTACTAACGGAAGTTTCAGTCTTACCGCGGGGTCGATAAGTGGCCCCAGCGGCGGCACTTTTACATCTTACAACTGGAGCGGCCCCAATGGTTACAGCACGACGAGTGCCGTTAATAATGTGGTGTTTACTCCAACTGTAAGTGCCGCAACAGGTGTATATAGTTTGTCAGTTACTTACACAGGCACAGGATGTACGAGTGGCTTATCTACGACATCATCCGCAGTAACTGTGAATACAATGCCTGCGGCAATTACAGGGTTCCTGAACATTTGCGGAACCACAGGAAATGTGACCAATCTTACCGATGCGGTGTCGGGCGGCTTTTGGTCCAGTTCGGCCACTTCTGTCGCGACGGTTGGCAGCATGACTGGTGTGGTAACTGTTGTTGCGCCCGGTATCACCAATATACAATATTCTGTGCCGGGATGCACCGCCGTCTCAGCAACTGTTACGGCCAATGCGGTCACTGCAGGCCTTTGTGAATGTACGCCTTCAGGGAGCGTCAATTGCGGCACTGGCTATTATATTGCTGAAGTTAACGTAGCGGGAACAACTCTGGATAATGTCACTACGTGTGGCGGTGGTTGGAGTGTGTTTCCCTATTCGTCGGGCAGCAGCACAACGGCAAACCTAAGCATACCAAGTACGCAAAATATAGGCGTGAGGTCCGGCACATCCTTTGGTACGGACGCCATTGAAGCTTTTATTGACTATGACCAAAGCAATAGTTTCAGCGCCGGAGAATACATACCAATCACTACAGCGGTAAATGCCGCAAATACAGTTTTCAACGGCACGATTACGGTGCCTTCGGGAGCGACGGCGGGCCTGACAACTTTACGCGTCCGGTACATTGGGTCTGGCGGTTCAAACGGTTCCGGTACCGCCTGTACCTCAACCGGGAGTACGCTTGGCGAGACAGAAGATTATACGATTTGCCTTTCGAAAGTGACAACAGTCAATGTCAGCCCTGCCAGCATTACCAATGCATGTATCGGCGGTGCTCCTGTTCTCACGGTGACGGCCACGGGCTCGAATCTTAGCTATCAGTGGTATACCAATTCTTCATCGTCTGTTGGCGGAGGTACGCCAACATTAATAGCCGGTGCCACCAATAATACATATACCCCCGCCACTGGAACCGCGGGCATTTATTATTATTATTGTGCGCTAACGAATATTTGCGGGATCACTGTTAATTCCCCCAGCACTATAGCTGCAACAGTTTCAGTTAATCCACTTCCGGTTTCTGCAGGCGCCGGCAATAGCGGGCCAATATGTGCCGGCCTTGGTTCGGTAACGCTTAGCGACAACTCAACAAATGCCACTGCATGGTCATGGACGGGGCCAGGCAGTTATTCGTCGAGTTTACAAAACCCTGTGATAACGCCTTCAGTAAGCGGGGTATATTCTTTGACAGTGAGCAGCACTGGCAGCGGATGTAGCCCTGCAACCATATATACTACAACAGTAACCGTAAATACGCAGCCGGCGCCTGTGTCAGGAACCACCACCATATGCAACACTTTAACAACGTCACTCACTGACGCAACAGCCGGGGGGGGCTGGACGAGCAATGATGTAACTATTGCGACTGTAGGAACAGATGGTACTGTTACCGGCACCGGTGCAGGAACGACATCTATATCATACTCCATTGGCGGATGTGCGTCTGGTATTTCTGTAACGGTAAATCCCTACGCTCCAATAACCGGGAGCATATTGATATGCGATGGCGGAGTCACAGTCCTGAACGACACGGCTTCAGGCGGAGTCTGGGCGTCCAGTAATACACTCATTGCAACGGTTGACTCTGTAACAGGTGTCGTTTTAGGGATAAGCCCCGGTTTCGTAACAATTACTTATTCATTGGGCGCGGGATGTAATCCATCAATAGGTGTGTTGGTTAGTCCGGCTGCCGATACCATTAGCGGCGATATGTCTGTGTGTGCAGGAAACAATACGATATTGAGTAACACTACTACGGGTGGATACTGGAGCACAGGTGCAACAACGGTTGCGGACATAAGCCTGTTCACTGGCGTGGTCACAGGTATTAGTGCAGGGACGGCATCAATTACTTATTCCCTTCCTTCGGGATGTAATGCATACACATTTGTGACCGTGAACCCGATACCCGGGACTATAACCGGCACCAACAGCATGTGTACCGGGTTAACCACTACCTTGTCTGATGCGTCTGGCGGCGGCACCTGGAGCACAGCTGACGCAACCGTTGCAACGATAGGGTCGGCTTCCGGTATTGTTACCAGTGTTGCTGCTGGCACCACTTTCGTCACCTATTCACTGGCTACCGGTTGTGTGGCCACAAGAAGCGTGTCCGTAAATGCATTGCCTGCAACCGTGTCTGTGAGCGGTGGCGGCAGCTACTGTGTAAGCACAACCATAACTGGAACCAATGGTGGAGACGGAACAATATACTTCCAGGGAACGACATCCGGTGGGACATCCACAGTGACTCCTACAGGGACTCAAACTATCACTACTACGGGCACCTATTACTTCCGTGCTCAGTCTGCGACAGGCTGCTGGGGCAATGAGGGGAGTGTTTCGGTTACAATCAACCCGCTGCCTGGATCGATCACAGGAACTGCAGCGCTTTGTGCAGGAACAACTACTGCCCTAACCGATGCGACGACAGGCGGCACGTGGAGCAGCAGTAATGCCGCTCATGCGACCGTAGGCTCCGCATCAGGCATCGTGACGGGTGTGGTGAACGGCACTGCGAATATTACTTACACAGCTACGACCGGATGCACTGCTATACAAGCGATAACGGTCAATCCTATATCAGCGATCTCTGGTTCAAGCAGCGTTTGCGCAGGATCTACTATAACGTTGAGTGACGCGACAACAGGCGGTACCTGGAGCAGCAGCAACACTGCTGCGGCGACTATAGGCTCAACTACCGGTATTGTTTTGGGTATCGCTTCGGGGACAGCTAGCATTACTTATACGTTGCCCACAGGTTGCCTGGCAACGGCGATCATTACCGTAAACGGCCTGCCTGCGGCAATTACCGGCACAGGCGTAGTATGTGCAGGACTGACAACTAATTTAACGGATGCTACCGGCAGCGGTACGTGGTCCAGCAGCAACACGGGTATTGCGACGGTTGGTGCTGCAACAGGCATAGTAAGCGGGGTGGCTTCGGGCACGGCTGCGGTAACTTATCTTGTAACCAGTGGATGTAAGACCGCAACCGTGGTCACGGTAAATGCTGTACCTGGCGTAATCAACGGTGCTGCTAGTGTTTGCACCGGTTTAACAACATCACTAAGCGATGCCACAGCAGGCGGCACATGGAGTAGCAGCGACGGAACACTGGCAACTATCGGGTCTACGGGCATAGTGTCGGGTGTAGCTTCCGGCATGCCAGTTATCACCTATACGCTTGCGACCGGTTGCATCAGAACAACAATTATTACTGTTAACCAACTCGCATCTATCACGGGCTCCGTTCCAATGTGCGCCGGATCAACGGTAACGTTTGCGGATGCAGTTTCAGGCGGCACATGGAACAGCGGGAATACCGGTGTAGCAACGGTTGCGGTGGGTTCCGGTATTGTAACCGGGGTCGCTGCGGGTACAGCAATGATCACCTATCTATTGCCATCTGGCTGTAGGTCTACCTCGGTGGCGACTGTTAATGCTGTTCCGACACTGATCAACGGCGCCGCGAGCGTATGCATGGGCTTAACGACTTCGCTAAGCGATGCAACTACCGGCGGTACCTGGAGCAGCAGTGACGTGACGCTGGCTACCATAGGTACATCAGGCATCGTCACCGGAATTGCTGCCGGTACGCCTGTGATGACCTATACATTGGCTTCTGGTTGCGGGAGAACCGCGGTAGTGACCGTCAATCCATTGTCTCCAATTACCGGTTCAGTTCCATTATGCCCGGGTACGACCTTAACGCTCAATGATGCAACAACCAGCGGGGTGTGGAGCAGTAGTGCCATTGGTGTTGCCACTGTTGGTGCGACTACTGGTACTGTCTCTGGCGTAGCTGCGGGTACTTCAACGATCACTTATTTATCGTCCACAGGTTGTAAGGCAACTACTGTCATTACCGTCAATTCACTGCCATCAGCGATTACCGGAACAGGGAATGTATGTGTCGGTTCTTCGTTGAGTTTATCTGATGCGGCGAGCGGCGGTACCTGGAGCAGCAGCAACACATCGCTTGCTACAGTTGGGTCTACCGGCATAGTGACCGGAAATGGCGCAGGCATCCCCATCATCAGCTATACTGCAGTTACGGGGTGCAGCGCAACTACGCCGGTAACTGTGAACCCGGTACCAGTATCGATTACCGGCTCTATGGTGTTGTGCGCTGGTTCGGTGATCCATTTGGCCGATGCGGCTGCAGGCGGCACCTGGAGCAGCAGTGCGACTTCAGTTGCTACGGTAGATGCGGCCGGCAATGTCATGGGTATTACCGGAGGAACGGCCACTATCTCTTACATAATGGGTGCGGGCTGCTATTCAACAGCAACAGTGACGGTGAATGCCATACTCCCGATCACAGGTACGCTTAGTGCTTGTATCGGATCAACAACATTATTGGCCGACGGCACATCCGGGGGTACCTGGGCCAGCAGCAATACATCAGTTGCCACAATAGGCAGCAGTGGGCTTTTGACCGGCGTTGCATCCGGGACTGTTACGATCAGTTATGCCATTGCCACAGGTTGTGTCAGAACGGCTACTGTTGCAGTTAATGCCACACCATCGGCGATACTTGGATCCGGAATTGCTTGTATTGGCTATACGAGTTCATTGAGCGACGCTGTTTCGGGTGGCACCTGGAGCAGCAGCGCACCGTTCATTGCCAGTGTTAGTTCTGCCGGGATCATCACCGGTGCCAGTGCGGGCAATGCAACGATGTATTACGTTTCGGGCAGCGGCTGTTATGTTTCAAAGGTCGTTACGGTAAACGCAAACCCTTCAGGCATTGGAGGCCCATCTGCTGTTTGCCCGGGTGCTGTCATTACTCTTATTGATTTCGCTTCGGGCGGCACCTGGAGCAGCAGCAACGGTAATGCCACCATTGACGGCACTTCGGGCAATGTGACTGGCATTTCTGCAGGCACCAGCACAATGAGTTACATTATCAGCAGCACGGGATGTTTCACGACGTACAATATAACCATTAATACAGCGCCGCTGCCTATTGGCGGAGTTACGACTGTTTGCGCCGGTCTGGTCACTTTTCTTTCTGATGCCACCTCAGGGGGCATCTCCTGGCATAGTGACAACACCTCTGTGGCAACAATCAGCGGTTCAGGTGGCGTGACCGGTATATCTGCGGGGACAGCCAATATAACTTATATGATCGCTGATAACTGCACAGCAACAACGGTCGTTACCGTAAACCCATTACCATCGGCGATCACCAACAATACTTCTGTGTGTGCGGGATCATCTCTTTCGCTCAGTGATGGCTCAGCTGGCGGCACCTGGACAAGCAGCAATGCAGGTGTGGCAACGATAGGTTCAGCCTCGGGCTTGCTGGCAGGAGTTACGAGTGGCACTTCAACGATCACCTATACGCTGGGTACGGGCTGCAAAATTACGACGGTAGCTACCGTAAACCCGATACTGCCGATAACCGGAAACGCGCCAACATGCGCTGGACACACGCTGGTTTTAAGTTGTGGCAGTCCCGGCGGGATATGGGCAAGTGACAACACGAGTGTTGCTACTGTGGGCTCAACCGGCATCGTGACCGGTCTTGGCTCCGGTGGTACTGCAAACATCTCCTATACCATACCATCAGGTTGCGTCAGCAGCGTGGTGGTGACGATCAATCAAACCCCATCGGCGATCAATGGCCCAGGCGCATTATGTTTTGGGTCTACGATAACGCTTACAGACGGAACGCCGGGAGGATCATGGAGCAGCAGTGCGCCATTTACTGCCTCAATAGGGAGCTCAGGTGTGATCACTACTTTTGGCTCGGGAGCAACTACTATTTATTATACGACCGGCGCGGGTTGTTACACCACGGCCCCGTTAACGGTTAATCCGCTGCCTTCCGGTATCGGAGGGTCATCCACTGTATGTTTGGGTACAACAATCACACTCAGTGACTTTACAGCCGGCGGCAACTGGAGCAGCAGCAACAGCAACATATCCGTAGATGGATCAGGCAACGTTTCCGGCCTCGTGGTAGGGTCTTCTACCATCACTTATACACTTCCTACCGGTTGCCTTCGTACTTATGGCGAAGTGGTAAATCCGCTTCCTGCACCTATATCCGGAACCTTAACAGTATGTGAGGGATCGACAACATTTGTTTCGGATGCGGTTACCCCGGCATTGTCATGGACGACCAGCAACACGGCCATAGCCACTGCGATAAATTCGGGCGCGGTAACCGGTGTATCTGCCGGCACTGCAATCCTTACCTATGCTATTTACACCGGTTGTATCACGACAGCTATTGTGACAGTGTATCCGCTGCCAGCGGTCATTACAGGGAGTGCGCCTATATGCCTTGGCGGGAGCCTGACGCTTAGCGATGCTACTGCCGGTGGCACCTGGAGCAGCGCTTATACGCCAGTTGCTACAATAGGTTCCACGACAGGGGTGGTCAGTACCGTTGCTCCCGGAACAGCCTTTATGTTGTTTACGATAGCTACCGGGTGCAGCAGATCCGCGATGATAACGGTAAATCCGATATATGCGATCTCCGGCAACAGCCCTGTGTGTATGGGCCAAACGATAACGCTCACAGATACTGCTGCGGGCGGAACATGGAGCATTAGTGACCCGGCGATCGCAAGTGTTGATCCGGGTACGGGTATAGTTACTTCAGCAAACCCCGGAACTGCTGTGATCACTTATTCGCTCAGCACCGGTTGCAGCGCTACAACGATTGTGACTGTAACCAGCGCAATATCCGGTGTTATGGGTGCGGGTGTTACTTGCGGAGCGCCTTCTACACTTACGCTGAGCGATGCCACAGCTGGGGGCATGTGGAGCAGTGGAGACCTGACAGTAGCCACTGTAAATGGAAGTACAGGCGTAGTTTCTGGCGTTTCGGCTGGCATTGTGAACATTACCTATTCCGCAGGAGCTGGTTGCGTTGCCAGCGCCATGGTTACGATCAACCAATCGCCATCATCGTTGAATGGAATAACCACAGTATGCACCGGCCTTACAACAGCGCTCAGTGATGCCACTCCCGACGGGACATGGAGCACCAGTGACCCGACTATCGCCTATGTTGGCAGCTATAGCGGTATTGTGACAGGCGCGGCGGGTGGCACTGTGAATATCTCATATACGATCAGCAATGGCTGTTATAACTTCACTACAGTAACGGTAAATCCGCTGGTTTCTTTAATTGCCGGCGCTACATTGGTTTGTGTGGGAGCAACGGATAACCTGACAGACGCTACAACCGGGGGGACCTGGAGTAGCAGCAATCCGGCAGTTGCAGCCATCGGCTCAACGGGCCAGGTGACCGGAATAGCCGGTGGTGGGGCAACAATAACTTACTCGGCACCAACTGGCTGTGTCACGGCTTTTAATGTTGTGGTCAATCCTTATGCCGGTATCATCTCCGGAATATCGAATGTTGATATCGGCGGCGTGACTTCGTTGACCGACATCATCGGTGGCGGCGCCTGGACAATAAGTAACGGCAATGCTACGATTGACAGCGTTGGTGACGTTACAGGTATTACGGCGGGCACTTCAACCGTGTCCTATACAATTAATAATGTTTGCGGAACGGATCTGGCTACCCTCACGGTTACGGTCAATGCAAGTGTAGCACCCGTATTGGTAAGTGGTGGCGGGGTCTTTTGCGGCAGCACGACCATTACGGCAGACAACGGCGGCGACGGCACAATTTATTTCCAGGGAACGACTTCCGGTGGTACATCTACTGTTACTCCTTCGTCATCACAACTGATCACCACCTCCGGTACTTATTATTTCAGGGCGATGTCTGCACTGGGTAGCTGGGGCATGGAGGGAAGCGCTGTGGTGACCATTAACCCTATAGCCGGCCCCATCACCGGCACAAGAACAGTATGTGCAGGCATGGCAACAAATCTGACTGATGCAGGCGGTGGCACCTGGACCTCAGGTAATGCGGGTGTTGCTTCCATAGGATCTGCAACAGGAATAGTAAGCGGCAATGCCGCAGGAACAGCAACCGTAACTTACACATTGGGTACCGGTTGTATCACGACAAATGTAATTACCGTCAATTCAATACCCGCTGCAATAACTGGTGCAGCCGTTCTGTGTAATGGCTCAACGACCAGCCTGACAGACATCACTGTGGGCGGGACCTGGAGTAGTGATGATGGTTCCATTGCCAGTGTGGGAACATCGGGTGTAGTTACTTCGGTGGCTGCCGGGAATACCGTCATTACTTACATGTTGCCCACCGGATGTGTGGCCACTGCACCAATAACGGTGAACGTGACTCCTGCTTCAATCACAGGTAATACAAGTATATGCGCGGGCTCAACCACTGGGCTCACCGATGTTACCTCTGGAGGTACGTGGAGCAGCAGTGCGCCCCCCACAGCCAGCGTCAATTCATCTGGTCTCGTAACGTCAGGCGGCGCAATCACCGGCACAGTAACAATTACGTATGACATGGGTGCGGGTTGTCTTACTTCAACAACGATCACCATAAATGCACTCCCTTCTGCGATCACTGGGGCTACGTCCATTTGCCCAGGATCTATAACTAATTTAACGGATGCCGGCGGTGGGAGTTGGAGCAGCAATAACACCTCAGTAGCTACTATAGGCTCATCAACTGGTATAGCAACAGGTATCGCAGCGGGGTCTACGCGTATTACATATACGGCGCTAACCGGATGTTCGGCAATCGCCGTTGTTACCGTGAATACACTACCGACTACCGTTACCGCAAGTGCCTCCGGCACTTACTGCGGCAATGCAACCATTACCGCGTCAAATGGTGGCAGCGGGACAATTTATTTCCAGGGCACGACTTCCGGCGGCACGTCAACAGCCATTCCTGGTGCGTCGCAGGTTGTCTCTGTATCAGGCACTTATTATTTTAGGGCGCTTTCTGTAACCGGCTGCTGGGGCAATGAGAGTAGTGTGACTGTAACGATCAATCCACTGCCGGCGGCAATCACTGGGGCCAGCTCCTTGTGCGCAGGCTTTACTACAAGTTTAACAGACGCAACTGCGGGCGGTACCTGGACAAGCGGTAGCATTAGCATTGCTACTATTGGTTCTACGGGCATTGTTACAGGCGTAAGCTCCGGAACATCTGCCATTACTTACACATCAGTTACCGGATGCGCGGCTGTTATGTCAATTATCGTGAATCCTTTGCCAGCAGCAATTTCCGGAGCTAACGCAATTTGCGCAGGTGTGACAACTCCATTCAGTGATGCGTCCTTGGGTGGAACCTGGATCAGCAGTAATACTGCTGTAGCTACGATAGGCTCTGCAACCGGTGTTGCCACCGGAGTCTCGGGTGGGGCGGCAACTATTACTTACATTTTATCGACAGGCTGCACAGCCACCGGAGTGCTAACCGTAAATGCCCTGCCGACGGCTGTGACCGTAAGCGGCAGTGGTACTTATTGTAACACCACAACGATCACCGCGGCCAATGGAGGATCTGGAACGATCTATTTTCAAGGAACTACTTCCGGTGGTACATCAACAGCTACGCCTTCAGGCTCGCAGGTGATCACTTCTTCAGGAACCTATTATTTCAGGGCGCTATCGGCTGGTGGGTGCTGGGGCCCAGAGGGTAGCGCGACAGTTACAATTAATCCGCTACCGGCTGCATTGTCCGGAGGTACCTTGTTTTGCGTTGGAACGAGCTTCTCATTAACCGATGCTTCGGGCGGCGGTACATGGTCCAGCAGTAACGGTGCGGTAGCAACGATCGGTTCCGCAACCGGACTTTTGAGCAGCCTCACAACAGGCACTTCAAATATTACATACACGCTGCCAACCGGATGCCATGCGACGACAACCGTTAGCGTTTTGGCACTACCGGCTGCAGTCTCGGGTGCCAGTTCCGTGTGCCTTGGGGCAAATACGATGTTCAGCGATGCTACGGCAGGCGGTACGTGGAGCAGCAGTAATTCCTACGTGGCTACAGTTGGGTCTACTGGAGTCGTTACGGGGCAAGTAACAGGTAATGCGAATATCATTTATACCACCGGCGCGGGATGTACTGCGTCAGCGTCTGTCACGGTAAATCCGCTACCCTCGGCGATAATCGGTGCGACGGGCATGTGTCTTGGAGCGCCTTATACATTGACCAACGGCGTATCCGGCGGTAACTGGAGCAGCAGTAATACGGCTGTCGCTACCATCGGTAGCGGTGGCGTGGTAGACTTGTTATCGGCCGGTACCTCAGCAATTACCTATACGCTGCCGACGGGTTGTTTTACATCGGCGGTTATTACATTGAATCCGGTTCCTGCGGCTATCACCGGTACAACCAGTATATGCAGCGGAGCGATCAGTGTTTTGACTGACGCAAACACAGGAGGTGCATGGGCGACAAGCGATGCAACGATAGCAAATGTCTCTGCGGGTGCCGTTACCGGTATCGTGGCCGGCACCGCTGTTATCACCTATTCACTTTCCAGCGGTTGTTACACCACAACTGTGTTCACGGTTAACCAGTCGCCTGCGGCGATCAGCGGTGCCACCGCGGTTTGTCAAGGGCTTACTACTGCACTTACAAATACTGTTGCCGGCGGTGTGTGGAGTAGCAGCAATACGGGGATAGCAGGTATTGGTACTTCGGGATCTGCGACCGGCGTATCGGCCGGCACAGTTAATATATCTTATGCGTTGGGGAGTTGCACGACGACGGTCACGATAACTGTCAACCCAATAGCGGCGATATCGGGTAATATCCCGGTTTGTGCTGGTAATACAGTCTCACTAAGTGATGCGGCCAGCGGCGGTGTTTGGACCAGTGGAACCATATCGATCGCATCTGTTGGCAGTAGCGGCGTTGTAACCGGACTTAATGCGGGAACCTCAGCAATATCATATGTGTTGCCGAGCGGCTGTAATGCGGTGGCCGTGGTGACCGTAAATCAACTGCCACTCAATATTACCGGCGGCTCATCTGTTTGCGCCGGACTTTCTATAACGCTAGGCGACTTTACCAGCGGCGGCACATGGAGCAGCAACGATGTCTCCATCGCATCTGTTGCATCAGCAAGCGGCGTAGTTAGTGGTATCGCGGCAGGCACTACAACTATCACATATACACTGGGTACCGGATGCTATAACACAACAGGCCTTACTGTGAACCCCTTCTCATCAATTACAGGCTCACTTTCTTTGTGCATCGGTTCTTCAACAAACCTAACCGACGCTAGTTCCGGTGGCACCTGGAGCAGCAGCAATGTGCTGGCGGCGACGATTGGAACAAGCGGAATTGTCACCGCGTTGGCGGTCGGTACAACAACTATTTCTTATACATTACCCTCCGGCTGCATGGCCAGATCTGCGGTAACTGTTAATCCGTTCCCATCGGCAATCACAGGAAATATGGTCGCATGTGTAGGATCGACGTCTGCACTTACAGAGGGTTCGACGGGTGGTACATGGACGTCAGGGGCGACTAGCATAGCTACCATTAGTACAGGCGGTGTTATATCGGGTGTGGCGGCAGGAAATGCGGTAATCACTTATACACTTCCAACAGGCTGCATGGCAACAACAACGGTGACTATAAATGCAGTACCAACAACGATCAACGGTTCGCATATGTTGTGCGCCGGATCTACTACCACATTGACGGATGCTATCATGGGTGGAACCTGGAGCAGCAGTAACGCAGCTAACGCTATAATAGACCAGACATCCGGAACTATGACAGCGATAGCAGGAGGCACGACAACTATTACTTACACGATGGCCGCTGGCTGTTTTATTACAACGGTCGTTACTGTAAATGCCATATCACCTATTACCGGTACACTAAGTGCGTGCATAGGAGCGACAACTGCTCTCGCTGATAGTTCGGTGGGTGGCACATGGAGTAGCAGCAACACATCCGTGGCCAGCATAGGTACTTCCGGAATTGTTACCGGCATTGCATCGGGCACGACGGTTATATCGTACACCATTCCCGGTTGTGTACGCACTGCGACGGTGGCGGTCAACCTGCTATCGGGGGCTATCGGGGGAGTACAAACGATGTGTGTAGGTACGAGCACTACGCTTACGACTACGGGGTCTGGTGGTACATGGAGCAGTGGCGCGGTAGGAATAGTTTCTGTGAGTGGATCGTCAGGTATCGTTACAGGCGTGTCAGCAGGAACTGCAGTTGTTACTTACACTTCAGGTTCAGGTTGTTATTCTACTGCGGTGGTCACCGTTAATCCGTCGCCATCAGGCATCGGCGGACTAACTTCTGTATGTATCGGTTCCTCGATCACCGTTAGCGACTTTGTTTCCGGTGGTACATGGAGCAGCAGCAACGGGAATGCGGTAATTGGGTCGGTAACGGGTATTGTGACTGGCGTAACTGCAGGAACCAGCTCCATCACTTATTCGTTGAGTGGAACAGGGTGTTACGTCACTTACGGAATTACCGTTAAAAGCCTGCCATCATCTATATCGGGCCCGTCAACTGTTTGTATAGGCGCGGTTGGATTTATGACAGACGCCACGTCTGGCGCGGTATCGTGGCTCAGTAGCAACACATCAGTGGCGACAATCACTTATTCGGGCGCCATCACCGGTGTTGCAAATGGAACTACTACTATCACCTACACCATCACCTCCGGATGTTTCGCAACGGCAGTGGTAACGGTTAATTCGGTATCCACACCAATCAATGGTAATACGCCGCTTTGCGCAGGAACCAATATTTTACTTTCAGACGCAACCGCAGGTGGAACATGGGCCAGCAGCAACGCGACAATAGCTACTATTGGGTCCAGCACAGGTATCGTAACCGGCATCGCGGGGGGTACTGCAACGATCAGTTACCTGATAAATGGGGGTTGTAGTATAACCAGTGTTGTAACCGTAAACCCGATCCAGTCAATTGCCGGTAGCCCGTCTGCTTGTGTCGGTTCGAATACTGTGCTGGCCGACGCTACTCCAGGTGGTACATGGGGCAGTAGTAATACATCTATCGCAACTATAGGCTCCGCTTCCGGGTTAGTGACGGGTGTAGCAGCAGGTACAGCTATCATCACCTATTCGATACCGTCGGGTTGCTTCATTATGACTACGGTAAATATCAGCGCTATGACGCCGATCACGGGCCCTGCCAATATCTGTATGGGGTCTTCTGCGGCGCTTACTGAGGCTACGGCCGGCGGCCTGTGGAGCAGCAACGCTCCGTTCATAGCATCTGTAAACAGCAGTGGTTTGGTGACATCGGTCGCGGCTGGCATAGCGAACATCACATATGCTATTGCTGGTTGTAACGAAGTGCAGGTGGTAACGGTTAATCCGTCTCCATCCGGTATCGTAGGAACGTCTGCTATTTGTATAGGGGCGAACGCTACTGTGAGTGACTTTGTGGCTGGGGGCACGTGGTCAAGTAGTAACACTAATGCGGCCATTGGTTCATCAACAGGGATAGTGACCGGAATGTATGCAGGAATAAGCACTTTAACATATAGCCTGGCCACCGGATGTTATGCGACTTTTGGAATTACAGTCAATTCGGTACCATTGCCGATTGCCGGGTCTGGAACAGTGTGCGTAGGCTCAGTTGCTTTTCTTACTGATGCGACATCGGGTGCGGTATCCTGGACCAGTAGTAATACATCCGATGCAACAGTGTCCTATTCGGGTGCTATGACCGGGATTGCCGCTGGCACTGCGACAATTACCTACACGATTTCGAACGGCTGTACAGCGATCAAAGTTATTACGGTGAACGCTGTCCCAACGGTTGCACCGATAACGGGTACATTGTCCGTTATTGCTGGATCGACGGTTACGCTTTATGACGCTACAACAGGTGGTACCTGGACGAGCGGTAATACTATTGCCGCCACCATAGACGCTTCATCAGGAGTCTTAACCGGCGTCAATCATGGATCATCTATTGTTACGTATACTGTTACTAATAGTTCGTCCTGTTATGCAGTTGCAACTGCTTTAGTTACCGTGTCGGCTTACGCACCTCATAGCGGAGGCCCGGCAGCGCCTTCAATAATAATTTGTGCGGGGTCATCGGTAACTCTTGAGGAAGCTAATGCCGGAGGTACGTTTAGCAGCAGTGATTATAATATTGCGGTAGTGGATGATGCAAGTGGCTTGGTCACGGGCATATCTCCCGGCATCGTAACAATAAGCTACACCCAAACATCCGGATTTGGGACAAACACTACGACGGAGTTGGTAGAGGTGGATCCGCTGCCAGGTGTGAACATTACTGCCGATCCAGGCACAAACATTCTTCCAGGCGAAACTGTGACGTTACAAGCTGTAGCTACTAATGCCGGCGCATCCCCGATCTATGAGTGGTCAATAAATGGCGCTGTGATAAATGGCGCTACATCTGCCTTCTTTGTCAGCAATTCATTCTCCGACAACGATTCTGTGACTTGCGAGGTAGTTAGCAGCGGGACTTGCAGTGGGTATGTAACAACTGCAACAGCCGGTATCAATGTGAGGGCTTTGGGAACAGGTGTGATAAATACTAATGATAATATTGTAATTGGCCCTAATCCCAGCCAAGGTGAGTTTGCCATCAAGGGTAGGGTAGACCCGGGAATATCAGGCGAAGCCCTACTTGAAATAACTGACCTCCTCGGCCAGGTTGTTTATAAGAAACACCTCATAACAAGCGGCGGAATGATTGATGAGAAGATATCGCTGATCGGAACATTGACCAACGGCATGTATATATTGAGTGTCGAGACCTCAAATGAACGTTACACGATTCACTTTGTTATTGAGAAATAATCGAAGATGCCCGGTTCTCGCCGGGCATCTTTTTATGTAAAAAACAATTTTTCTTGATGCAACGACTCCCGGGCTGCATAATGTTTATACTTCGCGCAGTAAAGGGCATTAATAGCTGACAAATCCCGCTCCGTCTTCCATTGGCCAGGATGAGCTGAAAAACAGTTGGAAGTGAGTTCTGAATAGGGCTGGACCAAATGAAAGCTTGGGCGGCGCTATTTCATTTTAAGAACTGTGCCGGGAGCACGATAAAGCACAGAGAAAAGCAAGAGGCTTGGTTAGTGCGACAATACATGGCGCAAAAGAAGAGAGAAACAGCACATCACACATTAAATGATGTGTTTGTACAGCGAGACCTTTCTTCTGCAAAAAATTAGAGTGAGAAGCGTATTTAGTCATTACAGTCGCACTCATCCGGCTCCTGGTTGAAATTTTCCAGGCGTTCATTTAGCTTGAAATTCTCGGAACTGCCGTCTGTATATTCCACTGCCGTGATCGTCCAGTGCAAGCCATTCGGCACGCAAAGATGAGTCAGGCCTACAGACCTTGGGTCTATGCGGTCTCCTTCTATTTTGGCTTCCTTGGTGATCAGTTTATTATAAACATCAGAATAGAAACAGTACGAAATGCTCTTTATCTTTTTGTCCAACCTGTTTTGGATCTTAACGAGGTACCGCTGTTTGCTGCAGTCGTTGCAGTCGGTACATTCCCTCTTGATGGAGCAGATATAAAAAAACTTAGTGTGCCTCAAAAAGTCATTATCTCCAGCGCGCGAAGCCGAAGCGCTCAATATCAAAAAAGAAACACAAAGCAAAACTCTTAGGCGAGATAGCATATTCAATATCTGTTTTCAGCCGGAAACTACAATTAATACGGCTCGTTTAAAAAACTACTTTGCTACAAATATATAAAATGGTGGATAAACGCAAGGCTTTAGTTTCAATATTTTTCAATGTGCACCATGTTGGTTTTATTTCCTCTTCAAAGTACGATGCCAGTATCCCGCATGCATGTATGCAGTATGGCCGAGATTACAATGACATTTGCATATTATCATGTATTTTTGCAATAAATCCAGCAAACTCCCGGTTTTATGCGCGTTACTGTCCTTTCCCTTTTGTTCCTTTCTATTTCTTTAAAAATGTTTGCGCAGATGTCTGTTTCATCTCCGGCCACAAACGATTCGCCAAATTCAGAAAATATTTACAACATTAAAAAGGACTTTCTTTATCACGTACTGCATAATCCTGAAGAAAAGCACGAACCCGGAAAAGACGGAAAGAAAGATCACGATAACGACCTGGCGAGGTTCAACAGGTGGCTCAATTTTGTAGAACCTCGCTGTTACCCCACGGGCAATATGCCGCGCCCGGATATTTTAATAAAAGAAACGCAAAAAGCCCGGGAACTTAATGCCGCGAAAAGATCATCCAATACTGCCAGAAAAACCTCGGGTACTGGCTGGCAGCAGGTTGGGCCATCCCATGTGCCACTAAATAATAATGGTATCGGCCGAATAAATTGTATAGTTATTGATCCGCAGGACACTAACAAAATATATATAGGCGCGGCGTGCGGCGGTGTGCATATCAGCCACGATGGGGGCGTTAGCTGGACATCCAATACTGATAATTTCCCGTCATTAAGCATCGCGGATATTGCCGTAAACCCAATTCACACCGATACACTTTATGCAGCCACGGGTGATGGATATGGATATACGGATGACAGTTACAATACTTTTTGGGGTGGCTTGTATTCTGCAGGCATTATGAAGAGTACAGACGGTGGCAACACCTGGGCTACAACCGGACTTAGTTTTATTCAATCGAACAGGGATGTTATTACCAGGTTGCTTATCAACCCGCTAAACCCTAATATTTTGGTTGCCGCTGCCTCAAATGGAATTTACCAGACGACAAACGCAGGTGCTACGTGGGCACATGTTTATTCTGGCAGCCCGGTCTATAGTATCGCTTTCAAACCGGGCTCACCCGATACTGTTTATGGCGTAAATAATGCTAACCTGATCGTTTCTTATAATGGAGGTAGTACGTGGAGTATATTGTTCGCCGGCATCAATCCGGTTTCTGACAGGGCTACCGTGGCGGTTTCTCCTGCGGCGCCGAACGCTATTTGGATCTTGAATGCCAACGATAGCCTGGTATGCTCCCACGATCGCGGCGCTACCTTTACCGGCACTGCGATGTCACCCGCCGACTCTGCTTATTTTTATGGTTATTACGACCGTGTGCTCGCCATTTCACCCACCGACTCGCAATATATAGTGGCATGTGGTATGATCATGGCGTTCTCCACTGATGGAGGTAACTCATGGGCTGAGCTCAATCCCGAACAGGATGTTCATGTTGATAATCATGCGATGGCCATCAATCCCCACCACACGGCTACCATTTATTCCGGCAATGACGGAGGCATTTCTGTAACCCGGAATGCAGGCGGCACATGGCAGAATTTATCGAACGGGCTTGTCATATCCCAGGTCTATCGTATGAGCGCATCGCAGCAAAGCCCCTATATTTTTGTAGCCGGGCTGCAGGATAACGGTTCCCTTACTTATAATGATACCACGTGGAACTGTGTTTTAGGCGGGGATGGTGTAGCTTGTGCCATTAACCCAAACGACGATTCCCTGCAGATTTGCTCGGAGACTTTTGGTAGCTTTTTTATTTCCTACAACCGAGGGGATTCGTTCACTTATATTCCCGTGTCCACCGAAACCGGCAACTGGATCGCACCGGTGGTATTTGACCCGAATAATAACCAGAACATTTACTTTGGGATCCAGCACATTTACGCAACCTATAACCAGGGCGCATCATTTACTGAGCTGGACACTACGGCCTACTTCCCTGGCGGGGCGTTGTGCCTGGCTATCGGTGCATCAAACAGCCATGTCCTTTATGCGTCTGACCAGGCCAAGGTTTTCCGGACTACAGACGGCGGCGCCACATGGACCAACGTCACAGGGACACTGCCGTCAACCTCGGTTGCCATTACCCATATTGCTGTTGACCCGAGAGATCCCATGCGCGTCTTTGCCACCTTTTCAGGTTATGCAGCCGGCAAAAAAGTGTATCTCAGCACTACAGGAGGCACAACTTGGACAAACATAAGCCAGGACTTGCCCAACCTGCCCGCAGATTGCATCTCGATAGACACCAGCAACCCAGGCGCATTGTTCGTAGGTACGGACATTGGGGTTTATTACACCGATTCTTCTCTCACCGGCTGGTTATTGTATGACTCCGGTCTCCCCAACGTAATCGTAGACGACATCCATATTGATTATGGCAACTACAAAGTAAGGGCGGCTACCTACGGTCGTGGCATTTGGGAAGACGATCTCGGGAAAACACCCCCGTCATTGAAAGTGCCTCAATCACCTGCACAGGCAGCAGGCATCAGCATATACCCTAACCCGGCCAGCAGCAAATGGCAGCTACGTTTTACGCAGCAGAAACCCACCAGTTTTGAAGTGAAACTCTCAGACATTAACGGGCGTGTATTGTCCAGGCAAAGCAACTCCTATGTTATTGATGCCTCTGGTCTTGCAAGTGGCGCCTACAACATTGAGGTGATAGATGGCAACCGACATTATGATATCAAAGCAATAAAAAAGTAGCCAGAACTAATGCGTAATCACAAAAGTGCCGTGCCCGGTAGTTTTGCTGTCCTGGGAAACGTGGTAGTAATATTTCCCTGAAGGCAGATACTTGCTTTTGATTTTCAAGTCTGTCATTTCCAGCATCTGGTACTGCCCTGCGAGCCGGCCTATCTCATCTGAAATGGTGATATACACGGGACTGGAAGGTTTTTCGCTAAGTTTAAAGTTGACGTAATCGTTGGCGGGGTTCGGAAATACGGTAATCTCCGGTGTGGTAACACTTGTATTTTGAACACCTTCAGGTATGATCTCTATTTTGGAGACCGGGTGCAACTCATTCCAACCATGATCATTATCCGTGACATAACTACCGGTAATCCTAACATACTCACCCGGGGCTGGTATGAAAACAGTATTCGTAAATCCAGCACATGACGCTATTGCATCAGCCTGCGTGCAAGTGGTTGCACAAAGCGGCTCGCACACAAGTTTACCATATTCGCCTGAATAATTCGATGCGTTCAGCATATATGTATAAGGAGGATCAACCGTCAGGCGGATATGTATGTCTCCGTCTGCTTCATACGTTAAAGAATATATCTTTCCGGTAACGGACATACAGGAATCCTGTACATACAATCTGTAACTATGATAGACGTGGGCCCATAAAGTATCCGTGCAGGTTTGAGACCGCACCAAACCAGAGGAGAGGGAAAAAACAACAAATGCGGCTACCGAGAATATTTTCTTCATTTAGATTGATTAAAGATGCAAAGGGCGAAATTACCACTCGTCTGAGGTTGAGAAAAATTGCCTACCGAATCTTAATCATAACATAACTTATTGGTAACATTAGCGCAGATAAACAATGATAATAGGCCTATAAACACCTCCTAAAATCACGATTTGCAGATTTTAAGTTTTGGATATATCTTTGCACATGGCAATAAAATCTAAGTTTTACGGCGAAGGCCTTACATTCGATGATGTACTCCTTATGCCGGCTTACTCGGAAGTTCTACCCCGCGAAGTAAGCATCGTTACCAATCTCACAAAAGACATACGTATTAACATCCCCATGGTTTCTGCGGCAATGGACACAGTTACCGAAGGTCCGCTGGCTATTGCGCTATCCCGTGAGGGCGGCATAGGCATATTGCACAAAAACATGAGTATCGAGCGCCAGGCCGAACAGGTACGCAAAGTAAAGCGCTCCGAGAATGGCCTGATACTGGATCCGATAACCCTGAAGCCAGACGCTACAGTAGGCGATGCGCTGAAGATCATGAAGGAAAACAAAATAGGTGGCATACCTATTGTAGATGACAACAATTTGCTGGTAGGTATGCTCACCAACAGGGACCTCCGCTTTGAAAAAAGCATGAAAAAGAAGGTGAGCGAAGTGATGACGAAAGACAGGCTGGTAACCGCACCGGCAGGAACAGATATGCTGAAAGCAGAAGGTATACTGGAGCAATACAAGATCGAAAAGCTTCCCATTGTAGATAAGAAGGGTAAGCTGATAGGGCTTATTACTTTCCGCGATACCATCCAGCTAAAAAGTCACCCGTATTCAGCCAAGGATAGTATGGGACGCCTGTTGGCAGGTGCTGCAATAGGTATTACAGCTGATATACTTGACCGCGTAGATGCCCTGAAAAACGCAGGTGTGGATGTTATTACTCTAGACAGTGCTCACGGCCACTCCAAAGGTGTTATAGACGCGATCAAAACAGTTAAAAAGGCGTTCAAATCCATTCCGATCATTGCTGGCAACGTGGCTACGGCCGCAGGCGCAAAAGCCCTTGCCGATGCAGGCGCAGATGCCGTGAAGGTGGGTGTAGGGCCTGGTTCCATTTGCACCACGCGGGTTGTGACCGGCGCAGGCGCACCGCAGCTTACAGCCATAATAGAAGCCGCCACCGTACTCAAAAAAACAGGCATACCCGTAATTGCCGACGGCGGCATCCGCTATACCGGAGATATGGTAAAGGCAATAGCCGCAGGCGCATCTTGTGTTATGGCTGGCTCTATCTTTGCCGGCACAGAAGAAAGCCCCGGAGAGACCATCATATACGAAGGCCGTAAGTTCAAATCATATCGCGGCATGGGTTCGGTAGAGGCCATGCAGGAAGGCTCCAAAGACCGTTATTTCCAGGATATGGAAGCCGACATTAAGAAGCTCGTACCGGAAGGTATTGTAGGCCGTGTGCCATACAAGGGCCTGCTCAGTGAAGTGGTGCAGCAGTTTGTAGGTGGCCTGCGGGCGGGCATGGGTTACTGCGGTGCTAAGGATATTACTGCCTTGCAAAATGACTCGCAGTTCGTACGCATCACCCCGGCAAGTATGGCAGAGAGCCATCCGCACGATGTAGTGATAACCAAGGAAGCGCCTAATTATAGCAGGTAGCACTTGAGAACTACCCGCTAGCAGGCAGGTTAACCGAGATTAACGGATTACCGAAAATCTTTTCCCAAAAACCGCTTCGGCGGTTTTTTTATTGACGCATTTAAAATGTAGCGAAAACAACATCAAAAATTCTCCATACTCTTACGGATAATTTCTATACACTCATCTATCTGCGGGCGTGTAATGAGCAGCGGTGGAGCAAAACGTATCCTATCGCCGTGCGTAGGCTTTGCGAGAAGACCGTTTTTCTTCATCTCTACGCATATGTCCCAGGCAGTGTCTTTTTGCGGGTGGTCTATAACAATGGCATTAAACAGCCCTTTGCCCCGTACAATGGAAATATGCTCGTGGCCCAGCGCTTTCAGCTCTTTGCGTAGTTGAGCGCCCTGTATGTCGGAATTATGGGCCATTTTCTCGTCTACCAGCACCTGTAGTGCAGTAATCGCAACCTTACAGGCAATAGGGTTACCGCCATAAGTGGAACCATGATCGCCGGGCTTTATGGTGAGCATGATCTCATCATCGGCCAAAACGGCCGATACCGGCATAGTGCCACCGGAGAGTGCCTTACCGAGCAACAATATGTCCGGCCTTACATCTTCATGATCGCACGCCAGCATTTTACCGGTACGTGCCAGCCCCGTCTGTATCTCGTCGGCAATAAAAAGCACATTAGCTTCTTTGCACATCGCCGCAGCTTTAGCCAGGTATCCTTCGTCCGGCACTATCACTCCGGCTTCCCCCTGAATGGGTTCCACCAGGAAGCCGATCACATTACTATCCTGCAGCGCGGCCTGCAGCGCGGGGAGATCATTATAGGGTATCATCTCAAAACCTGGCGTAAATGGCCCAAAATCCTTTTTTGATCCTTCATCGCTGCTGAATGAAATAACACTAATCGTGCGCCCGTGAAAATTATGGTCGCAGGTTATGATCTTCCCTTTATTGTGCGGCACACCTTTTACCTCATACCCCCATCTCCTTGCCAGCTTCAGCCCAGTCTCCACAGCCTCTACACCAGTGTTCATTGGGAGCACCTTATCATAACCGAAGAACTTAGTAATATACTCTTCATACTCTCCCAGTGCATCATTGTGAAATGCACGTGAAGTAAGCGTGAGCCTTTGCGCCTGCTCGATGAACGTTTCTATGATCCGTGGATGGCAATGTCCCTGGTTAATGGCCGAGTAGCCAGAAAGAAAATCGTAATAGCGGCGGTCATCAACGTCCCATACATGAACGCCCTTTCCCCTGGTAAGTACCACCGGCAAAGGATGATAATTATGCGCTCCGTACTGCTCTTCTTTCTCAAGAAAATATTGTGTCCTGGATGTTGTGTTTTTAGCCGCCTGCATAGGGCAAATTTACAGTTTTATTGCCATACCTATTAGCGTGGGAATGACCTCGTAAGCAAAAAGATGGGAATAAATGCCAAAACCAGTAAATTTGTACAAAGGCGAGATGATGACATCAACAGAATTATTGCGAAAACAGGTTCAGAAATATGTTTCGGTAGCCGATGATAAATCGCTTAGAATTGTTCAGGCTATTCTTGAGATAGAACAGGAAGAAGACTGGTGGGACACTATGCCAGACAATGTAAAAAGATCTGTAGAAATTGCTATCAAAGAATCAGACGAAGGGCAGACAATTCCTCATGAAGAAGTAATGAAAATGTACCAATGGTTGAAAAAATAACATGGTCAAAGGAGGCTACTAAGGCTTTTTTTGATATGTGTGCTTATCTGTTTGATACATGGACTATACGAGAATAGAACGATTCAAGGCCCGGGTATAAGAAAAACTCACAATACTTAAAGCAAACCCACGTTTAGGCAGTAATACAGGTAAACAATCCAATATCCACAAGACATTGCTCCATAAAAAAAATCTACTTATATACAGATATAAGCCAGTTAAGAAAGAAATAGTATTTTAAACTTTTGGAATACTCAGCAAAACCCTGGGAAGCTGAGAATTGGGAAGAGATAAACATGCCTTGAGCAAAATTATGGATTCAAATTTTTTAAGCCTTTTAGTTCATCCTATCTATAAGACTAGACTGCAATACGATCAGGCATCCGCCCAACTTATCGATAATACACACAATGACCACTTCGCAATAAAAGAAAATGTGCCATTACTCCTGACTTCGGCTGAGGAGGTGTCCCTCACACAAACGGAACAGCATAACGAAGCCGGCAGCAAATTTCGCTACAAAGAGCATTACCAGCATGATGCCGAGACCTACGACTACTTCAAAAAAACAGAAAACCCAATAGAAAGCGAAGAACACAACCGGTTACATCAGTACATTTTATCGGAGATACCCGCCGGCGCTTCATGGATACTGGACACCGGGTGCGGCGGTGGCTGGCTGGCCGATGCGCTGAAAGACAAGAAAAAGAACGTGATATCTATGGATATTTCCGACATAAACCCCATTAAGGCAGTAAAAAACAACCCCTATCCCACTCATTATGGCCTGGTGGCTGATGTATATGAACTGCCGATCAAAGACAACTCTATAGATTGTATCGTGGCTTCTGAGATCATAGAACACGTCAGCGACCCAAAGCGTTTCTTAACTGCGTTGTTCACAGCCATTAAGCCAGGCGGGAAAATAGTTGTTACGACTCCCTACAACGAACGGATACTTGAATCCTTGTGTATCCATTGCAACCAATTAACACCTCATAACGCTCACCTCCATTCTTTCACGGAGGCTTCTATTCAAAAATGCCTGCCACCAGGAATAAAAAGCTACCGAACTGCCGTGTTTAACAATAAGATCCTTGTCCGGCTTGGCCTGCAAAGGCTGTTTAGTTTTTTACCGTTGGGATTGTACCGGGGGATCGATAATATCGGCAATGCTTTGACAAACAAAAGAGCCTACAGGCTTCTGCTTGTTATAGAAAAATGACAGATAGATTTGCTATCAAAACACTGACAATCAATTTGATAAATAAAAAATAATTAGATTTGCCTTTAACGGGATTTGTTTTGGCACGGTATTCGTTTGTTTTACGCTGATGGCAAAAATAAATTACAATCAGCTGGCATTTATTTGGTAATAATACCATAATTTTGAATGTTGACTCGAAAATAACATTGGATTTATCTCTTGTTATTGATTGGGCTATATATTGTGATCTGCTTTTGGGAATTAAAATGAGAGGAAAAGTATTTTTCATATTGTCAGTAATAATTCTTTACGCTACCGGCGTTTCCGCCCAACGAATCGTGGAAAATGCTCGTAGAGATGCTATCCTGGTCCCTGCCAGGGGTGTACCTGCGTTGACGGACAGAAAGGCCTGCGCTATTGCTAACCGATCGCCTGACCGTACTATAACGGTAAGGGTTGAAGAGTCAATTTCTATCAACGACTTCGTTGAAAAAAGGATCCGAGAGGTTGCAAAGATCGGACCTAAAGACCAAAAGTTTATTGGATACACCGGCTGTGAAACAGACGCATTGAGTCAGAGGTGTGTTGGTTACAGGATCATGGTTGCCTATTATGATGAGGTGCGTATCGTGCCTCATATGAAGGCTAGCTCGCCAATGGCTGCCCACGCCCAGGGCGATGCCTCAGGTATGCAGGGCGATAGTGCCGGCGGCCAGAGTAAAAGCAATTAAACCATTGTTTCCTGTATGGAAGCAATGAACATTTTGTAGCTGTCGCTCCTAAATATCAACATAGAATTTCCTCTCGTATTTAGCTGTGCTGTGTGGCTCTATCAGGGAGCTGCCGGAAACTCGATCTGGTATTTTTTTCCTGCTTTCACAGTTAATTTGTGTGCCCTCAGCCACGGGTTGTATATCTTCAGCATTTTATAAGAAGTGCCATTTGCTTTCGCAAATTCAGTGAGATTATCAATGGTATGGTCCACCTCCACAACTCTCGACTTTAGCGGTTTATATTCTTCATCAGCTGGCAGCATCAACCCGAAGTCTTTTGGATTGGACAGTATGTATTTAAGCGCCAGGATACGGCAAACATAGCGGTTGGTCTCATCAGGGAAAATGAGGTCGTAATAGTTTGTGGCCTGTTGAAAGTCCGCCTGGTTAGCATAGCCCTGCATGCCACAGTTGTATGCCGCGGCTGCGGCTGTCCAGGTACCAAACCTCGCATAGGCGGTTTGAAAATACTTGCAGGCGGCATCTGTCGCCTTTGCAACATTGAAGCGCTCGTCAACCTCTTCATTTATTTCTAGGCCATAGCTAGGCCCCGAATCTTTCATGAACTGCCAGAAGCTGGCGGCACCCACACCGGAGACCGCATTTTGATTGAGGGAGCTTTCCGCCACACACACATATTTGAAATCATCGGGAATGCCATTTGCTTTCAGGCGGGCCTCAATTGCAGGGAAATAACGGCCTGCCAATTTCAACACATATAGTTGGCTGCCGTGCAGGTAGGAGTTTACCAGCATTTCCCGGTCCAGTTTTTCTTTTACCTCCCATTTGTCCAAAGGCACAGCTTCGCCCGCGAAATCTATAGATTTAGGCAGCACAGGTGCATACCATCTGTATTGCAAACGCCCATCTGAGCTTACGTCTACGGCAGTACCTCCCGGTTCTATTTTCTTCAGTGATATACCTGTTACCAGCAGCACTCCCGCCAGGAAGCCGGAGGCTACATAAATTATGGTGCGTGTTTTGGATGCCATTTAATTGTTTTGCTATGATAAATTTAGGAAACTATTCTGAACCTATTTTGTAAACATCGGAAAGCAAGGATTGAACAATATTGCTGTCGGACGTTTTGCAACAAAAAAATAAAAATTGCGTTAGTTGGGGAACATGTGCAGACCTGTACGGGTATTCGGCCTGTTTTTATTGTTTTGTCGCAGCTTTTGCAGCCCTGCCCAGATCATTATGTCCGAGGGGTTTGGTTTATGCTACCCGGAAGTATACACTGGGCAGAAAATAATTAATTCAGGTCTTATCGGTTTCGGTGCAAATGTGGGAGTGGTCTATGAGCCGGAGGAGCTGCAGTTTTTTCCGGGATTAACTGTAAGCTATGGCCATGTAAGGTTGCCGTTGCAGGAGTCCGGGAATAACGTAGCGGCAATAAACGTCAACCAGTACGGTGCAGTTGCCTGGGAACATTTTATTCCTGATGTTTTCGGTGCCAGGCATTTATTGATTAGTGGCGGGATCGGTTTATCATACATCATCGCAAATGGCGCGGCTCCCAGCGGAAACCAGGTACGGGAAACCACGATCGATTCTACCGCAAATATTCGCAGGTTATTTCCTGAGATGAATTTAGCGCTGGCCTATTGTTTGAGTGGCCACACTGATGATGGGTTTTATGTCACTTTGGAATTGAATATTCAATATGTACTGCTGCTATCCGGCTACAACAATTATTATGTCACTGTGGAAGAACAAGGGAATAATATTTACCATTACCGTTCTAGCCTCGCCGGCAATTTAATAACACCGTGGTTTAGTATTGTATTGCATGATAAGATAAGGCGGCATAAGGGCTGAGATATGAACGGATAGAATTACGGCCGTTATTTGCTTTGTGATTGTGGTGCTACCAATCTGTGCTCCGCAAGAAACGCAAAAAGCGTTCTGCATCCCGAAATACTACCAAAAAAATACCCCCGCACTGGTACTGGCGGGGGTGTTTTTTGCAATGTTTTTTTGCTTTTATTGTTCGTCATCCTGTTGCTGCTGCTGAGGGCCGGCCGCATTTCTGGTATTGAGCAGCTCCCTCACTTTCGGGGCAAGGTTCTGCATCTTCATACCGATCTGTTTAGCAGATGTGCTGTCGCCGGTCATGTACTCCATTTGAGCGAGGGACTGCATGACGTAGAACTTTTGTTTTATATCGTCGGCAAGCGGTGCCCTGCTCTCCGTAGATAATCCACCTACCCAGCCCACGTAATTTTCGGCATGGGCAACGATCCTGTTAGCCAGTGATTTCGCTGTGCTGACATCGCCGCTTTGCGACGCCAATTGTGCCAGCGATTGCATCACCTGGAACTGCTGCCGTACGTCATCGTTTTGTGCCATTTTACTGCCATCGGGCAGGGTAGCCCACCACGCTAGGTCCACATCCGCATTTCGCATTATTTTGCTGCCCAGGCTGTCTGCCTTGGCCATTGCGCCAGCCCTGTAATAGGACGCAGCAATAAAATAACCCGTATAATCGTACATGTAGGAATGCTCTGTGATGCCTGCCATTACTTTGTCCAGCACTTGTATTGCTTTGTCCTTTTTGCCATCAGCGGCAAGTTGGTTGGCCAGGAAAGCGCCATCCATACGATAGGTTACGAACTCGTGGCGATTTGGCTCGTCGAAATAAACGTCGTTTCTATCAGCGCCGCCCCAAATGAACTTGTTCATAAACATATCGTAACCCTTGTCGGTATTGATACTTCCCAGTACCTGTGCGTTCACTTTTACAGAGTCATTAAATTTGAACGGCATAAGGCGGTAAACAAGACCTTCCATGTGCAGGTAGTCGCCTGTGCCGCCGTAATCACCGGTGCGGAGGCCGGCATCGAAGTATAGCGGACGCTTCCAGCCATCATTGGCGACAGCAGCAATAATATTAAGTATCGCGAGATCGCCCTTTTGTGCAGCAGTTTTAGGATACGACCATTTCATCTCCGGAACCACACGATTGGAATCTGAAGCATTGATAAGCCCTCTCTTTACGAGTTCTTCCTTGCTGAGTGATGGCACAAAGAAGTTCTTAAGTGGTATGTAATTCACCTCATCGCCACCTCTGCGGCCGGCCATGTTCTGCGGGTCTTTACTGATGATAAAGTTGCACACTTCCGTGAGGTTGAAGTATTGATCCTTTGGTATCTTTTTGGCGGGATTATCATAGTACTGCACATAATTGTGCCTGTCACCTATGTAGTCTTCCCTTTTCCATATCATCGGTACTGCATCAGCGTCATTTATACGGTAATTCAACTGGTCAATATACCAGTCGATACCAAGCAGGCTGGTATTGATGATGCGGACGTCTTTACGGAAACCCTCCACTTCCTGGATATACCATAGCGGGTAAGTCTGGTTATCGCCAAAGGTGAACAACACGGCGTTTGGCGCACAACAGGACAAAGTATTGAACGCCACAGCACGTGCCAGGGTTTTCTTTGAGCGGTCGTGGTCGTTCCATTCCACATTGGCCATGAGGGTAGGCACAGCAAGCAGGCAAAGGGCTATAGCGCCGTATGCCGCAGCCGGGCTTTGCGTTAACTTCCGGAACCATTGATGTACCATGAGCACGCCCAGGCCTATCCAGATAGCGAATGTATAGGTACATCCCGCAAATGCGTAATCACGTTCACGCGGCTGTAGCGGCGGCATATTGAGGTAGATACCTATGGCCGCGCCCGTGAAGAAGAACATCGTCATTACCACAATGCCATCGTTTTTGTTCCTGTTGAACTGGAACACGAGGCCTAAAATGCCGAGGATAAACGGCAGGAAATACAACTTATTATGCGCGCCGTTGTCGCTGAAGCCCGAACCCATTTTATCGGTGTCGCCAAGTCCCCGCATCTGGTCAATAAATGTTATGCCGGATATCCAGTTGCCGCGCTGCGGGTCGCACTGGCCTTCCGCATCGTTCTGACGGCCCGCGAAATTCCACATGAAGTAGCGCCACCACATCCAATTCATCTGGTAGCCAAAGAAATACTTCATATTGTCGCTGAATCCAGGTTCGTCTTTATCGTCCAGGCCAAGGAAACTCTTATAAAAACGTACGTGGCTGGCGTCGTTGCCCTCATAAATACGCGGGAAAAAATGGCTTTGGTTTACTCCGTTTTGGTCAACACCATAAATAGCCTCCATTTTCTTACCAACCGTTTCGTACACATCTTTCCCGTTGATTTTGTTTTGGGCGTAGAGTTTCTTAGACGTATCGAGTTCCGTGTAGTTGCTATTGTAATATTGTCCGAAAAACAGTGGCTGCGAACCAAACTGCTCACGGTCTACATAGTCAAGGAAGCTGATCGGGTTGTCCGGGTTGGTCATGTCGATCGGCACATCCGCCCTCGAACGAATAATGGCCGAGAAATAGGCGGAATAACCTATGATGATGAATATGATGCAAAGTGCGCTGGTGTGCAAGGCCGGCCACATCTTCTTTTTAGCAATAAACAAAAGGGCCACAAGTATTGCGGTAACCAGCACCAGGAAGAAGATGGCACCGGTATCGAAAGAGGCGCCAAAGCTATTGGTAAACATGATGTCGAAAACCGACGCCAGCCTGGGGATATATTGTATTACGCCAAACTGAACAAAACCCAAAACAACGCATCCAACGATGAACGCGAGTATTGTGCCGTACCAGGTAGTAGGGTAGCGTTTAAAATAATAGACCATTGCTACCGCTGGGATAGTAAGCAGGTTGAGCAGGTGCACACATACCGATACACCTACCAGGTAGGCAATAAGCACCAGCCACCTGTCGGCATGTTTATTATCGGCTACATCTTCCCATTTGAGGACGGCCCAGAAGGTAACAGCGGTAAAGAAAGAAGAAGTACCATATACTTCCGCTTCCACAGCGGAAAACCAGAACGTATCAGAAAAAGTATATGCCAACGCACCCACGAGAGCCGCTCCCATAATAGCAATTGTCTGGTTGTTGTCTGGTTCTGCCTTGCCCTCAACAAGAAGTTTCTTGGCAAAATGGGAAATGGTCCAGAACAGGAACAATATGGAAAGTGCGCTGGTAAGGGCGGATAAGGCATTGATCATTGTGGCAGCGCCAACTGTGCCCAGCGTACTCACCGAAGGCGCGCCTGTAGCTGTGCCACCTGCAAACAAGGCAAAAATACGCTGCATCAACATAAAGAATGGCGCACCGGGTGAGTGGCCCACTTCCAGTTTATAGGCACAGGACAGAAACTCACCACAATCCCAGAAGCTCACTGTGGGCTCCATGGTTTTTAAATAAACAATGAAAGCGATTGCACCCGTGATCCAACCTGTGATGTTATTGATCTTACGATAGTTCATGATATATTATTAGAGAGCGACAAAAATAACAAAAGTTGTCAGTTTGCAACTTATTTTTAGGGGTGGAGAGGTTAATAAAGGTTAATTGTCTTGTCGTAAACGAGATTCACTTGAATGGAGGATTTGCATGATGCAACTTGCCTGCATCTGAAGTATCTGCCGATAAATATTCGCCGAGAGCAAGAAACTTCGAAAAACTGGTTACACCAGCAGGTTATTAATATTTTTCAGTTGTTCTGCATCCAGGATGCGGGCAAGTTGAACTTCAGGAATGTTTCGGAGTTCAGCAGCTATTTTGCCGGCATCCTCATCCGGGTTGGCGGTTTGTATGAGCCAGAGGTAGTCGAGTTGGCGGGTCTCCGGGAGCAGGAATTCGTTACCGGTTTTCAGTTTATATAAAAGATATTTGTGGCCGCTGTTGGGAAGGTCATATTGGTATATGGGGAAAAAGTGATTGCTGCCGTCTTTTTTCTGCACGTGTATATTTTGCTCGGGGTCGCGGAGGAAGTTAATATCAAAATGCTGGTTAAGCAGCCAGCAGAAACGATAACCCTGCTCCGCCGTGCCGATCCCGATCATGGCGGTGTCGGTAAAAAAGTCTTCCTGCATAGCGGAAGTGTCCAGCAACAGTTTGGCCATAATCTTCTTTTAGTCTCTAAAGTAATTAGATGCTCCACCCAATTATAAAGTTCGTACATTTTCTTTTTATCAAACAGGAATTAAGAATCACTCAAATATAACAGGTTGCTTTTGTGGTTAATTTGTATATTTCCTGAACAAATCAATTTATATGACCGGAGGATTAATTTTTTTGTTCATCGTTTTAGCAATAATATCTATGAGTTTTGTAACCGTGCAGCAGGGCACGGTGGCAGTTATTACCGTGTTCGGAAAGTTCCGGCGGATATTGAGGCCGGGATTGAACATGCGACTTCCATTGATAGAGCAGATATTCAGAAGGGTTTCTTACCAAAACCGTTCAATGGAAATTAAGATACCAGCCATATCGCAGGACCAGGCGAATGTTTATTTCACGGCGATGCTGCTCTATTCTGTTCGTAATGAAGAGAGCGCTACGATAGAGAATGTTGCCTTTAAATTCATTGATGAGCGCAGCTTTATACAGGCTTTGACTAAGTCGGTAGAAGGTGCAGTACGGGCTTTTGTAGCTACTAAAAAACAATCGGAAATATTATTGCTGCGGACAGAGATCGTACTGCACGTGAAGGAGCAGCTGGACATACAACTGGAAGGCTGGGGATATCACCTGCTGGACCTGCAGATAAACGATATTACGTTCGACGAAGACATCCTGAAATCGATGTCACGTGTAGTGGCATCTAACAACCTGAAAGCTGCTGCGGAAAACGAAGGGCAGGCACTGCTGATCACCAAAACAAAGGCGGCGGAAGCGGAAGGTAATGCGATAAAAATATCGGCAGACGCAGAACGCACTGCCGCGCAAATGCGCGGCCAGGGTGTGGCCCTTTTTCGGGAAGAAGTGGCTCGCGGTATGGCCCATGCGGCAAAAGAAATGGAAACAGCCAATCTCGATGCATCCTATATTCTTTTCTCCATGTGGACCGACGCTATAAAGCACTTCGCTGAATATGGTAAGGGGAATACCATATTCCTGGATGGCTCCGCCAATAATTACCAGCGCACCATGCAGCAACTGATGTCTACGCTGCAAGGGTTTGACGGAGAGAAAGAGGTTGATAAAAAGTAATCGGCATCGACAATCACTAATGGTTTTTCCCCGAATTTGCAACTAATTAATGAGTGTATCTTTTTTTTATTTTTACACTATACTTTCTACTTTTGGCAGAAGGTAGGGGAAGAAAAAATAGACTCTTGCTTTTCTGTTCTTGTTTTCTCAACGCGTTTTTGAATTTTAATTTTTGAATTTTTATGATCGATGTTTTGTTGGGGTTGCAGTGGGGGGATGAAGGCAAAGGAAAAATCGTTGACTACCTGGCTGAGCGATATGATATTATCGCTAGGTTCCAGGGTGGGCCAAACGCAGGCCATACCTTATATCTTGATGGTAACAAGGTAGTGCTGCACACCATTCCGTCAGGCGTGTTCCAGCAGCATTGTCTGAACCTGATCGGCAATGGGGTAGTGATTGACCCTGTGACTTTGCAAAACGAGATCAGTAAGATACAGCCGGTATGCCCGGGCCTGCTCGACCGTTTATTCGTTTCGCAGCGCGCGCACCTGATACTGCCTACGCACCGTGCGCTGGACGCGGCTTCTGAATCTGCAAAAGGTGACGACAAAATAGGTTCTACGCTGAAAGGAATTGGACCGGCCTACATGGATAAAACCGGAAGAAACGGCTTGAGGGTAGGGGATATACTGAGCAAAAATTTTAGAGATAAGTACAATAAACTTACACAGAAGCATCTGCAATTGCTGGGCCAGTTCAGTAATGTAGTAGACTGGAAACAATGGGAGCAACCGTTTTTCGATGCCATCGAAATGATGCGTTCCCTGCAGATCGTAAATGGTGAATACTGGCTCGACAATCATATTCATAATGGTAAGAAAGTACTTGCCGAGGGTGCGCAGGGCAGTATGCTGGATATAGACTTTGGCACGTATCCGTTTGTGACATCATCCAACACTATTGCTGCTGGTGTCTGCAACGGCCTCGGTGTTGCACCATCCCATATAGGCGAAGTATATGGTATTACCAAGGCTTATTGTACGCGCGTAGGCGGCGGACCGTTCCCTACAGAATTGCTTGATGAGACAGGCGATGCATTGCGTGCAGCCGGCGCTGAATTTGGCGCGACCACCGGCAGGCCCAGGCGTTGTGGATGGATAGACCTGGTAGCACTGCGATATGCAGTAATGCTGAGCGGAGTTACAAAACTCATCATCACTAAAGCAGATGTCCTGGATAATTTCAACCCTATTAAAGCAGCGGTGAGCTACCTTGCGGATGGCAAGGAAACGAAAGAATTTCCTTACGATGTTTGTGATAAAGAAATTGCACCGATGTACGAATCCTTCCCCGGCTGGGAGCAGCCAGTGAGTTCCTGTCAGCGGTACGAAGACCTCCCACAGGTATTTAAGGACTACTGCCGTTTTGTAGAAAACTACCTGCATACTAAGATCGCTTTTATTTCTAACGGAACCGGCCGCAATCAACTGCTGACTGTTTCCTAAAAAAAATATATTTTTCTAACCCAGAAAAAATTTGGCAAATTCACCAAACTGTTAAAATTTTACGTCGTCAAGTACATGGCCTATGAAATCAAATACTGATAAAAAGACCGCTAGCAAAAAAAGCGTAAAACCAGAAACGAAAAGCGCACCAAAGAAGGCAGCAGCTAAGTCAAAGAAAGCGTCGGACGAAGATGATGATGACGACGACCTGGAACTGGAGACCCCATCGAAAAAATCAGCTCCGAAGAAGGCCTCGGCCAAGAAGGCTGCTACGGACGATGATGACGATGATGATGATGATCTGGACGAAACTCCGAAGAAGAAGTCTGCTGCGAAAAAGACAGCTTCTAAAAAGAGCAAGGCTGCGGATGATGATGACGATGATGATGACCTGGACGTTGATGATGACGATGATGATTTCGGCAAGGACGAAGATGAGGACTACGATATAGAAAAGGAGTTCGAAGAGTTTGACATGCCGAAATCGAAGAGCAAGGCAGCAAAGAAGAAATCTTCATCGAAAGAAGACGGCTTTGATGACGATGAATTTAAAGACCTTGGCTTTTTTGCGGAAGGCGGCGGTGGCTTTGACGATGACGACGACGATTTTTAATCTTGCAAGTATTGCAAAGAAATACTGAAACGTACACGATACCTGCACATGCAGGGCTGGAAATTAAAAAAAGGATGCTGGATTGGGCTAAACGATCCGGCATCCTTCTTTTTTTGGATAGCAATGACTATCAATTGCCGCACAGCAGTTATGACTGCCTGCTAGCTGTGGGGAAGGCGCGGACTTCGAACGTTGAAAATGAGCTGCTAAGACCGGAGAACGTGCACGGATTTGGGGACTGGATATTTGGTCATATCTGCTACGATCATAAGAACCTTATTGAGACTAAGTTAGTGTCGTCGCATCCGGAAAAAAACGGGTTTCCGCTTAGCTATTTTTTCGTTCCGCAAACCGTTTGCTATATCAACAAAGCGCAAACTGCGCTTACTATAGCGTCCTTCGATAATCCGGTTGCTATTTACCGGGAAATCAATACGCCTGATGCAGAACAAGAAGCAGATATACCCAAGCTGCAGTTCACAAGTGTAACGGACAAGGAGCGTTATCTTGAAACTATCGGCAAACTTCGTATCCATATAGCTGATGGCGACTGCTACGAGATTAATTACTGTACCGAAGGTTTTTGTGAAAATGTGGAAGTAGATCCTTTCCAGGTATTTAATGCATTGAACCGGCTATCGCCGGCGCCATATGCAGCTTACTATCGGCTTGATGATAAGTATATGATGTGCGCCAGCCCGGAACGGTACTTACGCAGGAATAGTGACCAAATATTATCGCAGCCGATAAAAGGCACCGCACGGCGCGACAAAGACCCCGCGAAAGATATGGAGATAAAAGATCAGCTAAGGAATGATATTAAGGAGCGGGCAGAAAATGTGATGATCGTGGATCTTGTCCGCAATGATCTGGCCCGATGTTGCCAAACAGGCAGTGTAGGAGTAGAAGAGCTTTTTGGGATATATAGCTTTCCGCAGGTACACCAGATGGTATCCACCGTGACCGGCACGGTAAAAGAAAATATGAGTTTTGCTGAATTGATACGGAATACATTCCCAATGGGCAGCATGACCGGTGCGCCAAAACATAAGGTGATGCAGTTGATAGATGTATATGAGCAAACAAGGCGGGAGCTTTTCTCTGGCACCGTTGGGTACATCGCTCCAAATGGAGATTTTGATTTTAATGTGGTTATCCGGAGCCTTTTTTACAACGCAGTTACCAAACGCCTTTCTTACCAGACCGGGGGAGCCATAACATATGATAGTGATGCTGAAAAAGAATGGGAGGAAATGAGGCTGAAGGCATGGGCGCTGGAGCGGATATTTGAATAATTCACTTCCCTCTTGTAAAATCTTTACGGGATGACGCACAAAAAAAGTCCCGCCAATCGGCAGGACTCTTATTATTCACAAAATTATCTTGTTATACCTTGAAGTGCGAGAACGCCTTGTTGGCTTCAGCCATACGGTGCGTATCTTCTTTCTTCTTGAAAGCGCCACCTTCACCCTTTGCTGCTGCTACTATTTCATTAGCCAGCTTGTCAGCAATGGTTTTGCCGTTACGCTCACGGGAGAAACGGATGAGCCACTTCATGCTCAGGGATATTTTACGGTCAGGGCGAACTTCTGCAGGTATCTGGAAGGTGGCACCACCTATACGGCGGCTGCGCACTTCTACAGCAGGAGTTACATTTACAAGAGCGCGTTTCCACACCTCGTAACCTTCTTCGCTGGTGATCTTTGACACCTTATCAAGCGCATCATAGAATGCACCTAATACTACGGTTTTGTTACCGCCGATCATCAGGCAATTTACAAAACGGGTAACGTTCTTATCCTTAAACTTAGGATCGGGTGCTAATGGGAGTTTTTTTGCTTGTGCCTTTCTCATCGATTGATTGGCTTATATTAAATAGTTAAAAAATTATTTCTTTTTTGCCGGTGCTGCCCCGCCTGCTTTTGCCTTTTCTTTCTTAGTACCGTACTTAGAGCGGCTCTTTTTACGGTCTTTTACACCCGCTGTATCCAGCGCACCACGCACAATGTGATAACGCACACCCGGAAGGTCCTTAACACGACCACCGCGGATAAGCACTATGGAGTGCTCCTGGAGGTTGTGCCCTTCACCCGGGATGTAAGCGATCACCTCCACCTTATTAGTGAGGCGCACTTTGGCCACCTTACGGAGGGCAGAGTTTGGTTTCTTAGGCGTCGTTGTGTACACGCGGGTACAAACACCACGGCGTTGTGGGCAGGAATCCAGTGCGCGGGACTTTGATTTTGTCCGCATTTGCTCACGGCCTTTACGTACTAATTGTTGTATGGTAGGCATTGCTTACGTTAGTAATATAAATTTTTAAATGGAGTGCAAAGGTAAAGTAAATAATTAAACCACCAAAAAGAATAATGATTTTTGTTTTATTTTTTCATTGCATTCTGGATGCATTTTTTTGAATCGTTATTCATTTATCCCAAACCTGCATTAAATTATTTTAAATTAATATTTAATATGCCCGCGCAAACAGCACCCTTTCCTTCGAAGGCTTGCCGGTAAGCACACATTTTCCTTCCTCCTGCTCGTTATTCAGCGGTATGCAGCGTATGGTCGCTTTACTCAGTTCCTTTATTTTTTCTTCGGTTTCGCTGGTCCCATCCCAGTGGGCGGACACGAAACCTGCTTTTTCGTCCAGCACTTTCATGAAATCGTCCCAGCTGTCCACTTTGGTGGTGTTTTCTGTGCGGAACTGCAGGGCGCGGTTATACATATTGGCCTGTATATCAGTCATCAGCTTTATTACATGGCTGGCGAGATTGTCCAGGGTTATGCTTTCTTTTTCTTTGGTATCCCTGCGGGCTACCTCGGCAACATTATTTTCTATGTCCCGGGCCCCCAATGTTATACGCACGGGAACACCCTTCAATTCATACTCGGCAAACTTAAAGCCGGGGCGGGTATTGTCGTCATCGTCGAACTTTGCGCGTATGCCATTTTGCTTAAAAGTGGCCATCAACTCCGCCGCCAGGTTGTTGATCTTTGCCTGCGCAGCTACATCTTTATTGAAAATAGGCACTATAACCACCTGCAGCGGTGCCAGCTTTGGTGGCAGTACCAGTCCTTCATCATCGCTATGCGCCATTACCAACGCTCCAACGAGTCGGGTAGATACGCCCCAGGAGGTTGCCCATACATGATCCAGTTTATTGTCTTTGTCCCGGAAAGTCACTTCGAACGCCTTCGCAAAGTTCTGTCCGAGGAAGTGAGATGTGCCTGCCTGGAGTGCCTTGCCATCCTGCATCAGCGCCTCTATACAATAAGTGTCTTCTGCACCGGCAAAACGCTCGTTGGCTGTTTTTACACCGCGCACAACTGGCAAAGCCATGAACTCCTCAGCGAATGTGGCATACACCTCGAGCATCTTTTTTGTTTCCTCTATCGCTTCCTCTTTTGTGGCATGAGCAGTATGTCCTTCCTGCCAAAGGAACTCGGTAGTGCGCAGGAACAGGCGGGTGCGCATCTCCCAGCGCACCACATTAGCCCATTGGTTTATAAGCAACGGCAGGTCGCGGTAAGATTGGATCCAGTCCTTATAAGTGTTCCAGATAATGGTTTCAGAGGTGGGTCTCACTATCAGTTCTTCTTCCAATTTTGCATCCGGGTCCACGATCACTCCGCCGCCATTAGGGTCGTTTTTAAGGCGATAGTGGGTTACTACTGCGCATTCCTTGGCAAAGCCCTCAACGTGTGCTGCTTCCTTAGAAAGAAAACTCTTGGGTATGAATAAAGGGAAATAAGCATTCTGGTGGCCAGTCTCTTTAAAGCGTTTGTCCAGCTCATCACGCATGTTTTCCCAAAGAGCATAGCCGTGTGGTTTAATGACCATACAACCCTTCACTGCGGAATAGTCGGCAAGGCCCGCTTTTAAAACAATATCATTATACCACTGGGCATAATCATCTTTTCTATTTGTTAAAGTTTTTGACATAATAAACTCGGCACACTTTTAGAGGTCTATTTAATTGGTGGAGTACCGCAAAAGTAGTAATTTCACTAAGCATTTTTAAGTATAAAACTATTCAAAATGAAACGTATCCTGTTAACTGCGTTATTGCTCACAAGCATCGGGTTTGCTGCAAGTGCCCAGACTGATGATATTTATGCTACCGGAAGGGATCAGGCCGGCAGAGAGCAAGCCGGCAATGATAGCAGCCGGCACGGCCAGGCGGCCCAGGGCGACAATAACGCTCCGGATAATTACCAGAGTTACAACAACCCGGATGATTATGTGGATTATGACGATGACTCTTATAGTTCACGCATCAACCGTTTTGATAATTCATTCTACAACATGGGTTATTACAGCACTTTTTATAATCCATTCTGGTACAATCCATTTTGGGTTGATCCAATGTGGGGGTACAACCCCTGGTTTGGCCCAGGCATCAGCTTTGGTTTCGGGCCGTACTGGTATGGCGGCTGGGGCTGGAATGCATGGTGCGGATATCCCGGATTTTATAGCTGCTGGAATTATCCGTTTTATGCGGGAGGTTGGTACGGCCATGCTTACGGTGGATATTGGAACCGGTATTATGGCGGATATGAGGGCGGCTACCATGGCGGCCATTATGCAGGCACCGGATACGGCCCACGTACAAGCATAGGCAACCGAATAGCCAGCCATACAGCCGGAAACGGACTGAGAACATCGAATACAAGCGGATTAGGGCTCCGTTCTTCTACACTTGCTTCTGCTAATCACAGTGGTTCAGTAGGGCAGAGAAGCAGTACTAATAATATGAGCGGTAACCGTATGAGTGGTGGTAACCAAATGTCGCAGAGAGGCAATATGGGAGGCCAGCATTTCAACCAGGGCGGGCAAGGCGAGCGTGCTGGCGGAAACCAGGCCGGTCGGAATTATAGTGCTGGCCGTGGTGGGTATGGCAGCCGTGGCGGCGCGCCATATGCCGGTAATCGCGGTGGTTACTCCGGTGGTAACCGGGGTGGCGGCGCTCCTGCCCGTAATTTTGGTGGTGGCGGAGCCCGTAGCTTTGGCGGCGGTGGTGGTGGCCGCAGTTTCGGTGGCGGCGGTGGTGCACGTTCCGGTGGCGGAGGTGGTGGCGGCAGCCGCGGCGGTGGCGGAGGTCATGGCGGCGGAGGTCGGAGATAAGTTCAGCTAACCATTATTTGAATAAACTAATGACAAATGGCATCCATAAAAAGGCATTATTACGTCTCGTGATAGTGCCTTTTTTATTCCGACCCGTCACTGTAAACGTGTGGCGCAGTTTTTGAAATGATTTTAAACTTTACCCTTTATTTTCTGTCAAAAAAACAAAAAAAGTATGCACAATCTTAGATTTGTATTACTAACAGCTTTAGTTTTTAGCGCCATAGCCGCCTCAGCTCAGGATGTCAATGAGGCATATAATCTTTCCAATACAACAGTGCAGGGTACCGCCCGCTCTATGGGCTTTGGCAATGCACTGGGTTCTGTCGGTGGTGATTTCAGTTCGCTGAGTGTAAACCCGGCGGGGTTGGGTGTATATCGCAGCTCCGAGCTCACATTTACACCGTCGTTAAGGATGAATGGCGCCAGCAGCCAGTATAATGGAACTACAACAATGGATAACAATACCCATTTTAATATTAATAATTTTGGGTTGGTATTTACCAATGCGCCCAAGGGGAAGCGCTACGAACGCAGAGCCTGGAAAACCGTTTCGTTTGCGGTGGGAATGAACAGGGTCGCTGATTTCAACCGGGAGTATACGTACCAGGGGGCAAACAAAACCAGTTCGGCGTCGCAGGCTTTTGAATCTGACGCCAATCAGAATCCCGGTACCGCAATATCGACAACTGCCAGTAATTCATTGGGATATATTGGCTATAGCTCTTATTTACTTAATCAGAATGCAAATGGCCAGTTCTCTTCCATAGTACCTTTTGCAGGTGGCGTGACGCAGATGAAAAGTGTGCAGGAGAATGGGGGCATAGATGAATATACGATTTCACTAGGCGGCAATTATAAAGAAAAACTGATGCTGGGCGTAACGATTGGCATTCCTAACATTAACTACCACCGGTATTACTATTATCAGGAGTCGCTCGCTGATGGCAACACGGCAAGCAACCCATCTGGATTTGGTTCATTCAACTACAATGAATCGGTAAATATTTCTGGTACGGGGGTCAATGCCAAAATTGGTGCGATCTATAAGATCAATGATTTCATCCGCATTGGTGCTGCATTCCATTCCCCCACTTATTATTCCATTTCAGACTTTTCAAGTCCGGGAATAACGGTAGTGCACAATGATAGTTCCGTAACCCTCACCGGTGACAATGGCTACCTGCCTCAGAACCAGTTTGACTACAACCTTACCACCCCATGGAAAGGAGTTGTAAGTGCAACCTTCATGCTGAAAAAGCTAGGCTTTATTACCGTTGATTATGAGTATGTGGATTATAGTTCTATGCGCTATCAGTACCCGGGTGGATTTGAAGCGGAGGAAAGTGCCATGAACCAGGAGATCAAAAAAACTTACCAGGGTGTTTCTAACTTCAGGCTGGGCGCTGAAGGCCGGATCGGAAAAGTATTTATGGTGCGCCTTGGCGCCGGGTATTACGGTAACGCATATACCTCTTATGGCGAGGCAAACCAGTTGAATTATACTACCCAGCGTATAGACCTCAGTGCCGGACTGGGTTTCCATTTCAGGCATTTTTACACGGATCTCGGCTTTGTACATAGTATGTACCAGGGTATAGACCAGCCATATAGTGTCGTCTATAACAACGGAAGTGGCACCAATTATGTTTTCTCCGGTAACCAGGCAACTATTCCACAGGCCAAAGTTGATTATGCGCTGAATAATATTGCACTAACGTTAGGGGTGAAATTTTAAGGAAAAGGCAAAAGTGAGAACCAAAAAGTGGGTCGAAGAATAGCATTGGGTTTTTTGCCGGTCGTGAAGGGCTTTGGGCTTTTGAGTTTTTACTTTTGAATTTGCATAAGATACTCCTGCAGCATCATCACAGCGCTCACGGTGTCTATCAGCTCCTTCTTTTCCCGGTCTTTTTTCTTTAACCCCATTTCGGAGATCGCCTTTGATGCCATTTTAGATGTCATGCGCTCATCCGTTTTTTCTACGGGCATATCAGGAAAAACATTACTGAACTTAATAATGAATTTTTCGACAAGTGGGGTAGCATCGGTAGGGGAGCCATCCATGTTGAGCGGGTAACCGATGAGTATTTTTTCAACAGGTTCCCTGGCGATGTATTTTTTCAGATAGCCGATCAGTTCGCCGGAGTCTACCGTATCCAATGCTGAGGCAATTATCTTTAACGGATCGGTAACCGCGATCCCGGTCCGTTTTTTTCCATAGTCTAGTGCGATGATACGTGCCATAAGAAGAAATTTGGTGTGATTTCGGCTGACTTTACGGCCAAATCGAAAACTAAGGTAAGTCCTTAAATCAAATATTGCAGTCAAGGGTAAACGGCAACAATATTTTGAATTTCTGGCTGAATATTTGCAGACATAATTATTGGCACCGCCTGCAAATCGTATTACTTAATTTGCTATCTTTGCCTGCGGAAAATAGAGTTGGACTTTGTGTGCAGGGCAGACATTAAGCACTGCCTGGTAATAATGTATTTATTCATGGGAAAACTTTCTTTACGATCAATTTTTACTAAGGTTGCAGGTAAAGATGGCCGTATAAAAGCTATAAACATCCTGCTACTGGCTATTCTTTGCTGCTTCTGCAGTGAAGGATATGCGGCCGTGTCCGTTGTTCCGGCAAGTGGTGGTACACTGATCTGTAGCAGCAAAGCCATTGGTGGAAGCGCTCCGTCTTTTACTACCTTGGGGGCAATTACCATCACGGAGGGGAATAATGCCGATATTGTGGGGCCAGGAACAGATGTTGTGGTGCTCACAGCTCCGGCCGGCTGGCAGTTCAACCCGGCGTCGCCTGTAGTGTTTGGATTTGTGACCGGTTCAGACGTTTATACAGTGACCGGCAGTGTTACCAGCGGTACGTTGACGGTAAACATAAGTGTAAGCGGAATTGTTGGGTATGACGTGGTGACAATTTCAGGGCTGCAAGTGCAGGCTACTTCAACTTCATCAGCAGCCGGGAATATTTATTGCACATCGGTCACCGGAGGCTCTATTGCCGGCATCGTACCTGGTTCCGGAGCACCGAATTTCGGCAGTTTGTCGCTGACGCCCCCTGTTATACCGTCGGTCGCCGTTGCCGCTACACCCAGCGGCCCAATATGCGCCGGGACAAATGTTGTTTTCACACCAACGCCGCTGGGGGGAGGTGCGACACCTTCTTACCAATGGTACCTGAACGGCGTGAGCCTGGCTACAGGAGCAACTTATGCCAATCCCAGCCTTGCGAACGGCAATACCATCTATTGTATTATGACCAGCTCCAGTAGTTGCGTGACAACTGTTACAGCTACTTCAGCTACCACTATTATGACCGTGAACCCGGACCCTTTGCCAATTATGGGTTCGGTTGTGACCTGTATAGGAGGTACAACAATTATGAGCGATGCTACCGCAAGCGGCACCTGGAGCAGCAGCAATACGGCAATTGCTACAATAGACGCCTCCGGTAATGTGAGTGGCGTTGCGGTGGGAACCTCGATAATTACTTATTTCGCTGCGGGATGTCCGTCAACCACGACTTTTACAGTCAATAATCCTCCGCTGTCGCCAGTGCTGACGCCAACTTTGACGACATTGTGCAGCGGTGGCGTAGCAACTATTACAGCTACGGGGATCCCGGCACCGTCCACCGTCTTATCTCAAACTTTTAACAGTGGACTTGGCTCCTGGACCGTGGACAATTCTGGTGGGAGCGGCATGTTGCCGGGAGGCGGTTGGAAAATTTGCGGCAACGGTTATCCTACCCTTGGCCCATTCTTTTCGCCAGACTATAGTGCCTTTGCTATGTCCAACGCGGATACTTCGCCATCGACTTCATTTACGTCTTCCCGGTTAATATCACCGATATTTTCCCTGGGGGGCTACTCCGGTGCAACGCTTACCTTTCAACAAGCCTATCAGTACTGGCCAGCAGGTGATTTCAACGTTGATCTTGATATTTCAACGGACGGCGGCACAACGTGGACGACCCTGCAGAATTTTGTGGGAGCAAGCATTGGAACCTCTACCGGTTTTATCGGCGAAACGTTTTCACTAAATGCGTACCTTGGTCAGCCAAATCTGCGGATACGTTTTTATTATTACACACACTGGGGCGATTTTTGGGCTATAGACAATGTCCTGGTGACGGGAACTTCGTCGATAGTTATGCCCACGTGGTCCCCCGCAACCGATCTTTATGCTGATGCTGGATTGACAACACCATATGTACCTGGTACGCCCGATGATACGGTTTATGTGCACCCACCGAGCATAACCACCACTGGAACAATTACCTATACAGCCACTGCTACAAGTTCGGGCTGTGCTGCTACAAACAATAGTTCGGTGAATTTTACACCATCTCCTTCGCCGATAACGGGGAACACAAGTATTTGTGTGGGCACGTCCACAAATCTGAGTGATATTACGACCACCGGTACCTGGACAAGCGGTAACACAACTACAGCTACCGTGGTTCCGGGAACGGGTGTTGTAACCGGCGCCTCTCCTGGCATGGTAACCATTAGTTATGGGTTGGGTTCGGGTTGCACTGCTACAACCGCAGTTACTGTAAACATTTCGCCTGGTGCGATATCCGGTGCAAGGGGAATATGCCTTGGGTCGAGCGGCAGCCTGAGTGACCCCGCTACCGCTGGCGGCACCTGGGTCAGCGGCAACACGGCTATAGCCACTATCGGTTCAACCTCGGGTTCTATTAATACAGTGGCAACGGGCACGGCTACCATAACCTACACAATAGGAGCTGGTTGTTTCACGACGACTGTAATAACGGTAAACCCCTTGCCAACGCCAATTCTCGGCACTGCGACAGTTTGCATGGGGCTGTCCACCGCTCTAAGCGACGCAACGGGCGGTGGCACATGGATGTCAGGGACCCCATCGATCGTGGCAGCGGGCACAGGCTCCGGGACTGTTTTCGGATTGACAACAGGTACAGCTAATATTAGTTATACGCTTGGCACCGGCTGCATCGCCACCCGCACTGTCACGGTCAATCCCTTGTACCCGATAACCGGAATGACCAGTGTTTGCGCAGGGTCTTCCACTAACTTAACTGATGCTGCAGCGGGTGGTACATGGAGTAGTAATGATCTGTCAGTTGCAACTGCCGCAGTGGGAACGGGATCGGTTACCGGGGTTTCACAGGGATTCACCACCATATCGTATGTGTTACCAACGGGGTGCACTGCCACAACAAATTTTACTGTTAGCCCGCTGCCCGTTGCGATAAGTGGCAATGCTGAGGTCTGTGTGAATGCTGTTACTACTTTAACTGATGCCGTAAGTGGCGGCGTGTGGAGCAGCGGAAACACTAGCATTGCATTAATAGGCCCTACGACAGGAACCGTGGCTGGTATCTCTGCCGGCACTTCTTTGATCACGTATCAGTTAGCGGCCACTGGTTGCCTGATTACAACTATTGCGACCGTTGATCCTTTGCCGGCGGCTATCACAGGTACGCGCACCGTTTGCGCAGGACTAACCACGCAATTGAGTGATTCCTCACCCGGCGGTACGTGGAGCATTAGTGACATCACTACTGCGGCTATTGCAGTCAGTGGAGGATTGGTGACTGGTGTTGCTGCAAATACAGTAGTTATCACCTACACTTTACCGACGGGATGCACGGCAACCACATTAGTGACCGTGAATCCACTCCCAACGGCAATTACCGGGAATCCGCAGGTATGCGTTGGGTCAGCGATGATCTTAAGCGATGCATCGCCCGGTGGAACTTGGACAAGCGGCAGCCCGACGATTGCCACGATAACGTCATCTGGTATCGGTATAGTGATCGGATATAATGCAGGCACCACGCTTATCACATACTCGCTTGCTACAGGATGCATTACAACGGTTATTGTTACTGTTAATCCGCTACCCGGAGTGATCAATGGTGCCAGCGCGGTTTGCACGGGGGGGCTGATTAGTCTTACGGACGCTGGCGCCGGTGGCACATGGAGCAGCAGCAATTCCTTAATCGCGACAATAAGCAGCACCGGCACGGTGAGCGGAGTGAGCGCAGGGCCGGCAAATATTATTTATACATTACCTACTACGTGTACGGCAACGAAAACAATAACTGTCAATCCTTTGCCTGTTGCCATAAGCGGTAACCTGACAACATGCGTTGGACAGAGTACGACGCTAACCGACGGAACAGGCGGAGGAACATGGAGCAGTGGAAATGTTTTGTTTGGCACAGTCGGTTCAGCATCCGGCGCAGTAACGGGAATCACTGCCGGGACAGTGAATATCACTTATACACTTGCTACGGGTTGCACGGCAGATGCCAATGTGTCCGTTATTGCGCTGCCACCTGCAATTTCCGGTGCCGTTAGCTTATGCCAGGGAGCAACGACGACACTGACTGATGCTGTAACCGGTGGCACGTGGGTCAGCGGTAACGCATCGGTTGTCTTTATCGGCTCGTCCAGCGGATTTGTAATTGGTGTTAGCACGGGAACTGCAAATGTGGTCTATACCGATGGAGGTACGGGCTGCGCCATTAATACGGTACTCACAGTAAATCCGCTGCCGGCAATAATATCGGGCGCTTCAAGTGTTTGTACCGGTGCCGCTATCACGGTCACGGATGGATCAGGCGGCGGAGCATGGAGTAGCAGCGCGACATCGGTCGCAACTGTTGGTTCCGGCGGTTCCGTGATTGGCATTTCTCCCGGCACCGTTACGATCGTATATACACTGCCAACCGGTTGCATGGCGGCTAAAGCACTAACGGTAAATCAATCCCCTTCCGCAATAACCGGCACTATGAGCATTTGCCAGGGTACCGCTACGATCTTAAGCGACGCATACGGCGGTGGCACTTGGGGCAACGGTACTACTTCTGTAGCGATAGTTGGGGCAAGTTCAGGAGTCCTGGTAGGCCTGTCAAACGGGACATCTAATATCACATATACGCTTGCCGGCAATTGCAGCACGGTGAGTGTAATTACCGTAAACCTGGCACCCGGTTCTATAACAGGTGCTGCGTCTTTATGTGCAGGGTCTGCGACTGTTTTGAGCGATGCGAGTGGCGGTGGTTCATGGAGCAGCAGTAATACCGTTGCGGCGACTATAGGATCCGCTACCGGAATCGTGACTGGCGTATCGGCAGGAAATTCGGTGATATCCTATACACTTCCCGATGGATGCGCGTCGGGCTTTGCATTTACTGTAAATACGATGCCTGCAGCGATAAGCGGCACAACTACCATTTGCCAGGGACTTATTACGAACCTCTCTGATGCAGTTGCCGGAGGTGGCTGGAGCAGTAGTAATACCGCCGTCGTTGTAATTGGCCCGGGAACCGGAGTTGCTGCCGGAGTTGGAGTTGGTACGGCAATAATTACTTATGGGTATCCAACGGGTTGCCGCGTAACTACGGTTGTTACAACTAACGCGACCCCGGCCCCGGTGTCGGGGAACTCGAATGTATGCCTTGGATTCACGACAACCTTTAGTGACGCTTCAGCCGGCGGCAACTGGAGCAGCAGCAATACCGGTGTAGCTACCATAGGCTCTACAGGATTTGTAAATACGGTCTCGGTAGGATCTGCAACTATCTCTTATTCCTTTGCTTCCGGTTGCGCGGCGGTAGCAATACTTTTTAGCAATCCGCAGCCATCCGTAATAGATGGGACGACTAATATTTGTGCCGGATCTGTTACCACGTTGACGGATAGTATAGGCAGTGGTAACTGGAGCAGCAGCAATCCCTCCGTGGCAACGGTGGGTTCCACATCGGGCTTGCTGAGTGGTAGTGGCGGAGGTACTGCCACCATCACCTATTCGCTTGGCGCGGGCTGCATTGCCACAACTGTAGTTACGGTAAATCTGCTGCCATCTTCAGTTTCCGGTACGGCTATTGTATGTGCGGGCGCATCGACCAGTCTTAGCGATCCCTACACGGGCGGTGGCACCTGGAGCAGCAGTGATATTTCTATTGCTACGGCAGGCTCTACGTCCGGCATAATAAACGGAATTAATGCTGGGACGGTTACTATCACCTATTCGTTAGGAGTAGGCTGTACATTGGCTACGATCGTTACCGTAAATCCTCTGCCTGCATCAATAACGGAGGCTGCCAACCTATGTCTGGGGGCTACCACGATACTGAGCGATGCCTTGATCGGCGGTACATGGAGCAGCAGCAATCCGTTGATTGCGCCTGTGGGGCTAACATCGGGCGTTATCGCGGGCGGCGCTACCGGGACAGTGACAATTACCTATAAACTAAGCACTGGTTGTCTAGCTACGTCGGTTGTCACTGTTTATCCTATACCGGTAAATATTTCCGGTACACCTTCTGCCTGTGCCGGTTTAACGGCAAGTCTCAGCGACGGTACAGGAGGTGGCACGTGGAGCAGCAGCAATCTTTCGGTTGCAACAATTGGTTCTACTACAGGTATCATAACAGGTATTGTTTCGGGAACTACGGCGATAAGTTACGTGCTCGCTACAGGTTGTAGCGTTAGTGTTTTCGCTACCGTGAACGCATTGCCAGCGGATATCACAGGCACAATGACATTATGCGCCGGGACCACAACTAACCTCACTAGTTCCTCTACCGGCGGCAGGTGGAGCAGCAGCAACACCGCGGTTGCTTCCATTGGATCTTCGACGGGCATAGTTAACGGTGTTAGTGCAGGTACCGTCATTATTACTTATACATTGCCAACTGGTTGTATCACGACAGCTATCGTTACGGTTATTGCGTTACCTGCGGCAATTACCGGCGGGGCAAATGTCTGTGTAGGATCTACAATAAATCTCAGTGATGCCACTTCCGGCGGTGCATGGAGCAGCGGCAATGCAGCAATTGCATGGGTCGGCACCGGTAGTGGAATTTTGTTGGGGGTGTCGGCGGGTGCTACTGCGATTAGTTATGTTGTCAGTACCGGCTGCGTCAGTACGATCGTTGTTTCTGTTACGGCGCTGCCTCCTGCTATTAGTGGCCCGGCTGGAATATGTGTGGGTGCAACAGCCGTGCTGACTGATGCTGTTTCTCCCGGAACATGGGCCACCAGCAACATCGGCGTTGCTGCAATTGGGCTGTCTACCGGAAATGTGATGGGCATCACAGCAGGTACTGCAAACATAACATATAGTATTCCAATAGCGCCCGGCTTGGGCTGTTCAACCAGTTACACCATTACCGTGAATCCTATTCCGCTTTCGATAGCAGGAACCAGACCGGTCTGCTCCGGATTGACAACAACATTGTCGGATGCCACAGTTGGCGGTACATGGAGCAGCAGCAATGCCGGCGTGGCAGCCGTGGGCGCTACGGGGATCGTCACCGGAAATGTCGCGGCAACTGCAACAATCTATTATACTATTCCAGCGTCAACGGGAGGCGGATGTGCTATTAGCGCTGTTGTTACCGTGAATCCTTTACCTTCTGCCATAACAGGGAGCTTCTTAATTTGTTCCGGTTCCGCAACTAGCTTGTCAGATGCTTCAACCGGAGGAACCTGGAGCAGCCTCAATGGTAGCGTTGCAAGTATCTCATCCAGTACGGGTATAACAACGGGCAACCTGGCTGGTACCGCAACTATTGTTTACGCATTGCCCACGTCTTGCATTTCTTCGCAAGTGGTCACCGTAAACCCAATGCCAACTGTAATTTCTGGTTCTGTCAGCGTTTGTCGGGGACTAACAATAACACTAAGCGATGCTATTGGTGGCGGCACCTGGGCAAGTAATAGCCCGGCTGTAGCTACCGTAGATACATCTACTGGTGTTGTTACCGGCATATCTGCGGGTACCGCCATTATTACCTATGCTTTGTCTACAGGATGTAACGTTACTACCTCTATCACGGTTAACCCGCTCCCTTCTTTTATTACAGGCAGCACTGTTTTTTGTGTCGGACTGACTACGAACCTTAGTGACGTATCTCCCGGTGGTACATGGAGCAGTGGTGATTTGAGTATTGCAACTGCGGCTAGTGCAACCGGTATTATTACAGGAGTTGCAGCAGGCGCGGATAACATCACTTATATGCTACCTACCGGTTGCATCGCCAGTATTACGGTTACTGTAAATACAATGGCTTCTGTAACGGGCAATCCAAATATTTGCTCAGGATATACAACCAACCTCAGCGATGCTACGGGCTCAGGTACATGGAGCAGCAGCAATGTCAGCGCGGCGACCGTGGGGCCGCTGACAGGCCTTGTTACCGGTATCAGTCCCGGCACCTCTGTTATTTCCTATGTGCTTAGCGCTGGCTGCATAGCTACGGCTATTGTAACGGTCAATTCGTTACCCGCTCCGATAGCAGGCGCCAGGGTCGTTTGCGCCGGGCTTACGACTATGTTAAGTGATGTCTTTGCTGGAGGAACCTGGACCAGCAGTAATTTATCGGTTGGCACAGTGGACGTGGTAACCGGAAGCGTAAGAGGTATTTCCGCAGGCACAGCGACTATTACGTACACTATTGGTACTGGTTGCACGACCTATACCTATGTAACTGTGAACCCAATTCCTGCTGCAATTGGCGGTATCGCCGAGCTTTGCTACGGTCTTACGACTGCCCTGACTGATATGACGGGCGGCGGCACATGGAGCAGCAGTAATTCGTCGATAGCTGCCATTAGTTCCACGGGAATTGTTACTGGTGCGGGAACCGGCAGTGCGACAGTCAGCTACACATTGCTGACGGGCTGCCTGAATACTATCTCTATCCTCGTAGATCCTTTACCATCCCCGATAAGCGGTGTTGCCAGTGGCTGTACCGGGCTCACTGTTACGCTAACCGATGCATCTTCCGGCGGAACATGGAGCAGCATAGGTACCGGAATATTATCTGTTGCCGGCGCGACAGGTGCAGTTACGGGACTCTCGGCAGGTACCACTATCGTTACTTATACACTTCCGACAGGTTGCGTTGCGAAGATCGTTTTTACAGTAAATCCATTACCTGCGGCTATTACCGGTGCTACAAATGTTTGCGCGGGGTTATCAGTAGCCCTTACGGATATTACTACAGGCGGCGCATGGTCGAGCAGTGATATTTCGGTAGCAATTGTTGGGGCGGGAACGGGAACGGTCGGCGGCGCGTCTGCAGGTACAGCGGTGATTACTTACATGTTGCCCACTACAGGCTGTATTGCCACAACTGTTATTACCGTCAACCCGTTACCACAGTCGGTAGACGGGATAAGAAACGTTTGCCTCGGACTGACCACAAATTTGTCTGATTCATCGTCAGGCGGCACCTGGAGCACTGGACTTTCGGGAATAGCGGGTATCGGCTCGTTGTCGGGACTTGTGACAGGTATGGCATCTGGAATAGGTGTCGTCACTTATACGTTGCCCACAGGTTGTATTACTGTCAGTTCGATAACAGTTAATCCGTTACCTGCGGTAATAACCGGTCCGCCAAATGTTTGTGCAGGTCTTACCATAAATTTAAGTGACGCCACAGCAGGCGGTAGTTGGACTTCCGGTTCGCCGGGCATTGCGGTTGTGGGGTCGGCAACTGGCATCGTTACGGGTGTTTCCGCGGGTACTGCAACCATTACCTACACACTAAACACAGGCTGCGTCAATGTTATTACCATAACTGTCAATCCATTGCCGGCTTCAATCACAGGAGTCACAGTTACATGCGCAGGCGCAACAACCACACTTGCCGATGTTACTCCCGGCGGGGTTTGGAGCACCGGTACGACGGGGATCGCATCGGTCGGTACAGGATCCGGAATAGTGACAGGGATCAGTGCAGGAGTTGCAAGCGTCACATATACGTTGGGAACTGGATGCATTTCTTCGTCGGCCATTACGGTTAATCCGTTGCCTGCAGCTATACTGGGTATCACGCACGTATGCGTTGGGTTGGCCACGTCGCTTAGTGATATCTCGGTCGGCGGTACGTGGAGCAGTAGTGCTTCCGGAACAGGCAGCGTTAGCGCTACCGGGATTGTTACAGGCATTTCTTCTGGAACGACGTTGGTAACTTATGCTTTTCCGACTGGGTGCGCTTCATTTGCAACTGTAACGGTAAATTCGCTACCGTCTGCAATCGGCGGCGCTTCCAATGTGTGCACCGGAAGCACCGCCGCATTGAGTGACATTACTACAGGTGGAAGTTGGAGCATTACCGCTCCTGCGATTGCAACCGTTGGCAGTGCAACGGGAATTGTTTCGGGGATGTCAGCGGGTACCACAACAGTCACTTATACTTTGCCCACTGGCTGCATTGCGACTTCTGAGGAAACGGTTTTTGCGTCACCATCGCCGATTACAGGTACATTGGCGATCTGTGCTGGGATGACATCGGCCCTGACCGATGCTACAGCAGGGGGAACCTGGAGTAGCAGTAATACCGCGGCAGCTATGGTTGCCGGGACAACAGGTGTGGTTACAGGAATATCTTCCGGTGGTAGTGAAATAAGTTACATACTGGGTACAGGGTGCTTCGCCGTTAAAGTCGTTACCATCAATCCTCTACCTGCTGTTATTAGCGGCGCTCCCTCGATTTGCGCTGGTTTGAACTATCTGTTAAGCGACGGTACTTCCGGTGGGAACTGGAGTTCCGGCACACTGTCGGTAGCAACAGTAAATTCCGTTACCGGGTTGCTGCACGGGGTCGCTACAGGTAGCACTGTTATCACGTATGCGTTACCAACTGGTTGTATTACCACCTTGAGTATTACTGTCAATGTCTCTCCTGCTGCTATTATGGGTACGACTCATGTTTGTGCGGGTGCTTCGGTCACATTATCTGACGTTTCTGCCGGCGGCTTATGGACCAGTAGCAATAGCGCAACTGCTTTTGTGGGATCTGGTTCTGGCGTAGTAAATGGCATTTCTGCAGGGGCCGTTCTTATCACCTTTGAATTACCAACCGGCTGTGCGGCCACAGCAGCATTTACTGTAAACCCGCTGCCATCTATCATAGCAGGTACCAGGAGCGTATGCCTGGGATCAACTTCTGGTTTCAGTGATACGTTAACGGGAGGAGTATGGAATATTGCTTCCCCCGCGATAGCCACAATTGGTTCTGTTTCGGGTATAGCAACAGGCGTTGCATTGGGTACTACTACAATTACTTATACTTTGCCTACAGGCTGCGCGACTTCCACCATTATTACCGTTAATCCGTACCCTGTTTCTATCGCCGGCGCTTCGCTTGTTTGCCAGGGATATTCCATTGATATGAGCGATGCCACAGCCGGAGGTAGCTGGAACAGCAATAATGTGGCAGTAGCGACCGTAGGTCTTGCAACCGGCGTTGTAACCGGCGTATCGGGCGGGGCTGCAACGATCAGTTATACAATGTCTACCGGTTGTTTTGTAACTAAAACAGTGACCGTAAATCCACTTTTCTCTATAGCGGGTGTTACGGGCCTTTGTGTAGGATCGGTTTATACATTTAGTGACCTGGCGCCAGGCGGCATCTGGAGCAGTAATACAACGACGGTAGTAAGTATTGGTTCTGCTACAGGCGCTGCAACGGCTATCGCCTCAGGAATTACCATCCTTTCTTATGCGTTGCCCAGTGGCTGCAGTGCAGCGGTTGTTGTTACGGTTAACGTGTTGCCTGCTGCCTTTAATGTGACCGGCGGCGGAAGCTATTGTGCAGGAGGAACTGGCCTGAATATTGAACTAAATGGGTCTGATACGGGCCTGAGCTATAGTCTTTATAACGGGTCTTCTTTTGTGGCCGCAGATTCCGGGACGGGTGCGGCTCTTTTTTACGGACCCTATACGGCTGGAGGTACCTATACCGTTCTCGCCGTAAACCTTGTTACCGGGTGCCGAAGCAATATGACGGGCAGCGCTACCATCGATGTCACAACAGTTTCCGTGCCCTCAGTTACTGTAACTACCACCATTGGCGATACGGTATGTGAAGGATCAGTAGCTACGTTCAAGGCGATACCGGCATTTGGTGGCAGTTCACCTGAGTTCCATTGGTTCGTCAATGGTATTAGTGTTGGTGTCACCGGGCCCGACAGTTCCTATACGTATTCACCATTGAATGGAGATACTGTGTCTGTGACGCTGGTCAGTGATGCCGCCTGTGTAATGCCTGCAACGGCTAGCGCAACATTTAGTGTAACCACAACGCCCAATGTTGTGCCATCGGCAACTATTTCAGCAAGCCCCGGCGATTCCATTTGTGCAACACATTCGGTCACAATTATTCCTGATCCGGTGAACGGAGGTTCAATGCCGACATACAGATGGATGAAAAATGGTATTAACGCAGGGTGGGGTAGCACCTACACCTTTATGCCTTTAACGGGAGATAATATTTTCTGTGTGATTCACAGTGACTACCATTGCCTTTCTATAGATTCAGCTTTTAGCAGCAATAATATAAACATAACTGTCGTTCCGCTACTCACTCCAACATTGAGCATAACGGCTTACCCCGGCGGCGCCTTGGCTCCGGGGCAACCAGATACATTCGTTGCCATGGTTACAAACGGTGGAACCGGCATCACCTATCAATGGAAGATAAATGGTATTGCGGTTCCTGGCGCAGTATCTGATACATTTATTAGTAATAGCATGATAAATAATGATACGGTCGCCTGCATAACCTTGGGAGGGAGTAATTGTGGTCCAGTGTCGGCGGAAGGTTCGTTGGTCGTAAATATCAATAACACAGGCGTTCAGCAAATACCAGCCGGAATAACTAGGGTAGGCCTCATTCCCAATCCTAATAACGGAACATTTACCATTTCCGGCGTGGCTAGTCTGGTAGACGAGGTTTTCATTGAAATAACAGATATGGCCGGCCAAATGCTATACGGAAAGGCCGTGCGGGTAGAGGATGGAAAATTCAGAGAGAAAATTGAATTAGATAATTCTTTGGCAAGCGGTATATACTTGTTAAGTCTTTCCGAAAGAACGAATTCCGGACAAATCACCGGGAATATTGTACTGCACTTCATAATCCGAGAATAGTATCATCTATTTTTATTTAATGCATATTGTTTGCTGATCTTATTGCATCTTTTCAGCAGAAATTTCATTTTAAAACGTTATCCCGCACAATTTTTATTAAATAAAAATGCATATTAATTTGTCGTTAACATTCTATTGATGAATTGATAACAAGAAATTATTGAGATATATTTTTTTAAAAAAATAGTCTTGCTGCTTGTAAATTAGTGGCGTTAATTGAGTATTTTTCGGAATTATTCATAAACTATATTGATATGCGATCAGGATTTTTTTGCGCATTAAAGGCAAATAACAAAAAGAGGGTTAACAGATTACGTGCAGCGGGTTTGTCATTTTTTGTGTTTTTGTTATTGCTTAGTAGCACTACCCAGGCAGTACCCACTAATACTAATCCTATTTTTGTATATGGTCCAAGCCAGACTATTCACGTTTGTGCGGGCGTACCTAATGATATCAGCTCCTGGCTGGCGGTAATCGATCCCGATTTTGGGCAGACCGAAACTTGGTCAATCTCGGAGGGGGCGGTTACAGGACTGCCAGCAACGGCTTCCTCGGGGGGGACTGTGACGCCTACTGGTGTCTTTTATACTCCTGGCACCGGTGTTACAAATGACTTCCTCGAGATAGAAGTGTCTGATGGAATAGGGGAACCGGTCACGATATTCCTTATTGTTGATGTAAATCCGCAACCTTCCGTCATTTTGGGTGCGAACCCCGCAGTTTGCGCTGGTGCGGATAGTGCCTCAATATTGTATTCTGGTTTAATGAATGTAGGTCCTGACACAGTGGTTTTTGATACTGTCGGTAATGCCATACCCTGGACTGTTCCGGCTGGTGTCACCAGTTTGCAATTTGATGTGCAGGGCGCGAGAGGGGGACGGCAAAATGCCACTCCTGGGCCTTATATGCCAGGATATGGTGGACGTGTGCAGGGTACGCTTACGGTCACACCGGGCCAGCAACTTTTTTTTAACGTCGGCGGTGTTGGCGCTGACGGTTCCACTGATGGCGCAAACGGCGGTGTTGGCGGCGGCGGAAACAGCAATTCATTTATTTACGGCTCAGGCGGCGGCGGCGGCGGTGCGTCGGGGATTTCCTTTGATGGCAGTTGGCTGGTTATTGCCGGCGGTGGCGGCGGTGACGGATGGGATTCTACAGGCGATCGTGCCGGTGGTGCAGGTGGAGGGCTGATCGGAGGTAACAGTGCGATCAACGGGGGGGGCTCTGCTACAAACTTTGCTGCCGGTGGTTCCCAGCTCGCAGGTGGCGCAGGCGCCGCTTACCCCGGCTGGGCGACTGGTTCCGATGGATCAGCATTCCGGGGTGGCGATGGCAGTACGCAAGGTATTTCTGGCGGCGGCGGCGGCGGCTACTATGGCGGCGGCGGCGGCGTTTGGACGGGCGGTGGCGGTGGCTCATCGTATACCGATCCTGACCAGGTTACTGCCTTTACACACACTTCTGGTTATGACAGTACTAACGGCATTATTACGATCACTTATGTGATTCCGGGAACTTATAGCATTGTTTGGAGTGACTCGGCTCACGCGCATGGTTTTGTTGACGTTACGGCGGATACAATACCAGCTTCGGCCTTCCCGATTGTGTTGCCAGCAAGCGCGCCGGCCGCAGTTTATTCGGGTTCACTCACAGTCAGCAGTGCAACCTGCTCGAGCACCATGAACCCTTTTCGTGTAAAGGTTAAGCCGATACCATCGGTAAATCTTTATTCCGGACAGACAGTGTGCAACGGCGATTCCACGAATGACATAACTTTCTCTGGCGGTCCGGCAGGCGTTGTTTTTAACTGGGTAAATGATAATACAGATTTCGGACTGGGCCCCAATGGCACCACCAAAATAGCCAGGTTCGCCCCAGTTAATCCATTTAACTATACGGACTCTGCTACCATTACGGTTACGCCAGTCGATTCCGGTTGTACTGGAGAATCAATGAGTTTTGTCTTAAAAGATAATCCGGTACCAAGGCTAAACAGTACGTTGGTACCTCATTCGATATGCGACAGCACCTTGTTCAATTATCACCCTACAACCACTGTTACAGATCCGGGTACTACTTATGCGTGGAGCCGGGCTACAATAGCAGGGATTACTAATACCGGAACTACAGGCGCAGACGACGTGAGTGAGATTCTCGTAAACGCAGCCGACACATCAATTCCCGTTGACTATCAGTATGTGCTGAATTTCATGGGCTGTATGGATACGCAAAATGTGGTTGTGAATGTTTATCCGCACCCGATGTTCACTAGTCGGATTAATACCAACGTCTGTAGCGGAGCAACTTTGAGTTATGAACCAACTTCTAATGTTGCACTTACCGATTTTGCCTGGAGCCGTGCTTTGCAGTATGGTATCAGCAACAGTTCCTCCGCTGGTGCGGGTGGGCCTGAAGAGGTATTGATGGATACAACTGCATCCCCTCAGTCGGTTGAGTACGTGTTTACGCTCACTCCTACAGGCAGCACGTGCAACTATATGGATACATTGATCGTAAGAGTGAATCCGACACCGGTACTGAATACGCCGCTTAATGCCGGTTCGAATTGTACCAGCGATACATTTACATACATTCCGGGAAGCAATACCGTGGGTACTGCGTTTACCTGGAGCCGTGAAGAAAACCCTGGTCTTTCAAACCCCGGCCTGAGTGATTCGGGTGTCATTCACGAATTATTGATCAATCCGAATACATATCCGGTTATTGTATCCTACACCTATTTCCTGACCGCAAATGGCTGTCCGAATTCACAGACGGTTACGGACACGGTGAAGCCTACACCTGTGTTGAATAGTACGCTTACCCCTGATTCCATTTGTAACAATACTGTGTTTACTTATACGGCTACGAGCCTTACTGCAGGCACTGGCTTCGCCTGGGTGCGCGACTCTGTGTCTGGGATAACAGAATCAGCCGATTCTGCTTTGAGCGCTTCAATAAGTGAAGTGCTTAACAGTACGCAACCGGGCGTAGTCACAGTTACTTATGTGTATACACTGACTGCTCAAGGTTGTTCAAACGTGCAGGATGTTGCAGTTAAAGTGAATCCAACGCCGGAACTGAATAATAACCCATCGGTGGCAACGACCTGTGATAACACGACGTTTAACTTTACTCCGGGTAGTAATACAAGCGGTGCAACCTATTCCTGGACACGGCTTTATGTGCCGGGGATAGAAAACCTGGGGACAAGCAGCACCGGCAGTACCGGCGTGATAAATGAGTCGCTCGATAACACTACTTATGTGAACGTGAACACAACCTATTATTATACGATTACGGCAAATGGTTGTTCAAATACCGAGAATGTGGTGCTTACAGTTCATCCCGACCCGAAATTGTCAACCGATACAACGGCAACTATTTGCAGCGGTGCCCCGTTCAATTATTACCCCGACAGTTATACCCCGACGACAACCTATACATGGAGCAATACTTCAGTGCCGGGCATATCACCAACAGGTGTCAGCGGAGCAGGTAACGTGAGCGCGGTTTTTACAAGCTCATTGACAACTGCCGCCACGGTAGTATACACTTACACTTTAACGGCATATGGCTGTACGAATACCGAAAATGTTACCGTGACTGTTAATCCGACGCCATCACTTGTTGATATTACGGTACATCCGTCTAATTCAGCTTGTGATAACACCTTGTACCAAAATTTTGGTGCGGCAGTGCCACCAGGTCCGGGTATGACCTACAACTGGGTTGTTGACAACGGTTACGTATGGGCAAAGGGAACTGATGGGCAATATTGCCTTGTAAATTTCAACAATCCAGGTACTGCAGTTGTGTATCTGTTCATTAATGACTCTCTTGGTTGCCAGAACAATAATGGTTTTACCGTTGCCGTCAGCTCTGCTGCTAATATTAACCCGGAAGTTATTTACTTTAATCAGCAACTCATCTGTAAGGATGCTGATGTGGATAATTACCAGTGGGGGTATGATGATGCGGTGACACTGGATTCCACAGCAATTGCAGGTGCCAATAACCAGAACTATTCTATTGCCAACCTGGAAACAGGTAGCAGGTACTACTGGGTAATTACCAATCGCGGTGGATGTACACAAAAAACGTACTACAACGCTCCGGCGTCTACTACAGGTATTGCTAATGTAAATGCCAACCAGCCGGAGATGAAAATATTCCCTAACCCGGCTGCCGAATACATAAACGTGGAGTTGCTGAATATGACCGGCGGCAATGTAAATGTTACCATTACCAATATGCTGGGCCAGAAAGTGAGTAGCGTGATGACGGCCGGCAGTGAGGCCAAAATTGACGTTACCGGGTTACCTGCAGGTTGCTATATGGTTGATTGCTATGGCGAAGGAGTGAAAATAGCCGGAGCTAAATTTATTAAAAACTAAATACCAACATTTAAAAGCGCATAAATGAAAAAATTACTTTTCGTGTTGATAGCTGCCAACGGAATGTTATCAGCTACTGCCCAAATGAAAGATTCTACCAGGAAAGAATATCCTAATGATGCACTCATGGGCAAGTGGGCGATAGACTTAAATGTGATGGGTGGTGTGCTTACCAGGAACATGACCATGGGCAACTCGATGGGCAATTATCTTAATGCCTTAAGTGATGCCAACCTGGGCAATCTGAAGTTCACCAACGGTACGTCATTCGGCGGTGACTTGCAACTGGGCTATTTCTTCGGAAACAGTAATCATTTTGGCATTGGTGGCGGTATCATGTATTTGTCGCAGAGCGGTGATGCAACATTGGATAATTTTCATGTACAGTACCAGTCAACAGATCAGACCGGTGAAATATCCAGGCAGGAGATAACCGCGAACCAACCTGTGAAAGAATCACTGAAGATCACTAACGTGAACATACCTTTGGTGCTGAAATATAAAGACAGGTTCTCTAGAAGATTTGGATTCACTGCCGACCTTGGTGTACTTTATAATGTGAGTATCAAAAATGCATACAACACCAATGCAACTTTTGACTACGAGGAAATAGTGCAGCACGTTACTTCGGAAGGTGGTAATATTATTACTGTTTACGACAATTCCCTCACTCCGGCGTCTACGGATCTGCAGATCACGCAAACACACTTTAATAATACCACGCATCCTGATGGCGAAACGATCCAGCAATATTTTAATGCAGAAAAAGCGCTCGGTTATAATGTAGGCCTGGCACAGGCGCCAACTAAGAAATCGGGAACTGTATCTTATACAAGCGGTTCTTTAGGCTTTATTGCCCGTCCGGCGATCAATTTCTTTTTCTCTGACAATGTAGCGCTTACTGTAGGTGCATACCTGCTTTACCAGCCGTTTAATAATACGCCCCAAAACAACTACCGCATTACTAATAATGTCGGTGATTACAGCTCGGTGTTGAATAATGTTACGAAGAGCAACGACCTGTCTTATGGAGGAAACTTAGGGGTTCGTATCCTCTTCGGTGGTAAGAGAACTCCAGTTCCAAGTGTAATGGGCGTTAGCGGAATTGACCCTACTGTTTGCGGAGCGACCGATGGAAGTATTACGCTTACCGGCTTACCCGTTAAACCAGTAACGGTGAATTACTCAGTAGATGGCAAACCGGGTACTGCTGCTGATATGGCAGTGCAACCGGATGGCCGCCTGAAATTGGAGAAGCTGGGTGCAGGATCTTACACAAATATATCCGCGACCGTTGGCAGACATCGTATTGATGGTACGCCGGTAAGCCTTTCTAACCCGCCAATAAATATTTATGAAACTTCTACTAACCCTACTGCCAATGACGCCTGCGATGGTACTATTACTTTAGCTGGCCTTAAAAACGGGCAGAAAGTTAAAGTAACCTATAATTTTAACGGTTCTCCGAAACCAGCTTTGAACACGATTGTTAGCTCAAGCAACGCGGTGACCATATCTGGGTTGTGTGCCGGAACCTACACTGGTATCACTGTAAGTGTAAACGATTGTAAAGGCAATGGTAACGACATTACACTCGCTGTTCCGCCGCCACCACCACCGGCAGTCACTGAGAGCAAGGCTGCTCCATTGGCAGATATCACAACTCCTATCTTATTTGAGTTTGGTAAAACCTCCATCCATCCGTCGTCATACCCGGTATTGGAAAAAGCTGTTCTGGAAGTAGGCAAGAACAATAATTTCTACATCATCTGCGAAGGCCATACCGACAGCAGGGGGACAGTGGAACGCAACGAACTGCTTTCATTCAAGCGCGCCCAGGCTGTTAAGAATTATCTTATCAAGCTGGGTGTCGACAAGGACAGGATCATAGCCGTAGGGCGTGGCAGCAGGATGCCAATAGCTACGAATGAGACTGCCGAAGGCAGGGCTAAAAATCGCCGTGTGGTGATGACCTTGAACGAGCGCAGCAAGTAAAATATTTTTTGATAAACAAAAAGGCCGTTACTGATGTAGCGGCCTTTTTGCATAGTTGTCGCGAATCTCTTAACGGTTATTTACGGTGATATTTACCCTGGTGTGGGTGATATAATATCTTGCACATTAATTACTTTTGCCTCTTACCGAAAATAAATTGTTGATGAAGAATTTTTCTTGCATGTGTCTGCTGTTCATTTCCGCACTGGTATGCCATGCTCAAAAGGATACCGTACAGGTGAATATGGATACGTTGGTGGTGAGTGCTGCGGCAGGACCCCAGGTTTACCGCGCTTCAGCAACTAAGGTTTGGGAAATAAAAAACACGCGGGTCGCGCTCACATTTAACTGGCTGGAAAAAACCGCTGGCGTACACGAGTGGATCAAACTGCGCCCGTACTTCTACGCCACAGACACGCTTGTGCTTGATGCCAAAAGCATGAAAATAGACAGTGTAATGCTGGTGGGAAAGAAAGGAAATACAAAGCTCAACTATACCTATGAAAAGGACATGCTGAAAATTCGTTTTGACCGGCAGTATAAAATGAATGATACTATTGAGTTATACCTTGTATATACAGCTATGCCCTATGCCGAACAGACGGGTGGCAGCGGTGCGATAACAGATGACAGGGGGCTCTATTTTATTAACACAGACAATAAAGTGCCGCACAAACCGTCTCAAATATGGACACAAGGTGAGTCTGAGGCAAACTCGCATTGGATGATAACCATTGACAAACCTAATACCCGCTTCACTACACAAATAGAACTCACCGTACCTGATGGTATGACAACGCTTAGCAATGGCTCCATGATAAAACAGATACCCGGTAAGGACGGCAAACGTACCGACATCTGGAAAATGGATATGCCGATACAAGCCTACGCGGTAATGTTCTCCATAGGAAAATACAGCATCGTTAAAGACCACTGGAAAAATAAAGAGGTGAACTATTACGTAGAGCCGGAATATGAACCCTATGCCAGGCTGATGTTCAATCACACGCCGGAAATGATGGATTATTTTTCGCAGCGTACCGGTGTATCCTATCCGTGGAACAAATATGACCAGGTTGTTGTGCGTGATTACGTTTCCGGCGCAATGGAGAATACGACTGCCTCTTTGTTTGGTGAATTCATGAACCAGAATGCACGGGAAATAGCAGATAAGAATTCAGAGGATGTGGTATCGCACGAACTTTTTCACATGTGGTTTGGTGATTACGTCACCTGCGAATCGTGGAGCAATGTTACTGTCAATGAATCATTTGCGAACTATGGAGAGCAGTTGTGGCGCGCACATAAATACGGCAAAGCGGCCGGCGATGAGCTGGCATACAATGATCTGCAGATCTATATCAGTTCATCTCAACTCAATGATCCGCAACTGGTGAGGTTTTACTACGACAATCGTGAGGATGTGTTTGACGCGATCTCTTATAACAAAGGCGGCGCCACATTGCGGTATATGAATGACCTTATGGGTGATGATGCTTTTGACCGGGCAATGAATATTTACTTGACCAAAAATGCACTTCACGCTGCCGAGGCGCACAACTGGCGACTGGCAGTAGAAGAAGCTACCGGGCAAGACTGGAACTGGTTTTTTAACGAGTGGTACTATCACGCAGGCCACCCGGTACTTAGAGTGACATATGACTACAACGACACGAACCAAAAACTCACAGTAACCGTAACCCAGGCGCAAAGCGAATCGCAGAACGACAGCGCATTTCTATACCAGTTGCCCTTGAAAGCAAAAGTCATGTACGGCAATGATAAAACGGTCGTTGACTGGAATATAAATAAGAAGAAAGAAACATTCACCTATGCCTATAAAAACGGGCAGCGGCCTGTAATTATTCCAGACTGCAACCATGTACTGCCAGGGGAAATGAAAGACAGCAAGAAGTCGGCACAGTGGCTGGAACAACTTATGCATGCCGATGATTTTATTAGCAAACGGCTCGCAGTGTCTGCAGCAGGACGCCAGCTTTCAGATTCCACTTCCCAGGTTATTCTTACGTTGGCCTTAGATGACAGCCTTTACACGATCAGGCGAAACGCCCTATCGCAGTTGGCGAATACCCAAAATGAGAAGTACCACAAAAAATGGACGCCAAAGGTAATTGAAATGGCCTCCAACGATAAAAACAATGAAGTTCGTGCCACTGCATTTGAGGTCTTAGGTAACTGGAAGGCTAGCCAGGCAAAGAACAGCATGATAGCTGCGCTCAATGACAGTTCTTACGCCATAGCGGGTAATGCTCTTGCTGCGCTGAACAAGATCAGCAACGATACGGCCTATGTGCTGGCCAGGCTGATTGTGGATAAAAACCCCAAAACAACGCTTGATGCGGCTGTGTGGAGCATTTTAGGCAAAAAGGGCGCCGATGAGGATATCCCGCTTTTTGAAAAGAAGGCGCCGTTTGTTTCAGGTACTAAAAAGTTTTCTTTCGCATTGAGTATAAGCAACTATCTTAAAAATGTAAAAAGTGATGCGTCTTTTAAAAGGGGCGTGGATGTTTTTGCAACAATGGTTGTCAATGAAAATATGAAGCAATATAAATCTGCGCTCGCCGGCTTCCTGTTCCAGGTGGGCGCGGAGCAAAAAGGCAATATTAAGTCAGATGACAAAGTGGTAGCGGCGTCAGCACAAAAAAGAACGGACTTAGTTAAAGAAACGTTGCAGAAACTCGTAGCCGAGGAAAAGGATCCGGAAATGCTGAAGGACTTCAAGAAAATGATGAAGGATACTTTCGAGTAGTTTAGGCCCTTCTCCGGCCCTCTCCAAACCTGCCTGCCGGCAGACAGGGGACAAGGTGACGTAGAATGAGAATGAGCATGCGCGCCGCTGCTGGTATTAGAAGCTCGCACTGCATGAAGTTTGGACTGTTTTTGAATTTTGAATTTTGCTAGCGTATGCTCACGTTAAAGGATAGAGTTGTCGTCGTTACTGGTGGATCATCCGGCATAGGTAAAGCGCTTGTTGCCGCTGCATTGGAGCATGGGGCTAAAGTAGCCGTTTGTGCCCGAAACCTGGAAAAGCTGGCAGGCCTTTTTATACCTTCAGAAAACCTGTTTTGCTTTAAGGCAGATGTAAGCGTAGAGGAAGATTGTTCTTCGTTTATTGCTGCAACCACGCAACGATGGGGCGGGATAGATATACTCATTAATAATGCAGGTATTAGCATGAGGGCATTGTTTGAGGATGTGGACCTATCTGTAATCAAAGAACTGATGAACGTTAATTTCTGGGGCACGGTCTATTGTACGAAATATGCTTTACCTGCTGTTTTACAGCGTAGAGGAGTTATCGTTGGTGTCTCATCAATTGCCGGCTACAGGGGCCTTCCTGGACGTACCGGCTATTCCGCTTCCAAATTTGCAATGCAGGGTTTTCTTGAAGCACTCCGTACAGAACTCTTATATTCAGGGGCGCATGTAATGTGGGTGGCCCCAGGATTTACCGCATCCAATATCAGGAATGTGGCCCGCAGCAGCGATGGTTCCGCGCAGGCAGAGACACCACTAGACGAAAAAAAATTGATGACTGCGGAAGAATGTGCCCATATTATCATAAAAGGAATAGAAAACAGGAAACGCACCATCGTGATGACAACGCAAGGCAAGCTTGCCGTATGGGTCAATAAACTATTGCCTGCACTTGCCGATAAGCTGGTGTATAAACACTTTCTGAATGAACCGGATTCTCCGCTCAAAAAACTTCATTAACTAATAGTTGAAGATAATAATTACTGCGATTATCTTTTTTTCCATTAATTTTATGTACATTTTTTATTTATGCGCCACATTGCCCGTACCCTCATTTTTGCCCTTGTTTTAATTGCTCCCGTTGCAGTAAATGCACAAACAAAGATATACCTACCGGATACCAGTATTAAAGTATTTGCGCACGGGCAAGAACAGGTATTAGCTTGGTGCGGTGGATTTAACAACCCGCAATTTGCTATGGCTGATCTGAATCATGACGGGCTGCAGGATCTCGTAGTTTTTGAATCTTACAATAGTTTAAGGACATTCATAAATATGGGTACTGCCGGGCACCCAAATTACCGGTACGCACCGGAATATGCGTTGAATTTTCCGCCGATCTACGATTATTGCGCCCTTGCTGATTACGATCGCGATGGCATATCGGATCTGTTTCACCAGGGCCAGTATGGTTTTGCGGTTTACAAAGGTTACTATAACGGCCAAAATCAGCTTTGCTTCAATTTTTATGAGAACCTTTGGTACTTCAACGATGTTTCTACCGGCGCTGGCCCAGGAAATGCATTCAATAATCCTGGCGACATACCTGCGATTGTAGATGTGGACAATGACGGGGACCTTGATTTCATTTCCTACAATATCACTGGCGGTTTTATGAACTACTATAGGAATATGCAGGTGGAGTACGGCATGCCAAAAGACAGCATTTCCATTGATCTTTGGGACGAATGCTGGGGCAAAGTATATCAAGGCTTCTACCGTACCCACACACTTGCTGAGCCTACCGGGCATGGTCTGCCATGCGACAATTCTTCCTTAGGTTTAAATCCGGGTACCGGTGGTATGGAAAGAACGACTCACCAGGGAAACACCCCATGCCTGTTTGATTATGATATGGACGGAGACTATGATTACCTGGATGGCAGCATATCCTTTAATGAAATGACGTTTCTGAAAAATGGAAGAATGGAGTACAATCCTACCGGCGCCGATAGCATGTATTACCAGGATACTATGTGGCAAAATGGAGGGATAGGTGTAGGCCCCACTGGTTTTCCAAGTGTCCAGATTGAGTTGCCCATTTGGCCTGCAGCATTCAATGTAGATATAGACCAGGACGGTAAAAAAGATATACTGGTGGCACCAAATATCGGACTGACCTGCATGAACTACAATAATATTTGGTATTATAAGAATTATTCCACAACAGGTGTAGCGGATTGGCGGTTTCAATCCGATTCATTCCTTATAGATCAGTCTATAGACCTCGGCACTGCAGCTTACCCTCTGCTTTTCGATTTCAACAAAGACGGCAAGCCAGACATGTTTGTCGGTTCGGAAGGATATCGTCAAGCCGATGGTTTGTTGCGAAGCAAGATATCTTATTACGAAAATACAGGCACTGCATCGAACCCTGCGTTTACATTACAGACTACTGATTTTCTTGGTACATACTCGCTCGATTTTAAAGGCGCAGCCCCTGCAATAGGAGATGTCGACAATGATGGCAAGTCTGATCTCGTCATTGGACATACCGATGGAACGCTCTCGTATTTTAAAAACATAGCAGCCAGCGAGTCTGTGACACCGAATTGGCAACTTCAGGAGCTCGTACTTACAGATATTAATGGAGATACTATAAATACCGGCGGCAGCGCCGCTCCTGCTATCTACGACCTCGACAAAGACGGCAAACCCGATCTGATCATTGGCAATGTTTATGGTACGCTCGAATATTATCAAAACGTAAGCACTACGCCAGGTATTATCAGGCTGAAACTCATCAATAATGCAGTCGGAAATGTAATGGTGGATACCAACAGTTTTTATGGTAACTACAGTACCCCTTTCTTCGGTAAAGTTGACAGCACGGGTATCGACTACTTGCTTGTAGGCAGCAATTCAGGAAACATATATCAGTTCACGGGCTTCCAGACAGGCGATACAGCTGCAGTGTATACTATGATAAGTGCGAATTTTTCCTATGTGGATTCGATACACAACTGGTACAATCACTACTTGTATGATGAGTCGGGTATTTATCAGAACTATCGTTCCGCACCTTTTGTCGGCGACATCATTGGCGACGGTAGTTTTGAAATGCTGGTGGGTGAGGACAAAGGGGGTGTAGAGCTTTATAAACTAAAAGTGAACACGGAGCATGAGCCCTTGGTTTCAAATGAGAAGGGAAAAGTAATTGTATATCCTAATCCGGCGAATGAAGTGCTTAATGTCTCGTGGAATGGCGTTTTACAACCAGAGGTGCAGATAAGTGTCATTAATATGGAGGGACAATACTTATATTCGTCAGCAGTGCCATCATTGGTGAACCATACTTCTATTCCTTTGTCGCTATTGCCGTCTGGCATGTATGTATGCATATTGCAAAGTGGTGTGAACAGGTACTATAATAAGTTTACAGTAGTCAGGTAGGTCGTTGGTAGATGTGTCACACTTTCAAAGTGTGGCACATCTCCGCTAGCGGCTCAAAAATATTTTCCGTCTTTCAGGTACTCGTTCACATATTCTTTCACTCCTTCTTCTAGTGAATACAAATGCTGGTTATATCCTGCGTGTTGCAGCTTATCCATATTTGCTTCGGTAAAATACTGATACTTGTCGCGGATGTCGATTGGTGTGTCGATAAACACAATTCGCTCCGGTAAACCTAACGTATCAAATATCGCCTTTACAAGATCTTTAAATGTGCGTGCCTTGCCAGTGCCGCAATTATATAAACCACTCGCCGGTTGATGTTGCATCAGCCAACAGCAAATGCTCACGACGTCCTTTACATAAATGAAATCGCGTATTTGCTCGCCGTCTTTATAATCGGGGTTGTGAGACCGGAATAGTTTTACTTCGCCCTTTTCTTTGACTTGGTTGTATGCATGGAAGATCACAGAAGCCATCCGCGCTTTGTGGTATTCATTGGGGCCAAATACATTAAAAAATTTGAGGCCTGCCCAGAATGGAGGGGCATTTTTTTGCTCCAGCGCCCAGATATCAAATTCATTTTTGGAAACCCCATAAGGATTCAGTGGATGCAGCTTAGTAACGATATTGTGGTCATCGATGTAGCCCTGCTCGCCATTGCCATAAGTTGCGGCGGAAGAAGCATATACCAGTGGAATGTTGCCGGCAACGCACATTTCCCATATCAGTTTGGAATAATCCAGGTTCCACTTTTTGTGCACCTCATAGTCCATTTCCGTTGTGTCCGTTCGGGCACCAAGATGAAAGACGTATTTAATAAGGCCGGGGTGGGCCTGCTGCCACTCGAAGAATTGCTCGCGGTGTATTTTATGAGTGAATTTCTTCCCGGCGAGGTTGGCTGATTTTTTCGGGTCAGAGAAGTCGTCCACCAGTACTAAAGCGGTATAACCCAGGTGGTTAAGATAACCCGTAAGATAGCTGCCAATAAAACCGGCTGCGCCCGTTACGGCTATCACATCATTTTGCTGCATTTGCAAGGGTGATTAGGAATTATTTGGCGCTTTTTTCAGCTTCTTTCGGAGCTTCCGTTTTCGGAGCTTCGTCAGCTTTCTTTTCGCCTTTCTCGCCCGCAGGAGTTGCCTTCATCTCAGAAGTAGTCTTGCCTTCCCCTTCTTCCGCGCCACTTTCTGCCTTAACGAAATTGAGTGCGGCAATGAAAAGGCCAACAATAATAACTACCAGCCAGAACGAATTCTTGAAAGATATTATCGTTTTGTTTTCCTTTGAATGTCCGTGGTTTGTATCGTGACTCATGAGTTGCTTTTTTGTAGTTGTGCAAAAGTAAACTTTTGGGCGCATTTTTCTAAATATCGGACGAAAATTGTCTTTTAGATACCCGGGGCCGATTATTGTGGCGATAGTTGCTATTTTTGGCTTCAATGGCTACAAAACAATCAGGTATCAGGAAAGTGTTCCGATATATCCTGCGAATTATTCTCATTCTTTTCGTTTCCTCGTCCGTATACCTCGTGTTGTGCAGGTGGCTGATGCCGCCCATAACAATAACCCAAATTGGCGGGCTGACCGGAGGCTACGGCCTGAAAAGAAGTTATGTTAGCTGGAAGGAGATCCCGCGCAATGTGAAACTGGCAGCTATTGCCAGTGAAGACCAGTTGTTTCCCGAACATAACGGATTCGACTGGAAATCGATAGATAAAAGCATGAACGCAAAGCCCGGAAAGAAGAAACGCGAAAGAGGGGGTGGGGCAAGCACGATAAGCCAGCAGACAGCTAAAAATGTTTTTCTATGGCAGGGAAGCGGCTGGGGCAGGTATGTGAGGAAGGCGCCGGAATTTTATTTTACGCAGCTTATAGAATGGACATGGGGAAAAAGGCGCATAATGGAAGTTTATCTGAACGTGATAGAAATGGGGCCGGGCATTTTTGGCATTGAGGCCGCATCTAAGGCCTATTTCAACAAACATGCAAAAGACCTTACGCGCACTGAGGCGGCCATGATCATGGCGTGCCTGCCTAACCCTAAGAAATATACTGTGAAACCGGAGAGCCGCATCGTGCAGTGGCGCACCGCACATATACTCACCCAGATGGATAACCTGGAGGGCGATGAAGATGTAGAGGATGTGATAAAAACCCCCTGATCTATTGTTTGCTCTCCTTTTTAGCTTTTCGTTCCAACTTCCGTTCTTGTTTTTTAGTCAATTGCTGACCGGTAGTGTCTATTCCTTCTCGCACTTCTTCTTCCTTTGCCTCTTCAGCGCGCGCTTTCTTTTTATAATACCCCTTCAATAAGAAATTATGTTTTAACGCAGTCATATTTTGAGAGAAACCCGCAGTACCCTGTTTCAGGTTATTCACGCTGCCCTCCAGGTTTTTAGCGACTTGGTCGCTATATAATAGTGTTCCTATACTTCCCTTTCCGGTATTGATCTGGGTGGCAATGCCTGCGAGCTGCGCCGTGATCACTTCGGCATTGTCAGCTACACGGCCCACCTTATCCATTACCTTGCCAAAATCTGTGGGGTCTACCGTTGCTATCAGTCCACCATCTTTTATAACAACAGCGTTATCTGATGTAGCTGAGATAGTGATCAGTTTATCGCCCATAAGGCCGTCAGAGCCTATGCTGGCCACCGCATCGCTTTTCAGGAAGGGATGTACTTTGTTTTTGATGATCATATCTACCCGGGCGAGCGTATCGGAGATGATACGGATGCTTTCCACGGTACCTACATTAATGCCTACAAACCGTACGTTATTGCCCACCTGCAAGCCGCCAACATTTTTAAATGTGCCATATATATGAAATGTATCGCCAAACATATTTTTATTCTTTCCGATGAGGAAAATTGCCCCCACCAGAAGCACAAGCCCTGCTATGGTGAATATGCCGGTTCTGACTTTTTGTCCAACTGTAGGTTTCATAAAATGTTATTTAAAAAATGAGTTAACCAATTTTTCTTTTGAATTTTCGAGTTCATCAAAGCTGCCTTCTGCTATGATCTTGCCGCTATCCATGACCAGCATTCTGTCGGCGGTGATCTTAGCGCAGGCTATGTCATGGGTGATTATTATAGATGAAACGTGATAGTTCTTTTTCATGCTTTGAATCAGTTCGCTTATCTCTTTTGAGGTGATGGGATCCAGCCCGGTGGTCGGCTCATCATATAGCATGATCTCCGGTTTAAGGATCATGGTCCGTGCAAGCCCTATGCGCTTTCTCATCCCACCTGATAATTCTGACGGCATTTTATCGATAGCATCAGGCAAGCCAACGCCCTCAAGTATTTCCTCTATTCGTTTGTCAATATCGTTTTTGTCTTTGAGTTTAAGTACCCGCCTTAATGGGAATTCAAGGTTCTCGCGCACAGTCATAGAGTCGTAAAGTGCACCGCTTTGAAACAGGAACCCGATTCTTATTCGTAAAGCTTTCAGATCGTCTTCTGATAGCTTGTCAACTTCTTCATCAAATACAGTCACGTTCCCTTTGTCCTGCGTTAATAAGCCCACTATACATTTGATGGTTACAGATTTTCCAGTACCCGACTTGCCCAGTATCACCAGGTTCTCTTCTTTATGCAACTCCAGGTTAATGTCCTTCAAAACCTCGTTTGCGCCAAATGATTTTGCCAGGCCGTTTATTTTAATTACAGCCTCCTGCTCGCCTCCCTTTATTTTCGATTTGGTTGTGTTGCTCATTTTGTTTCATTAATACCCTAAGGCATTGGTAAGTTGAACTGCTATTCCGTCTATTACAATGATCCATAAAGACGCACTCACCACGGCTGAGTTCGCCGCGATGCCTACACTCTCTGTGCCCCGGTCTGAATTATACCCCTTGTAGCAGCCTACGAACCCGATCGCGAAGCCGAAAAATATTGTCTTTACAAAAGAAGGGATGAGATCGCCAAAAGATACACTGGTGAATGCTTTGTTGAAGAATAGGGTAGTGCTTACATGGCCGGTTATATTTACACCGGCATAACTGCCCATAAGCCCCAGGGCCTCGGCAGCAATTGTAAGCAACGGAACCATGAACACACAGGCAAGGATACGGGTTACGACAAGGTATTGTATCGGGTTTCCCCCGGAGACTTCCATGGCCTCTACTTGCTCCGTCACCTTCATGCTGCCCAGCTCAGCGCCGATACCCGATGCCATTTTGCCCGCGCATATTAAAGCTATGATAACCGGGCATATCTCCCGGATCAGCGATACCGCCACCATACGGGGTATGTAGCTTTCTGCGCCAAATTCTTTCATTGTAGGCTCAGCCTGGAGAGTCATTACAAAGCCAACTATGAAACCGGTAATCGCCACCAGCGGAAAGGATTTGTATCCGATCATGTAGCATTGGCGGATCATTTCGTTCCATTCAAAGTCAAAACGGAAAATATTGCGGAAAAACCGGAACATGAACAGAACCTGGTTGCCGGCTTCTTCAAATACCTTTTTATAAGTTGGGATATAAATTTCCTGCGCCATTACGTATGCTGATTTACAATCTGCTAAACGACGCTAAAAACCATGCCATTGGAACGTGAAATGCGGGAAGTGCGTGGGCTTGACTACTGCATCTCGGTGTAGCTAATTGGGTATGTCACTGGTGCCGTTCCTCACTTTCCTGTTCAGCTTCTTTTCCAGTTTTTTGTTTTTCTTCTTATCCGATTTCTGTGTTTTCTTACGGTCTTTTTCCTCCCTCTTCGCATCTTTTTTCGCTGCTTTTTCTTCTTCTTTACGCATTACTATCTGGCCAAATGAAGGCGTATAAACTGTTGCAGCCGCGACCATAACAAGAAGAATGTGTCTTTTCATTGGGAAGGATTTTATGTTTGTAAAGTGCCGCATAATTTATGCCAGTTAATAATAGGTTACCTTAGCAGTAACTTTATGATGCTATATGACCTTTGATGAGTTAAATTTAAGCAATCCTTTATTAAAAGCGCTCGATGACCTGGGCTATAAAACGCCAACGACCATACAAGAGAAGATATTCTCGGTTATCATGTCTGGTCGGGATGTCATCGGTATTGCCCAGACTGGTACCGGTAAAACATTTGCCTACCTGCTTCCTTGCCTGTGCCAATGGAAATACGCCAAAGACCGGTATCCTCAGATACTCATAATTGTGCCTACGCGTGAGCTGGTGAAACAGGTGGAAGAAGAAGTGAAGAAGCTCAGCACTTACATGACCCTGGAAGTGGTGGGCGTGTACGGTGGGGTAAATATGAAGCCCCAGACCCTGCAGGTAGAACACGGGATGGATGTGATCGTAGCTACGCCCGGCCGGCTACTGGACCTGGCGCTGAACGGCTCGCTGAAATTTAAACAGATAAAGAAGCTGGTAATTGATGAAGTGGACGAAATGCTGAACCTTGGCTTTCGCACGCAACTGAAGACCATATTGGATATGCTGCCTCCGTCAAGGCAGAACCTTATGTTCTCTGCAACTATGACAGATGATGTAGAGTTGCTGATCAATGAATATTTCAAAGGCCCGGTAACCGTGGAGGCTGCGCCCACCGGGACCCCCCTCGATAATATCGACCAGCGGGTGTATCATGTGCCTAATTTTTATACCAAGGTAAATCTGCTGGCATACCTGCTTCACCATCATGCGGAGATGAACAGGGTGCTGGTGTTTGTGGCTACCAAGCAATTGGCAGATCAGTTATTCGATGAGATAGAACCTTCGTTCCCCGGACTGGTAGGCGTGATCCATTCTAATAAATCGCAGAACCACAGGTTCAATACAGTGGACCAGTTTCAAAAAGGTATATACCGGTTTATCATTGCAACAGACGTAATAGCCCGGGGCATCGACATTGCCGATGTAAGCCATGTGATCAATTTTGACATGCCGGAAGTTCCTGAAGCCTACATGCACCGCATAGGCCGAACCGGCAGGGCCGATAAGGCAGGTATTTCAATGGCATTTGTCACAGAAAAGGAAATGGAGAGCCTGGAGCGGATAGAGGCCCTGATGAATTATAAAGTTCCCATTGTGCCGCTGCCAGATGACTTAGAAATATCATCTGTGCTTACGGATGATGAACAGCCAAAAGTGCGCATGAAGGAAGTGCTGATAAAGCTGCCCAGGCCGGGTGAAGGCAATCCGGCATTTCATGAGAAACTGGCTAAAAATAAGAAGGTTAATGTCAAGATCCGTCATTCGGACAAGATGATGCAGAAATACGGCAAGCCCAAAACAAGAGGACAGAAAAAGAAGTAGGGCTGGAATATTCGACTATCAAAGTTCTGTGGTTTGTAGAGATGTGATGCATTGCGTCTCTACGTGCTAACAAATTGCGTCTCCAGGGGCCCTTCCTCAATTCGCAACAGTTTTCAGTACAGTTGATGGCGCTTTCAGCCAGTTGATGTTTTGAAGATGAATGGTGAACGATAAGCTTCTTGCAAACAGGTCCTTTCTTCCATAAGTATTGAGCAGGTAATTCTGGAAATCACTGCTCATCAATACGGGGTAATAAAAGCTAACGATATCTTTGATCACATATACCTCCACCCCCGCATCATAGAGTAGGGTAGTGCTGCTGGCCTTAGTGGGCGTTTGATTAACATTGGGTATCAGCCCGGCATCCAGGAACAGCCGGATGGGGGCTTTCCCCAGCGGCAGGTCAGTTTTTAGATTTAAAGTTGCCATCCAGTTGTCGCTACGGGCAGCATTGTTGTAAACAGGTACTTTGAATCCACCTTCTTCCACAGTTATTTGCTGGGCCGCCAGGCGGCTGTGGGCGTTCCTGCCGAGATAAGTGCCATCATACAAATAATCATCAACACCTGAATAGCTGGCATTCAACTCGTATTGTGAGGTGATCGCAGGATCTGTGTTGATGGGAATGAACTTGCCTAAGTAGCATCTTACATAAAGTGATTTGTTTTTCTTATTGTAGTCTATCCGTACGTTGCCTTCTGCATTGATCTTGGCAAAGTCTGCACCTACCTGGCCTTCCAGGCTATAATCAAACGGATTATAGGTGCGCTTGTTCTGATGTTTGTAGCGAATGAGGCCGTATGTTTTTTGTTGTGTCTTCAGTGTCGGTTTGCTAAGGCTGTCCGCTCCAAAATCAATGTGCTGTTCACTGATGTTATATTCCTTCAGCAGCAGGGTGCGTGTTACCGTGCTCAGCGGGTCGTGTTCATTAAAAGTGAAATTCAAAGATGGAGCCACCTTGATGTAACGGGCATATAAAGGACTGCTGAGGTTTACCAGGGTCTCATCATCATGAAAGGATTTTGCATCGGCCTGTAGCATGATCTCCTTAAATACATTTTCGGGATACCACAAATAACCTACAGAGCCTGCACCGGTAAATCCTTTTGTAGCAAAAGAATACATAGGCGCTACAGCAAACCGGAAGCGGTTCTCAGGTACTGTTAGATTGTGAAAAAGCAGCAACGGCATGATATGGTCATACTGGTTGTAAGCTACGTAGGGAACTACAAATATTTTGTCCACTTTCGATTCATTGAGGCCCACATAGGGCCTGATACCTAACTTAAAACGTGGGCTGAAGGTGTAATGCCTTCGGTACACATTATTGTCTTTCTTGGCATCAGGTATCACGTCGTCAATTTTCAGTTTATCCCATTCATTGGCAGGAATGGTTATTTGGGCAGTCTCGGTAAATGGCTCTGTCCATACCTTATTTACAAGTGAATCATCCTTGTATACGTCTATCAATACCGGCGATTTGACGCCCGAATTATTGCGAATTGTTATGACGCTGTTATCGGTATCCGGGTGGTGATGCCCGCCGTTACTGGCGTTGGTGATCGTAAAGTCTATTTTCTGATCGTTATGCAATATGGTGTCGAAAAACCAGCCGATCGGTTTTGACGTATGCCGTTCCAGGCAAATCCTCAGGTCTTCCGGGTAAGGGTGATGAAAGTGCCATTTGTCGTAATAGTCTTTCATGCCTTGCTCGAAATCTTCAGGGCCCACATATTTTTCCAGCCAGTTCAGCATTAGGCTGGTTTTATAGTACACATCCAGGCCGTAATTCAGTTTAGTGAAGGCTGTGGCGGGTTGGTCTATTGCCTGGTCCAGGTGGGTTGCTGCATGTTCATAATAAAACAGCGTCTCATCAATACCTATACTGATGCCCCTTGCAGAGTCATCCTTTAGCGCATTTATCGTTTTTTGCTCGTAAAAAGTATTGATCCCCTCGTCCATCCAGGCATGGTCACGCTCGTTGCTGCCCAGCATACCATAAAACCAGTTGTGTCCCAGCTCATGCACGATCACGGTTTTCAGGTTAGTATTCACTGTTTTGTCAACAATGGTAATCGTGGGATATTCCATCCCCCCACCGGCATGCATATCGCCGAGTACCGCCTTAACCGTACTGTACTGGTAAGGTCCCACCCACTTACCATAGTGCCTTACCGTTTCTTTCATGTAACTGGTGGCGTTTCGCCATTCGTGCTGATAAGACGGCAAAAAGGCAGCCCAGGTAGTCACTAATTTATGGTTGCCGGGTGAGTACACAGTATCCTTCCTCACCATCCAGCGTTTGTCCGCAAACCATGCAAAGTCGTGTACGTTGTCTTCATGATAATGCACGGTTTTCATTTCAAGGCTGCTGGAAGGCCAGTTGTCTTCATTCGTGCTGTCGTCTGGTGGTGGTTGCTGGGCGAGGCTATCAAGCCTTTTGTTTTCTTTTTCGTCCATGCAATTTCCCGTGGCCATGAGCACGTAGTTTTCGGGCAGCGTGATGTTCACGTCATAGGATCCATATTCACTGAAAAACTCTCCCTGGTCGAGGTAAGGGATAGGATGCCAGCCTTTCTGGTCATAGACCGCCGGCTTGGGAAACCATTGCGAGATAAAATAAGCCTGGCCCGTATGCCCCATTCTGGAGAACACGACGGGCACCTTCACCCGGAAAGGCGTGGATATTTTAATAGTTGCACCTGGCAGCAGTGGTTTTAGCAGGTCTAAACGGGCAATGTCCGGCGAGTTTTCTGCGCTAAAATGCTCCACGCTCATTCCATCCACTGTGAATTGCAGGCTGTCTATATAACCCCGGTCCCTTGGTTTAGCATAATAAAATGAAGTGTTGCCATTCAGGTCCATCTGTCGGGCAAAGGGTGTGCGATCGTTTTTATAAGCATTTGGCCATAGATGCATGTATATGAAATGAAGCGTATCCGGTGAATTGTTGGTGTAGGTAAGTTCCTCAAATGCATCCAGGAAATTGGTCCTGTCGTCCAGCCGCACATCAATTTTAGTATCCACATGCTGCTGCCAGGCAGGCCTGCCTGGCCGGTCGGCAGGTTGAGCAAAGGAGTTCACGGTAAACAGAAATGCAAATACGAAAGCCAAATACTTCATGCTGCTAAAATAAGGGAAAAGTTGCGAGATAGCTTGTTTCCGCATGACTATCTCGCACACTCCTAGCGCAAAGCTGAAATATTAATTAGTGATGAATTTTGTGCTCTCGGTATTATCTTTTGTAACTGCGGAAAGGAAATACATACCTGCCGGGGCGTCAAATTGTACGGACACGTCCTCATTAGTTGCGGCAGTAAATTTAGTGATCACTTTACCCAGTACATTAGTAATGGTCACTACCGTATTTTCCTTTTGAGGTGAAGAGACGCGAATATTAAAGGACCCGTGAGCCGGACTGGGAAATAAGTTAATGGATGAATTCAGTCCTGCCTGGGTCATTGCACTGGTTGGTAAACAGGCGTCAACAGTAATATTTCGGGTCTTTACAGTTGTACCACAACTATTCGTTACTGAATAGCTGATGACAGCGGTACCTGCCATAATACCATTTACCACTCCGGTAGTACTGCCTGCAGTTGCAACAGTAGCATCACTGCTGCCCCATGTACCTCCTGTCGTGATATCTGTCAATGTTACTACAGAATCAACACATACTGTAGAAGCGCCGGTAATGCTGCTGACATCGGGTAAGGAATTTACTATGACAGTGTCAGCCGCCACAAAACCACCGATTGAGTAGGATATTATAGCTGTTCCTCCACTCACACCAGTAACCACTCCTGCGGTGCTTACAATAGCAACGGCCGTATTACTGCTGCTCCAGGAACCTCCGGCTGATGTATCGCTCAGGGATACAGCTGCAGTAGTACATACGGTATCTGTACCGGTTATACGAGCTATCTCTAATCGCATAACAGAGGCTTTATCGCTATTGTTATCGTCAATGAATGCTAAGTATGGCGTGCTCCCGTCTACAGCAATGGAAACATTGCCTCCTCCACTTGTTCCGGAGAGCCCCGGAAAACTGTTCCAGGTGCTGCCATTAAACTGCATTACGCCAGGTGAGCTGGGGGTTGTGGAGCTCTGATAAGCGAAATAAGGGGTATTGCGAGCGTCAATTGCTAAAGAAATGGTTTGCAGCCCTACTCCTGAAATGCCTGGAGTGCCAACATTTACCCAACTGCTGCCATCAAATTTTGCTACGACACCTCCAGGGAAACTGGCGTCCATATAGCCTATATAAGGTACGTCAGCGGTATCCAAAGCTAAAGACATATTATTAGCTACCCCGGCAGAAAAACCGTGACTGCCTAAAACACCCCATGAAGTGCCATCAAATTTCATTACGGTGGCTTTATATCCATAGGAAGGTCCCTCCGCATACGCGATGTAAGGCTTACCACTCCGGTCAATAACTATCGGACTTTTGCCCCCACTATATGAGCTGAACCCAGCGCTGCCCACCAATACCCAGCTTGTGCCATCGAATTTCATCACCGTGGCATTCCCGCTGGCGTCATAATCGCCGTAAACGACAAATGGGGTTCCACCAGTGTCAATTGCAATAGACGGATATTCAGCAATACCACTTGAAAACCCGGCTGTGCCAACGAATATCCAGCTATGCCTTGTACCCATTGGCAACGTCCTCATAAACCAGATATGGGGTACCGCTGGCATTGATAACGATGGTAGGGAATTGCATCGTGCCAGCCGAGAATCCAGCACTTCCAACCTGCACCCAGGATTGTGCATAAGAACGGGTGCCGGACATAATAAACGAGATTGCGAAAAAAGCAATAGAACATATGCGCGTACGTATCATGTAAGTATGGGTTAAATTAATAAATCGAAAATAAAAACAAAAACATTAATTACTCCACGTTCTATATTATGTTAATGTTAATTTTGTATCGCATTGTGTAAGTTTGATTCATTCTGATGAATGTTAATGCGTTGATGCGCTTACGTGAATTGATGTAAACAATTGACCAAGGTGATGTTTCGATATTAAAATCGCGAAGGCATTTTTGATTTTTCGATATGCTCAAAGAAAACGGCGTTCTATGATTTTATCATAGTGTTTTTTCAACGATGACGATCGCGTAAACAAAATAAAATATTCATGAGTGTTATTCTAGGGGCCGGGGGTTTCCTGCAGCATTTCCTTCCACTCTGGCCCCAGTTGCAGAGAAGAGCCGATGTAGAGCTTCATCATCTGCACCATTTCCTCCGCATCCCATGAGTAAACGCCGGATGCGAAATACACCCTTCCGTCATTGGTGTCGAAGTAGAGATTGCCATTATGGTGCAGGCTCTGTATAAGATGTTCTTGTGTTTCAAAGCCAAGATAGTCGTAGCACATGCCTTTCAGCGGATGATCGGTCTTGCGGCCTTTGCCCTCATAGTGCAGGGTGCCTATCTGCCGCCAGTGGTAGCGCTTTATATTTTGGGAGAAAAGCGACTTTTTAATGATCGTAAAAGATTGTTGGTCGAGCAGCAGCCGCTCATTGAAGAACATGCGGGACAGGAATCGGTTAGCGGCAAGCAGGTAAATAGATGAAGCCCCGATACATGCCACCCAGTGTACAAAATTATGGTTTAAAGGCAGCGCCTGTAGCAGGAAAATGGTGGCCATAGCCATTGTGAACATAAATTCAACAAAATACAACGCACGTATGCGCCCATTGGTTCTGTTGCCCAATGTAATGAGCAGGCTTTGGTCGCCCCAATAATATGTGATTTTACGCTGCTGTGACACTGACTGGTTCGTTTATTATTTCAGCATTAAATACTGACCCAAATTCATACTTCAGAATATTTTTTACTTCCTGTTCATCGACTATATAACCTAATTCCTTCTGAATAGATGTAACGCTTTTATCGGTAATGCCACAGGGCACTATATAATCGAAATAGCGGAGGTCAGTATTAACGTTAAGCGCAAAGCCATGCATCGTCACCCACCGGCTGCACCGCACACCCATTGCGCATATTTTCCGGGCCCTCCCCTTGGTCTCCGCATCAAGCCACACACCGGTGGCTCCAGGCAATCTTCCGCCGTCGATACCATAATGAGATAAGGTACGGATGATCGCTTCCTCGAGGTTGCGCATATACTTTCCAAGGTCGGTAACAAAATGCTCAAGGTCAAGAATAGGGTAGCCCACCACCTGGCCTGGGCCATGATACGTAATATCACCGCCCCTGTTAGTTTTGAAAAAGGATACATTCAGTTCCTTCAGCCTTGCATCATTTACCAGCAGATTTTCCATGTGGCCGCTCTTGCCTATGGTATAAACAGATGGATGTTCGCAAAAAAGAAGGTGATTTAGAGTGCCGTTATTTTCAGGGAGCGCTCCCGGTACGTTATACCATCGCGCCTTCAATTCCAGGTTTGCCTGCAGCAAAGACTCCTGGTATTCCCATGCAGCATCGTATGCCACACGTCCCATATCCTGAAATAAAATCGACTGCATAAAAATGAGTATGCAATTTACAGGTTTTATTGGTTAACGAACAATAGATTATCATTATCTTTTCATAGTTGTCATGCCTGGTAACACCTTCTTAACCGCTAATTCCGATAAAAAATACGGGCTTATGGCCGCATGATGATAGGCCCGGTAACTATGTGGTTGCTCTGGTGCCCGGCCCGATCCATGATATAGACCTCAAAATGGGTCGTATCTCCCGTTGCCATATGCAGCGAGTCGCTGCGCGACGTAAGGATATCAGGGGTAAACTCAAAAGTGCACGTGCCCTGGATACCTTTTTTAGGATCTTCTATGCTTTGGTCAATGGCCGGGAAGAAGTAACCTGCGAAGCCGGTATCATACCTGAAGTCTTTTATGTAAATGTCTTTTTGGCTGCCATTCGGGTCATTGCCCAGATCCGCGTCCCCATCAACAATGGAAAATTGTAGAAATGCGGTGTCGAAATTCAGCCTTATTGAGTCCGTTCCTTCACCTGAGCCAAAATATAATAGCGCTATGTGCGGTATCTTTGACACATTATTACTCTTCTGGCAAGAGAAAATTGTCACAGAGATGAATAACAAAAAAAATAAGTACCGGACTTTCATCTAACCAAAGATAATAAAAGTGCCTTATAATATATCGTTAAATAATTCAGATATTGTCCTGTCTGCTGCGCCGGATAATTTCACGGCTATTGCGCTGGACGTGTTCCGGTATCAATATGAAAATAACAAACTCTACCATGATTACTGCGACCTATTGCATGCCAATCTAACAAACGTTAAATCAATATTGCAAATACCTTTTTTGCCTGTTTCTTTTTTCAAGGCTCATAAAGTAATAACTGGAAACACTCATTCTGCCGAGCTCATATTTGAAAGCAGTGGTACAACCGGCGAGCAAGCATCGAAACATTACGTAACAAATGCTGCAATTTACCGCGCATCGCTGCTGCAGGGGTTTGAACTGTTTTATGGAGACCCTGCGGAATACGTGATCCTGGCATTGCTGCCGTCCTATCTGGAGCGACAAAATGCATCGCTGGTGTATATGGCCAAAACGTTGATGGAGCAGAGCCGCCATCCGGAAAGCGGCTTTTATATAAATGAATGGGAAAAACTCAGTGAGGTACTTTCGCGCCTCGAAAAAGAAAAGCAGAAAGTATTGTTGCTCGGCGTCACCTTTGCGCTGCTTGACTTTGCCGATGCGTTCCCAATGCAGCTTTCGTCAACGATAGTAATGGAAACAGGCGGCATGAAGGGACGGCGAGAAGAACTCACACGTGCTGAAGTACACGCAATACTGAAAAAACAGTGGCAGCTCCATGAGATCCACTCAGAATACGGAATGACCGAGCTGCTCTCGCAGGCTTATGCCACTTCCGGCGGCATTTTTAAATGCACCAATACTATGCGCTTACTTGTCAGGGATATAAACGATCCCTTAGACGTATCGGAGCACGGCACAGGTTGCCTCAACATAATAGACCTCGCAAACATCAACTCATGCGCTTTTATCGCTACAGAGGACATCGGTACTATATTTCCCAACGGCTCCTTCGAAGTATTGGGGCGAATGGATCATAGTGCGCTGAGAGGTTGTAGTCTGATGGCAGTGTGAATACAATTAGCATAGGCTAAAACATATGTACTCTGCTCCGCGCCTTCTCAAAGCAAAATAAGGGGATTCCCCCTTAAGCGCAGGGCTGGTGCGTTGGCGAGGGGGGCTAGGGGATGCAAGCACTCGCGCTTGAGGGCTTTAAATCCGCTATATGGAAGACCGTGCCTTTGCAAGCCTTTTTTAACCTCGCCGAACTACTAAACACCTCCTTTCCCCTGGGGGAAGGCCTGGATGGGGCTCATCAGCTTTTTTATGGTTTCGCCGTGCCGCAGCGTATGGTAATGCGTAAAATACAGGAACTCCCGGCACGTGAGCAATCCTATTAGTGGATGCGGCACCTGGTACATGTCCAATTCTTGTTCTGTAAATAATGATGTCCGTGCAAGGAATTTATTATTGATGCCTTTTAGGTTCTCAATAAGTTCCTGTTTTGAGTTGGACATGTTGTCCGGCGAGGTTATAAAGGCGTTGACGCCCACGTTGCCAACCTTCTCCAGATAAGTGGCAACAACCTGGTCATAACTGCGGGATGCCCGGCCGCTTTTGCCCCACTGTATCAGCATTACATCTGGTTTGCCAAACAGGCCAACCAATGGCTTTACGGCAAGGAACAAGTGCTCCACGTTTTCCGCCACCGACCACTTATCAGTTACAGGCCTTTGAAAGAAATTTGCTTCAGGAACAAGGTTGGCAGTTGCCTCAACTTCAGCGAAGGCAGCATGAAGTTTCTCAATGATCTTTTTCTGTGTCATAGATGATTTTATGGCACAAAATTCAGCATCGTTCGGCTTTCAAAAATTGACCTAGGTTACAATCGTCTTCGGTTTGGACAGTTTTTTCCTCAGTCTGCTGAGGCTCTCGCGTTCTATGCCGAGGTAGGATGCGATATGATAGAGTGGCACCTGATCGAATACTTTGGGATAGGTTTTTACGAGGTTCAGGTAACATTCTTCAGCATCAAGAAATAACAGGCTCTCGATCCGTTTCTCGGAGATGATGTAGCTTTTTTCGGCAATGATCCTGCCGAATTTATTCCACAGTTGCGAGTGTTCATAGGCATTCTGCAAAGTATCGTATGCTACAGTGATCAACTCGCAGTCGTCTAACGCCTGGATAAAATACCTGCTGGGTTTTTGCAGCAGGAGGCTCTGGAAAGAAGTTGCGAAATCATTTTCAAAGAAGAACATAGTGTTGATCTCCTTGCCGTCAGGGGAGAGATAATACATGCGCAATACCCCTTTGTCCACAAACGCTATCTCGTGGCAAGTCTCATTTTCCCTTATAAAAAATTCTTTCGCGTTTAGGGTTCTGGGTATCTTTTCTGAAGCAAAAAAAGCATCGCACTCCTCTTCAGGAATCGCTAATATCTTCTGAACTCTTGCTCTGAATTTTGAGTACATAGACTTGAGTTTTTGGAAATGCGATGGTGATTAAAGATCTGTTGCTAAATATCCTGGCCGTAACAAACTCCCTTTAGGGGCCGGGGGTTAACACCGCGCCGTTTTCTTCTTTTTCCCAATGGCATTTTTTCCCTCAGCTTTCTCAATATAATCTATTGCAAAAGGCACCTTGCAGGCGGTATCGCCCATATCCACTTTTACCTTGCCAATTTTCTGCGCGGTTTGTTTTGCAAGGCTGTTCAGTTCTTTTACATAGGTGCCCACAGCTATCATAAAACCATTCATAGCGGCCTTTACCCGGTTGGGGCTATTATCTATAGTTGCGGCCACTTTGCCCAACAGTTCTTTCAACATCGGTATATCCAGCTCGCTGTCATCCTTTATCGATACTATATCCGCAAGGGTAGCCCAGCCTGCGCTGGCTATACCAGCTTCTTTCGACGCTATCCATTTCTTCGCTAGTTCCAGCCCATGCTTGCTCTCGGCGGCCACAGATGCCACAGTTGTTTCATAAAGCACAGGTGCATTAGCAAGCTGCACCCACTCCTGCAATTCTTTCGCCGACATTTTTTCTGGCTCGGCTATCAGGCCCGCAAGGTACATAGCGTCATATATGCCGGTCCTATAGAGTTGCAGAGACAACTCATGTCCTTCTTTTATTTTCTTCTGTATCTTTTTCAGTTCCTCGATCTTCACACCGTATAGCGGCTCCTGTATGCCGTGCTTTAGCAGTACGCTCTTTATGGAGGGCATGCCCAATGTTTTCAGTTGCTGCAGAATTTCTGTTGATGTCATAGTAAGTCAGAATTGAGCAAAAATAATGTCTATGCGCAAAAAAAGCGGCACAGAGTTATTCGGTTGTAGCATCCTTTTTCCTGAAACGCAAAAACATGAAGATATCATTTAGCTGCTCAGGGTCCATATGTATAGCAACCGCATGGTTCTTTGGGTCACGGTTTAGATACCTCGCTGCATAATTATCGATCTGCTTCGCATTAAAATTGGGAATGCCATCCTTCCCTTTTGCGAAAATGCCGTGACAACCCGAACAATTCATTTTATACAGCTTTCTCCCTTTCTCAAATACTGCAAAAAGCTTTTCCTTTTCAACCACCGGCATATTCTCGGGGTAGTTATATTGAACCTTGCTATGGATAACACAATTTCCAAAAAAAGCGCCAAATAGAAATATGAATAAAATAAACCATTTGCTCATTAATACTTGTTTTAACCAACACCACTCCGTTTATGAAAGTAAACGTATACGCATGTAATTTACCCTACTAAGCAAAGATCCGTAATGAAGGTCCTCCTTCATTACGGATCTTTGTTTAAGGCAGTAGTTATTTGCCTTTAATTATTTTTTTGGTATAAACACCGTTGTCCGACTTCAGGGAGATAATATATGCTCCGTCAGGGAAGCCAGAGGTATTTATCTCCGAAATGTTTACGCCGTTTGGCTGCTCCTTTGTTGTTTCATCGTAAATGATCCTGCCACTCATATCGGTGATGTTAATCGCAATTTTTGACGGCTGATCGAGATAGTACTGCAGAACTACCTCATTAATAGAAGGATTAGGATAGCAGTTAAATATGATCATGCCCGTATTAGCAACAGGCTTAACCCCCGTTGAAGCTCCCATAGGGAAAGGCGATACCAGCGGAGGGTTCCCCGGATTAGGGCCCAATACCGAAGATGCCGTTCTCAGATGATGCTCACCATCCAGGTTTTCCCATTGAGCCGCATCGGTTGTTGTAAATGTCTTTGAGGCCGTTCCGCTCACATGGATATAGTCTCCCTGTGCCCGTGTTTTGTTGATGTCAAGCAGCAGATACCCGCGATCAGTGAAGTCAATATATTTTAACCACGGATTGGCCAGTGTCACTGCCGCAGCGCCACCCGGAGGAACACTCGCTGTTGAAGTAATGGAGGAGCCGATCATCTCTGTAGCTACAGAGCCGGCGCCGGTGGAAGCGGAATACGTAGAGTCTTTACCGGGTATGTCATTGGCAAATGAAGTGTGAATATCGCCGCTACAGAAAACGACATCATTGATATTGTTTTGCGAAATGTAGGAAAGCACGCGATCCTTTTCTGCAGGATAACCGTCCCATTGATCTCCATTTAACACCTCGCCAAATAAGTTGAGTGGCGATATCATTACCTGGTTGCCAATGATCTTCCATTTAGTGGTTGCGTCACTCAGCTGGCTCTTGAACCATGCAAGCTGCACCGGGCCCAGCATTTGCCTGTTGGTGTCGATCATATAGGCGTTTGTGGGAGAAAGCAACGAACCGAGCGAAGAATCGCGTCCTTCGAGCCTTGTGTCCAGCATGATCAGGTTGAAAAGATCGCCAAACTCAAAGTTGCGGTGAATGATCGTATCGTTGCCTGTCGCTAACGGCCTGATAGGGTTCCATTCGAAATAGGCCTGTTTAGCCGCGTTCTTCCTGGTGAACCATGGACCCTGTGTTGCAGGATTATGATTTTGAGCGCCGCTATACCAGGAGTTGTTTGCCGATTCATGGTCGTCCCATATAGGTATCAAGGGGTATTGCTCCAGCATGGCCCTTGTATCATCATCAAGTTTGTATTGCGACTGCCATAGGCGATAATCGCTAAGAGTGAAAGCATCATGTGTGAGGGCGTGATAGCGGGTGGTATCGCCGCTGGCGTCACTACCCCCGGCAAGATATTCATAGTACCAGTCACCGAGATGCAAAATCGCGGAGAGATCGTTACGACTGGCAACATCCCTGAACGCATTGAAATAGCCGGTTTGAAAATCGGAGCACGAAAAAATCGCCAGGCGGATACTGTCAACATTTCCAACAGGAAGTGTTTTTGTCCTTCCAGCTATTGAAAAGGCACCTCCCGAATGAAAACGATAGTAGTACCACGTGTTAGGATTTAGGCCGGTCACGTCCACTTTTACTGTATAATCAAGGGATGAATCAGTTGTTACACTGCCTGAATTCACTACAGAGGTGAACAGCGTATCTGTTGCCATTTCCCAATTTACGCTCATACTGCCAAACACAGTTGGTGTCACTCTTGTCCATATTATTACGCGGTCTGACAGCGGGTCGCCGGAAGCTACGCCATGATAAAAAGGTGCAAGAGAAACATCAACAGCAGGCCGTGGCGGAAGAGCTGGCAATTGTGCCCTGGAAGAAAAAAATAATGCTAAAAAAGCGAGGATGAGGTTGATCTTTTTCATGAGAATGTTCTTATTATGCTCCAAAGCTATTTCTGCAATGTTTCCTTAATGTATTTTAAATATTAGTTCATTGTTAAAAAAATTAATCAAGAGACACGGCTATTTGGAAATGGGACGATTTGCTTTACTAAAAAAATAGCCCAATCTTTAACCCACTAACCATTAGAAACGAAATCATTATTAACCAATTAAAACAAATCACAGTAACTTATGAATCCGACGGGAAGAATATCTCGGTTAAAAAACGCATCTATCCGGAAATATTTTGCAGCCGGTTGCTTTTTGTTGATCAGTGCCTCATCTTTCGCCCAGAGTGGGTTTGATTTTGGACTAAAAGGCTTCGTTGGGACATCATCCCTGATTAATAGTAACGATCAGGCGGCCGGCCCTGAACTGGATTATAAAAACAGTATAAAAATAGCGGGAGGCATATCTGGCGGGTACAGTTTCAATAAGCATGTGGGCGTGGAGCTGAACGTGCTCTATGCCAAACAGGGGCAGAGTTATAAAGGTGATGTTTCGCAGATAACGCCCTCTGGTTATGGTATTGTAATCTTAAGCCAGGCATTTCAATCGTTCGCATATGCTAACAATGTGTCGTTTACCGGCAACTATACAGCCGACATATCAACTACTTGCCTGAAGATACCGCTGTTATTCAGATATACCGGGGATAATACAAAGGGTGTCTATTTCAGTTCATTCATCGGCCCTCAGTTGGACATGCTTAGCGCTGTGAATATACAGGTAAATGGGAAAACCATATCGCCTTCCAACTACAATTTAAAAGCTGAAGACTTTTATAAAAAGACCACAGTGGATGCGGTGCTGGGATTGGGCGTGGGCATTAACCTGCCTTCAAACCTGGTGCTTTCGGCGCATCTGCGGCTGGATTATGGCCTCGGCGATGTGGAAAACAAAAGTGAAACGACCACGGCATTTGGCGTATCCGAGAAGGTTTACAGTAGTGCGCGCGCTGCCACTAATAATGCTACAGGTGGGTTGCTGATTAGCCTCAATTATAAGCTGGTGAAAAAGGCGCAGCCAAAGAACAAGGCGCACAGCGATAAGAAACCAGGGAAATAGGAGCGCGGGAAACTGGCGAAAAACATAATCGGAGTTTGTGCTGCATGGCGCAAACTCCGATTTCTTTACGGGTTCTTGAGGTTTTTTTCCAGCTCTTTGTCCAGCCATTCATTGGCTTTTTTCTGATCGTCCGCAAACTCCTCGAGCGCTTTTGCCTTTACTTTCTTCAGGTCCTGTTCTTCAGTTTCCTTTGCCTCTATAGGGAGTCTGAACTGTGGGCGTTTTTTTACAATTCGTTTTCTTGCAGCCATGCTTCTTTTGGTTTAGGAGCGCTACCATTGCAGCCACATCCAGGTGTTATTTATGATGTAAAGTTAATTGATTTGCCTCGAAGAACCACCGCTTTCGCCGCATCTTGGGCTATTTTGCCGCTGGCTCAATGAATATTTGTTTAACGCGGGGAAATTCCGTCGTTATTAGTTTCGTGATCCGCTCTATGGCATCTGTGATTTCCCCGGTTGTCAGGTCTTTTTTAAAAATGGCTATTAGCTGCAATATCGCCTCGTCGGGTGCCATATAAGTGGAGAAATGTTTCTTGATTTTTACTATCGCAGCATCCGCCTCTGCTATGGCTACTATTTTACGTAGGGCCACTTTACTTATCGCTTCTCCCATCAGCAGGCTTTTACTTTCGCGCACAAGTAGCATGGAAATGGCGATCAGGATCGCCCCGATGATCATAGCGGCTATGCCATCGTATAACGGGTTATGAAACAGTCTGCCCAGGTACACGCCCAGGAATGCGATGAATAACCCCGGCATATCGCCTACATCGCCCAGTAAAACGATAAAAGTAGATGGGTCCTTACTTTGCGTGATTGCCGTAAAAAATGATTTGTCGCCGCGTTGTTTATTAAAGGCTTTAAATGCCGTAGTAAAGGAGATACCCGTAAATACCGCTGCTATAGCAAGGGTTATATAGCTAAGGTTAGGGCTTCCGGTGAACTCCGGCCTGTTAAGTCGCTCGAAACCTTCATAAAGCGATATGCATCCACCCAGCAGAAACATCACGAGCGATACCATAAATGACCAGAAGTAAAGCTCTCTGCCGTAGCCAAACGGCCGCTCATCATCTGCCTTTTTTCGGCTGTTTTTTACGCCCCATATCAGCATCACCTGGCTGGCAGCATCTATTACAGAATGCACACCCTCTGAGATCATAGACGAACTCCCGGTTATACCCGCAGCAATAAATTTAGATATAGCGATCGATAGATCTGCTGCTAACGATACATAGATGAATAACCTGGGTTTCATTTCTTTGGTAAGTTACCAAAATAATCGTGCCCAGCTTTTTGCAGAGCTGAGAAATGGCCGTGAACGCAGTGATGATCCTGGGCTTCCGCGCTCCACTCCCTTGCAGCCGATGGACAAATGTGTGATCACCCCTTATGGATGCCTTGCAGCAACTCATAGCTATGTATGCGCGCCTCAGGATCATAGATGTGGCTGGTTACCATTATTTCGTCAAGTTGGGTCTCCCGCTGGAAAATGGATAGAGCACCGCCTATCTTTCCGGCATCACCTATAAAAGCATAGTGCATCATCTGCTTTACAGCGGCTTCTTCATGATCTGTCCAAAGCCCCTTCATGCTATCTACCGGTTTTTGCAGACGCCTGCGCTTGCCGGTTATTATACCCAGGGCCAACTGGTAGAACGATGTTGCCAGCCGCTCTGCTTCGGCAGTAGTGTCGGCCGCAATCACATTCACACACGCCATCACATAAGGCTTATCCAGGTATGGCGATGGACGGAAGTGTCTTCGGTACAGGTCTATTGCTGTTAAGAAATGCGCGGGAGCAAAGTGGCTGGCAAATGGATATTAGCCATGAAGAAGTCCTAAAATTAGGTCTTCCAATGGCTAAATTTCTTTTCCGATGAATGCAAACGACCAGCTAAGAGAACATACCTGCACAGACAATTATTACAAACACAATTTTGGGGCGGTTTTCACCGATGGTGTCAAAGCACTATGTGAAATGTTTGCCTGTTATTGGTTTTTGGACATAATTGTCAGCTATCAGCCGGAACTTGAAACAGAAGAGTTTCAGGTCTGGAAACTAACCCGGAATGAGGACAACACAGCAATCGTAATCTGCTCAAACGGGAACGGCAAAACCCTAAAGCAGCAAAAGATTCCATTCACCGACTTTGCGGCGCAGGAAGCAACTGTTTGGGTGGAAAGCGGAGTGATTCTGCTTCCCTCGGAACACTAATAAATCGCTTTCATTTCAAAATCCAACTGAAAATTTCAACTCAGGCCTTAATATAAAAAACCAATTTTATGAAAATCAAAAAAGAAGAAGCTTTTAGAAACTGGCTCCCACAGAATGGAGTTAACGGAGGTAGTATTAGTAGTTATGTTTCCCGGATCAAAAAGCTAGAACAGGCTTTAAACGATGATATAGACAAACTAATAAAAACAGATGGTCTCGGACTATTAGACCGTATCAATCACGATAATATTCCGTTGGCATCTGATGCGACATTAGGAGACATAAAGAATGCTGTTAAAAAGTATTGCCGGTGCTTTTATCCTAATAGTAAAATCATTGCAAAGAAGCGTTAAGCTAGAAAGGTTCCTCTTTGCCACCGTTCATAATAATTAGCGTCTTTAATGCTTTAATTAACCTTTCCTCCAATTTATTTTCTTGGTCCGTCTTGAATGGTCCAAAATCAATGCTGGATTCATATGAGCTCATGTAATTGTTAGTTGGTTCATTCACGTCACTACGAGGATATGACCTCTTTATTTTTCCCAAAGAGTTTGTAGTTGTTGCAGAAATAAAAAAAACATCCTTGTAATATCTGATTTTCAAAGATTGTGGATTCAAATCTGAAAAAGAAGCGGTGATAATATTCCTGTTGTCGAGATTTGGATTTTTTGCGGCTGCGTCTACAAAAGTCTTATATATAATATGATCGGCGCTATAAGTCTTGCCATCAAGTGATATCTTTTCTTGGTTTCTACTAACTGTTCCGTCGTCATTTATGCCTGATGGTGGCTTATCTGCCATTTTACCGTTTAGCCATTCAACTACTTGCAATTTACTTGGATGAGATTCTTTAGTCTTCTTTTGGGCGAAGCTGTTCAATGAGAAACATAAAAAAATAAGAACAATTAAGAAGAACGATATTTTCTCTATGTAAGTAATCATTTTGAGACATTGATTCTATTGCAAAATAAACAAACCAAAATGAATTAATATCACAATATCTCAATTTAAATATTAGCAGGCATCGAGATAAAACAAAAATCTATTCTTCCACCACCTCAAACCATTTGCCTTTGTTTGTTCCAAAACGTCCCAAAAACGTCCGAAATGAAAAAGAAAAAACCTCAAACCCTTGGCGGGAATGAGGTTTCACTTTGTGGTTTTGGTGCCCGGGACTGGATTCGAACCAGCACATCCTTGCGAACGCTGCGACCTGAACACAGTGCGTCTACCAATTTCGCCACCCGGGCATTACTGATTTGTGTTTCAGGGGCTGCAAATGTAGCAAATTTTTGGGAATTTGGAATTAGTAATTGGATTGTTGTGAATTATTCTGTTCCAATACAGAGCAGTTTGCGACATTTGTGTGGCAGAAACTCTTACGGCATAATGCGCAAATAATAACAGACGATAGCAGCGACGAAGATCAGCCTTTGATGTCGCCTTTTTCGGCCGTAGATGCGGAAAGCGAAAGCTCAGTGTTCAGAGAGATGCAAAAACGATTGAAAAGCTGAATAGTAGCAATGGTAGGCTGAAAACCAGCGACATATCGCTGAATAGCGAACTGCGATAACAGATTAGGGCTATTTTTTTCCGGCGGAGCCTTTGGAAAAAAATAGCCTTTTCTTTTGTTACTTTTCTTTTGGCGAAGCAAAAGAAAAGTAAGGTAATAAGGGCAGGAATATTTGGGTCAGCATGCACAATCGATACTTTTACCAAAGTTAGCAGGCGGAGAGGTTCCAACTGTCCGACATACTATTCCTAATTCCACAAATCACCGTATTTCCACGTCCAGCACCTTTTCCCCCATAAGAATGCCTTCCAGTTTGTCTCCGGGAGTTACAGGGCCCACACCAGCGGGCGTGCCGGTAAAGATCATATCGCCTATGTTTATGGTAAAGAACTTCGACACATAAGCAATGATCTTTTCCAGGCTGAAGATCATATCACGGCTGTTGCCATCCTGCACCAGTTCGTCGTTTTTCTTTAGTTGAAAAGAAATATCGCGCATATTGGTCTGAAGGGTGATAGGGCTAAATGTGCCCACCGCAGCAGATCCGTCGAAGCCCTTGGCTATTTCCCAAGGCAGGCCCTTGCTTTTTAAATTGTTCTGCAGGTCGCGTGCGGTGAAATCTATACCCAGGGTCAACTGGTCGTAGTATTTGTTGGCAAATTTTTCCTGTATATGTTTTCCATTCTTGCAGATCTTCACCACCAGTTCACATTCATATTGCAGGTCATCGGTGAACTCCGGATAATAAAGCGGTTTTTCCGGCATCAGCAGTGCTGCTTTCGGCTTAATAAATATCACCGGCTCCTTTGGTACGTCGTTATTTAGTTCTTTGGCGTGATCTGCGTAATTTCGCCCGACGCAAATTATTTTCATAAAATTTTCTCCTGAATATTATGGGTCGTGTAAAGATAAAATTTCCCAACGAGAATCCACTGTATGTTGCTACAATTCCTGTCCGTATCGGTGATGTGAATTATGGTGGGCACGTAGGCAATGACGCTATTCTGTCCATAATTCATGAGGCCCGTATGCACATGTTACGCAGCAATAACTATACCGAAATGAACGCCGGAGGTAACAGTATGATCATGGCCGATGTCATGATTTCTTACAGGGGTGAGTCATTCTATGGTGACGTGCTCACAGTATGTATTTATGCTGAGGAAATTACGGATCGCACTTTTGATCTATTGTATCAAATATACACATTGAGGAACGGTTTAAATTCAGACATTGCGCATGCGAAAACGGGGATGGTCTGCTTCGATTATGAGACAAGAACGATAGCCCAAATGAGCTATGAGTTGAGGAAGTTTTTATCCCGGTCGTAAAGAAATTATTTTTCTATTGCCGCAATAATTTCCGGGCTGTCGGGTGGGGTAGTAGATGGAAACATGGCAATCAGGTGCCCGCTTTCATCGATCAGGTACTTTTGGAAGTTCCATTTTACGCGGCTGTCTTCAAATCCATTATACTTTTTTTCGGTAAGCCAATGGTATATCGGAGCCATTTTAGATCCCTTCACAGATATTTTGGCAGCCATCGGGAAAGTGACGCCATAGTTTAATTTGCAGAAACTTGCGATCTTGTCATTGGAACCGGGCTCCTGGAATAGGAAATTATTAGCCGGAAAACCAACGATAACTAGCCTGTCTTTATACTTTTTAGAGAGCGCTTCGAGTGCTTCGTACTGGGGAGTGAATCCGCATTTGGATGCCGTGTTAACGATCAATATTTTCTTTCCCTTGAACTGGGAAAAATCAATAGAGCCACCGTCCAGCGCCGTTACTTTGAAATCATAGATCGTAGACGGAACTTGTTCCGGTTTCGGCGCAAACAAAAAGGTGAAAAATAGTAGCATGGACAAACACATGATGAAATAAATAGGCGACTCCTTAGGGATACAAAAACTGTAGCTGTAAATGACAAAGGTAGGTTAAAACTGGAGTGTTTTCGGGTTCACATATACCAACATATGCATTACGGGTAAGCATTCTCATTATTTCCGATTATTTTTGGGCGTAAATGAAAACCTGTGTCCGCTTTCTTCTACTTTTAGTAACAGTGTGTATCAGTGCAGGTTGCGCTAATATAACCGCGCCAACGGGCGGGAAGAAAGATACGATCCCCCCCAAACTGGTGTCTGTTGAGCCTGCCGATTCATTGTTGGATACCAATGTGAAGCGGATTGAAATGTATTTTGACGAATACATTACGGTAAGCGATGTTACCAAGGAGGTAGAATTATCACCCATTCTTGCCGTTCAGCCTGTGGTAACCTCAAATAATAAACACGTCGTGGTTAAGATAGTCGACTCTCTGCTGGAAAAGAATACTACTTACCGGGTGTCCTTTGGCAAGGCGATAAAAGACCTTCACGAAGGCAATCCTTTTATAGGAAAAGGAAAGAATGGCTACACCTACACATTCAGCACAGGGCCTTATTTTGACTCGCTGGAATTGAAAGGTAAGGTCATCAGCGCTGCAACGGGATTGCCGGATACGGGCGGGGTGCTGGTCGTATTATATAGCGCGAAAGACAAGGACAGTGCCGTGGTAAAACACAAACCCAAATACGTAACCCGGGCCAACGCGAAAGGTGACTATACCTTCAAGGGCTTGCCGGGCAGGAGCTTCAGGATATATGCGCTCAAAGACCCTAACAATAACCTCATTTACGATGGGCCGATGACTGGTGAGATGATAGCCTTCAATGAGCAACCCGTAACGCCTGGAGATACCAGCCAGAAACCAGTACTGCTGCGGCTGTTTTCAGAAGTAGTGGATACCGCCAATAAGAACACGGATAGCGTGAAGAAAGCCACAGATAGCATCGCAAATAATACCGGTTTCAAAAGAAAGAAAGAATCAGGCAATGTCAGCTATTCCGTGAACCTGGATACCACCAATGCCGCTAAACGTACGTTTGACATAACTAAACCCATAAAACTAACATTTACTAAGTCAACCCAATTGAATAAAGACAAAATATCCCTTTCTTATGACAGCTCGGACATTTCGGTACCCGCTGGCATTACCATTACTGCCGATACCGCCCATCCGTTGGTATACCGTATTTGCCCTGGCTCGCCAGGAGATATGCAATGGCTGGAGGATAAAGTCTACACGCTGAAGTTGGCCAAAGGCTTTGCAAAGGATACAGCCGGCAAGGACCTGATGCCATCGCGCTACACATTCCGCTCCAGGGAAGACGATGATTATGGGAAAATACAATTGCATTTACCCACAAAGTATTTCGGCAGCCATTTTGTGCTTATGGTAACGACCGATAATGATACCGTATATCAGAAGCCTGTTTTAGATACCGTTGTCAGCCTCGTTCGCCTGAAACCGGGAAAATATACGTTTCGGGTGATCGTTGATAAGAACGGGAATGGGAAATGGGATACCGGCGATCTTTTTTTAAAGCTGCAGCCGGAGGAAGTAATCCCTTACCCCGAGGAACTAAAGCTCAGGGCGGGGTTTGAGCATGTCATTGATTTTGAAGAGAAGCCCAAGTCCTTATCAAACTCCAAAGACAAAGCACAGTCGAGGTAACGTTCTTCTAAGGGCAGGCTGCGTACAGAACAAAGTTTAATTACTATTTTTACGGCTCAACATAGAATATGAATAAAATACTACTCAGTGTTACGAAGACTGCTATCGCACTTGTTTTATTGCCAGTGATGGCCTTCGCACAACCGCAGCCCGCAGCCCAACCCGACCATATGACACCTGAATTGCTCTGGAGTCTGCACAGGGTGAGCGGTGGCGGCGTAAGCAAGGATGGCCGGTACGCCTACTACGCTACCAAAACAACAGACTGGAAAACCGAGAAGAGCGTAACCCACCAGTACCGGGTGAATGTAGAAGATGGTACCAAGAAAGAGTGGACAACGGAGGCTGGTAAAACTATTACCCAGCGCTATGATAAAATGTGGTTTGCCACCTACGATAACTTCCTGTACCAGAGTGTCGACAGCGGCCTCACATGGAAAGAGATATACAACAAACTGCAGGACGCGGAAAATGTATGGGTGTCGCCGGACGGCCAATATGTAGCCTACTCGAAAGACGTACTAGTGAAACCGATGCTGGGAACTGACCTATACAGCGACCTGCCCAATACCACCGCAAAAGTTTATACCGACCTTGACTATCGTCATTGGGATACCTGGGAAGATGGAAAGTTCTCTCACATCTTCCTGGCCAATATTAAAGACGGAACTACTAAAGACCTGATGGAAGATGAGCCGTATGACTGTCCGCAAAAGCCTTTTGGCGGCGGAGAAGACCTGGTATGGTCGCCGGATAACAAGGGTTTTGTGTATGTATGCAAAAAGAAATTCGGGAAAGAGTATGCGCAAAGCACCAATACAGACCTTTATTATTACGATATAGAAACGGGCAAGACGGACAACTGGACTGAAGGAATGGTGGGTTACGATATGGCGCCTGCGTTCAACAAGGATGGCAAGAAAATAGCCTGGCTCAGCATGGGCCGGGATGGCTATGAAGCAGATAAGAATGATATCGTAGTGATGGACGTTGCCTCTATGAAGAAGGTAAACCTTACCGCTAAATGGGATGGTACGGTAAATGGTTTCATTTGGAGCAACAGCAATGAGAAGATATACTTCACCGCACCTTTTGAAGGCACAGAACAGTTGTTCGATGTGGCCGTACCTGGTATGAAGAGTGAAAGTGAAAATGTAACGGTAAATAACATAACAAAGGGTAAGTATGATGTGACCGGCATTCTTGGTGAAGCTGGGGGCGAAATAATCGTGAGCCGCTGCGATATGAATCACTCTGCCGAGATATACGCGGTGAAACCGAAGTATGGGGACATGCGTCAGCTATCGCATGAGAATGATGCCACCTACCAGCATTTAAAAATGAGTAAAACCGAGTTGCGCCAGATGACCACTACCGATGGTGCCACCCTGCATACCTGGATCATTTATCCACCCGATTTTGACCCTACTAAGAAATACCCTACACTGTTGTATTGCCAGGGTGGGCCGCAATCTGCTCTTTCCCAGTTCTATAGTGTGCGGTGGAATTTTCAGTTGATGGCTGCTCAGGGGTATATCATCGTGGCACCAAACCGTCGCGGTATGCCGGGCTGGGGCGTGAAGTGGAATGAAGAGATCAGCAAAGACTGGGGCGGATTACCTATCCAGGATTACCTCACCGCTATCGACGAATTCAGCAAAGAGCCCTTTGTTGATAAAGGCCGTCTGGGCTGTGTGGGAGCGAGCTATGGCGGCTACAGCGTTTATATGCTGGCAGGTGTGCACAATAACCGCTTCAAAACGTTCATTGCCCACGATGGCCTCTTTGATCTCAGGAGCTGGTATGGTACTACTGAAGAGCTTTGGTTTGCCAACTGGGACATCGGTGGCCCATTCTGGAAAGATCCGGCGCCGCTGAGCTATGACCGGTATAACCCAATAAATTTTGTGAACAAATGGAATACGCCCATTATGATCATACAGGGTGGCCTTGACTACCGCGTGCCGATAGAGCAGGGACTGGAAGCTTTCCAGGCAGCTAAGTTGCACGGGCTGAACGCCAAGCTGCTGTACCTGCCGAACGAGAATCACTGGGTGTTGCACCAACAGAACGGAATAGCCTGGCAGCGGGAGTTCTTTAAGTGGCTGGATGAGACGTTGAAGTAACATTAAATCAGAAGCTAGGTTTTGGCATAAAATTCATCAGCTTATTGTATCCCGAATGGTTATCATAAGGAGTTTCGTTATCATTTTAATTGCCTTTCTGTTTGCGCTGGATGCTGCAAATGCCCAGGAAAAGCCATTTGTATTGGGCGTGACGGAACAACTTCAGTCCAAAGAACTCTCCGAAAAACGGACAATAAACATTTACCTGCCGGATGGCTATGATACTGCGAAAACAAAAAGATACCCGGTGATCTACCTGCTCGATGGGTCTGCGGACGAAGATTTTATTCACGTGGTGGGTGTGGTGCAATTTTTGACAATGATCGAAGCGATGCCGAAAACGATTGTCGTCGGCATCGCTAATGTGGACAGAAGGAGAGATTTTACATTCCCCACTACAATTGACAGCGATAAGAGAGACTATCCTACAACTGGTGGCTCCGCAAAATTTATGTCGTTCCTGGGAAATGAACTGGTGCCCTACATTGATGGCAAATACCGCACGAATGATGTTAAAACCGTAATTGGTCAGTCGTTGGGTGGCCTGGTGGCTACCGAGGTATTGCTTAAATACTCCACTTTGTTCAGCCAGTATATCATTGTAAGCCCCAGCCTCTGGTGGGATGCGGAGTCGTTACTGCATAAAGCGCCTGCGCTTCTGAAGGTACAAAAGCAAACTCACGCTACGGTATATGTATCTGTTGGCACCGAGGGTAAACAGATGGAGGGTGATGCGCAGGAATTAGTTACCATGCTGAAAGTACAAGGATATAGCGTTTTGTATGCACCGCTGCCAGATGAAGACCACCTCACCATTTTGCACAATGCAGTTTATAAAGCGCTGATGATGCTGAATTCAAAGAAGTGAACGAACGGTGCCAGCACTTATTGATAAATTGGCACTGTTTTTTTAGGCTGTGCTCTTAAAAAGGCAATGTCACGAATTACAGCAACGGGAAAACTCAGATGGTGGCAGGTAGCACTGATCGCAATAGCAGTATCAGCCTTAGGCAGTTTGTCTGCGATTATGCCATCAAAAAAGCAAAAGAAATTATATAACAACAAGCTGGAGCAGGCGCCATGGGCACCCCCGTCGTGGGTATTCGCGCCCGCGTGGACCATAAATAACTTTTTCCTGATAAGGGCGCTTGAGTCGGTTTTAAAAAGGGATATAGATGGTAAGCGGAAACTGCTGCTGTTACAGGCAGGTATCTGGGCAGTATTTTTCTCGTTCAATTTCGTGTACTTCAGAAAAAAAAGCCCCCTGCTTGCAGCGATATGGACGATGTCTGATAACATTATGGCCATAGCCAGTATGCTCATCAGCGCGCGAGCCGACAAAAAACTATCGCTCAATTACCTTCCCCTGGTATTGTGGACGAGTTTTGCAAGTACACTTGCCGACTACCAGGCGGTCAAAAATCCGGACCCCGTATTTAATAGTAAAGCTTTGATTGACTAGCGGCACTAGTTTTTCTGGAAAGATTTATATACAACACTTCCTCGATCTGAAATTGCCAAAAGGTAAAAACCCGGCGAAAGGAGACTGACGTCAACTTTCAGGTCTTTGATGAGCGGGTCTGTTACGGCGTTGACCAACTGTCCCAGGCTGTTAAGAATACGGATGTTATAGGGTTTTGACGAACTGCCCATAGAATGAATGCTTAAAGATTCATGGGCGGGATTAGGCGATATAATAAAGCCGTCTGTTTGATTTGAAGGTATGGGAACTTCTTCTGGGTAGGTGTTAACGATCATGTGCACAGTGTCACTCTTCCCGCAGTGCATTGCCACAAGCGATACGGTATAAATGCCTGCGCTGCTATAGTTGTTTGTTGGGCTGGTAAGTGTTGACGTACTCCCGTCACCAAAACTCCACGTATATGCGTCTGCGTTGGTTGACGTGTTTGTGAAGGCTACGCTGTTACCAGTAACGGTATACGTCGCCTGCGCCCTTGCATCATACTGGCCAATGTGCCAGGTGCTCATGCTGTCGTATGTTACGAGCTTGGCCGCCAGGCGGATGTGCGCAGCATCGCTGTCGGACAATGTAAAGTTGTACGTTATCAGCGTAGGGTCTTTTTTGAAAATAGTGGTGTAGAATGTGCAAGCTGCCGCATAAGTACCGGCCTCGGTTGGGTGGCTTTGATCAGATATATACAGGGCAATGGAAGGATAGTGTTCAATAATGTAATGCCTTACCGCGCCTACAGGCGATACGAGCGCATTGTTACTGTCGGCCATCATCATATAGCGCAGGCGTAGCAGGCTATCCATGCCGTCATATGTGCAAACGGGTGGCCAGGATGCACAGTTGGAGGTGTCTCCGTACTCTTTTCCCCAGGTCATGTAAAACATGGTTCTGCCGCAACTGTTGTAGGCGTGCACAATACTGTCAAGCGCTTTGGCGTAGGGAAATACTTCTGTGTCCACCTGCTCAATAGGAAACGATGGCAACTGGCTTTGCTCTTGCAAAACAACATAGTCCCAACCTCCGTCTTCTATTTTTCCCAGCGTGACCGCATTTTGCAAATGTTGTTCCAGTGTATACCCGCCAATAGTATTACTGTCGGTATCAAGTGTGTCGCCAACCGAAGCTGCCACATCTTTGGTTATCTGCGGCAGGCTGTTCATGTAGGTATAGCTATTGCCGATAAATAGCACATTATACTTATGATTGTTGACGGTTTGGGCGCTTGCGGATATGCAGGTGGCAAGAATAAAAAAAATAAAGCAGAAAAAAAATCTCATCGGTTTCGGTTTGCTAATTGAATGTTGTTATGGGTTGCTAACTACTATGTTAAGACCATCTTACACAATATATAGTTGGGTCTGGCCTCAATAAAAAATGCCGGAACTTGCCCGGCATTTTAATATTATTTGACCAGAGATCAATCAAGAGCTGTTGCATCTTCTATCAGTACGCTGGCCTTATTGTTCAGCATTTCTATAAAGCCGCCGGATATCTCGTAAGTTTCTGAGTGAGACTTGTCCTTCAGCACTTTCATCTTGCCCTTGCCCAAAGATGCGATCATTGGCGCATGCTTATCCAGTATCTCAAAAGCCCCTTCAGTACCCGGCAACAATATACCATATACTTCGCCGCTGAATACTTTATGCTCCGGTGTTAATATTTCTAGTTGCATTTAGTCAATTTGACAATTTGATAATTCGGCAATTCGACAATGACATGTGAATTGGCACATGGTCAAATTGCCGAATTGGCACATTAGTTTTTCGCCTGCTCCATGAGCTTCTTACCCTTGGCCATAGCATCATCGATGTTACCAACCAGGTTGAAGGCTGCTTCCGGATATTCATCTACTTCGCCGTCCATGATCATGTTGAAGCCACGGATGGTCTCTTCGATCGGCACAAGTACGCCTTTAAGGCCGGTAAACGCTTCTGCAACATGGAATGGCTGCGACAGGAAGCGCTGTACCTTACGGGCACGTGCCACTGTCATTTTATCTTCTTCGCTCAGCTCGTCCATACCCAGGATAGCGATGATGTCCTGCAGCTCCTTGTAGCGCTGTAAGATCAGCTTCACACGGTTTGCACAGTTATAGTGTACATCACCAACGATCAATGGAGTAAGGATACGCGATGTAGACTCCAGCGGGTTTACCGCAGGGTAGATACCAAGGTCAGCGATCTTACGGTCAAGTACGGTTGTTGCATCCAGGTGGGCGAAGGTAGTTGCCGGTGCAGGATCGGTAAGGTCATCTGCTGGTACGTATACCGCTTGTACGGAAGTAATAGAACCATTCTTTGTAGAAGTGATACGCTCCTGCATCAGTCCCATTTCGGTGGCAAGGGTAGGCTGGTAACCCACCGCTGATGGCATACGTCCCAAAAGTGCCGACACCTCAGAACCTGCCTGGGTGAAACGGAAGATGTTATCAACGAAGAAAAGGATGTCCTTTCCTTTGCCGGTACCATCACCATCACGGAAATATTCTGCTATTGTAAGACCAGAAAGAGCCACACGAGCACGCGCTCCGGGTGGTTCGTTCATCTGTCCGAATACGAAGGTTGCTTTACTGTCTTTAAGTTCATTCATGTCCACGGTGCTGAGGTCCCAGCCGCCGCTTTCCATGCTGTGCTTGAATTTTTCGCCATACTTCACAATGCCTGCCTCGATCATTTCGCGCATCAGGTCATTTCCTTCGCGGGTACGCTCACCTACGCCCGCGAATACCGAAAGGCCGGCATAGGCCTTTGCGATGTTATTGATCAGCTCCTGGATCAATACGGTTTTGCCCACACCGGCGCCACCAAACAGACCGATCTTACCGCCCTTTGCATAAGGCTCGATCAGGTCAATAACTTTAATACCTGTATATAATATCTCAGATGAAGTGCTGAGATTCTCAAACTTTGGAGGTTTGTTATGAATCGGGCGGCCATTAGTTTTGTCAGGCGCTGCAAGCCCGTCGATCGCATCACCGGTTACATTAAACAGGCGGCCGTTGATCTGGTCACCTATCGGCATAGCGATAGCCTTGCCGGTATCACGCACTTCAGTGCCACGTACAAGGCCCTCAGTACCGTCCATCGCCACCGCGCGAACGCTGTCTTCACCAAGGTGCTGCTGCACTTCAAGCACTAATTTGTCCCCGTTTTCGCGGGTAAGTTCCAGCGCGTTAAATATTTCCGGCAACTTACTCGTTCCAAAATAAACGTCCACAACCGGCCCGATAATTTGTTTGATCTTACCAACGTTTGGCATAAATATGAGTTATATATTGAAAGTTCCGGTATCTACCGGGGTGAAATTTTGCGCAAAGGTAAGGGCGGAAGGTGGAAATTCAAAAGTAAAAATTAAAAAGTATGAAATCCTGTGGATATCGAGGCGCCTGAAACGACCAAAGCCCCGCAACGCAGGGCTTTTGAATACATTGAAATAATTCTATTGTTTTAGCCACTTCAGCACGGCCGCGGTGTAAATGTTGCTGAGCTTAATGATATAAAGGCCATTGGCTACCGAAAGCGCGTTGATCTGTTTTGAATAGCTGCCGGCATCCCACTTTTCATCCAGTACTTTACGGCCCGTTGCGTCAAATATGGTGATTGCCAGCGCATCATCAACCGGTTTTGCCGAGTTAACGACCACACTGCTGCTATTTGGCTGTGCGATCCAGTAGTTGCCTGCAATATTATTCACGGTAATAACGTGAAGTGGGCCAGTTGTGAGGGTATCGCCTCCCGGGCAGCCTGCGGAATCAACTACAATACCGTAAGTGCTGGTGCCCGTAATCGTGTAAGTATTAGTTGTAGCACCCGTAATTGCAGAAAGGCCATTGTACCATTGGTAGGTAGTATAAACAGCAGGTACCGAAAGTACAGCGCCAGTTTGTGTAATGGTAGGATGGGGCGTCGGCGTAATATTTATAACAGATGTGGAAGAGTTGGATCCGCTGCTATTATACGCGGTTAAGGTTACGGAATATGCGCCGGAAGCAGGGAAACAAATACTTGTGGATGTCGTACTTGTCGGGCTGGCAATAGTTGCCCCGGCCGGAGTGGCGTCCCAGCGCACACTATCCACGGTGCCGATGCTGGTATTGGTAAATGTGATGCAGCTATCCTAGCAGGCAGTCGATGATGCAGATGTAAAGGAAGCGACCGGCGTACTAACAACACTGGATGCGGTTGAAAGCCGGATCTGGTCAACGGCAAAAGCCGGGTCACTGCCAGATGCAGTATGTTTAAAACGAAACGCAAATTGAAGAAATGGTTTGTTGTCGAAGGAATCAAGATGAACCGAATCTATTGCCCATGAAGAAGATCCCGCAAACGTTGTTCCGGTGATCTGCACCCAGGATCCTCCGGCACTGGTTCGGTAGTATGCCTCGCCCACAGCAGAAGGGCTGCCCCCGGCACAAAGCCACCAGAAAGAATAATAAACCCCTGTGTACCCAACAGTGCTTACCGAATTGGTCATAGATGCAAAGTAGCTTTTTGAGGTGAGGCTGGATGCATTGAAATTTGTATTGAAAATACTATGTGTCTGGGCCGCTGCACTGCAAATATGCAGGTAATAGCTTTCCGGATTTCCAGTAATTGCCGCTGGCTGGTCGCTGGTATTCGGGATTGTTACGATGCTGAAGCTGCCGCCGGTGTATGCATTATTAATCAGCCAGGCGTTTGGCGTACCGGTAGTAATTCCACCAAGGTCAGTATCGTCAAGGCTCCAATTAGATCCTGTACTGTTGATGGTATCGAGATAGATTGTGGTCTGTGCTTTCGTGGCACAAAAGCAGCCAAAAATGGCCAGACAGAGAATTGCTAATTTTTTCATACGGCTATGGTTTCTATAAAAATAGTGGTTTTCTATATAAAACAATAGTTGCGACGATTATTTGTTTTCCTGCGTTTTCATGCTATTGTATATCAATTTGTCCAGTTCTTTAGGCGTAACAAGGCAAGCCCGGTACAAATGGACATTCAAGTACCATTCACTATTAACCCGATTATATAATTCAGGCGTAGCGCTCCAAAGAATTTTTTTATCCCTGTTCACGATAAATAATTTGCTGTATTGGCTATTCATACACACAAAAAGGTCCTTATTGGGCAGTTCCGTTACACTGCCTCCTGTTGTAACCCGGAACATTGTTCCTTTCCACAATTGGGGTGCCATTTTTTTCTGCGCCTTTTCCTGTCGTTTCTCCCGAGCCTTCCTGTATAACTCGTTGAATCTAATGCCGGCAATGTTGCATTCATATTCCCAGATTTTTGTAAGGCTGTCTTTTCCGGAGGCCGATTCCTTAAGTAACACTATGGTTGGCTTTGCCAGGCTATCTTCGGTCGGGTTATTATTGTATAAGTACAGATATCCGTTTTTTGATTTTTTTATTCCGTGTTGATAAGAGAACAACCCGTTGCCTGCCGGCGCCTTGCCGGGCTTAAAGATTTCTCCGTAAGTATTTATTACTGTGCCCTCTGGATATTTGATTTTCAGTATCCGGGAAAGGTTCCTGAAACTGATGTAAATAACGCTGTCGCGTTCATCGAAATAAAATGCGTTTTCATGAACATCAATGACTTTGGCTTTTCCTTCGGGCCTGTAGTTTACAACGTCAGATCCCATCATATAGGTAGATGATTTCCATGACCAGACAACATGCCCCTGCTCGTCATATTCAATAATAGTGCCGAAAGGCGTTTTTTTGGTCGTACCGGATGTTGATGTGTCCGTTTTTACTTTGTCATCCTCGGTCATTGCAAAGCCGGTATCCACAGGGGTTATTTTGTGGTCCCATAACACATGTTCTACCCCCAGAACCATATAATGTCCGTTGGTAAGTCTTGTAAACTCATGATGGTAACGTTCGGAGTCTTCACCGCTTACTTCGCCATTGTTGGGGCCTTTCCATAGGGTGTCGCCATTATAGCTCTCTTCAATCGCGTGCTGATTTATCAGGTAGGTCAGGGTTCCTTGCGGCGATATCTTAAGATCGCGGACCATCGGAAATTCCTGGCCGTTCTTCTCATTGTAGGGCAAATACCACACGGGGTTCCCTTTCATGTCATAAAGAACATTGTTACCATCTACAAATACATAGTTATCCCTGTATTTTTTCGCGGTGTCTAGTATCCTCAGTCGCAGATTTTTTGCGGTATCAATTGAAGAATTATAGCCAGTCCTGAAATGGTGCAAAGGGCTTTTGGTCATCGTCGCATTTTTATATGTGTAGGTCACTTGCCAGGTGTATTCTTTGTCAAAGTAGGGTACTTCGGCAATGGCCCTGCCTGACGTGCTGTAAACGGTTTTTATTATATTTTTCTTAAACGAGTCTTCCCGGTCCCACGCTTTCGAAGCGATCTCTATTTTGTATTTTGTAACCGTACCAGCAATGGGAAAAGAAAAACCGACCCGCCGGAAATTGAGTTCGCTGCCTTCTTTAGGAATAGTCTGCCCGGCAAGCAGTTGCGGTAGCATAAATAATAAAACCAGCCGTATGAATAATATTGGGCGCATGAAAATTTCAATTCTTATTACAAAGATAATTCGTCTCGGACACGGCCGGCAACATAAGTCTTGTTGTTATGTAAAAAAGCTCCCTTTGAGGAGCTTTTTTACATAACAAACATTGCCCATTACTGCTTTGTCCATTTCAATACTTCTGACGTATTCGCGCTATTCAGTTTGATCAGGTATGAACCTGGGGGAACTATTACGTCGTTTATTTCTTTTACATCGGAGCCTGTCCGCCAGGTATCTTCCAGCAATTGTTTACCTGAAATGTCAAAAATATCTACGGTAACGTCATATTTTATCGCATTCGTTGCGTGCAGCGTTATTGAATTATTGCCCGATGGTACGAGCCAGAATTTGTTGCCCGAAGCGGTAAGTGGGTTAACGCCCACTGCAACCACCGAAATGGTGTCAAAGCCCCAGCATCCTGCCGAGTCAACTTCTACTCCGTAAATCCCTGATGTGGAAATGGTGTAAGTGTTGTTTGTTGCACCTGAAATAGCCACAGGAGGAAGGCCCTTGCCCCATTGATATCCGGGATAGCCGCCAGAAACAGAAAGCAGATCGCCTGTCTGAGCAATAGTAACTTGTGGAAGCGCATTTATTGTAATGGTAGTAGTGGCAATGTTCACGCCTCCGGGGCCATAAACGTACAAATGCATGGTGTCAACACCACCCGATGGATAATTGCATAAAACAAGCGGATTTGCATTTGGAGTTGATATAGTAACTCCCGGCATCACCCAGCGCACGCTGTCAATAGATCCTGTGCTCGTGCTTGTAAAAGTAATGCAGCTATCCTGGCAGGCGGTTGAAATGCTCGCAACAAAGGAAGCCACCGGCGCCGGGGCAACTACGCTAAGGCTAACACTGTCAACAGCGAAAGAAGGATCAGTGCCTACCGCGTCATCGTTGTTCACCCAGGAGAAGCCGATCTTAACGTTAGGATTGTTGTTTGCGGCTGCAGGAAGAGTAATAGTGTCCATTGTCCACTGCCCTTGGGGGGCACATCCGGTTGGCGTTTTTGGCGTATTGGTGAGCAAACTCCAGCTAGTGCCATCATACCACCACACGCTGCCATCATCATTTGCACCATCTCCATTTTCGATATAATAAAATTTGAGCAGGATGTTTGATTTTCCGGAGCAGTCGATAGTCGGTGATTCCGCTCTTCTGTTGGTAGTAACACACACACCTGAGATCGAGGTGATGGAAGTAAAGGTAGAAGTAGTGCTGCCGCAAGTGCCTCCTGCATCATATGAAGCACCGATATCGCCGAAAACGGCCGGATTGCTTCCTATATGCAGTGAGGCGAGGGTAGCTGTAGCGGAGACAGCTGCACAACCGGTACCGCAAACACCTGCTGTGTGCCCATTTTCCGCACAGGATACATACCACAGGTTCGGGGATGTCGCTTCGGGAGAGTATGATGGGTCCGCATTAACCGTAAGCGTCCACGCTCCGTTAAGCCCTACATAGCTGTTGACTTGTTCTCCGGCAGTGCTGCCACTTTCGAAATTTTCAACCCAGAACATCTGGGCATTACTATTTGTTGCGGAAAAGCACAAACAGCCGAATAAAAGAGTAAAGAGTCGTTTCATCTGTTGATATTTTTTTTTAAAAATACAAAAAAAACGCACACATGCAAGTTTCTAAATCGCCATCGTCCATCATTTTTATTTTTTCTACCCCTTTTTTCACCCTCATTTTGCTGTTGCAAAAAAGCAAATCACCCGGTTTGCGGTAAGTGTACCACTGTAACCTCCGATACATTTGAGGCGTCTTAAAGACGGTGTTTATTTCCTAACCAAAATCAAAAAATGATCTTATGAAACGTCTTGTAATTATTTGCTCCATGCTTGCCTGCACAGGTATTGCACATGCACAGACCACCGCTATGAGTGAAAACTCATGGGAAGGAAGTGACAACAAATACCATCGCGCCCTTGTTGCCCAGCCAAATGATTTCGCCGGTATCGAAATGTCCTTTAGCGATGGCAAGGCAACTTTTTCAGGAATCCCTAAGTACAAAAGATCGGTATTGGCGATCGTTACCAACGCCGAGGGTGAGTTCATCAAACAAATGAAAATCACACCGGAAGAAAACGTGATGGATCTGCACCGGCTGCACAACGGGCTGTACTTCGTGACCATAGTTTACAGGAGTCAAAGTAAAAAAGCATTCACACTGAATCTTTGATTTAGCCGTAAGTCGCCTGCCTTCGCTAAAGCTTCGGCAGGTAAATAAGTCGTGAGTCTGTGAGTGCGTAGAACATGATAGGTCGAGACGCCATGCATGGCGTCTCGACAGCAAACCGAGCTAAGCTTACGCTATAGTTTAGTATCAATTTCGCTCAGCGGAAATATTTCTCTTACCCGCACACCACGTTCCGTTTGCTGCAGGGTGCAGCATTCGTTCTTTGGGTCATGCTCGAAGAACAGCACCCAGTTATTGGCTGCGGCATCATTAAGCAATCTGGTTTTTTCATTCAAGGTATCCAGTGGGCGCATATCGTAGGCCATGATCCACGGCAGCGAAATGTGCGCACTGCTCGGTAAGAGGTCTGCACAATAGAGGAGGGTAGTGCCATTATAATTTATCTGGGGCAGCATCATAGAGTCGGTATGTCCGTTCACATAGCGTATCTGTATATCTTGCATCCATTCTTCATTGTCTGCGGTTTCAATAAAACGCAGGCGGCCGGTTTGCTCTATCGGAAGAATATTTTCTTTCAGGAACGATGCCTTTTCCCGTTCGTTAGGATTTAGGGCGGAGTTCCAATGCTCCCTGTTGCTCCAGTAGAAGGCGTTTTTGAAAGCAGGAACAAGCTGATCACCCTCACGTACAATAGAGCCGCCGCAATGGTCAAAGTGCAGGTGCGTAAGAAAAACATCCGTGATATCATCCGTGGTAAATCCACGTTTGGCCAGGCCCTTCTCGATGCTGTCTTCTCCATGCGGGAAATAATGGCTGAAAAATTTTGCATCCTGCTTGGTGCCCATGCCGTTGTCTACGAGTATCCGGTAGTTGCCGTGTTCAATGAGCAGGCAGCGCATGGCCCAACTGCACATATTGTTCTCATCGGCCGGGTTGGCCTTATTCCACATTGTTTTCGGCACTACGCCAAACATAGCGCCGCCATCCAGCTTAAAGTATCCTGCGTTTATTGTGTATAATTTCATACCCCAAACCCCTAAAGGGGCTTTATCGTGTTATCTGTAACCCCAAACCCCTAAAGGGGCTCCGCCTTACTTCACTGATCAAATTTATCAACAAATTTTCTGAATAATATTGTTCAATTAGATTCCAATGGTTTTAAGTTCTTCGTGAAGCTAAATGCTAGACTCCCCTTTAGGGGCCGGGGGTATCGCGATAAACAAAACCAATGCCCCGATGGCAAAAAAAGTGATCAGGGCAATAACGGCGGTGCGCATATCCATAGTACTGTTAATAAAGGCAAATGTAAACATGCCCACTACGATGGCCAGCTTTTCAGTAACATCATAAAAACTAAAAAAAGAAGCAGTATCATGTGTGTCAGGCATCAGCTTCGCGTAGGTGGACCGGCTCAGTGACTGGATACCACCCATGATAAGCCCCACCAGTACCGCAACCAGGTAAAATTGCGTAGCGGTGTAAGTAAAGTAAGCGCATACACAAGCCGCTATCCAAAGAAATACAACAAAAAGCAGCACCTGCAGATTGCCGAACTTGTCCGACAGTTTTGCCATAACATAAGCTCCCGCTATCGCCACAAGCTGTATCACCAGTATCACCCCTATAAGCTGCTCCGTTTTGAGGTGCAGCTCTATGCTGCCAAAGTACGTGGCAACCATCATTACTGTTTGCACGCCCATGCTATAGAAGAAAAAGGCCAGGAGATAAGTTTTTAGCACAGGTAACTTCAGTACCTGCTTAAACACTTTTTTAAGCTCATAAAAGCCATTGGCAAGTACATTGTGTGCGGCATTGCGCACTAATGGTATTCCTTTGGGCAGTTTGAAAAAAGTGATTTGCGCAAACCCCGCCCACCATAGGCCCACCAGCAGAAAAGACAACCTGGGAGGGAAGGTGACGTCTGTGATGCCAAGCTGTTTCCGCCCCAGCACAAAAACAAAGCAGATCACCTGCAGCAACACGCTGCCAACATAGCCATATGCAAAGCCCTGGGCGCTTACCCGGTCCTGCTCTTCGTCTGTTGCAATCTCGGGCAGGTAGGCGTTATAAAACACCAGGCTGCCGCAATAGCCCAGGGCGGCTGTCGCCGAGCAGATCACCCCCAGTTCCAGCGTATCTGCCTTAAAAAAGTATAGCCCGCAACATGCTGCTGACCCTATGTAACAGAATAATTGCATGAACCTTTTTTTATTGCCCTTATAGTCTGCAATAGACGATAATATGGGTGATATGCATGCAATAACGAGGTAAGCAATAGCTAATGAATAAAACGCCAGCGAGCTGCTCTTAAAGGTACGCCCAAAAAAAGACACCTGCTCACTGATGATGTTGCCATTGTCATCTGTCTTTGTGGTAATAGCGCTGTAATAAGCGGGGAATATTGTGGATGTAATAACCAGGTTATAAGCAGAGTTGGCCCAGTCATACATAGACCAGGCGCGGTGCATTGATTTGGACGAATGTATTATTGGTGCATCCATGTGGCAAATATAATAGCAAACACACCCCAAACCCCTAAAGAGGCGTCGCTGATGAATATTTTTTTCAGCTTCTGCAGATTACTTAAGCAGTTCCGATAGCAATAAATTAGGCCAATTCTTATTTATAGTTCAAAGATCAAATTCAGCTAAATTTTTGACGCCCCTTTAGTGGGTGGGGGTTTTAGCGTGCATAGGGTATCTTTGCACCATGGGATACAAAGGCATACCGCCCGGCGGCGCACTGAAATGGATGAAAGAAACATTCGAAGGCAAAATGGTGGAAGAATCCCGGTCGCCGGCGGGTAATTGGCTGCGGTTTACGCTGGAGCGCATAGAAAAAGGGAATGCCGTTATTTCGCTGGAAGTGCGCAAAGAAATGACCAACCCCTATGGCAATATACATGGCGGTATGATGAGCATGGTGATAGATGAAGCAATAGGTTGGGGAGTGGTGAGCCTGGATACGGAGAATCGCTATACCTCGCTTACGCTAAACGTAGACTTTCTATACGCGGTAAAAGAAGGCGAGCGCATGCGGGCAGAGTCGAAAGTGCTGAGAGTGGGCAAAAAGATAATCAATGTGGAATGCCATGTTTATGACATGAACAACCGCATATTAGCCCGTGCAAACAGCAACCTTATTGTTACGCACATGGAGTTTAATTAGTATTTTTGAAACAATATTTAACTGCTATCCGGCGTTTTTAACAAAACCCTATATCCATGAAAACCCCTTTTTTCTTTATTGCATTTCTCCTTGTTTCCGCATTATCTTCTTCTGCACAAAGCTGGACTGGCCTTGATATTTCCAATCCAATCCTTAATCAGCACGATAATCAGCTTTATACTGTCTGTGCCGACAAAGCAGGTAATGTTTATACCGCCGGAATGGTCTTCGATACGGGATGGCACACGGTCGTGGGCAAATGGGATGGTACTTCATGGCATTCGTTAGCAACCGGCGATCCTCTACTAGATTCTTTTGTGCAAATAACGAGAATTATTGCAGACACGCTTGATAATATTTATATCGTTGGTGAGTTTGGTCCAAGCGGAGCGCTCAATAACGTTGTAAAATGGGATGGTACTTCCTGGGGTAAAGTGGGGGCGTTAAACGTTAATTCCGAGATAGTCGGTATTTGTTTTGACAAGCATTATAACCTCTATGCCGCGGGTGAGTTTACAGATAGTTCTGGTCATTGTTATGTAGCTAAGTGGGACGGTATGTCATGGACCGAGGTAGGAACTGGCGTACACGCATTAAACGTAAATGGTGATATAAAATGTCTGTATGTCGACTCCTCGGAGAATATTTATGCGGCTGGAGGTTTCACCGATAGCACAACTTATACAGGTGGCAACCTGTATGTTGCTAAATGGGACGGAACCTCATGGAGTGAATTAGGCAGCGGTGTCCATCATCAGGATAGCTCTTTCAATACTCAGATATGGTCGATAGTTGGAGATGTTATGGGCAATTTATATGTCAGTGGAAAATTCATTATAGATTCAGGCTACAATTATGTTGCTAAATGGGACGGCACTTCATGGAATAAATTAGGAACTGGCAGTCATGCGCTGAATGCAAATTCCGGCATAAACTCATTGTCTCTCGACTTGGAAGGCAACCTGTATGCTGCAGGCGGTTTTACTGACGACAGTTCTGCTTTTAACGGGAATTTGTCAGTGGCCCAGTGGAACGGAGCTTCATGGAGCTATTTGGGTTCAGGCTTCTACCAATATTGGGGGTTAGATGCGATACACTCGCTGTACACTGATGCACAAGGCAACATTTATGCCGCGGGGACATTTACCGACACGACCATTACATTTACAGATTCTTCTCTTTCCTATCATCCCGTTTATGTAGCTAAATATACCTTCACCCCTGCCGGGGTAAATACAACTGAAATTGGCAGTACTCATGTGTATCCTAACCCCGCCCATAGTTCATTCAATATTGTTGCCGACAACGGGGCATTGGTTGGCGCAGATTACGCGCTCTGCGATCTAATGGGAAGAGTGACCAGGAGGGGTAAATTATTAGCGCAAAATACCTCTGTAAATATCGTCGACTTGTCTCCGGGAATATACATTCTGCACCTGGTCAACAGTACTGATGTTTATAAAATAGTCAAAGAATAGCCACCGAAATGTAAACGGCGCTCTTAAAGGCAGGCTATCAGAATGCGGTAGTGGCGTGTTTCATTTATTAATTATACTTTTGCCCTCCAATTATGAAAGTAACCGAACATTTAGCACAGGCAAAAGATACCATTGTGTCTTTTGAGATATTGCCCCCTACCAAGGGCAAGAGTATCGCGTCCATTTACGACCATCTCAATCCTTTGATGGAGTTTAACCCTGCGTTTATCAACGTTACCTATCACCGTGCAGAAATGATATCCAAAAAACGGGTGGATGGGTCTTTTGAAATGGTGGAAATAAGGAAGCGCCCTGGCACGGTTGGCATTTGCGCGGCACTGATGAATAAGTACAAAGTAGAGGCTATTCCCCACCTTATTTGCGGCGGGTTTAGCAAAACAGAAACCGAGAATGCTTTAATAGACCTGGATTTCCTGGGAATAAAGAACGTGCTTGCTCTGAGAGGGGATGCTGCAAAAGGCGAGGGTTACTTTAAGTCTGACCCCCAGGGGCATGCTTTTGCTGAAGACCTTGTACGCCAGATAGTGGACCTTAATAATGGCCATTATATGGAGGAAGAAATAAAAGACGGGGCAAAGACAGATTTTTGTATCGGTGTAGCGGGCTATCCTGAAAAGCATTTTGAGGCGCCCAATATGGATACGGATATTGCTTACCTGAAACGGAAAATTGACCTTGGCGGAAACTATATAACCACACAGCTTTTTTACAACAACGCTCACTATTTCACTTACGTAAACAAATGCCGGGCTGCAGGCATCAGCGTGCCGATCATACCCGGCCTGAAGCCGCTTACCAACCAAAAACAGCTCACCGCTGTTCCCCGGGCCTTTCATGTAGAAATACCCATAGAGCTATCAAAAGAGATAATGAGAACAAAGAACGATGCAGATAGCGAAAAGGTAGGCACAGAATGGTTGTTGCAGCAATGCCGGGACCTGCTGAAAAATGGGGAGAAAGTACTCCATTTCTACACCTTGGGTAAACCCGGTGTTATTTACGATGTGCTGAAACAGTTATTCTAGGGCGTTGCTTTCCTATGCGTTTGCGCGACTGTTCTGCGTCTTGCGGTGATGAGGTTTATGCTGGCTGTGATGAATGAACCCAAGGTTCTTTACGGGGTGCTCTTCCTCTTCTTCAGCAGCCTTGCCGTCCGCTATTCTTTTAGCTATATATTGATACAATTTCATTGCAGGGTAAACGAGTGCGCCGGCTGCGGCCGCTATTGCGATGGCTTTCCAATACTTTTTCATGATCTTGGTTTTTTACGTTTTTTGATAATACAATCATGTAAAAAATCAAGCCACGGTCATTTATGAGAACAAAAATGCCGGATACGCTGAAAACGCCTCCGGCACTTTATCTAATGTATTATGTGGTATCGCGACTATCTGCTAATTACTATCTATCCGCGAACTTACGACTCACGACTACCTTACGCAATAGTCACAGAACCATCAAGATACACATCTTGTATGGTATTCAGCAGCGACACTCCTTCACCCATTGGTTTCTGGAATGCCTTGCGGCCGCTGATGAGGCCCATGCCACCTGCACGCTTGTTCACAACTGCGGTCATTACTGCTTCAGCCATATCGGTAGCGCCCTTAGATTCCCCGCCCGAATTGATAAGCCCTACACGGCCCATGTAGCAGTTAGCTACCTGGTAACGGCAAAGGTCTATCGGGTGGTCGGTAGTCAGTTTTTCGTAAACGAGTTTGCTGGTCTTGCCGAAGCTGATTGCGTTGTAACCACCGTTATTTGTTGGCAATTTCTGCTTGATGATGTCCGCTTGGATGGTTACGCCCAGGTGATTGGCCTGCCCCGTAAGGTCTGCAGCAGTCGAATAATCTACGCCGTCTTTCTTAAAGCCATTGTTGCGCAGATAGCACCACAGCACAGTAGCCATACCCAGCTCATGTGCATATTCAAACGCTTTCGCCACTTCCACTATCTGGCGGCCGCTTTCCTCCGAACCAAAATAAATAGTAGCGCCCACGGCTACCGCTCCCATGTTCCACGCATCCTTAATGGTGCCAAACATGATCTGGTCGAACTTATTGGGGTAAGTGAGGAATTCATTATGGTTCACTTTTACAATGAACGGTATTTTATGAGCATACTTACGAGCCACAGAGCCAAGCACACCATAAGTAGATGCGACAGCATTACAGCCACCCTCAATAGCCAGCTTCACAATATTTTCAGGGTCAAAATAAATGGGGTTTGGCGCGAAAGAAGCGCCACCGCTATGCTCTATACCCTGGTCAACCGGGAGGATAGAAACATAACCGGAACCCGCCAGGCGGCCATGATTCATAAGTGTACTGATGCTGCGCAGTGTCTGCACATTGCGGTTACTCTGCGTCCACACATCATCAAGATGTTTAGACGAAGGCAGGTGCAATGCAGATTTGTCGATGGTCTTGCTGGTATGGCCCAAATAGTACTCGGCCTTATCGCCCAATAACTCATGAATTTTGTTTGCTGACATATATGTGTTTAGGTTTTTATAATTAGGCTGCAAAGGTATCTTAAAAAGTGAAAAGTCAAAAGTGAAAAGTCAAATCAAGCCGGATGAATATCTTTTTTTGGCACGGAAAGACTATGGATTTATTTTGAAAATCTTCGTTCCTTCGATATGGCCATAAGTAACATCGGGATATGACTGCCATAGTTCGTCCAGGAGGATGTGCTCATGTGGAGATACCCCCGAATAAAACATGTAATTCACATGGTAACGATTCATATCACGTAAGAGGTTTTCTTCTGTCGCAAAATTATCAGGGAGGCAGTACAGCTGCATACCGGAGAAATAAGCAAGCCTTTCCACCCGTTGCATACTCACGCCCGGGTAGGCGCTACAGGTAAACGAGCCGTTGATTTTTTGAGCCTTTATTTGTTCGGCTGTTTCAAACTCCTTTGCCCCTTCGTTGAATATTTTTCGCATCGTCCACACCGGGTAGACAACGAAGCTTAATGAAAATGCGACCAACAATATCGAACTGAGTTTTTCTTTGAATATGTTTTCTAACATAGAAACGCCCATCACCATACTCAATGGTACCATATACCACAGATAACGGGATTCAAAATTGACCAAAATGTAACCAATTGTAAATAACAAGAAAGAAAGCATGAGTACTCGTTGCTCTTTAGCTATAGGCGCACCACGCTTCCATATAACATTCCATTTCGCATATCCCACAATAACAATAAAAAAAACAGACAATTGAAAACTACTGACAATGAACTTCCAGATATTCAGGCCTATCCGAAGCAACTGCAATCCAAATAAATGCCACGAATTCCAGAAATGTGGTGTAGCGCCATTTACAAACCAAGGGTCTTCCCAGTAGCTGGGGCTGTCGGGGTAGGGTGGAGGCAATAGCAGATCGATCCCTTCCTTCCAGTGAGGATGCCCGACCAGGTACCAGGATGTATTCAGCGTTCCTGCTGTGGACGTTGTCCAAATGCCATATTTTTTATGCAACAGCCATATCCAGGGCAGGCTGCATAAAACCATCGCACCTATCGCCGTTGCTGATATTTTAAGCCATTGTTTCTTATCAATAAGATAGCAGCAGCAAATTGTGTTGAGTATAAAGAACGGAAATGAATAGGCTTTGGCAAAGTAAGCTAGCGTTCCAATAAATCCGCTACCTATCCACAACCCAGGTTTTGCCGAAAAGCCTTCAGAGAGCATAATATGAAGTGTACCAAGCAAAAAGAAACATTCCCACAGATCGTCAAACGACTGCCAGAAAACCGCATAGCACAGGAAAAAAGCCAGTGTGACGTTGAACAACCACTGCATCTTTCGCTCAATACCAAACTTCAAAAAGAAAGATTGCGAAATAAATAGAAAGCCGGCAGCTCCTATCGAATTAATGATTACAGATGCGGGTATCGCCGCTATGCCAGTTTTTATCAGCAGTGCGGTCAGCCAGCAACTCCACGGGCTCCAGTAGCCGTTTATTGCCCGGTGGTAATCTCCGCTGGCGTAGCGTTTAGAGATAGTGAGGTAGGCCGTCCCATCCGGGTCTATATAATATTGATAATGCGGGTAAATGATGTACAGCGCCACCCACATCAGCAGCGCTGATGAAAAGAAGGGTATGTATTTCTTTATCGCCTGCATTTATGTGGTTGCCCGTTTTTGTAAAATGCCCATATACCCCATAGTCGCAGCGCCAATAGTTATCAGTGATACGGGTAAGAAATATCTTGTATTCGAAATGGGGCCCGCTGCAATAGCAAAGTACGCCAGCAATATAAAAGTAAACAACCTGATCAGCCAATGTATATCCCGTTTGAATAGAAAAGCAATAAGGCCAATTAATCGCACGCAATTGAATAAAAACACTAACAGCACAATTGGCAAAGAAGGATTGTTTGAAATATACCCACGCATACCGGATGCCCCCTTGTTTTTTAATGTTGCGAAGAACCCGGTTTGCTGCTTGTTGTAGAGCTTGCCATAGGTGAGTTTGCCGGTAAAAAGGTCCATCTCTGCTTTGCCGGGTTCTATAAATATCCTGGCGCTGTTTTTTAAATGATACACCATATAGGGGAAGAAGTTCTGTTTCAGCAGGCTCATTCCGCGCTCATTGGCATAATCATAGCGGTCTTTGTACTCAGGTATGGATGCAATATCCCTGCGTTCTTTTTGTAAAAATTTAGCTGCACTATCAGCCCCCTCCTTGTTGCTGAAGTAGGAATAGTAATAATAGACCGCGTTAAAAGATTGATTGCTGGTAAAGTGAAATTTTCCGGTGCGGGTGTAGTTGCTATAATTACAACACAGCACCGCGCAAAGTGGAATGATCGCCACAACAACGATCCGCTGCAGGGCCGCTCTTTGGTATATGCCCAGTCCGATAATGATAGATACATGAACGATAACAAAAGGGTAGAGCACAGGTTTCACGAACAGCCCGGCCACAAGTGCCAGGCTCATCCAGATGGCATATTTGAGTTCCTTGTCCTGGAGCAGCCGCACAAAGCTGCCGAAATAGAACAGCGTAAAGGTTTGCAGCAAAATATCGGGGGCAATTGTATTCGCATTGATAAATTGGGCAGGATAGGCAATGATCAATAGCAGCAACAGCCAGTCGTACTTTTCGTTATAGCCCATTTTGACAAACGTCTTCCTCGCATAATAGATGTTGAAAACCGAGAGTAGGTTCTGCAGCACAAGCACAAACCAGTTATTGACGGTAAACAGGTAAACCGCCAGTAGAAAAAATGGATAGCCCGGCTGCCGCTGCGTCATATATTCCGGGACAATTGGCATCGCGGGGTTGCCACTGTAGAAGAAGAAATACCTTTTGATATTCAGGGCCTCGTAGATATACTCAAACGAATCGCCCATGTATATGCGCTTATACATGCACGCCAGCAAAAAAAATGCAACATGCACCAGCACTACTATGCCGATGAATATTTTGTCCCGCCTGCTGAAGTTCGCTATCATTAACTTTTTAACCTCTTACCCAGTTAACCCTTTAACCCATTTGCCCTCAGCATCCGCCAGTTCCCATGCACATCCTTCTTTATCTCCACATCATTGTATCCCTGCTCTTCAAAAAGCACTTTGCAAGCCTCTGCATGCCCGGCATCTAATTCGCAATAAATATAACCGTTGTCGCTCAGATGATCCTTTCCAAAAGCCGCAATTGCCCGGTAAAACACCAACGCATCATTGTCCGGAACAAACAAGGCAATCGATGGCTCATGGTCCTTTACATTCTTATGCATGTTCACTTTCTCGCTTGCGGGTATATATGGCGGATTAGACACAATAAGCTCATAACGTCCAAGCTGCTTGTTTCGTTGTGTCTCATTCAAAAAATCAATTGTTTTCAGCGTAATATTGTCCAGCCCTTTCTTTTTTTCGCCTGCGGTCAGCACCCATTCAATATTCGTTTTTAATACCTCCATGGCATCTTTGCTTACATCAGCACAGGTCACAACAGCATCCGGCAACAGTCTCGCCAGCGACAATCCAATACACCCACTCCCGGCCCCAATATCCAGCACACGAAGTCGCTCCCGTGAACCGGCAACCCCCTCCATTGCAGGTTTTGAATTTTGAATTTTCAATTTTGAATTTTCCAAAATCCATTGCACCAGTTCCTCGGTCTCCGGCCTGGGTATCAGCACGCTCTCATTTACAAGAAATTCCCTGCCCATGAACCATGCACTGTTGGTAACATATTGTATCGGCTTTCCCTTGGTCAGTTGTTTCGATTTAGCATCAAATTGCTCCTGTTGCCGCTCCGTAAATAAAGTATCTTTCTTCAGCAGCCTGTCCGATTTATTTAGCCCGGTAATAAATTCCAGGAAAAGGTGTGCCACTGCCGCGGCTTCGTCCGCATCGTACAATTGTTTTAATCTGTCTTTAAGCTGGTAAAAGGCCTGGCTGTAAGTGAGCATGAGGTAAAGATAACCCCAGTGCGTTTATTTAACTAATTTAGCGTCCGGATGAGGCACGAGGCATATATAAAGCAATGCTTTGATCTTGCGCAACGCGCGAAAGGCCACACTGCGCCCAATCCTATGGTCGGCGCTCTACTGGTGTGCAATGGCCGCGTAATAGGCGGGGGGTGGCATCATTACTATGGTGCGGATCATGCGGAGGTTAATTGCCTCAGGAATGTTTCCTCTGCCGATAAACACCTGATACCGGAAAGTACGATGTATGTGAACCTGGAGCCTTGCGCACATTTTGGTATGACACCACCTTGTGCCGACAGGCTGGTGGAAGAAAGGGTAAAAAAGGTGGTGATCGCCAACAAAGACCCCTTTGAAAAAGTGGATGGGCAGGGAATACGCATATTGAAGAACGTAGGTATAGAAGTAGAAACAGGCATACTTGAAAATGAAGGATTGTGGGTAAACAGGCGTTTCTTTTGTTTTCACAAACAAAAACGGCCCTATATTATTTTGAAGTGGGCGCAGTCAGCTGATGGTTTTATTGCGCCGGCCGATAGGAGCCGATTGCAGATAACCGGCATTGAGGCACAAACGCTTTCGCATAGGTGGCGGACAGAAGAAGCCGCGATAATGGTCGGGACCACCACAGCCATCAATGATAATCCTGAACTTACGGCAAGACTTTATGAGGGTAAACAACCGCTCCGCATTGTACTCGACAGGGATCTTAAAGTGCCGCATACAAACCATGTGTATGACAACAAGGCTGCGACCTGGATCGTAAATGAGCAAAAAGAAATATTGCTGGGTAACGTCCACTCCGTTCGCCTGCCTTTCGGTGACGGCCTGTTGCCAGCTTTGATGCACAAATTATTTGACGCGAAGATATTATCCCTGATAATAGAAGGTGGCGCCGCGCTGTTGAATAGTTTCATCGATGCAGGACTGTGGGATGAGGCTAGGATTTTTACTGGGGAAATCGCTATCAAGGATGGCATTCCTGCTCCTTCCTTGAAAAGCGATATGCCTGCTTTCACTTCAAAAGTGGGGGCCGATACTTTGCGCGTGTCAGTTAACAAGGTGAGTGATTATCCTTACGTGCAGGGAATGGACCTATAAACGCTGCAGCACACGATTTTTGATTTTTTGACTTTTGACTTTTTTGAATTTGAAACATGTTCTACCTTATTGCTACCATTTTACTAAACGTTGTCATTTCTGTCCTCTTTAAACTTTTCCCGAAGTATAAGATAGATACACTGCAGGCGATAGTAGCCAATTACTGCGTTTGTGTGGTTACCGGTTGCATCTCCATTGGCCATATTCCTTTCAGCGGTGCCACCCTCCATGCCGACTGGCTGCCCTGGGGGGTGGTGATGGGCTGCGCCTTTATTGCCATTTTTAATATGCTGGCCTACAGCACACGGGTAGATGGCATTACTACTACTATCATTGCCAGCAAACTATCCTTGGTTATCCCGGTACTGTTCTCGCTGATCGTTTATAAAGAACATGCTACTATAGCAAAAATTGTTGGTGTGTTACTTGCATTCCCGGCTGTTTACCTTACAACCAGGGTAGAAGGCGATGATCATAAGCCACAAAGCCTGCTATGGCCAGTCCTCATCTTTATCGGTGGCGGATTTCTAGATACGGTCACCAATTATGTTCAACTTCATTTCCTGGCCACTGCCGATGTGCAGGCTACCTACGCCACATTTGTTTTTGGCATAGCTGCATTGGCAGGCCTTATGCTTATTGTCGTTTTGCTCGCACTTAAGAAAATTAAACTCCAGTGGAAAAATCTTGTAGCGGGTATCTGCGTTGGTGTGCCAAATTACTTTTCTATATACTTTTTTATCCGCGCACTTAATAGCAACTTCCTGGAAAGCTCAGCGTCTATTCCGGTGTTGAATATCGGTATTCTTGCCGCTTCTGCGCTCACGGCTATTGTGCTGTTTAGAGAACATGTTAACGCAAAACGTATAATTGGGATGGCACTATCTGTTATTGCTATCCTGCTCATTGCCCTTGGTAATAAATAATGACCGACTCAAACAAATACATAACGATAGCCACTGCGGGTACCGGTGATTTCCGCGACAGGGGCAGTAAATTTCTTGCCTATTCTTATCCGGTTTATTCAGCAGCAGATGTAAAGGAAAAGTTGCAGGCACTAAAGAAGGAGCATCCTAAAGCAGTGCATCATTGCTACGCTTATCGCATCGGCACGGATGGTGCACAATACCGGGCCGTTGATGATGGTGAGCCATCCGGCAGTGCCGGAAAACCTATTCTTGGCCAGATAGACAGTCTGGGACTTATTAATGTTTTGGTTGTGGTAGTCAGATATTTTGGTGGTACACTGCTCGGTGTCCCAGGCCTAATAAATGCCTACAAGACTGCAACCGCAATGTCTCTGGAACAAGTCCCCAAAACAGAAAAATGGATCGAAAATTTGTATGAAATAAATTTTGACTATCCGGCTATGGGGGAAGTTCTATATCTTCTAAAACAAGCGGAAGCAACCATATACAATCAAGACTTGCAGTTGTTCTGTGTGATCAATGCAGGCATCCCGCGCCACCATAGTGATGCATATGTGCAAAGACTTTCGGAAATTCGTGGGGTGTCAATCACGAAGCCGACAGTAGCAGAATAAACAACCATCATTGTTATCCACAGAAAAAAATACACATGTCATCAAAACTGAAGCCGCACGCCTCGGCTTCAATTCCTGCGGCATAGCCAAGGCTGTGCAACTTGACGAAGATGCCGTGCGGCTGGAGCAATGGCTGAACAAAGGCCACCAAAGCGGCATGCAATACATGGAGCGGTACTTTGATCTCCGCATTGATCCGCGAAAATTGGTGCCCGGCGCAAAGTCGGTGATAACATTATTGCTCAATTATTTTCCAGCTGAAGAGCAACAATCGCTCGCGCCCAAAATCGCTAAGTATGCCTATGGCACTGACTATCATTATGTCATTAAAGACAAGCTTAATCAGCTACTGCAGTTTATTACCGATAACATAGGCGCAGTAGATGGCCGCGGATTTGTGGATAGCGCGCCCGTGCTGGAGCGTAGCTGGGCCGTCCGTAGTGGCCTCGGTTGGGTAGGGAAGAATGGCAATGTGCTGACAAAGCAGTCCGGTTCTTTTTTCTTCATAGCTACGTTAATTACGGACCTTGACCTTATTGCTGATGCTCCATTCACTACCGACCATTGCGGCACATGCACCCGCTGCATTGACGCCTGCCCCACGCAAGCCATTGTATCGCCCACAGAGATAGACGCGGGCAAGTGTATTTCCTACCTTACCATAGAGTTGAAAGATGCACTGATCCCCTCTGAATTTCATAGCAAAATGGAAGGGTGGATGTTTGGCTGTGATATTTGCCAGGATGTTTGCCCGTGGAACCGGTTCTCTAAACCTAACACGGAACTCCGTTTCAATCCGTTACCGGAGATATTAAACCTCTCGCTGAAAGAATGGGAGGAAATGAGCGAAGAGACCTTCAATAAAACGTTAAAAAACTCACCACTAAAGCGCGCGAAGTGGAAAGGAATTCAACGCAACATCAAAGCCATAAACTAAAGCCGTAAATTACAGCGGCATTGTTTTTGCATTGATAGTTAAAAGGTTGGTTTATGAAAAAGATATTTTTGGTATGGATGTTGGCAATGATAATCGTTCCCTCAATTGTTTTTGGTCAAACATGGAAGCCGGCGGAGTATGAGGTGTCGTTCAAGATCAAAAATGCCGGCCTTACCGTAACTGGCAGGTTCACCGGCCTGAAAGCAAATCTCGTTTTTAATCCTTCGGATCTCGCGAAAAGTTCCTTGAGCGCGTCCGTTGACGTGACAACCATCAAAACAGGCATTGATAAGCGCGACAAAGACCTGCAGGAGGAGCAATACTTTGACTCGGATAAGTACAAGGTTATAGACATGAAGTCAACGAAACTCTACGCAAAAGACGGCAAGTATTCCGGAATATTCAATATCACGATAAAGGGTGTAACCAAGCAGGTCGAGTTTCCTTTCGAGTTTACCAAAAATGGGAATGATGGAGAGTTTAAAGGCAGATTTGAACTGAACCGCCGTGATTTCGGAGTTGGTGGCAGCAGCATGATGATGAGTGACAAACTCACCGTGAGCATCATGATAAAGGCAAAAGCTTAAGAAGTGGTTTTCCTTTTTCCCGCAAACTTATTTACAACATCCAATAGCTGTTTCTTGCCGTTTGTTAGTTTAGTCCCTTCTTTCTTAACGATTTTGTTGATGGCAAGTAGTTCTGGCAGTTTGGTATCGGGCGAATGAAACGAACTCAGATGTTCGAGTTGTGTACGCTCATCATTATATCCGCCTATCATGGTAGCTATCTGGTCCAGTTCATCTACCGGCACAGGCGGCATTTGTGCTAGTGCGGGCTTCCATTTTTTTTGAGCGAGTTTGGTTGTATAGAGTATGTCCTTCACTTGCTTCCTGATGCTGTGTACCTCCGCATTGGTTGCGGTGCCGGATCTCCCCAGTTTTTTTACGCCCGCTACCTTCATGTTATGAAAGGCAGCAAGTGCATCAGGCGAAAGCGTATCATATTCATAGCCGGCAAGGCGTTTTTTCATTTTACGGAATACCTTATCGGAATAATGTTTTCCCCATTCCGCTTTTTGCCGGCTAATGTCATTTCTGAGTTTGTCCGTATAAACAGGCAACGACGTTTTCCCGGCGGCAATATGATCCAGTTCCAGTTGCGCATCACGAATGGCGCCTGTGATGTGGTAGAGACGTTTAAATTTGCCCGGCATTTTGGGGACTTGCTCCTTGTCCATTCTCAGTAAGCGCAGAAATGACCGCAACGATTTTACAGCCACCCGAAACTCGTGAAGGGTGTCTTTTTCAAAATTGTTATCAACCTTCTTACCGAGTTTTTTAACCTCTTTTATTTTCTCGCCTATTATTTTCCTGATCTTATCCGGCTTCATTGGCGGCGAAGTTATATGCCTAATATTAATGTAAGGTTAAGCATAGCGTTGGCGGTATGTTAAAAAAACAGCCGGAGCAATGTTCCGGCTGAAGTATTAAGGAAAGAGAGTGCTATCGTTCAAGTATAAAATGGAAAACCCTAGCCCCGCTTGCTGCCTTTAGGTTCAGCAGATATATGCCGTTAGCAAGGCGGCTGCCAAGCAATATTTGCGCATCTATAGCGCCGTTGCTTACTGTCAATTCATTTTTATACACTACCTGGCCCAGCATATCCGTAATTTCAGCTACTACATGTTCATCATTGGCCCATGCGCCGGTCAACGTAAAGCTGCCTTTGTTAGGGTTTGGTACCAGTTGTATCCCATCAGTGCCTGCTAACTGCAATACTCCGGTGCTGCTTACATGTATCAGTGCAGAATTGAAGGAAGATAGTGCACACGCTCCGCTTCCTGTTACGACACAACTTACTGAGTCGTTGTTTAGAAAAGTTCTTATTAATGTCGCGCTCGTTGCTCCGGATATTACAGTTCCATTCACGTACCATTGATAAGCTGGCGCAGCGCCAGCGTTGCTTACAGTCACAGTCAACGTATCCGGCATACCCGCTGCTAAAGTAAATCCCGGCACCGCGTTGATCGTTATAATAGGGACTAAAATTGAGTCAACGGTAATAGTGATGCTGGCTGTAGCACTGTCAGGAGATACGCATAGTGCATCGCTGATGAGCACTATTGTGATCAGGTCATGATTTGAAGGCGTGTAGGTATAAGATGTACTGCCGGTTACAGGTGTTCCGTTAACGCTCCAATCATAAACCGGTGAAGTTCCGCCGTTAGCGCCAGCAGCAATAAAAGTGACGGAACTGCCGGCACATACCGTGTCTCCCAAAGATGTAGTAACGTTTAACGACGGGACAACCAGGGAATTTACCACAATCACCGCACTGTCGTTCATATTATTCGCGCATGACGTGGCTGGGCTTGTTGCTGTTACAGAATAGGTGCCTGCAACCGTATAAACGCCCAAGTCCAGAGGATATCCGGTGCCGGCAATCGCTGCGCCCGTTGCAGAAGCGCTACTATACAATTGATAAACACACCCAGTATCTGACCCACTCAGCGACAGATCAATTCCGGTACTGCCTGCACATATACTTCCTCCCCCCGTTACCATATACACCGATGGTATTGGATTAACAGTCACAGTTTTCGTGGCGAAAGTATTTCCGTACAATGAGGGGACAGTGTATGTAAAAGTATCTACTCCAGTCGCGGCGCCGCTAACAGTATCTCGGGAAATCGTTGCACTACCATTTGTACTTGTCCACATCCCTCCATTTGCCAATTCCGACCAGCTAATTTTAGCACCTTTACAAACCGAAGCTGGCCCATGTATCAGGCTTACAGTATTCTCTACCGTATCTGTCATCACCACGGGGTTATCATCAAAGAAGATGCCCGCATGATTGAATAACGTAGCGCCATCGCTAAGCCCATCAACCGTTTTTACGTGAAACAGCACCATCCCGTTGCATTGATTATGATGCGAGCTGTCAGGCAGGTTTATGCCTGGGAAATCGAATTTTATAATATTGTGACCACCTGCGTTATAGGTCGCAGTGTTCAAAACCGCCGACGCTATGTCTATCCTTAGCGAGTTTACATTTACATTATCTGGCAGTGTATCCATCACTGCAATATTGTAGGCAGTATCATTGCCTGTATTCTCAAAGTTGATGGTGTATTGCAGCGTAGTGTTAGGCAGTATATATCCTGATGGAGTTACAGACATTTCGTTGGGGTCGTAGGAAGATCTTATTGTGTCAATTCTGATGCACGTGTTGTTTGTTGTATCCAGGTCGCCTGTAATTGGTGTCACCATAAATTTTGTCAGAACAGTATCTCCGGCGGTTAAATACGCACCCGGTATTGTAAGCGAATACGATATTAATTGAGGCATTGATCCTGCGGACATTCCGCTAAAATTCCAAATCACGGTGTTGCCGACAATACTACTTGGGGACGGGACAGAACTTTCAAAAACATATTTTGGGTCAACATTCATAGTTACAACAGCATCTTCCGGAGTACAATAGTTATTATTTACAACAATAGTTCCGCTGGCTAAGTGCCTGCCCGTTAACATACTTGTATTTTCAGCGAGGTCAAAACCAGAGCTGGTAGAACAATTAAAGCCAATGAATCTGGTGTAAATGTTATTGGTGATGGAATCAAGTGTGTCCGCAACAATTCCTCCGGAACATAGTGCGGAATATCCTGGTGGTGCGGAAATAACTCTAAAGGAATAAATGTCTCCCGGATTGCCATATGCCTGATAGTAAAATCCGCTGTTCGCGGAGATCGTATCAATAGCTATTCCGTTGGAGTCAACCTCTGTCATTACAGGTAAAAAATTGAATGACTCGGCACTGTCTTTCAGACAATTTCCATTTGCGTCAAAATAAAATTGTACGTCAATAGTTTTACACAATAAGTAATGGTACGAAAAATGAGTAGAGTCTATTCCAGTAGTGCCGTTCATCAAAACTTCCTTGATGGTATAAGTTCCGGCATTTGGATAATTATGTATTACGCTTGCATATTTGCCCGGCGCTCCAGGCAGAAGTGAGTTTGTATCCACGGTGCCATCGCCAAAATAGGTACGTAGTCCGGTCGCTGCCGAATCGTTAGTGGTAGTTGAAAGAGCTATGCCGCTACAGCTACTGCTATTATAAACAGAAAAACTATCCGCAATAATATTGGGGGTGTACGAAACCTTCCTGATGGCGTAGTTACCTGCGTCTTCAATATACAGATCGTGGTTCTTATCAAATAAAAGGGTGCCGGTACCAGCAAAATGAGCGAGCCCCGGTGGGCCGCCATCGCCACTATAGCCTTCTGTAGCGCTGCCTGCAAACACATGAACAATTCCAGAAGTGTCGATCTTAAGAACAGCGCTAGTGATCCCATCATTGTTAAAATAGATATTTCCGATCTGATCAACAGTTATTGACATGACATCAGATATTCCTGTCGCGGTAGCCGGAGCACCATCTCCCGTGTAACTTGTTCCGTTTCCCGCGATAGTTGTGATGGTGCCGGTAGAATCTATTTTGCGTATTCTATTATTGTTGCCATCAGCAATGTAAAAATTATTGTGGGCATCAATCGTTATTACCCCGGGAGTATTAAAAAACGCAGCACTGGCAGGTCCGCCATCGCCACCGAAATCGAACACGTTCGGGGTTCCCGCGAATGTGGAGATAATACCCGAGGTATCGATCTTTCTTATCAGAGAAAAATCACCGTCATTAAAATATAGATTTCCAATAATATCTCTTGTTATAAAGTCGCAGCCGCCCAAGGTAGCGGCCGTAGCAGGTCCGCCATCGCCGGCCCACCAATTGCTGGAAGTATTGCCTGCGAGCGTCGTGATAATGCCCGTTGACGCTGTGATCTTGCGGATCGTATAATTATCCAGGTCTGAAAAATAAATATTGCCGGCCGGATCCAAGAGCATTCCCTTAGGAAAGTTTAGTAGAGCGGCTGTTGCCGGTCCGCCATCACCACCAAATCCGGCAACTCCCGTTCCCGCAATAATGGAGACTCTCCCGGATGGGCTTATTTTTTTTATAAAATTGCACGGTCCGCATGAATAGTAAATGTTCCCGCTTGTGTCCATTGCCATACCAAGAGGTACATCCCCACCAGGCAATGTCACATACGTAGAGATTATTCCTTGTCCGTTACAAACAGAGCCAGCGATAAAGAGACAAATAACCAGAAAGGTCAGGGATAGCTTTTTCACAACGGTATTTTTTAGGTACAGGAACGGCAAATACGTCTTAAATAAGAAGACTGTTAGTAAACAAGCAAACTTTATTTTCTAGTTTTCACCTACACAATATTATACACAATAATACACATACACTAATTTATTTAATAAATTAATATGGCTACTGCAGTAATAAACGGCAAATTGGAATCAGCACCTTTCAATGATCCCCGCTATCCCTTGTCCGCCGCCTATGCAAGCAGTTACGATGCCATATTTTTTATTCAGGCGTTTCAGGTCGCCCAGTATTTGTATGGTTAGCTTTGCCCCGGTACAGCCCAGCGGGTGCCCAAGGGAGATGGCTCCGCCATTGATATTTACTATATCCGGGTTCAGACCCAGCTCGCGTATCACCGCCAGCGATTGCGAGGCAAACGCCTCGTTCAGTTCTACGAGATCTATATCATTCAATGTCATCCCTGCCTGCTTCAGCACTTTCGGCACTGCTTTTATCGGGCCTATGCCCATTATGCGTGGGTCTACACCCGCGGCGGCACAATTCACCAGCCGTCCTATTGGTTTCAAGCCCAGTTGATTCATTAGCTTTTCGCCCATTACCACCGTAAAAGCCGCCCCATCCGATGTTTGCGAAGAGTTGCCCGCAGTTACCGAACCACCCTGGGCAAAAACCGCCGGTAGCTTAGCCAGCACGGGCAGAGAAGTATCCGCCCGTGGCCCTTCATCCGTATCTACTATTAGCTCGCGTACGGCCTTTTTATTCTTTTCATTCACATACACTTCCTTTACGGTTATGGGCAATATGCCATCTTTAAAGTAACCCTCCTTTATCGCGTTTATTGCCTTTTGGTGCGAGCGCAGTGCAAAAGCGTCCTGGTCTTCACGGCTCACTTTAAAGTCGCTGGCTACCTGCTCTGCGGTAAGGCCCATGCTCAGATAGTAGTCGCCATTGTCTTTTGCGTACTCATAATTGGGCATAGTGCGCCAACCTGCTGTAGGTACCAGGCTCATGCTTTCTGTACCTCCGGCTATTATGCAGTCAGCCAGGCCCATCTGTATCTTTGCTGTGGCTATGGCTATGGCCTCCAGTCCGCTGCCGCAGTAGCGGTTCACCGTTACACCTGCGGCCCATTCACCTATCGCTCTGTTAGCTATTATACGCCCCACCTGTAGCCCCTGCTCGGCTTCCGGTACAGCATTGCCTACTATCACATCATCCACGAGCTTGGTATCCAGTTGCGGCATGCTGGCCAATAATCCTTTTATGACGTCTACGGCCAGGTCTTCCGGGCGGTAAAAACGAAAACCCCCACGCTTAGATTTTCCTACTGCCGTACGATATCCGCCCACTATATATGCTGTCTGCATTTGTTCAAAAGTTAGAGTATAAAGTTAGCTTTTTAATTGAGAAGTTAAACAAGGTAATATCGCAGTAGGATGTCGCGATAGTTATCGGATGTTTTTCTTATTTCCTTAGCACCTTATTCCCTACTTTTGATACAATATGAAAACTCTTTTTTTCATTCTGACCATTTCTGTAATCTCTTTTTTCCACGCCTCCGCACAGAGTCTAAAGACCATCCAGTTAAAACACGAAGCAAATTCATACACGCCGAAAACCTACTACATCTCTGATGTCACCACCAGCCTGCCTGATTCCGTGGGTATTGGCTCTGTAAACGACAGCGGGGTAGTCGAAATGCTGGTTATAAAGGATGGCGCAGCAACGGCAATAAGAAACTACATCGATAAAAATATAAAGCAGTACAACACCCAGCCACCTGTAGTAATGAACATTAAAGAGCTTCACGTAGACATCAAGAGGAAAGCCTCAAAGTGGACAGTCAGCATCGCAACGACATTTGAATTCTATAGCGGCGATACGAAGCTGTGGCAGTTCACCAGCAGTAGTCAAAACGAGACAAAGGGTGATCCGGTCGAATACCTGGAAAAGGAGATCCGGCATGCCGTGCAGACCAACATGGAAGCTTTTGAGAAATGGTGGGCACCGCAAAAGGACAAACACGCTACCTCCGATCAGGTAAAAATAAATGCAACCATCAGCAAGACATCGAATATGAAGAATTTTATTGTGTATGACCTGCGGCGGCCATTGCAACTACGTGATTTCAAAGGTGAAGTTCGTGATGATCTGCCGGAGAAAGCAACTACGGTAAGTGGCCATGCGACTACCTTTTCTCAGTCGGTTCAGAAGGGGCAAAAGGTAATTAACATAGTCGTCACTCCTTATTTTGACAAAGACCTTTCATGGTTCAATCCTGTGAATACGAATGCGCTGCTCCTGGCCCATGAGCAGGCTCATTTCGACATCACTGCTATAAAGGTCTGTGAATTGGTGAATGCGCTGAGGAATGCCAGGCTGACCAAAGAAAACTATCAGCAGCGTATTGATGAACTGGAGAAGCTGTGCAAAGACGAAACGGATAATGAGCAAAACACCTATGATACCGAAACCGCCCATGGCACCATCCCCGATAAACAGCAAGTCTGGCAGGACAAGATTTCAAAACAAGTAAAAGCCTGCGGCTGCTATTAAGGGAGTTGTAATTGTAAACTGTAAACTGTAAACTGCAACCTAATACGCCTGGTGTTTCCCCGTATGATTCGGTTTCGGCCGCGACCTTATTTCCTGCTCCCGCCTATAGTACAGTTTGTACTGCTCTGGCTTAAGGATGCGATGCATTACTGCATCTTTTTTTCGCATTAGCTCATGTTGTTTTTTTTCTGAACCACTTGCACCATCCATTTGCTTCTGGAAATTTAACACCGCAGAGCCTGCCTTTTTTTCCTGTACCGGCGTCAGGTGCAGGCTGTCTCGCATCCACTCCATTTCTATCTGTGCTCTTTTCTGCGGTGACCACACCGGCTGGGCCACAGCAGAAAATGAGAACCACAAACAAATTGCCAAAAGGCTGCCGCTTATTTTCATATTGTATCGCTTGAGCAGCAAAAATAACATTTTAAAACAGAGCCATGGCTAAGTTCCGTGCTTTGTTACTCGCAGACTTACGACTCACGACTCACGACTTACGACTTACGACTCACGACTTACGACTCACGACTTACTGCCGGCGCTCCCGTCTTCTCGCTTTCATTTCCTCCACGTGCTGCTGGTATTGGCGATATTGGTCACCGGTAAGTACTTCCTTCAGTTCGGCGTCGGTATCCCTTTTTAGCTCTTTCTTGTCCATCTTCTTTTCTGGTCCGGGAGCCATATTTTTATCGGCATCTGCTTGTTGTGCATGATACAACATGATATCGTATACCTTTTTGTTCTGGTCCTGTGTCAACCCAAGATTCTTTTGCATCCACATGGTTTGGCGCTGTGCCCTTTCTTCAGGTGTTCTTGGCTGCATTGGTTGTTGCGCGAATAACGTGGTTGTGTTGATCACAAGCAGCACGGTAAACAAGTTTTTAATGAGGTTTTTCATAATTCGTTTCGTTGTTTTGAATACCTGTTTGACAATACCTAAGCCGTGTAGTTTAATCGCGGTAGTTTTCTGTGGCAACAGCTAAATACTTTCCTTACTTTTGAGCTTATGCGCCTGTTAATATCCAATATAAAACAACTGCACCAGGTCGAGACTGGAGAAGGCCGCTTGCGGGTTGCCGGAGAGGACATGGCGGTTCTACCATCTATCGAGAATGCATGGCTTTTAATAGAAAATGGCCGTATTCATAGTTTTGGTGAAATGGCATCGGTGCCTGAAAGCCAGGTTGATGAATGCATAGACGCATCTGGTAAAATGGTATTGCCCGCCTGGTGCGATAGCCATACGCACCTCGTTTTTGCGGCTCCACGCGACGGAGAATTTGTCGATCGCATCAAAGGATTAACTTATGAAGAAGTAGCCCGTAGGGGAGGGGGGATTCTCAATTCCGCTCGCCGCCTTAATGCCATGGACGAGTCGGAACTGTATGACCAGAGCCTGGAACGGTTGAATAGGGTTATGGCGCAGGGTACCGGCGCTATAGAGATAAAAAGCGGCTACGGTTTATGCCTCGAGGGGGAGTTGAAAATGCTCAGGGTGATCCGGAAGCTCAAAGAAAATGGAGGTATACCCATAAAAGCATCATTCTTAGCTGCGCATGCTTATCCCGTAGACTATAAAGAAAATAAAGAAGGTTACATAAGCTTGATCATTGATGAAATGCTCCCGGTCGTCGCGGGGGAAGGCCTGGCAGATTATATGGATGTTTTCTGCGAACAAGGCTTTTTCGGTTTACCGGAAACGGAGCGATTGCTTGATGCTGGGTTGAAGCATGGCCTCAAGCCAAAGATACATGCCAATCAGTTGCACTTTTCAGGTGGTGTGCAGCTTGGCGTAAAGCATAATGCGTTGAGTGTAGATCATTTGGAGTGTGTAGCGGAAGCAGAAATAGAATCTCTGAAAACAGGTAAAACTATGCCTACATTGCTCCCTGGGGCGGCTTTTTTTCTCGGTATGCACTACCAGCCGGCCCGGAAGATCATCGATTCAGGGCTTCCGGTATGTCTTGCAACAGATTATAATCCAGGGTCTTGTCCATCTGGTAACGTGCCTTTTTTATTAACCATAGCCTGTACCCAGTTAAAGATGACGCCAGAAGAAGCCGTGAACGCAGTTACGTTGAATGGCGCTGCCGCCATGGAGCTGGAACATGAAATGGGAACGATCCGCGTCGGCAAACGGGCTAATCTGATCATTACCAAAAAAATACCGTCGCTAGCTTACCTGCCATATGACTATGGGAACAACAATATTGAGCGGCTTATCTTCTAGCTAGTATAATTTTTTGTCATGAAAAAAATAGGTATTGTATTATCGGGCGGTGGCGCGAGGGGCGCGGCACATCTTGGTGTCTTAAAAGCACTGGATGAATTAGGCATAACAATATCCGCTATATCCGGAGTCAGCGCGGGGGCGGTTATTGGAGCGCTCTATGCCGCTGGTGTCTCTCCGGAAAAGATACTGGAAATATTAAAGACGCAAACCTATTTTGGTATAAAGGATTTTTTGTGGATGAAGAATGGCCTGTTCAATCTGGAAGGCTTGCGAAAGAAACTTACCGAGCTGATACAGGAAGATAATTTTTCCGGCCTGAAAATACCGCTGTTCGTTGTGGCTACCGACATCTTAACAGGCACATCTGTTACTTTTTCCGATGGGCCATTGTTTGATGCCGTACTCGGGTCTGCATCGGTGCCGGTGGTTTTTCAGCCAACACCTTACAAAGATTACCAGCTACTTGATGGCGGCATTCTGAACAACCTCCCCATTGAACCACTGCTGGGACGTTGCAACATCATCATCGGCTCGCATGTGAACAAGCTGCGCGACACACAAGTTCCCATCACCCTCGATAAAACAACCCTGCTGGACCAGTGCTTCCACCTGGTGATCGCCAACAGTGTTAAAGAACGAGCCAAGGCATGTCATATATATATTGAGCCACTACTTGCCGGTTTTGGCATATTTGAAATGAAATATGCCCAGCAGATATTCGAAATAGGTTATCGTGAGGCAATGGGCCAAAAAGAGCGGCTGCTCGAGTTGATGGAGGATCACAGCGTCGCCGGATAACATCGCGCAAATGACGCATCTCCTTTATTATCATAGTTGTTTTTGAAATTTATTCTATTATCTTGTCGCTTAAAAAAAACTTATGAAAAAACCCCTACTTATTATCGCGGCCATGTTGCTGTGTATTAACTCGTTGTTTGCCCAACAGACAGCAATTGAAAAAAGTGAAGAATTTGATGAACCAGCATACGGCTGGAACAAGCTGCTACAGATGAAGAATGGCAACACTATGTTTTTTCATGGTACCCGCAGAAATGGTGTGGAAGTAACTGTTTACGACAGTAAGAGAAAGCAGATCGCATCAAAAGAAATGGAGACGAAACTCTGCGACCTGGATAACATGAAGAAGGCCAAGATAATAGGCCTCTACGAGATCGGGGGCGAAGGAGTCATTTTTTTGGTTCAGGCAGATGACCGCGTGCCAACGTTGTACCGAATAAGGGTTAGTGCCACTACCGGCGATATCATAAAAGAAGACGAACTGGGGGAATTGCCTAAAACCAGCGTATGGCAGGGCTATGCGATGGTATTCGGTGGTGTGGATGCCAGCGATATGATCGTGGAAAAAGATCCTAACAGTGATTGTTATGCCGCTATTATCTTCAATGGCTTCGCGCACAACCGCAACGAGCGGATAAAAGTGATGCATTTTGATGGTACGCACAAGATCATCAACACGGCGTACTACGCCTCGCCCGGAGGAACGTTCAAGTATCTTCGCTTCATAGGGGCTGCTGTGGATGGCAATAAGCGCATATTTGTAACCACTTACGGCCACAATGGTAACACCAGTGACGTTGCAGCAAGGGTTATCGTATCTAAGCTGACTGTGGGGGATTCCAGCTTTTCGCACAACCTGCTCAACTTCTCCGAAGATTTCGATAAGACACAATCGGTGATGAGGTATAACGCCAGCAACAACGAGATACAGTTGCTTACGCTTTCGTTTGTGAAATCCAAACATCATATTATGTCTTCCAAAACACAAAACGAATACCTCACATTGCTTAGCTACATCGATCCGGAAACGCTGGCACTGCTTAGTGTGAAACCGGTTGTTGGGGCAAAGATCGATGCCTATGGCCGGAAGAACATCGACAAAGATTACGAATATGTCGGTATGCCACAGCAAATGATCATCAACAAGGACAATACGACCACCATACTGTCTGAAGAGATGAACGAAGTAACCGTTTACACAAATCATTCCTATCACACCTATACTTACCTCGGGCCGGTTGGGGTTTCAGAATTGTCAGACACTGGAGCAGAAGTGCATGGATATGCTATCAGCAAAAAGCAAAAGGCAGATGGTGGTTTCCCGCATTTGTACATTTCCCAGCGGAGTAAAGGAATATTTGCAGTTAGTCGCAAATCGAACACAGATGCATTCCTTTCCTACGACTATATCAATGCACCCAGTGGCAGTTATATAGTATTCAATGACCTGCCCGGCAATGCAGATAAGGACGAGACAGATGACAACGTAAAAACGGTGAAATCTGTGTCGGCTACAAACACCATGTGCTACAAACTGAATGAGCCTAAGCTGGACAAATTCTTCCTCTTCGGAGAGCCGGACGGCAAGCGCAGTTCTACTTTCTGCTACATAGAATCATCAGATTATAACAAGGATATGAACACCTATGCCACCATCATCGTGGAACGCGACGGTCGTAGCAAGGCTGCTAAAATAGCCTGGATAAAATTTATGTAATCCGGGTTAGCCCCTGGTTACAACTTCACCACCGTATTCCGGTACATCATGGCGCCCTGATCATCCTGCAGTGTCATGATGTACTCACCGGGTGGCAGGTCGCTTACCGATATTACGTTCGTGCGCCATGCTTCTGCAACGACATTTCCCAGTGCATTGTAGACCCTGATGTTCGCAGGACTTACCCCCATAACAAAAAAAGAATTGTTGGTCGGATTGGGCCTTATTGCTATCTCCGGCTGCATGGTGGTAGCCAGTGAGGTGGTAATCAACGGAGTACCCAGCTTTACCAGCCAATAGTCGTAACCGCCATGGTTGCCATGCACTTCGCTGTCCACTGACGCCGTGCTGTTCAGTATCACAAAACCAGAATCCATGGTGGGCAAAATAGCATACGCCTCATCGGAATTCGAGCCGCCGAGGCATTTTTGCGATAGTATACTACCCGTCGACGATAGCTGCAGCACCCAGCTATCGAAGCCGCCTATATGCCCCGTTACGTCGCCATCGGAGGACATGGTAGTGGCAGCTACGAGGTAGTTACCGCTTGATGTTTGAATGATCGCGTTTATACCATCATCGCTGCCGCCGCCCAGCGATTTCTCCCACAGTATTGCGCCGGTATCGTCCGTTTTCACCGCCCATCCGTCCTGCTGGTAACCAGTGCTGGGGTGGTGCCCGGTCACGTCCCCATCAGTTGAATAGCTGTTGCCGCCGATAATGAAGCCCTGGTCATCTGTTTGCTGTACACTGACTGCCACGTCCATGCTGCTTCCGCCGTAGGTTTTCTGCCACTGTATGGTGCCGTCGGAGGCCAGCTTCACCAGCCAATAGTCGAAGTCGCCGTGGGTAGTCGTAATATCGCCGGTATCAGAGCCTGTATACCCGGCAACTATATAACCATCATCGCTGGTTTGTTGTATGCTGTAAGCCACATCATCGTTGTTGCCGCCATAGCTTCGCTGCCATTCTATAGTTCCGCTGTCCGATATTTTCACCACCCAGTAGTCATTGCCGCCATGATTACCGCTGACGTCGCCATCGGCCGAGTTTGAGTAGCCAGCCACTATATAACCATCCTCCTTCGCAGTGTATACCGACTGTGCCACATCATTCCCGCTCCCGCCATAGGATTTCTCCCATTGTATGTTTCCGTTTACGTCCAGTTTCACTACCCAGTAGTCTGAGGCAGTGGTACCATGATGGCCGGTAACCTCGCCATCACCAGAACTGCTGTAACCCGCCACGATGTATCCCGAATCCGGAGTACCTATAATGCTGTTCGCTTCCTCATTGCCCGAGCCTCCGAAGCTTTTCTGCCACTGTATTCCTCCTGTATCCGAAACCTTTACGATCCAGAAATCCAGCCCGCCATGGTTGCCGGTTACATTGCTGTCATTCGATGCACTGGACCCGGCGATGATGTATCCGCCATCATAAGTTGGTTGCATGGCACGGGGCTGCTCATCGGCAGAGCCACCCATGCATTTTTTCCAGAGTATGCCGGGAAACTGGGCATGTGCAGCGTCATAGCAGAGGGTAAGTAACAGGGCGAGGGCGAATAGTTTTTTCATCACTACTTTTTATATAAGACTAAAAGTAGGAAAAAGTTGCCTGAACCAGGTCTTAACCACTCTCTGCAGGTTAAAGGATTTTATCCCCTCGCCTTGTCAAGCAACGAATTAAGTGCTGCGGCTTCCCGGTCGTTGATCTTTAGCAGACTCTCTGTGATCTCATCTATGGTGATGCGCGCATTGTCTATAACCTTGATTCCCTTTTCAGTAAGGGTGACGTGCGTTTCCCGTTTGTCGTGCTCGGGAACCACGCGAGTCGCCAGGTTTTTTGCGGCCAGTTTGTCTATGATCCTCGGCACGTTCGAGCTCTTCTCCACCATACGGGAGAGGATGTCTTTTACTCGCATGCCATTGGGGTGGCTACCCCTCAGTATACGCATCACATTGTGCTGTTCCAGGGTAAGGTCATGATCCCTGAGCGCAACAATGAGCCTATCTTTTAGCCAATATGCGGTATATAATAAATTTACGGATGCCTTATGTTTCTCGTTTTTAAAACGGGATTTTATTTCCTCATTGATAGCCATTAAATGAATAAATATTTTGTTGTTAATTAGGGACGACAAAAGTATCCGCGGCCACTATTACCGGTTTATCAATTTGGGAAAAGTGTTTTTATAAAGGGGAAAAAGTGAGCCAACATGTAGGCTGGGTTGTACCAGTTTTCCTGCAGTTGTTTAACCAATTGCCAGCGCCACAATAAACAAGGTAATGAGCACCTCAATAACGCCTAAAACGAACCCGGCAATAGCCAGGCCACGCCTGTACATCCCTTTTTTCCAGCCCCGGATGCCAAAGTACATAGCTACCACACCCAATGGCTGAAAAATTAGTCCGAGCATACTGAACGTAAATGCCAGTCGGCCGCGTAATCCATTATTCTTCTTTGCCTTTTCAGGAGCGATATGATGAGTGCTGTCGGCGAGTGGGTGAAAGCAGGAAGCTTCGCTCGTAAAATTTCCATGGTACACCGCAGTTATTGAGCTATTATCGGTTCTATGTATGTTCTTTAAACAGAACGCAGCCGGTGCATCCTCCACCTGGCAGATCAAAAAAAGGCATAGCAGCAAAACCGTGATATTGTTTCTCATAATAGATTACCAGGAACCTCAAATTACAATAAATACCGGGATTAACTAATTTGGGCAATGTCCGGGCGTAAACTTATAGAGATTAATAATTTATTCTGAATTTGATATTATATTTGATACAAAATGTACGTTATGAAGGAGCAGATATTGTTTTGTGCATCCGTGGTCATGCTATACGTCGCGGGTTGTTCGCCGGTTAATGATCAAACACAGCATGCAACCGATGCAAAGCTCAACACAAAAGCAGACGTTGAATCTGTGCTTTCCCTTCTTTATCAACAGCAAGCCGCCGAGTACCGCGCACTGTGCCTGCAGGCATACAACATAGCAAAGCGAAGGGTTGATGATGTAAAAAAGAACAAGAACTATAAAGGCAAAAGATTTGCGATCATAACCGACCTTGATGAGACCATATTGGACAACAGCGGTTCGACTGCGTGGCTGTACCTGCACGATTCCGCCACGAATTACCCCTTTTTAATGCAGTGGTGGCTGAAAGGGATAGCAGACTCGGTGCCCGGCAGCGTATCGTTTTTCAACTATGCGTACGACCACGGGGTTGATGTCTATTACATCTCTAACCGGCCAGATACAGATGTAGTGGTCAAAGCGGCTATGCGGAACATGCATAATCTGGGCTTTCCGCGCACAAACGATTCTGACCTGAGCCATTTTCTTTTTATGAAGCCCAAAACCAAATTCAGCAGTAAAGAAGCCCGCAGGGAACAGGTGGAACAAATGGATTCAGTCATTGCGTTTTTAGGGGATAATTTAATAGATCTTGATTCTTCTTTTGATGGTAAGCCGAAAGATCTTCGCAGAATGGACGTGGACAAATTAAAAGACAAATGGGGAGACAGATACATTGTATTCCCCAACGCTATCTATGGTGACTGGGAAAGCCGATTATATGATACTCCGGGCCTGACGATCTACCAGAAAGATTCAGTGCGGGCTGCTACTTTGCGTGTAGTTCTGTAAACCGGGTAACGCCGGCGCGATATGATGTGCTTTATTTTTGAGGTAAGAGTGTAAGGGTCACGATAGACCCAAGGATACCAATCCGATGAACTGCTCTTTTAGCTGATATTCGTTTTGGTGAGTATCGAAGTCAGGGATAATGTTTACATTTATCAGATACACATCACACCTATATGCAACCAAACACACCCACCCCGAACGGCATTGCCGCAACAAAAACATTTCGTAACAATGACCTGGCCCGGAGACTAACGGCCTATTCCCTTTTTGCCGGTATCGTTCTTTGGTGCGCTGCAGCAGGGGCACAACCAGTGGTTAATTCGGTATCTCCTCTCGTGGGCTACGAGGCGTCCACGGCTACCATAACCGGCACCGGGTTTAATGCCACGCCCGCAAACAATATCGTGCATTTTGGAGGTGCACTGGCTACGGTAGTGACGGGTTCTGCCACATCTTTAACGGTGGCTGTGCCGCGGGGCACCAGTTATATGCCCGTGAGTGTAACCGATATCTCCACATCGCTCACCGGCCAGTCGCCACTGGCATTCCTGCAAAATTTCCCTTCGGCCGATACAGGCACCATCGATTTTGCGGGCAGAACAGACTTTGCAACCGGAACTCACCCATCTGGCATAGCTATCGGAGACATTGACGGCGATGGTAAGCCGGATATTATCATAGCAAATACAGGTGCCAATACGATCTCCGTTTACCGTAATTTATCGGCAGCGCCGGGTGGGTCCATCTCTGCCGCCACGTTCGCAGCGCCGGTAATTGATACGGTTCCGTTCTTATGTTTCTATCTCGCGCTGGCCGACATAGACGGAGACGGCAAACTGGACATCGCCACCGCTGCCCAAACCGACAATAGGCTGGTAGCAATACAGAACACGTCTGTGCCGGGAACCGTTTCGTTTGGCGCACAAACCACAGTTGCGATCAGCACGTCGGGCCTGCCCTATGCTTTGGCCCTGGCAGATATCGATGGCAATGGTCAGCCTGATCTGCTTTGCGTGGATTTCGTGAATGAGCAATTAGCGGCCTTCAGAAATAAGTCAACGCCCGGAACCATCAGTTTTTCTGCACTCATGACCTTTGGTACAGCGGCTAACCCAGTCCACCTGGCGGTGCAGGATTTCGATGGAGATGGCAAGCCTGATGTGGCTGTCGCATGCCAGAGCGCCAATGTTTTTCAAATATTCCGCAACACTTCTGTTTTGGACACCTTCGATATAACAACCTTTGCGCCAAGGATGGATTTTTTTACCAGCGGCCAGGCCCCGCAATACATCATGGCCGGAGACATAGACGGAGATGGCAAAGCTGATGTGATCATAGGCAACAGGACGGCGCCTTTCGGAATACAAGTGTTCAGGAATACATCTGTGCCCGGAACCATTACGCTGACGGGAGAGAGTGCCGTCGCGGCACACCAGATCCAGGGCATGTCGATCGGCGATTTTGATGGTGATGGCAAGCCGGACATCGTTGTCACTAATAGCATGGATACTTCGGTTGCGATATATAGAAACAATTCCACCGTTGGTACACCTTCATTTGAGCCGCAGGCCCGGTTTGCGACACTGTACGGCCCTGTGTTTCCCGTTGTGGGAGATATAGACGGCGACGGCAAGGCCGATATAGCAGTCACGAACTATATGGTCAATAATTTTTCTATTCTGCGTGATCGGAACGCCCCGGTGGCAATCAGCAACCTGCAGCAGGTGACCGACAACGCGGCCATTTTCCCTAACCCGGTAAGCAACTGGCTAACGATAACGACCAGCAAAGAAACCTACCATACCTACACGATAATAAATAGTATAGGCCAGCAAATATTACAGGGTGCTGTTGCTCGTGGGCAAACAAAAGTAAATGTGCGAACGCTGCCGGCGGGGTCATACTATGTTGTGCTGAATGGGGAGAAGGGTGACATTGCGCAGAAATTTGAAAAACTATAGGGCTCAAAGAAGTAGTTTCGGTGGCATTTCTAGGGAATGCTTTCGGGAGGATGCTTCAAATGAAGACCAGTGGTTGCGCCCGTCAGTTCCGATAGCTATCGGAAAGATTCCGCGAGGATGTAAGGAAACATTGCCGAACTGGGGCACACAAAGTCAAGAAGTTAGCTGGGCTATAGTTCTGTGAATGCCGTCGCAGACGGATTTTAATTTGCGCCACCGGATGCCCTTCGGAACATCCGGTGGAACGGGTAAAAGTGTAATTTTGTACAGTAGTGAAACACTACGCCCAACTGGGGATAGTAAAACCGAATGTCCCACTTCATTTATATTTTTTCGGTGCGTATATGGGGCATTTTGTTTTTGGCGTAAATCTTGTGTAATCCTTTGCTGTGGCTATGTGCGGCGTATTTATTAAGAATATTTCGCATTTCCCATTATGCCACAGGGTGGGGTATTTGTCTGAACTAAGATAATAAGGATATGATGATTTCAGGATTTCCAATGTGTGTTTCAATGCGTTTACCCCAATGTCCCATTTCATACCCCACTATGCCCCATTATTACCTACCTGTCTGAATCGCAGATTAATGGATTTTCAGATTTCACAGACTCTATCTTTTGGTTCCACGCTCTTTCATTCAGATGAACGCAAAGGCTTTGCCTCTTATATAGTCTGAAAAACCACTTTCCGCGCCACACCCTCCTGCGCCCCTCTAGCTGTCGCTGAAGCTATGGCTGGCGATGGAAAATAGCTTTGGCCGCCACACCCTCCTTACGCCCTCCATCTGTCGCTGAAGCTATAGCTCGCGATGGAAAATGGCTTCGGCGGGAACAAAGGTCGGGAGGAAAAGTGAATGTTGGAAATTGAAGTTTTATGGTGTGTGCTTTTCGCACTATGATGTGGCACTGGCGGGATATGATGTAAATTATTTTCGAGGTAAGGGGCTGGTAGAGAGGGGAGTATAGGTGATGATGCACTCAGGGTTACGCCAATCATAGATTGGCATCCGCAAGGACGTAGTGAAACACTACACCCAACTGGGGCACACAGCGTCCGGAAGTAAGTCGGGCTACAGTTCTGTGAAGGCCGTCGGAGACGGATTTTTATTTGCGCCACCGGATGCCCTTCGGAACATCCGGAGGAACCGGTAAGGGGCTGGTGGAAAGGATTGTTATGTAAATAATGGTTTCCTATGGCAATTCATAACAGATATAATGTAAACGCTGTTGTCGATTATTTCATAGATAACAACGTACGGAAAAGAAGGAAGTTTTACATCTCTTACAGTAGTATTACGAACGGACGAAATAAAGGAATAATGTTGCGGGTTACCGGAAAGTTTTTGATACGTTTCTAATAGCT
>CAIVEW010000059.1 GCA_903905065.1 uncultured Bacteroidota bacterium | reverse complement strand
TTGAGGAAAAAAGTAGCATAGAAAGCTACTTTTTTAACCCCCAGCTTCCATTACCTAATATAACAGATAATACAACCAGGAACAACTCCGTTTTACAGCAAAAAGAAAAACCGTCTCAAAATTGCTTTTGAGACGGCCTCTTGCTGTGAAATCTTTTACTATTTGCTGGAAGGTCAAGAGTCGTACGCCCACCTGATATACGAAGCTCCCCACGTAAACCCACCGCCAAAAGCAGCAAGCACCAGGTTATCCCCTTTCTTCAGTTTAGATTCCCACTCCCAAAGGCACAACGGTAAGGTACCATTAGTGGTATTCCCGTAGCGCTCTATGTTTACCATCACCTTTTCCGCTGGCAGGTTCATGCGGTCTGCTGTCGCATTGATGATGCGTTTATTGGCCTGGTGCGGCACCAGCCAGTCCACAGTTTCAGCAGTAAGATTGTTGCGCGTCATTATGTCGGCGGCTACATCGGCCATGTTTTTCACGGCAAACTTGAATACCGCCTGCCCTTCCTGGTACACATAATGTTCTTTGTTCATCACTGTTTCCAGTGTTGCGGGCTTCACAGATCCGCCTGCTTTCTGGTGCAGGAACACACGCCCGCTTCCATCTGTGCGCAGCACGGAATCAAGGATGCCATAACCGTCTTCATTAGGTTCCAGCAGCACGCAACCCGCTCCATCACCAAAAATGATGGACGTTTTGCGGTCTTCATAATTCATTATCGAGCTCATCTTATCGACGCCGATAACGATCACTTTTTTATGTCTTCCCGTTTCTATGAATTGTGAGCCAATGGTGAGGGCAAACAAAAAACCGCTGCAGGCGGCGCTCACATCATATCCCCACGCCTTGGTCATTCCTGCCTTATCACATATTACATTAGCCGTCGCGGGAAACTGCATATCAGGAGTAGTCGTAGCGCAGATCACCATTTCTATTTCCTTCGGATCTATGCCCCTCTTTTCGAGTAAATTCTGCACAGCAGCCACAGCCATATCGCTGCTACCCTTTCCTTCGCCCTTCAGTATTCTTCTTTCTTTGATACCCGTTCTGGACTGTATCCATTCATCTGTGGTGTCCATCATCGTTTCCAGTTCCGCGTTCGTAAGTATATACTCAGGAACATATCCGCCCACCGCTGTTATAGCAGCATGAATTTTCTGCATTTATAAAAATTTAAAAGAGCAAAATTAATTTAAAATAGTCTAAAGTAGATTGTAATTACTCAAATTACGGCATTGTCAAATTGTCGAATTGCCAGATTGCCGAACTACGTAGACATTCCCCCGCAGATACTCAATACCTGCCCGCTCATGTACTTACTCATATCACTCGCCAGGAACAGCGCCGTATCAGCTACTTCTTCCGGCTTGCCAAAACGCCCCAAAGGTATCTTTTCAAACCATTTTTCTGCACCGCCATCTTTCAGATAATGCGTCATATCGGTTTCAATAAATCCGGGGGCTATTGCATTGCAGCGTATGTTGCGGCTGCCTATCTCTTGTGCTATGCTTTTGGTAAATCCTATTATGCCCGCCTTGCTGGCCGCATACGCGCTCTGACCACCATTACCCTTTACGCCCACTATGGAGCTAAGATTAATGATACTGCCGGACCGGCTCTTCATCATCGGGCGTATCACCTGCTTGGTGAGGTTGTACACGCTTTTCAGATTGGCCTGCATCACTTCATCCCATTGCTCCGGTGTAAGGCGCAGCAGCAGATTGTCACGGCTGATGCCCGCATTGTTCACGCATATATCTATTGTGCCAAATTCTTTTACCACATCATTGGCCAATTGCTCAGCAGCCTTATAATCGCCGGCATCGCTTTTGTAGCCTTTAGCTTTCACGCCCATGGCAGACAGCCTTTCTTCAAGCGCTTTCGCCCGCTCTTCCGACGACAAATAAGTAAAGGCTACACTGGCGCCATGCTCGGCAAACTTCACGGCGATCGCCTCTCCTATCCCCCTGCTGGCACCGGTTACCAGCGCCACCTTATTTTCAAGCAGTTTCATCATTTTTAATTTGGAGTGCTAAAGTAATGATTGCTGCTGATAAGTGCTAACTACATATTAGCAAAAAGCCATGACGTATGTAAAAGAGCCTATTTAAGTTTCAAAAAAACTTTTACGTCTTTTATGTAGGCAGCACCAAAAGTTTTGCCCGACAAAACAAAAATACCTTGCAGGTGGCCGCCATCATAAGTGATGAGCTTGCGATTGGCATGCAGGGCCACCATAGGTTTGCACTCACTCAGCGGCGTATTTTCATCCTTGGTTCCGGAAAACACAAGCATGGGAATACTAATGTTGTCCAGGAAACTTTTATAATTTTCCGCTCCTTTAGGAATGGCGAACGTCCGCCCGGTTATCTTCCGCAGCCGGTCCTGCATGGCAACCGGATCACAAACAAAGCTGTCACCGATGAAATAATCAAATGGCGTACTGCTGAATGATATCGTGGCTATCGCCGTGCCCATAGAAAGTGCTCGCACCCCTACTTTGTATCCTCTAAATTCGCTCTGTGCATATTTTATCACGCTTCCCAGGTCCAGCGCAAATTCATTATAATAAAGCTGGTTGCTATCAAGTGCAAACGGGCTGCTGTGGCCAAAGCCGCGATAATCAAATGTAATGACCGTGAAACCCGCCTGTACAAAATAGTAGCATTGCTCCACCCAATAAGACATATTCATGGCATCCCCATAAGCTACGATCATCACTGTTTTGTTGTCTTTACCTGCATCCGGCCGCATCACCCAGGTATTGATCTGGTAATTGTCCGAAGTAGTAAGTTGCAGCTCTGTATACTTCATCCCCAGCGAGTCGGGAGTAACGATATAATCGCGTTTGGGCTTCATCGCATATCCGTGGAGGACAATGATCATTAATGCTACAAGCAACGTGTATCTTCTTTTCATAAAAGAGGAATTAGTGTGCCAAAATAGGTCCCAGCCATGTACGTTGTACATCATTTAACCTTATTTAACGGTATAGCTCTTGCTGGAGAAATGCTACTTCTTATAACTATCCGGGTTCAGCGCCGATGGCGACCATTGCCTTAAGAACTCGGCGACTTTCTTTGGACTGTGCCCCTGCCCTTCTTCCAGGTAGCCGGAGTTTTGGGTGTGGATGCGATTACCCTTACCATCAAGAACCACGAACACGGGAAAACCAAATCGCTGCGGATAACCCAGGCTTTCCAGCACCTTTAGGTTTTTATTTTCCGGACTATAATTCACATGTACGATCACAAAATTGCTATCCACTATTCCCTTCAGCACAGGATCGGTAGTGACCAAAGTATTGAACCGCCGGCACCATATACACCAGTTACCACCCACCTGCAGCAACACATGTTTGTTTTCCGTGCCAGCTTTCACCACGGCATTATGGATATCCGCAAATGCATCCGCATCGGGATTATAGATATGAACATCCGCAGCTTCCTGTGCTTTTGCAACAGAAAGTATGGCCAGAAATAAAAATGAAGTCAGTATGTAGCGCATATAGCAAATGTAAGAGAACTATGGCACTTCCTTAATGACCACGGGCCTTGCGACCTTTGCGATGCCTTAGCGTTCTATGCGGGAAACTTCTCATGCCGGTCTATAAAATACCATCCCTTCCGGGTGCCGATTCAAACACCAGCCGATCAAGTTCCCTAAAACTTCTCGTTATTACATCCCGCCAACAGGCTGCAATATACTTATGCGGTTCTCTTCGGGATCCATGCAGGATATCCAAAGGCCCACACCCGGTATCATCATGGGCTCCATGCTTTGCTGGCCTTTTTCGTCCATAGCGCCGAGTATCTTTCCGCCGCCTGCAGTTACGGCCTTCATCGCCGCCTGTATATCCGGAACAGATACAACTACCGATGGAGCGTAGGATAAGGGGCCCATCTTCTGATAAAATCCGCCGTTTATAGTTCTTGGTGTTTTCACCATGCCTTTTTCATCTGTATCGCTGGTTTGGGCGATAACATAATTACCCATCTCAGGGCCTAACTGCTGCATCTTCCAACCGAAAGCATCCACGTAAAATTTCTTCATGCGCTCCTGGTCGAAATAACCCATTTCAAAATGCACAACTGGATTCATAACTGATAATTTTTTGGTGATGTTTGTTTTAAAAAAAGATAACAAACGATAGCTGTTTGCAAATAGCCATCGTCAAAAAAAAAGTGATGCCGTGTATATCGGCTTCGCCCTACGGTAACTGCTTTGTCTTACATCCCGGGCATGGGCATAAACTCATGCACTTCTATAGTAGCAGCAGGGTTCCAGCTACCCAGGTGGGGGTGTCCCGTCAGCAATGCCTTAGCTTCATCCATACTGTTGGCTTGCAAGATAGAATAGCCAGCCACATTTTTGTCACTGTTAGTGCTGTTTCCGTCCCCGGTCAGAACCTGGCCGCCCATAAGCGGTGAACCCATTTCCACCAGGTTGCTGCCACATTTTTGCGCCCACTGCATCCATGCTTCCATGCCCTTGGCTATTTCTTCCTTAGGCCTGCTCATCATTTGCTCCATCATTTCTGGTGTCATTGGAGCATGATATAATACGAGGTACTTTTTCATTATGATCTGTTTTATGGTGAATACCAAAGATAATATTCCTGTGTTACCGATAAATTAAAAATGGGGCCGTTTCTTAAACTAATCAACGATAAAAAGCGGCACCGGTCAATGCACACCAAACGAAAAACCTGCAGCAAGGATAAGGCCGCCGGGAGCTGAAAAACTTAGGTTATACCGGGTATTGGAAGTAATGGGATCACCCGTAAGCTGTGTGATAGCACTGTCGGTGGAGAGCGGTGCCGACCAACCAAGCTCAATATAGAACCTATTATATTTCTTGCCGAGGGTCCAGTATTTATAGGCGGCAAGGTATACGTTCATTGCAGGCAAGGACTGCGGGTGGCGCGCCTAAAAGAGCTGAAGCAATTCTATCTGGACCATCCCCAGCCGATCACACAGGACCAGAAATAATACCATTTTAATTTAACGGTGGCCCGTAAATTGCTTAGCTTTAATTTTTCACACCTTTTATGGAGAAATATATAGATGGTATAGAAATGTGCTACGCAGAACATGTGAAAGCATGGCATACATGGCTCGTAAAGAACCACGCGAAAAAGACTGCTGTCTGGCTCGTGTATTATAAACCGGCAAGCGGTAAAACAAGGGTGAGTTATAACGATGCTGTCGATGAAGCTATCTGCTTTGGTTGGATAGACAGTAAACCTAACGCATTGGATGAATTCAGATCCATTCAATTCTTCTCCCCGAGAAATCCTAAAAGCAATTGGAGCAAGGTGAACAAAGGAAGGGTAGAACGACTGCTGAAAGAAAAAAGAATGCAGCCTGCCGGGCTGGCAATAATGGAGAAAGCTAAGGAGAACGGCACCTGGGATGCCCTCAATGAAGTGGAGGAAATGATAATTCCCGATGACCTGGCCGCGGCACTACATAAGGAAGCCGAAGCGGAAAAATATTTTAATGCTTTTCCCCGATCGTCAAAGAAGAATATTCTGGAGTGGTTACGCAATGCCAAACAGCCGGCGACCCGTATGAAAAGGATAGAAGAGACGGTTAGGCTTGCAAAAGATAATATTCGTGCAAACCATTACCGTCAACCGAAAAATATCAGGAAATAAATTGCTGGCTGCTGGTAAACAAGGCCTCGTTCCATCATCACACTTGCGCAAGCCTGTAGCAAAGCTGCGTACATCGGCGACTCGTGCCATAATAATTTTGGCAGTTTATAACTGCGGCGTATAATTTGACATCCAAAATTGTGGGTTTCTTTATTTGCAGCCAATCATTTTCCATTCTACCTTTGTGGCGAATTTCAACACACAGTGAGGTGGCTGTAAAAAGTCAGGACCTCTGTGATATTTTCAGGAAAACACCCCTTGAAAAACAATGAATTAACAACAGTTATCCACAAAACTTTTTTCGGCCAAAAACGCGATATTCTTTGAGACCCCCCCCTCAATCTGGTATATAAAAACCGACAAAAAAGCCTGCCTGCCGAAAGGCAGTTGAGCCAAGAAATGAGCAACTTTTGAGCAACCGTTTTAACTTAACTCATTGATTGTGAACAAAAGTGTGCGCAATTATTATTGTTGCCAAGTCGCGCAATTTTTCTCCGAAATCAAGAAAATCCTTTAATCCGGAAAATCTAGCCTGCCCGCCGGTAGGCAGGGTTCAGAAATCACGTCAGACTTAAAAATAACAAACCCCAAACAAAAACTCCCCTAAATTCGCCATCTCAAAATCAACTCACTTTGTCAAAGACAGCATTAATTACGGGCAGTACCAGCGGTATAGGCTTGGGTATAGCAAAAGCATTTGCAGCACAGGGATATAATATAGCGTTCAACGGCCTGGAGGCCAATGGCGCTGAAATAGCTAAGCATGTAGCCGATGAATTTGAAGTAAAATATACCTTCTCTCCGGCCAACCTGATGCAGCCGAATGCTATACGCACGATGGTGGCAGACGCCATTAAGACGTTTGGGAATATAGATGTACTGGTGAATAATGCAGGCATACAATTCGTGGCACCGATAGATGAATTCCCGGAGGAGAAATGGGATGCTATTATTTCGGTGAACCTTACGGCGGCATTTCATGTCACTAAGGCGGTATGGCCGAATATGAAGGCGAATAAATTCGGACGTATCATCAACATTGCTTCGGCACATGGTTTGCGTGCTTCGGAATTCAAGAGCGCATATGTGGCGGCCAAGCATGGGCTGGTGGGCTTTACAAAGACCATCGGGCTGGAGGGAGCACCATTTGGCATTACCTGCAACGCCATCTGTCCCGGCTATGTGGATACCCCGCTGGTAGAGCAGCAAATACCTGCACAGGCAAAGGCCCACAACATGACCGAAAAGGAAGTGGTGGAAAAGATTTTCCTGGAGCGCCATGCGGTGAAGGAGTTTATACCCGTGGAACTGCTGGCACAGACGGCGGTGTTTCTTGCTTCTGACCTGGCAGGAACAATCACCGGTATCGCCATGCCCGTAGATGCAGGATGGACAGCGCAGTAGCAGGTGGCAGTTTACAGGTGGCAGGTGGTGTTTCGTGGAATTTCGCCCTTTCAGGGCTTGCGGTATGTGCTGCTTTTTTTGATGGGCTGCCCATCGCTGATATATTTCGCCCTTTCAGGGCTTTAAAACAAAGCCTCCTTTAAAAGCGGGCTTCTAAGAAAACAACATGGAACATATTCATACCAAGACCAGCAATTACCTGGCCGTAAACGACATCAATATTCACTACATAGACCACCGCTCAGATGGGCCGATACTGATATTGCTGCATGGCCTCACCGCCAATGCCCATGCGTTCGACGCACTCATTGACGGGTTGCAGCCATCTTACCGCGTGATATGCCCTGACCTTAGGGGCAACGGGCTGAGCGATAAGCCCGCATTTTGCTATACCGTGGAAGAACATGTGCAGGATATTATTGCCCTGATAGAACACCTGGGCGAGAAAAAAGTGTACATCGGCGGCCATTCGTTTGGCGGCTACCTTGCTTTCTATATGGCGGCAAACTATCCCCATGTTGTAGATAAACTGGTGATACTGGATGCAGCTAAATCTATGAACCCAATCGCACCACAGATGTTGTCGAAAGCAATTTCAAGACTGGACTCGGTGTACCCCAGCTTTGACGACTATATCGCTCATGTAAAAAAAGCGCCCTACCTTGATTTCTGGGACCATGCCATGCTGAGCTATTACCGCGCCGATGTAGAAGACCTGCCGAAAGGCCACGTAAAACCACGTTGCAACATCATGGCCGTTACCGAGAAATCCATGGCACTGGCCAGTATAGAGTGGCCGGACCTCATAAAAGAAATAGAGCACCATACCATCCTCATTAACGCGCTCGACAATTATACTATGGGTGAGCCGTTATTGCCAGAAGAGATAGCTAAAGAAACGGTGGAGATGATGAAGAACGCGAAGTATGCCGGAGTAGATGGCAACCACCAGACCATGCTGTATGGCAATGGTGCAAAACAGGTTGTCGCGAACATTGAGGGCTTTTTGACGGGCAACAAGAGTTAATAGGCCGCCAGATAGCGCAGTTAATTATTGCAGTTCGGCGGTATCTATCGCATCACTTATTTTGGCCTGCAGGCTCTTGTCGCTGGTGATCCAAGCAGGCATGGTAGAAGGATCGCTGTACACGAATTTTGACATTAGTGTGCTCACCTGCATGTTAAAATCAGACTCAGGGTATAAGGTTCTTACTTTATAAGTAACACCATACTCGCCCCTGAGCACCCGGAATGTAAATAGAATCCTATCTCCAAGTCCCTGTATCGCAAACCTTTTTGAAAACATCTCCACTGCCTGTTCCATGATCACTGTATTTACCGGCAATACTATCACTATCATGCCACGGGGCAGATTCCCAGCATTTTAACAGCATTATGGCGATTTTATTTATTCATTTTCTTTCATATTTTTACGCCCGAATCAATTATTCAAAAAACTTATACACTCTTGAAAAAGTCCTTGATCCTCATCGCCCTTATTGTTTGCTTTGTGCAGGCACACGCTCAATATACCACCAGGGAATATATCCGGCGCTATCACCTGGCACTTACGCTCACCAGCCCGCTGAGCGGTACATTCAAATATGGCATCGGCCTTGAAGACAGGTGGCGGAATTTCGCTTATATGTACAGTTACGTCAATTATTACCATGGCCTTTACCCCGGCACAGAGCAGGATCTGGAGATCAGGGTGTACCTCCGGAAAATGTGGCGGAACGGCCGGTACAATGTGCTGTTCCAGAATTTCATATACGCGCGCGGCATGGCGGGTACCGCAGGATATGATGGGTCTAACGTCACTATTTTCGGATATAATGATAAGGGCATATTGCCTGCAACCGATTACGTGGGTGGGTCTGCCGGCGTTGGGCGCAGGTACAATAAGGGTGTATTATTTGTAACGATAAGAGGGGGCGTCAGGGTCATTGAGCTCCCCGACCTGCCGCCTGCCTACAAAAATTCTTACCGCATTTTCTACTTCACCGGCCCCGGCTCTATACTGGAGGCAAATCTGCAGTTTGGTATCCAGATATAGTTTCTATAAGGCAGGAAGTCTCGCTAAAATATTTTTACGAAGCCTGCGAACACAACAATGATCCCCAGGCTCGTAAGGCCGTACAAAACTATGGGGAAATTGATATGGGTGAAGGATGCTGTGATCGACAGAATGAAACTGAGCAGGCAAATGAAGGCGCCGCCAAGTATCAGGGAAAGGCCCTGCGCCCGTATTTTCATATTGTGAAGTTTGACGCCCTCAGCCACCAATTCCTGCACGAACCGCTGGTCATGGCCTTGCTCCAGTAGCCGAACTTCTATCTCTTCCCGCGTGTGGCCAGCCACAAGCAGGGTCACCACATAAGAGCAAAGCGGGAGCGGGCCGGGCGTATTTGACATAGAAGTAATTAATTAGCTGTTACAAGTTGGCATAACGCAATAGCAGCACTAAATTATTAAATATTAGAATACGCCAGTAACTTTATTCGTCACCGCAATTCACCTTATACGCTAACGACAATGATCCGCAAAAAAAATACTTGCGGCAAACGAATGATTTTTTATTAATTTGCTACTCCTTAACAAAACACACACTACCATGTCTGTAAATCTTTGCATCGACTGGGGCAATACCAGCGTTAAAGCGGCAATTTTCGATAATGAAACTTTGCAAAAACAATTTACCTTTTCACCTGCCGAGGCGCTGGAAAAAATAACGAACATTATAAGCCAGCACAGTCCTGTTAAGGCCATCATCTGTTCCGTATTACGCAAGAACGACGAACTTGAAAACCTGGTTCACTCGCATATAAAGCATGTAATAACGCTGGACAGTAATACCCGCCTGCCTATTCATAATGGATATCTTTCGGGCGACACCCTTGGGCCCGACCGCATTGCATTGGTAGTAGCTGCCTACCTGCAGCATCCGGATAAAAACAACCTGGTCATAAGCGCGGGCACCTGCGTTACCTATAATTTTGTGCAGAAGAATAAAATGTTCCGCGGAGGAGCTATTTCGCCGGGCCTGAATATGAGGCTGCAAGCTATGCACACCTTTACCGGCAAACTGCCGGAAGTTAATATGGACGGTGAATTGATATTACTGGGTTATGATACGGCCACCTGCATGAGGAGCGGCGCAGCCTATGGTATTGCTTTTGAGATAGATGGTATGATCAGTGAATACGAGCGTGTACAGACTGATTTTAACGCGATATTAACGGGTGGTGATGCACCATTCTTTGCAAGCAAAATTAAAAGTAAGATATTTGCTGACCCCGACTTATTGTTGAAGGGATTAAATTTAATTTTAAACCATAATGTTCCGTCCCCTCGATAGGTGTTTACTAGTTGTATTGTTTCTTTTTGCGACATCTTCCCTGTTTGCCCAAACAAGTTCTACCAGTAACCCGCTTGCTAACCGTGAGAATAACCCGTATTCGAAATACGGCATCGGTGAACTGCAAAATGGGAATAGCACTGTGTTAAAAGGAATGGGGAACATTACTTCTGCTTTTGAGAACCCTTACGAAATAAATTCTGACAATCCTGCGTCTTATTCATTTCTGAAACGCACAACTTATGAAGTGGGCATGACCGCCAGTACCCGGAATGTAAACGGCGGCGGTTCATCTTACACTACAGGCACCGCAACACTTTCGTACCTGACCATTGCTATGCCCATCAATAAAAATGCTGGCCTTTGCTTTGGGTTCAAGCCATACACCCATTCATTTTATTCATTGGTAGATACTATTTTTTCCGGCTCACCCCTTGGAGAAACTGTGAGGTCTTACAATGGAGATGGCGGGCTGAACTATGCGTACATAGGGGCAGCATATCAGTACAAGGGTTTCAGTATTGGCGCAAATGTGGGCTATATGTTTGGCACTGTCAACAGTACTACCCAGGTGGCTTCTATCGATACCGTGCTCACCAACAGGTCCTATACGGCAAATTTTTCCAACTACACGCGCGTGGGCGGCATCTACTGGAAGGGCGGCGCTATGTGGGAGCACAATCTTGACTCAAACTACACGCTGCGCATAGGCGGCACAGTCACCCTGACACAGAACATCACGGAGCGACTGGACGCCTACCAGGAGAGTGTTTATAATTTTGGCGATACCATTGTAAATGATACCAGCTCTTATTCTGGTGAATCGCGCGGGAAACTAAAACTGCCGATGTCGTATAGTATTGGTGCTATGCTGGTTAAAAATGGCAATTGGAGTATCGGGGTTGATTACACGGCTACAAAATGGAGCGGATTCAATAGCGCACCAAATGTAACGATGAACGATTTCGTTGCAAAGAGTTCGTATAAAGCGAGCATAGGCGGCGAGTATACCCCCGACGCCAACAATATCCGTAATTATTATTCCCGGATCACTTACCGTTTCGGGCTTTATTACGGCACGGATTATCTCACATTTCAAAATACGCAGCTCCCGTTATACGGCCTTACCCTTGGGGCCAGCCTGCCGTTCCGCCGGTCGTTCTCGCACCTGCACACTTCGCTGGATATTGGCCGTATCGGCACTAACACCAATAACCTGATACAGGAAACATACGTTCGTTTTTCCCTGGGCATGTCATTTAATGACCTTTGGTTCGTTAAACGCAAGTATGATTAATTGGCACGTGAAATATTCTTTCCGGAGCATCGTCCGTATACTCATTCCGGGCATTTTACTATTCGCTACCCCCTCCTGCAAGAACGACCCTAACGAAATCAGGGCCCTTACCGGAAAGCCTAACCAGGCCGAAGACCATGCCGTGGACGTTACCGTTGTTTACAGCAAAACCGGCAAAATAAATATGCGCATTTTCGCCCATGATTTTGTGCGCAATGAGGGAACAAGGCGCCCATACATCGATATGAATACCCGCCTCAAGGTGGAATTTTTCAATGATAGCACCGGATCGGTTGACGACATACTTACGGCCGATTCATCAAGATACTATGAGGCGCAGGGAGATATGATCATCTGGGACAGCGTACAAATAATAACCAAGAAAGGGGAAAAACTAAATACGGATGAGCTGATCTATAATGCCAGCGCCCAAAAATTCTTTACCGAAAAACCTGTACGAATTACCACTCCTACAGAAGTGCTCTATGGCAACGGCATGGAAGCAAACAGCGATTTCTCGTGGTACCAGATCACCAACCCCAAGGGAATAGTACAAGTGAACAAAGGCGAAGTACCGCAGCAGTAGGAGCACAAGCTAAATCATCGTTTATTAGCGTTATTTCACAGGGCACCATCCTCCAGCCTGCGCCCATTTTAAAATTTTTCCTAATGTTAATAAAAAAGGCAGCTTATTGCTGTAATAATATGTAGATATAGCTTATTTTTATGTTGGCTTAATACAGGCAAATATTCATAGTAATTGAAGTTGCACCCAACTTCTTTACTTTGTGTATTGTCTTTACTTAGCGAATACCGTTTTATTCTTTTTTAAATTACAAGAGCTCATGAATTGTTTTTCTACCCGTTTGTTTATTCTACCCGTTATCATCGGTGCGGCGTTGCTTGTTTGTTTCAATTCATACGGGCAGGGTGTGATGGGGGTCTATCCGTTGAGTTCCAAGGCCACCTCACCAACATCGGCATGGTCACCAGTGAGTACCGGTAGTCCCATAAGCCGGCCTGCCGGCATTAACGATGGCGCCGCAGACGGAAGGCGCAAACGGACAGAGAATGGCCCGAATTATAAGTCATTCACCCCCGTAAAGAAAAACCTGAGCGCAGAAGCAATGGCAGCAAACGCCGGATATGAAAACCATCCTGATTTTGGCGTAGTATATGCAGGCGCGCCCTGTGATGATTGTTACGAACTGCTGAGCGAGCGCACAGAGACCACAAAAACTTTTGTAAGGGAAGGCATACATGAGGGCAGCAAAGAAAAAATGACGCAAACTTCTACCCAGCCGATGCACTACCGTGATGCGCAGGGCAACTGGAGGACAATAAAAACACAATTGCAGCCCGATGCAGCCAACAGGGGGATATATACGATTTCTGAAGAAGCAGTGCCTGTGAAGATAAATACCAATGCTGGCAGCAGTTTTTCTTCATTGGGCAAGGTAGGGGAAAGCATCAGTTTCAACCACAACCTGGAGCTTATTTATGTGCAGCCGGATGGCAGGCAAGTTAATTTAGGCGCGGCTGATTATACGCACCATACCGCAGGAGATGGCGGCGTGTATGTAAACAATGCCTGGCCTGGAATAGACATAGAGATTGGCATAATGCGTAGCGCAATAAAAACGAATTTCCATATCAATCACGCATTACCGCAATATGCCGCGGGCAAGCTGCTGATCAGGGACCACCTGTTGCTGGATAATGGCTTGAGCCTGAATACACGCGGGCAGACTGAGACTAGCGGCGAACTTATGGTAGATGATAATACCGGAGCAATAAGGTATGCTATAGGCGCCCCAACTGTTTATGAAAAAGGTAATTACAAAAATTCGCTGGAGCCGCTCAGCTATCTTATTGGCAATAACAATGTGCTGGATATAGCATTGCCGGGCAGCTATCTTAACAAACCTGCTTTGGCTTATCCTGTTATCATTGATCCTCTTGTGAGCACTAGTACCACTACCACTATAAATGGAAGCAGCTATATCGGAGCTACTCTGACAGCAACATCCGGTTGTGCATATGCTAATGCTGCAAATACCCCGACCAATTGTACTATTACTGATATCCAATTCACTTTTCAGTACACAGCGGTATTCCCCAATTATTTGGAATATGCTGGAGAGTTTTTCTACATGGGTGCGTGCAGAAGCCCCGGAACATTAGCTGGAGGCAATGTATGGCGTTGTCTTGGCGCTTCGCCTGGAACTTGCACTACTACGACTCCAATTTCTATCTGGGGCACGCCAGGCGCCACTACATCTGGCTTAAGTACTTGCATCCCCCCTCCTCAATGTCCTTCTTATCCGCTGAATATCACCATGTATTTCTATCAGGCATATGCGCCTGCTGCGGCTTGTGCGACTACTTATGCTTATGGCAGTGAGCCTCTTGTCATCACTGTATATGGGCACACGGTTGAGTTTGTGTCTGCAACTGCCGGGCCTGCCACAATATGTGCAGGCTCTTCAACCTCACTGACTGCTGTCGGGGATTATGGAGTTCCTCCTTATACCTACTCCTGGACACCCGGGCCGCTCTCCGGGTCTCCCGTTACCGTGTCACCTGCGGGAACAACGACCTACAATCTTACAATAACCGATGCTTGTGGTATTACTGCTACCGGAGCTACTACTGTTACCGTCATCACTGAACCTCCGATCACCGGCACATTGTCACTTTGTGTGGGCAACACTACCACGCTTGGCGAAACAGCTACAGGCGCACATACCTGGACCAGTAGTAATACCGGTGTGGCCACCATAACGAGCCCCGGCGGAGTAGTAACTGCCGTTGGCCCCGGCACTACCACTATCAGCTACACGACAACTGGCACCGGCTGTTCGGCTACAGCAATTGTAACCGTAACAGCGCTGCCTACACCGATCTTAGGAACACTCACCATTTGTCCCGGCGCTACTACTACACTTACTGATGCAACCGCGGGTGGCGCATGGAGCAGCAGTAATCCAGGAGTTGCAACAATAAGCGCAGGAGGCCTGGTGACAGGGGTGGCGACCGGTGTAACAACGATCACTTATGGCAGCGCCACGTGTTACGTAACGGCAACACTTACTGTTAGCAATATTGCGCCTATAACCGGCACCCTCAAGGTATGTCCCGGAAACACGACAACCCTTGCTGATGCAGCAGGCGGCGGCACGTGGAGCTCCGGAACAACAGGTGTTGCCACCATAGGCGCAGGAACTGGTGTGGTAACCGGCGTGGCCGGAGGCACCTCGACAATCGTTTATACCACAGCCGCAGGCTGTACGGCCACTGCCGTCGTCACGGTTAATCCTATAGCGCCGATAACTGGCATCTTGTCTTTATGTGCGGGAAGCACAAGCACGCTGAACGATGCCGTGGCGGGTGGAACGTGGAGCAGCAGCAACCTGGGTGTAGCTACCATCGGCGCAGGCACAGGGATCGTCAGCGGTTTAACTAATGGAACTTCCACAATAGCATATACAACGGCGGCCGGGTGCACGGCAACAGCCGTGGTAACAGTAACCCCACTTGCTCCTATAACGGGTACTTTGTTGGTTTGCCAGGGCAGCACCACAACGCTTGCAGATGCTGCGGGCGGTGGCACGTGGAACTCAAGTAATACAGCGGTGGCTACGATAGGCGTGGGAACTGGTGTCGTAACCGGTGTTTCAGGTGGCACTTCAACCATTGTTTATACGACAGGTGCGGGCTGCACAGTATCAGCCGTTGTGACCGTTAACCCGATATCTCCGATTACCGGCACGCTGATACTCTGTCCCGGCGCAACATCAACACTTGCCGATGCCGCAGGTGGCGGCACATGGAGTAGCAGCACTACAGCCGTAGCGACCATAGGAGCTGGTACGGGCGTTGTAAGCGGTATTTCCGGAGGTACATCGACTATTGTATATACAGCGGCAGGCTGCACGGCTAGTGCGGTTGTAACCGTTAGCCCACTTTCCCCGATCACAGGAACTTTGACTGTATGCCAGGGTAACACGACCACACTTGCAAATGCTGTTGGCGGCGGCGGCTGGACTTCCGGTACGCCTGCAGTTGCTACCATTGGCGCAGGTACGGGAATTGTGACAGGCGTATCCGGTGGCACTTCTACAATAGTTTACACTACAGGAGCGGGCTGCTCTGTATCCGCGGTTGTGACCGTGAACCCAATATCGCCAATAACGGGAACCCTCGCCTTGTGCGCAGGTGCAACTTCAACACTAGCTGATGCAACACCCGGCGGCACCTGGAACAGTGGTACGCCGGCAATTGCCACGATAGGCGTGGGTTCCGGACTTGTTACTGGAATCTCTAACGGCACCAGTACTATTGTTTATACAACGGCTGCAGGCTGTACCGCATCTGCGGTGGTAACCGTTAACCCACTCTCCCCGATCACAGGAACTTTGACCGTTTGCCAGGGTAGCACAACAACGCTTGCCGATGCTGCGGGCGGTGGCGGCTGGACATCAGGCACTCCGGGTGTCGCGACAATAGGTGCAGGAACAGGGGTGGTAACGGGTGTATCAGGTGGTACGTCAACAATAGTTTATACGACAGCTTCCGGCTGCTCCGTGAACGCCGTTGTCACGGTTAACCCTATTTCTCCGATAACCGGCTTGACAACGGTTTGTGTAGGGAGTACTTCATTGCTGAACGATGCCGCCGGCGGAGGCACATGGTCGAGCACAACACCAGGCGTGGCTACTGTTAGCGGCACAGGGCTGGTAACCGGCGTATCTAACGGAACAACTACGATCAGTTATATAACCGCCGCCGGTTGTTCGGCTTCCATCACTTTTAACGTTAACAACGTTGCCCCAATAACGGGAACGGCAGTGCTTTGCGTTGGCGCTACCACTACACTTGGTGATGCAACACCGGGCGGCACATGGGCCAGTACACTACCGGGCGTAGCTACTATTGGCGCTGGCTCCGGGCTTGTCACCGGTGTGTCGGGCGGTACAACAAGCATCAGTTACACATCAGGGGCAGGTTGCTTCAGCACCCGTATTGTTACGGTCAATGCTGTCCCGGCCGCCATTACCGGCATTACTAATGTTTGTGTTGGGCTAACTACTACCCTATCCGATGTATCGGCAGGTGGTACCTGGGCCAGCAGCACCCCCGGTGTTGCATCCGTGTCGGGATCTGTTGTTGTAAGCGGTGTTTCAGCAGGTGTTGCCACGATCACTTATACGCTGGCCGGCGGCTGTTATACCACTATCCCCGTGCTGGTAAATCCATTGCCGGCACCCATAGGCGGCGGTGTAAACGTTTGCCTTGGCACAACTGTTACGCTGAATGATCCTAGCGCAGGTGGTACCTGGCTGAGTAATAATACCTCCATTGCTACCATAGACGCTGGCGGAATGGTGACGGGTATTTCTGTGGGCACTGCTACAATTACCTACACACTCGGCACTGGTTGTATCATCACGGCGCCGATGACCGTTGTCCCGTTGTCTGCAGCGCCGATCACATCAAATCTTGATTACTGCCAGAATGAAACAGCGGTGGCACTTACGGCAATTGGAACCAACCTGCTTTGGTACACAGCCGCGGTGGGCGGTGCAGGTTCGGCATCAGCCCCGATACCTCCTACCAATGTGCCAGGCGTCACCACCTGGTATGTAAGCCAGAATTCAACAGGGTGCGAGGGCGCTCGTGCTCCGCTGCAGGTTACAGTACATGTACACGTTATATTTTCCATAGTACCTACACGGCCTACGGCCTGCCAGGGCGATACTATCAGCTTTGCCTATTCCGGACCGACCTTCACAGGAGAAACTTATTCATGGACCTTACCATCTAACGGCGTTTTGTATGCAGGTTCGTCTTTAGACAATTCATCCATCACCATGTATTACGATACCGTACTAGGTGGCAATTATATTATGCTTACCGTAGGTGATGGATATGCTGCATGTAATTCGAAAGATACACTCGCAATGACCGTGTACGTCAATACGCCTGATGCTGCATTCTACGTGAAACCAAATGTCTGCTTCGGAGATTCAGTTACTGTTGCACTCTCACATATCGGCGCTGGTGTTACAGATTATACCTGGGATTTCGGCGGAGCAACGGTATTGGCGGGTTCGTCCAACCATGGGGGGCCGTTTATCGTTACCTTCCCCTCTGCGGGCATCTATTCGGTTACATTGACGGCGATCTCCAATCTCCTTTGCCCATCAATACCAATAATTGATACGGTAGATGTGCATGCCAAACCGGATGCAACTTTTAGCGCTGTTCCAAAATCCACCGGCACATTGTGTCTTGAGGATAGCATCCTGTTCAAGGCCCATTACCTTGATGCAAACTGCTATTACTTGTGGCAGCCCGAACATTGTTTCAACAACAACAATCAACCTGCTATCTGGGGTAAGCTGGAGCAAGGCAGAACAGCAATAACGCTGACGGTAACGGATCCTTTCGGCTGCACTGCGTCATCAACCCAGCAGTTCAGCCCGGAGGAATGCTGCTCCGTGCTGTTCCCTAATGCGTTCACGCCTAATGGTGATGGCCTTAACGATAAGTTCCGGCCGATATTCAATGGCTATCATAATTTCCATGAATTCCGTATTGTGAACCGCTGGGGACAAACCGTTTTTGAGAGCGCCAATTCGGAACCATCCTGGGATGGCAGTTTTGGCGGTGTGCCTCAGGATATGGGTGTGTACTACTACTTTATCAGTTATGACTGCGGCGGGAATACTATCGAAGCGAAAGGTGATCTGACGCTGGTGAGGTAATGAATAATTTAAAAATGAGCGAATTTGAAAATGTGCAAATTCTCAGAGCGAGCCAAATAATTTCAAAAAAAACATCCCGGCAACTTGCCGGGATGTTTTTTTTCAGTACTGGTCATTTTGCAATTGAGTTTCCTTTCTTTCGCAGAGATGCGATGTATTGCGGCACTCTGCCTGGGGTTTGTTATGCAAATTATTTTTTGTCAGAAGCTGACGGGGCTGACGGTTTGAAGATATCGTCGCTCACCGGCTTATTGATCTCAACCGATTTTACAGTGATATCACCAACACCCATTGGTGAAGTCATGGTCATCGGTATTACTATGCCTTCGGGTTGCTTCCTAAAGTCGCTGAAGCTCATTGCCATTTCCTGCTCGCCATCCGGTGTTTTTACAGTTGCTTCGGTACGGACGAGGTAGTAGGTAGATACATCAAAAAAATTGGTCTGGACATTGCCATCCTTATCTGTCATCTTAACTTTGAAACAAGGAATGTTCGTGATAGTGTCCTTTCCAACATATTCTGACTTAGTAATGCCGGATTTGTCGGCAAGCATAGCTGCTTTTGTGTTCATCTTGTCCGCAAGTACTTTCAACTGCTCCGGAGGCATTGGGGTTACTTTATCCATGCCTTGCATGGGCATATACATCCATCCTTCTTTCGGGGTTACGATCACATAGCCGTTCATGCCCATTGCCGAAATATCGGTCCGCATTCCTTTGTCGTTGACAACGGTTGACGTATAACCAATATCCATGCCCTGTATGCTCATGCTGCCAATCTTCTTCATCGATGTTATCTTGTTCCACTTTTCTGTGCCGCCAATAGCGTCTATATGCTTCTGGATGATCTCATCGGCTGTCTGCGCCTTCACCGTAGTAAGGCTGGCTGTCAGCATCAGGCCAGACAGTATAGATAATTTAATTGCTTTCATTCTTTTAGTTTTTAAATTTTTAGAGTGCAAAAATAGAGGAAAATACCTGTAGGAGGAATTTTGCATAGAAATATTAACAGCTTGTCTTGATCCCTAGCGCGGCCTTGCCACTTACCAACCATGACCCTGCCTGCCGGAAGACAGGCGACGACTATCAAGCAATATATTCGCTCAGTTCCAGCCAGCGCATTTCTTTTTCTTCAAGAAGCTGGGTTATATGAACCATCCGGTTGCTGAGCTGCTGGATCTGGTCGTAGTTGAGATTTGCGTCCATCATTTTTTCAGTAATGGTAACTTTCTCTGCTTCCAGTGCCGCTATCTCTTTTTCAAGCTGGTCATATTCCCGTTTATCTTTAAAAGAGAACTTCTTTTTTTCAGGAGTTGGAGCAACGGGCTTCGGGACGGGCTTCGGCGCTTCCGGCTCCATGTTTTTGGTGCCGGTAATGAGCGTTGTTTTCTTTTCTTTAGCCCTCTCTTCGATGCGGTATGTGGAATAATTGCCCGGAAAGTCGCGTACCACGCCATCGCCTTCGAATACGAACAGATGATCTACCAGCCGGTCCATAAAGTACCTGTCATGCGATACAATTACCAGGCAGCCAGGGAAGTCGTCGAGAAAATTTTCAAGCACTGAAAGTGTAGGAAGGTCCAGGTCGTTCGTGGGCTCATCAAGAATGAGGAAGTTAGGGTTGCGGAACAAAACAGCCAGCAGTTGCAGGCGTTTCTTCTCTCCCCCACTTAGTTTAGAAAGGTAGGTATATTGCTGCTCCGGCGGGAAAAGAAACAAGGTAAGGAACTGCGACGCAGTAAGTGTGCTGCCATCGGCGAGCGGAAAATTCTCCGCAATATTTTTTACAAACTCTATCAGCCGCATGTCCTCTTTAATCTCGAGCCCTTGCTGCGAGAAATTACCAAAGACCACGGTTTCACCGATGTTTATTTTGCCACTGTCTTGCTGCTCCAGGCCTTGCAGCATCTGTAGGAAAGTGCTTTTACCGGCGCCGTTCTTGCCAATGATACCTATGCGCTCACCCTTTTTGAAGGTGTAGTCGAACCCTTTCAGTATTACCTTATCTCCATAGCTTTTATATACTTTCTTCAGCTCTGCTATTTTTCCACCCAGGCGGCTCATTTTCATTTGCAGTTCCACCTGGTTGTCCACGACTTTTTGTTTAGCCTTGGTTTCTATTTCGTAAAAATTGTCCTGCCTGCTTTTTGATTTGGTGGTCCGAGCTTTGGGCTGCTTGCGCATCCACTCCAGCTCTTTGCGAAACTGATTTCGCGCCTTATCGATATTGGCAATAGTGTTTTCTATTCGTGCCGCTTTCTTTTCAAGATAAGACTGATAGTCGCCCTCGTAGGTATAAAGCACTTCATTGTCCAGCTCCCATATTTCATCACACACATCTTCCAGGAAATAGCGGTCGTGGGTTACCATCAGCAGTGTTACCTTTTGCTGGTTGAGGTAATTCTCCAGCCATTCTACCATGCCCACATCCAGGTGGTTGGTAGGCTCGTCCATTATCAGCAGCACATGCTTATGCTCAAAACCAATGTCTATCAGCACTTGTGCGAGTGCCACGCGCTTGCGCTGGCCGCCGGAAAGGGTTTTTACTTTCTGGTCGAGCTCTTTTATGTTCAGCTTATTAAGTATCTGGTGCACCTTGGCCTCAAAATCCCATGCGCCGAGCTCATCTATTTTGGCCAGGGCGGCCGAAAGCGCTACATGGTCTTTGGATCCATCAGCAAGTATCTTCTCATAGTTGCGCATTGCCTCGGCAACAGGGTGCCGGTAATGAAAGATATTGTCAAGTACAGACAGTTCCTCCGCAAACTGTGGCTCCTGCTCAAACAGCGCCACCGTCACGTCTTTATGCACCCACAGTGTGCCATCATCGAGCGTGTCTTTTCCTGCGAGTATTTTCAGCAGCGTAGATTTGCCGCTGCCGTTACGGGCAATAAGGGCTATTTTATCCCCTTCGCTGATGTGGAAAGTGATATTGGTAAACAAAGGTTTTATTCCGTAAGTTTTGCTGATCCTGTCTGCTGAAACGTAATGCATAAGAGGCGCAAAGGTACGGGGATAAGGTGAGAGGTAGACGGATGAAATAGTTAAAAGGTTGATAGGTTGATAGCAGTTATTCTTTTTTTTGGTGTAAATTTGATTGATGCAACAGTACTCTTTTACAGCACAAATAGAGCGCGATAATGAGTCCGGCGGGTATACGGCGCGAGTCCCCGCTCTGCCGGGTGCGTATACCCAAGCTGAGAGCCTGGATGAACTAAATATAAACTTAAAAGAAGTAATAGAATTGTGTCTCGAGGAATTGACTGATGAAGAATTGGCCCATTTACCCGAGTTTGTGGGGTTTCAGCAAGTAACGGTGAGCAGATGAGCCGATTTCCACTTACGGACGCCAGATCTCTTGAGAAAATTTTACTAAAAATGGGATTTCTGTTTGTCCGGCAAAAGGCAGCCACAGATTTTATCGTCATCCAGACGGAAGGTACACGACGATACCGTTCCACGGGAGTTCAGATTTGAAACGGTCCTTGATACTGGATATTCTGAAGCAGATAGACTTGACTACTGACGATTATGAGATACTTCTCAGAAAATAAGCTTTCATTTTATTCTATATTAGTTTAAGATCAGAAAAGCGCTCAGAACTCGGCCTAATTATGCCCAATTCTCGCAAAATAGCTAGCTAAAAACGTATTTTTTATTATCTTTCGCCATTATAATCAAAACGATGATGAAAAAAATACTTGTTTTTGTTTCCCTTCCAATAATATGTTTTTACTTTTTAACCGGTTGCGGTAAGCAAACCGAATACCCAAATAGTGTTTTGGCAACGATAGATACGATCTCCTACTCTGCGTCGGGCACACCCGCTGTTATCTTTCATGCCGATACGACTACGCATAACCCGCAAATGACGGTGATCACCAGCACCACCAGCATATATACTCCCGGCACTACCACTCAGCCTAGTGTTACCCTTAGAGTGCCCAACGCAGAGGGTTATTATGCGGTACCGGGCAGTGCTACAGCATCAGTAGTTACATCAGCATCCGGAAGTGGTGGAAGCGCTGCTGTATCCGGCTGGATACAGGTGGTTGAAAAATCAAGCACTGGAAGGTTTGAAGGAAAGTTTTCTTTTACTACCGCGGACGGTACCACCGTTACCAGCGGCCAGTTTGACGGTACACTCTCGTATTATTGATCTCCTTCGTCAGAAGGTGTAGACATATTGTACACTTGTTGTGCGTGGCGGCTCTATCTTCAATGGCCGCAGGAAGTATGCTACATTAAATACGTTGTTGCAGATCACGGATAGCTTATGTTTCAGGCTGAGTTTATAACTGATGCGCGCATCAAAAATACTGTACCTTTTATGCGTTTCCCAGTAGTTGACGATGTTTAGGGTCTGGAACTGAGGGAAACTTCTGTTAACACTTTGCGTGAGGCTCTCTATGATCTGGAACGCGGTATCAATGTTCTGCATCTTACTGTAGTACCTGTAGCTCACACCCACGGCAAACTTATGTATGCGTGTTTCGATGTCCAGTTTCACCATATTCTTAAACCGGTATTTAAGTACATTTCCCGAAGGGTTGAGGCTGCTGTTTTTATAGGTGACCGAATCACCTATGCCGCCGGATAAGTTCTTGGTGACGGCGTAAACATAGTTGGGCGTCAGCGAAATGGGGTCTATATATGTATACCCGGCCAGTGCTGTAATCCGGAAACTCTTATTGCTTTCCGGAGTGGCGCAAGCCAGCGATATATCAGCTCCGTTAACCCTGGAATCCCCTGTATTCACAAACTTAAAGCCAACCAATGACACGGTAGGGTCCCAGACACCAAAGAGATACTCGATAGTATTGTGATAGTTTTGCTGGAAGCCGGCAACATCCAGGTACCCCATACAGTCGCCTATCTTAAAGCCCTGCTTAATGCCCACTTCAAAATTCTTACTGGTTTCGGGCAGCAAATTAGGGTTTGGGAAAATGCCAAACAGGCCCGCTTTATCGGATATGTACCTTTCGGTAATGGAGGGGTATCGAAAGCCATCTCCAAATGATGTTCGAATCCAGGTGCCTTTTAGCACCTGCAGGCTGGCCCCTGCCCTGTAGATAGGGGTAGCAGTACCTTGCTGGTTGTTGGCCTGGTAATATTCATATCTTACCCCGCCGGACAGGTTCAGTATATCCCAGGCTTTTTTGTCAAGCTGCAGGTAGCCAGCAAGGTTCATGATCCGGTTATCGGGCGTCCCGCTCGAATCATATAGCTGGGAATGGGAAGTTGCAATATCGGTCACCAGTCCGCCGGTGAAGGTGGCGCCTAACTCGGGGTATTTTTTTTGAAGCTGATATTCTGCATAATACACGGTACCACTCGTTGACTGGTTGGATTCCGTATCTAAGTTTGTACGATAGCCCGCTACATTATCATTCGTATGAAATATCCTTGTTTCCAGGCTGTGCGTAACACCGTTACCTGCATCGTACTTGATAAATGGGTCAAGATTAAAAAAGGTCTGATTTTCCAGTAATACAGCCCCCGGGTATGACTTGTATAGCCCAGAAGAGTCATCGAGCCAAGCCAGTGCCATATTTGTTTTGTTATACATGCCATTGCCGTTAATGCCAAAACTTAGGCCAGGCACTTTTTTAGACCGGTATCTTAAATTAAAGTTAAGCCTGGCCCTTTCCTTCAACATATCTTTATTGGTTAAAGCAGGAATGGTATCAGGAAGCAGCAAAGCTGTTTTAAGAGATGGTGGCAGATAACCCTGCGCAGGATAAGGGCCGATATAGCCTTGGTCGATGTTAAAATTGCCCCCTATTACGAAGTCAATATTTTTGTGTATTATTTCTGAGTGAAGAAAGTTGAGATTCATAAAGCCGGGTATGGCTCCGTCATACCAGTTTTGAGCAGGCTGAGCCGGTGCGCTATAGCCCCCTGCCGAATAACTGATAACAGTTTTAGGTTCACTGGTGGGATAGGCTGTACGAATATTGATAACCCCGTTTATCGCCGATGAACCATACAGAACGGAAGATGTGCCTTTAATGATCTCCACTTGGGAAATGTTCTCTACCGGAATATAATTCCACTCCGGCCTGCCTGCATCAGCGCTCAACATGGGCAAACCATCCAACAAAATGGCCACCTTACTACCCACGCCAAAGGTGAAACCGCTGCCGCCGCGTATCTGGGGATCATTGTCTATTATGGTCACCCCGGGCACCTGCTCCAGTGCTGTTTCTATACTCGTGGTATTCTTGTTATTGATCATCGCGGGTTTAAGCACCTCCATCGAAACGGTCAGGTCCTCTAACCGCTGGTTGAATTTTCCAGATGATCCTCCGCCACCAGCAATCAATTGTGCATTTGCAAAAGTTTTTGAAGTT
>CAIVEW010000058.1 GCA_903905065.1 uncultured Bacteroidota bacterium | reverse complement strand
TTCGGTAATATCATGTGCTATACCATACAGGCCTATGGGAGCCCCCTCCGGACTGAATTCGAGCCGGGTCTGGGAATAGATGTGCCGGATAGCACCATCCCGGCGGACTATACGATGATAAAATGAAACATTGTCCTCATTGGCTACACCTTCTTTAATAATTTTCCGCACGCTCTCGACATCATCGGGATGAATAAAAGACATCCAGGACTGATAGGTCTGTAGCCGCTCGTGTGGACCAAGCCCGTAGATACGGAGTGTTTCATCGGACCAGTTGAGTATTCCTGTAGACAAGTCGCGCTCCCAGCTGCCAAAGTGAGCGATGGACTGTGCCTGCTTGAGCCGGAGCTCGCTGTGCCTCAGCTTGTTTTCGGCTACCTGGCGTTGTTTCTCTTTTTCAAAAACATCGAGGGCAAAAGAAATGTCATTCGCTACCTCGTTCGGCAATTCTATCTCCTGGTCTGTAAAGAAATCCAATCGTTCTGAAAAAACGTTCAGGGTCGCGAACGCTACTCCTCCTTTTTTTATCGGAAGCACTATGCCGGAACCCCACCCGCGTGACCTTGTGAAGGCGTGCCATGACTCCATTGCAACATCGCTCTGCAGGTCGTTACATACCCGGTAAATACCCGAATGCAACACCTGCGCCTGCAGTCCTTCGTTGTCTAAGGACACGTCCATAAATAACGGTATGTCTTCGCGCGCGAGACCGCATTGCTCCACGATATTTATGGTTCTTTGTTTTTCATTTACCACTCCTATAATAGCTACCTTGAATTTTCCCTCGTCAATAGCTATGCGGCATATTTTATTAAACAGTGCACGCTGGTCGCTTACATCTACAATGGCCTGGTTGACATGGCTGGAAAATGAGTAGAGCCGGTTGATGGCATTTATTTTTTCTTCAGCCAGTTTTCTTTCCGTGATGTCCCTGAAATTGTCAACGATACCGTTTATACTCGGATCGTGCAGCATGTTAGTAACCGTACATTCCAGCCACCGCCAGCTGCCGTTCTTATGCTGCATTCTCCCCTCACCCCCGTTTACCGGGATACCGGGATTGGCAATCGCGGCTTGCAGCACCAGCACCTTTGATGCTATATCTTCGGGATGCATCAATGTAACCGGGTCGATCAGCATTAATTCTTCATCTGTATAACCAAGTACATTTTTTATGGATGGGGAAACGTAAAGCGGCTTTCCTTCTGCTGATATAACTGCTGCCGCCTCAGTACTCTGGGCGATAAGAGAATGATATTTATATTGTTCCTGCTCCAGTTTTTCATTTGCGTGCACCTGCTCCGTAATATCACGTGCGCAACAGGCCGCACCTACGATGTCATCATTTAAGCGCACCGGGGAAAAGGACATTTCAGCCCAGTAGTTAACCGGCACTGATACGTGCTCCTTTATGGTAAAAACCTCACCGGTCAAAGCCCGATCGTAGTATTCCTTAAATCTCACGAGCTGCTCTTTATCAAATCCGTCCTGTAATACTGTGATCCCTTTTTCTATGCCGCGACCCAACATGGAGATCATCACTTTGTCGAACTCATGATTACTGCTTACCAGGAGGTAATCGCGGCTTACGCTCCATAGCATATTTTTACAATCGCTGTTGATGAGCGCTTCCAGGTTGCTTTTTTCGAACTCGGTCTGTTTTTCTACATAGTTTTGTTCCGCGATATCATTTACAATTACAGAAAACCCGGTAAGGTGCTCTTCAACATCATAACAGGCAGATATATTCATTTTTGCGAAAAACCGAGTGCCATCTTTCTTTACACACCACCCTTCATATATTGCCTTTGCTTTCCCAACCGCTTCTACTATCAGTCGTTGGGGTATCCGGCTTTCCTGATCGCTTTCCGTGTAAAGAATTTCAAAATTTTCCCCGGCAACGTCATTTGCTTTATACCCGTAAATTTTTTCTGCTCCTTTATTCCAGCTTTGTATATATCCGTCCTTGTCTAGAAGAATAACAGCGAGATCCTCAAGCGATTCGAAAAGGTGCTGATAGTTATAGTCGGTATTTGTGATC
>CAIVEW010000057.1 GCA_903905065.1 uncultured Bacteroidota bacterium | reverse complement strand
GGTCGGCAGAGCCGTCTTTGCCAGGTGGCGTTGGTAAGGCAAGGAAAATGACCTTCGCATTCTTAATACCGTCGCTAAGTGAAGTAGTAAAAAAAAGCCTTTTTTCCTTTATATTGCGCTCCAGCAGCATATCAAGGCCAGGCTCATAAATAGGGGAGATACCTTGTTTTAGGCTATTTATTTTTTTTTCGTCAATATCAATACAGGTCACTTTATTGCCCGTTTCCGCAAAGCAAGTGCCGGTAACTAATCCTACATAACCGGTGCCAATGATCGCTAATTGCATTTTATCTTAATGGATTGAGCCGCAAAAGTAATTATTATTACTTTTAACGTGAAATAAGAATTTTCGGAATATTTTTTGATAACATTAAACTAAAAGAATAGCATACAGTCTCAGATGTATAAAAATTATTCAGTAACCTAAAACATAAAAACGATGCGTAAATCCAGATTGTTACTTAGCTTGAGCGCGACAGCTATAACCGTTGCCCTCTTTGTTTTCACCGCCGCCTGCCATAAAAAGGCAGATGATTCCCTCACAAATGCCGATGATAATGGAGGATATGCTTCTGATAATGTAAAGATGGAGCAGAACAGTAATGACGTTGTTTCTATGGCGGATGTTGCTGCAGCCACAAACAGCGGGTCAGGCTTAAGGACTACGGGTACTACGCTGGGCGGATGCGCTACCGTAACGCGGTCTGTAACCGGAGGCGGGGATAGCCTGCTGACAATCACTTTCACTGCAGGCTGCACTTGTGCCGATGGCAAAATACGCAGTGGTAGTATTGTGGTACAGTATAGCGGTCGTTACAAAGATTCCGGCAGCACGCACACGATCACTTACGACAACTATTTTGTGAATGGCAATCAGCTTAGCGGCATCAAGACGGTGACCAATATGGGCACTAATAGCAGCGGTCAGGTATACTATACAGTTAATGTAAACGATACTTTGAATCTTGGTACTGGAAATGGAGAAGTAGTATGGAGCGGTACTCGTACCCGGACCTGGCTTACTGGTTATTCCACCTCCGACAGAACCGACGACTCTTACCTGATATCCGGAACTACAACGCTAACCCGTGCTAACGGTAACAAGTTTGTAATGCAAATTACCACTCCTTTACAGATAGCGTACAACTGCGCCTGGATAGAGGCCGGAGTAGTGAGCGTTACCGGCCCGTTGGGCGGGGTGCGGACACTGAATTATGGAAATGGTAACTGCGATTCGGAAGCAGAACTTACCATAGGCAGCCACACTTATAACATTACATTGAAATAATTATCTCCTTGTTTTTTCAATAAAAGGCGGAAATATGTTCCGCCTTTTATATTTTGTGCTTTAATCTGTATACAACATTAACCACTATTCGTATATTAGCGGCAAAATTCATTATCATTAACCATAAAGGAGCCCATTAAACAACCATATTGAACTATGCATTTCAACTTTAATTTTAAAAGAAAGGCTTTTCTAGTAATCATTTCTGCATTTTTAGTTGCCTCGTCAGCGCTTGTGTTCCAGGCTTGCCAGAAAAGCAACGACAACATCATAGGAAATGGCGACGACCAGGGCGGCTATGCATCGGATGCGTCAAGAATAGAGTGGGCAAATGATGACGTTATTTCGATAGCTGATGCGGCTGGCGAAGTATACAACGGCGCGTATATGCGCACTACACACAATACTTCAATTGGCACCTGCTGCACGGTGGGCGTGGATACAGTTAGCAACCCACATACGCTGGTTATCCGCTTTGGTTCCAGCGATTGTGTATGCCTTGACGGAAGAAGCAGAAAGGGGACAATAATTGTATCCTACAGCGGTGAATACTCAGATGCCGGGCAGCCGCATACCATTACGTTTGACAACTATTATGTGAATGACAACCAACTTACGGGTACAATCAGCACGACTCGCGTGGATACTACTATTGCAGGTAACTGGTATTACAAGGTTACCGCCGCTGACTCCATGAATGTGAGCCAGGACCCATTGAACAGTCAATTTGTGGTATGGAGGGGTTCATTAGTTCGCAAGTGGGTACAGGGTTACACCACGGGCGACAGGAGCGATGATATTTTCTCCATCTCCGGAACAGCCTTGTTGACACGGCCCGACGGCAATGTGTTCTCATTTGGTATCGCCACTCCTTTACAATTTGCACTGGGCTGTAACTTTTGCGAATCAGGCGTTGTGAATGTAAGCGGATACGAGGGTGCCCGTATACTCAACTACGGCGCGGGCACGTGCGATGCCAATGCGCAACTTAGCATTGGCGTACACATTTACGAGCTCACGTTAACCCCGTAATTTTCTAACTATTTGCTATCGTAAGAAGGCGGGTTTTTCCCGCCTTTTTCTTTTACAGGCAGGACTGTAATATCTCGCAGGCTGAAATTATCTCAGCGGTAGTAACAGTAAGCGGTGGGGCGAACCGGACGCAGTTTGGCGCAAACAAAAACCAATCGGAGAACAGGCCTTTTGCCAGGCAGCGCTGCAAGGTCTCAGACACCTGTTCTGCACTTTCAAGTTCTATGGCTATCAGAAGTCCCTTACTGCGTATCGTTTTTATGGCGGGATGTTTCAGCAATGAAAGGAACAATTTTTCCTTTTCAGCGACCGTCGAAACAATGTTTTCGTCCAGTAGCACCTTCATTCCAGCCATACCTGCAGCACAGCACACCGGATGCCCGCCGAAAGTAGTAATGTGGCCAAGCACCGGATTGTGTGTGAGTTCCTGCATCAGTTGGTGAGATGCGATGAACGCACCCATAGGCATGCCGCCGCCCAGCGCCTTGCCGAGCAATACGATATCGGGTGTTACGGCATAATGCTCAAATCCCCAGAGTTTCCCGGTGCGGCCAAAACCACACTGGATCTCATCGAATATCAATAGTGTCCCGGTGTCTGTACATTTTTTGCGCAATTGTTGCAGCCAATTTTCGTCGGGCGTTATCACTCCGGCTTCACCTTGAATGGTCTCTATGATCACACAAGCGGTTTGTTCGTTTATCCCCTGTAGCAGATCTTCAGAATTATAGTCATAACGCCATACTCCAGGCATCAGGGGGCGGAATGCGTTTCGCCAGTACTCATCACCCATTACTGCGAGGGCGCCCAAGGTATTGCCGTGATAACTGCGGTTGCAACTGATAATATCTGTGCGGCCCGTGACGCGGCGAGCAAGTTTCAAAGCTCCTTCTGTGGCCTCTGCGCCGGAGTTGGTAAAATAGACGCAGTCAAGGCTGGGTGGTAAATGTTTTGCGAGCAGTTCGGCATATTTTACCTGCGGGCTCTGCACCAGTTCACCATATACCATTACGTGCATATAGTCGGCGGCCTGCTTTTGTACCGCCTCCACCACCCTGGGATGGCTATGGCCAATATTGCAAACACTAATGCCGCCAATCATGTCCAGGTATCTTTTACCGTCTACATCGCAGAGATAGCTGCCGGAAGCAGATATGATCTCTATACCCACTGGCGTGGGTGAGGTCTGGGCTACATGTTGCTGAAAAAGCTGGCGGTTGGTCATTTTAGTCGTAAGTCTTAAGTCGTGAGTCGTAAGTCTGCGAGAATTTTCAATAAGAAAGGTTATAGTTTTTATACCAGTTTTAGGTTTAATTCCTTGGCTTTTTCTAACAGTAAAGTATACGCAGCGTCATAGTTGTTCGGTATCACACCATCAAGTATAGCTTCTCGCACAGCGGTTTTCAGCACGCCTACTTCGCGTGAAGGGGTTAGGTTAAATAACTGCATGATCTCATCACCGCTGATGGGGGGCTGCCAGTTGCGTATCTTGTCACTTTCCTCTACCTCTTTCAGCCGCTCTTTTACCAGTTCAAAATTTTCGAGGTAGCGTTTCACCTTGGCTTTGTTCTTAGATGTAATGTCGCTTTCACAGAGTATCATCAGGTCTTCCAACTCATCACCAGCATCAAACAATAGCCGGCGCATAGCCGAATCAGTTATGTCTTCTTTGGTGAGGCTTATGGGGCGCAGGTGCAGCAGCACCAACTTGGCAACATACTTCATATGCTCATTGAGCGGAAGCTTCAACTGCTTGAAGATGCGCGGTGTCATTCGCTCGCCTACCACCTCATGTCCATGGAATGTCCAGCCGTGGCCATCTTCAAAGCGCTTGGTGGCAGGTTTGCCGATATCATGCAGCAGGGCGGCCCAGCGCAACCAGAGGTTATCGCTTTTTGCGGCAGTATTGTCGATCACCTGGAGGGTATGATAGAAGTTGTCTTTGTGGCCTTTACCCTCTATGATCTCCACGCCCGAAAGATCAACAAACTGTGGGAAGAACTCCTTGAGCAGCCCAGAGCGAAAAAGCAAGTCAAGACCCACAGAGGGTTTAGGCGCTGCCATTATCTTATTGAGTTCATCCGTAATCCGCTCCTGCGATACTATTTTTATCCGCGCCTTATTACGGGTTATGGCTTCAAAAACATCGGGCATTATGGTAAAGCCAAGCTGTGTAGCGAAACGTATCGCACGCATCATGCGCAGGGGATCATCGGAGAAAGTGATATCCGGCCCCAGTGGGGTGCGGATGATCCGTTTGTGCAGGTCCTCTATGCCGTTGAATGGATCTATAAGCTTACCATAATCGTCATTGTTCAGGCTAATGGCAAGCGCATTTATGGTAAAATCTCTCCGGAGCTGGTCATCTTCGATAGTGCCGGGGGTCACTTCCGGTTTGCGGGATTCAGTGGTATATGATTCCTTTCTTGCGCCTACAAACTCTACGTCAAATCCATTCAATTTGAACTGTGCGGTGCCAAATGTTTTGAAAAAATTTACCTGTGGTTTGTTGGGCAGCAGATTGGCCACCGCATGGGCAAGCGCGATACCATCGCCGGTGCACACAATATCGGCATCTTTTGTGGACCTGTCTAGTATCTTATCGCGCACAAAGCCACCAATAAGGTAGCAGCTCACCTTCATGCCGGCTGCGGCATCACCTACCAGTTGAAATAATTTAAGTTCCTCAGCGGAGCAAACAATATCCATGATCGGCTGCAAAGATAGGTTTGTAGGTTGATAGGTGATAGGTTCACAAGTTGATAGGTTGAAGACGAAATAAGATGTAAATTTGAGTATAAAATATTTAGTTATGAAAGGCGTGAGTTATTTGACTGATGAAAACAATAATAAAAGGGCAGTTGTTATTGATATAAAGACCATTGAGCGTTATGATGAAGAGCTCGAAGATCTGCTTGATGGCATCATTGCTGAATCGAGAAAAAACGATGAAAAGGTGCCTCTGGAAAAAGTAATCAGCAATTTGAAAAAAATGGGTAAGCTCAAATGAAACGTTACAACATCGTATTTTCAAAACGGGCTGAAAAAGACATTCAAAAATTATCTGCGCGGGTCGTTGAAAAAATCATTCCGGAAATTATCGCATTAGCTGACAACCCAAGACCAATTGGATGCAAAAAATTGAAAGGCTATACTGACCTGTGGCGAATCAAGATTGGAGATTACCGGGTTATCTATTCTGTAGAGGACGTTATTTTATTGGTTGATATAAGGGAGGTCGGAAATCGCAAAGACATTTATCGATAAGCAGTGGTTGGTGAAATCAGAATGCCGGTTCAGTTACCCCCTTAACACCTCCATCCCCCCATCCTCATTTATCCTCACCAGTCTCGAAGGCGCAACAATGGAATCATCGTCCCGCCTATACTTCACAACATAATCCACATTGCTGCTAATAGCATCGTCGATCATTTTAAAAGTAGCTGGAGTAGCTGCTCCGCTGATATTGGCTGAAGTAGAAATGATAGGCCCGCGGAATCTTTTTATGAGCGCTTTACAAAACGGGTCTGTTGTTACCCGTATCGCCAGGCTGCCATCCTTGTTTACTACATTATCCGGGAAGCCAAGGGCGTTTTCATAGATCACCGTCGTGGGCCGTTCAAAGGTTTCGACAATGGCTATTATATCCGGGTGGGGAGCGGCAATGTATTGCAATATGTCGCGGGCATCTGCCAATAGCACGATCATGCTTTTTTGTTTTGGGCGGTGCTTAATGGCAAATATTTTTTCTACTGCAGCAGTATTCATAGCATCACAACCCAGGCCCCAGACCGTATCGGTGGGGTAGAGTATGGTGCCTCCATTTTGTAGCACCTGTACGCAGTTCTTTATGTCGTTCTCAAAGTCCACCATAGTAGCTGATCGTTTGTAATGTCCATTGCACATCTGAAATGCCCCTCCGGGCATGTTTTGTGGCCATGCAATCCGCAGGGGCGGCAATAAAGTCGTTCGCGTATCTCCACCACCCGCGCATTATCCCGCAGCGGCCCGAAGCCAAAGGCCGGCACGGTGGAGCAAAAGACAGCAGTCACCGGTGCATTCATTGCCGATGCAAAATGCAGCGGTGCGGAATCGTTGGCGTAATTCATTTCGGCACCTTGCATCACTGCAGCAGATTGCAGGAAACTTAGTTTTCCGCATAGGTTTTCCACATGAGCGTGAATCGTTTTGTTTGCGATGCTTTCCCCCAAGTTTTTATCAGAAGGTGCTCCCAGCAAATATACGCGATAATTAGCCGGTAGCATATTGATAAGGCTGACCCATTTCTCTGGCGGAAATTGTTTGGTGAACCATACCGAGGATGGTGCGATACAGATATATGGTTCTGCCTGGTATTGCTTCACGAACTCAAAGTCGGCAGTAGTAGGGTAGAGCACCGGCATGGCAGCCTCCCGGTCGGTAATGTCAGCGATAAGCATCTGGTTGCGCTGCACTTCGTGTATGCTATTCTCGCCGTATGGCTCGGAAATTACGTGCGTCACTTTTTTGGTGTAGCAGAATGAAAAAGGGTTCTTATCGAATCCCGCTTTATAGCCAGCACCGGAAAGAAATGTTATCAGCCCCGACGACGCAAAACGATGCAGGTTGATAACGTGGGTATATTGCTCCTTTCTTACCGTCCTGGCTATCCGTAGCAGGTTTGCCATTTTGTCCGTTTTCTTGTCCCAAACCAGCAGGTTAGTGATGAACGGATGATTTTCTAAAAGCCCCTCATTTCCCTTTCGTAGCAGGAAGTCAATTTTCGCGCCGGGGTATTGATGATGCAGCTTTTCCACTATGGCAGTTGCCAGCACTACGTCGCCCGTGAAGGCAGTTTGTATAACCAAAAATTTAATCATCCTTGCGCAAAGCTACAATTGTATTGCTTTTGGAAGGTTTTAACAATAAAAACACAGATTTTTGGATTTTTGGTACTAAATTTGTTTCTTACAAGTCTATTCAAGGAAAACTAAATAAAACATGAGAAAAATTATTCTTTCGTTGGGATTGCTGTTGGTATCTGCAAGCGTGACTATGGCCCAGCACAAAAAGCACAGGAGCGATGACGACCAACCTGCCGCCGCTACTACAGCGACAACTACTGCTACTCCCGCTACTACTTTAAAAGCCGACGATATGGCTTTTAAGGACCCTACGCATGATTTCGGCACCATCGTGGAGGGCCCGGATGCGACAACGGAATTTTCGTTCGTCAATAAAGGCAAGGAGCCGATCATTATTCAGAAGGCGCAACCAAGCTGTGGGTGCACGGTTCCATCTTATTCTAACGAACCTGTTATGCCCGGTGCAACCGGAACGATAAATGTTGCATTTCATACTAAGGGAAAGGCAAACGCATTTACCAAAACGATCACCGTAGTATCTAATGCAGGTACCAAGGTGCTGACCATAAAGGGCAATGTGGAAAAGGCACCAACAGGGTCTGTTCCGGAGAATGTTTCAATGATCAAAACCAATTAATAAAGTACAAAGTCAACTTTTTTAACCACAAAAAACAATTATGAAAAAAGTATTTATTGCGATCCTCTGCCTTACAATAAGTGCTGCAGCCGCAAACGCACAGGACAAGAAAGTTCCGGCCCCAGCTCCAACTCCAGCACCAGCAGCCGCTCCGCAGGCACCAGCCGTTGATCCGGACGCAGGTGAGTTTAAATTTAAGGAAGAAACGCATGATTTCGGCGAAGTACCGGAAGGCCCGCTGGCTGAATACGATTTCGAATTCAAGAATACGGGCAAGAAGCCTATCGTTATCCAGGATGCGCATGGTTCATGCGGTTGCACAGTGCCAACATGGCCACACGAGCCTATCCTGCCAAAAGCAAAGGCTGTGATACACGTGGCTTATACTACTAACGGCCGCCAGGGTCCGATCATGAAGGACGTTACTATCAATTCAAACGCTAAGCAGCAGCCAATGGTATTGCACATCCGCGGTACCGTGAAGCCAAAGCCAGCTGCACCAGCGCCAACATCTACAGTAACGCCAACAGCACCAAAGGGGTAATTTTTTGGTAGTAAACAATATTTAAAATAGTTGGCGCAAGCCAACTATTTTAAGATAAGGGAAGTCTAATACACAAAAGCAGAGATTTATGAAAAAAGTACTGATCGCATTATTCTGCCTGATAACCTTTACAGGCATACAAGTAAAGGCCCAGAACAACGATGGGCCAATGTTCAAATTCGCAGGTGGCGATGTATGGGATTTTGGAGTTATCAAGCGGGGCCCGGGCGCCAAACATACTTTTGAATTCACCAATATAGGCAATCAGCCAATTATTGTGATGAATGTGACGCCATCCTGCGGCTGCACAAATGTAGACTGGAGCAAAAGCCCGGTGCTGCCCGGCCAGAAAGGCTATGTATCGCTGGAGCTAAAGACCGATGAGCAGCATGGTGTGTTCGACAAGGAGGTTTATATACAGTCGAATGCTAAAACGCCACATGGTGAGAAGCGCTACGTATTGCGTATCAAGGGCGATGCGAAGGATGAAGTACCGGATAAGAAACCAGCGAATTGATCATTTTTTGGTAAAAAGTTAAAGGGTTAATAGGTCAATAAGTACTTGTTTGCCGATAATACTTTAGGGTTGCCCAAAAGGCAACCTTTCTTTTTTTTCTGTGCGTCTCAGTTGAAATAAAACTAATAAACCTTTTACCTTTTTAACCTTTTACCCTTTTCAAGCATTTAACTATTCCCCCTTTTCACTTTATCTTTGCGCCTATGCCGGTAATCTCACATCGTGGCGCGCATATGCCGCCGTCTCCCATTCGTAAATTAGTTCCGTTTGCTGATGCTGCCAAGAAATGGGGCACTAAGGTATATCACCTCAATATTGGCCAGCCGGACATAGAAACGCCCAAGGCGATACTCGATGCCGTCAGGAACACGCACATGAAGGTGCTGGAGTACAGCCCGAGTGCCGGTTTTGACAGTTACCGGAACAAACTGGTGGAGTACTACAAACGCAATGATATTGATGTTACTGCCGGCCAGATCATTGTAACCACCGGCGGCTCAGAGGCCATCATGTTTGCTATTCAGAGTTGCCTTGATCCTGGTGATGAGATCATAATCCCCGAACCGTTTTATGCGAATTACAATGGTTTTTCCACCAGTTCCGGAGTGAAGGTAGTGCCAATACCCTCCAGTATAGAAACGGGCTTTGCGCTGCCACCAATAGAAATTTTTGAGAAAGCAGTGACCACGCGCACTAAGGCGATCATGATCTGCAACCCGAACAATCCTACCGGCTATCTCTATAGCCTGGAAGAACTTAATGTGCTGAAGGAGATATGCCTGAAGCACGACCTGTTCCTGTTTAGCGATGAGGCGTACCGTGAATTTTGCTATGATGGTAACAAACACGTATCTGCTTTGTCACTGGAAGGATTGGAAGAGAATGCGATATTGCTGGATACTATCTCAAAACGTTATAGCGCCTGCGGCGGCCGCATAGGTGCATTTGTGACCCGTAACCAGGATGTGATCAATGCGGCTATGAAATTTGCACAGGCCCGTTTAAGTCCACCATCTTTCGCGCAGATACTTGGCGAAGCTGCTGTAGACTTGCCTGCAGATTATTTCAACGAAGTACATGCCGAATATACCTCCCGCCGTGACCTGCTGGTAAAACGCCTTAAAGCTATACCGGGAGTAAAATGCCCGTTGCCAGGTGGTGCGTTCTATGCTATGGCTCAGTTGCCCGTTGACAGTGCTGATAAATTCTGCCAATGGCTACTGGAGGGGTTCTCTCACAATGGCGCCACGGTAATGATGGCCCCTGCAGCTGGTTTCTATGCTACTACCGGCAAGGGCAAGAATGAAGTGCGACTGGCCTATGTGCTCAACAAGGATGACATCAATGCAGCCATGGATTGCCTGGAAGCAGCGCTGAAAGAATACAAAGGGCAGTAAGTTAACAGGTTAAAAAGTTAATTTGGGGCGATTTGCGACGCCGTGGAATCATTTGTTGCAGCTACTGTACAGGTGGTTGGTTTAATACCAGCCAGTACATCTTCAATTCGGCGATCGCTTGCGCGAATGACGCGAAATTTACCGGCTTCACGATATAGCTGTTTACGCCAAGCTTATAACTTTCGATCACATCTCTTTGTTCCTGCGATGATGTGAGCACTACGATCGGTATCATTTTAGTGCGTTCGTCCGACTTTACCTGTTTCAAAATATCGAGCCCGCCTACTTTAGGCAGATTAAGGTCGAGTAAGATAAGCCTTGGGTTGGAATGGGGTGGCCGCCCTGAATATTTTCCACGTGAAAAAATGTAATCCAGCGCTTCTGCGCCGTCGTCAATATGCACCAGCCTGTTAGCGATGTTATTCTTTTTGAGGCTCCTGATCGCCAGTTCGGCTTCTTCAGGGTTATCTTCAACAAGAAGTATGTCTATTTGCTGTTCCATAGTGTATTAAATTATCGGTAAGCTAAAATAAAAAGTGGCACCCTTTCCCTCCTCCGACTCTGCCCAAATGGCACCTCCGTGTTTCGTGACGATACGGTGCGCCAGTGCAAGCCCTACGCCTGTGCCTTCAAATTCACTTTGTTTATGGAGCCTTTGAAATACGCCAAACAACTTGTCGCTGTACGCCATATCAAAACCTACGCCGTTATCTTTCACGGAAAATACGATAAATCCATCTTTCTGCAAAGAGTTTATGGCAACCGATTGATCTTCCTGCTTGCTGGAATATTTTATGGCATTTGAAAGCAGGTTACTCCATACCTGTCGTATCAGTGTGCTATCGCAAACAACAGACGGTAATTCAGCGACATTAAAATCGACTGGTTTGGTAGCCACCGCGGTCTGTTCAGCAATCACGGTTTTTACGAGGGCGTTCATGTTGGTGGCCTGCTTGTCAAGCGCCTTCCTGCCAAGGCGTGCCAGGTTTAGGATTTCGTCGATCAATTTGCCCATCCGGTGCGTATTGGTGACGATCACATTGATCAGCCGGTCGGCTTCAGCATCCAGTTTAGTATCGTAATCTTTTTTCAGTATCTCCGAATAGCCGTTGATAATGCGCAGTGGCGCCCGGAGGTCATGTGCCACCGAATAAGAAAATGATTCCAGTTCGTTGTTCAGCGCTTCTAGCTGGGCGGTACGGTCTTTTACTTTTTGCTCCAGTGATAGGTTAAGCCTGGTTATGTTGTCTTCGGCCTGTTTGCGGTCGGTGATGTCTCGGATAGCGGATTGCGTGCCGATCACCATGCCGTTCTCGACCACTTTGCACACCCGCACTTCCAGCCATATGCGGGTGCCATTCTTTCGCAGCCCCTGGTATTCAAACAGTCTGGGCACTTCTTCTCCGGCTACCCGGCGATTATGCCGGTCGCGTAATATTGGCCGGCATTCTGGAGCTACATAATCTTCCAGTATCAGTGTGTCCAAGTCTGTTCGTTCAAGCCCGAACAGGTTTAGGAACTGATCATTGGCATACAGCACTTTGCCATTAGGGTCGTCTATCATAAGGCCGTCGAGGATGTTGTCCACCACCTGCTTGTATCGCTGCTGTGTCTGAAGGTTTTGTTCCTGCGCCAGGTTTTGCTCGGTTACATCATGTACTATGCCGTACTGGTCAACCGGCTTGCCCTCGCTATTCAGTTCGATCTCGCTTTGCGAATAAATATGCCTTATGGTGCCATCTTTACGGACGATCCGGTAACGGAATGAAACGGTGCTGAATGAGGTTTGGGATTCAAGTATGGTCTTAATTACGAGCGCCAGGTCATCAGGGTGTACGAATGACAGAAACGATGCAGAAGATTGCACGTTTTCTTCCGGCGGTAGGCCATAGATACGGCAGGCCTCGTCAGAGAAAAGTGTTATCCCTGTTGCGAAATTCAGTTCCCAGCTACCTATGTGGGCTATGCTCTGGGCTTGTTTCAGTCGGAGCGTGGTATGCTGCAGCTTGCTCTCCGCCTCCGTTTTTTCGGTTATATCATGCGCCACGATCAGCGAGCAATTCTTTCCGTCAAAGATGATACTGTCCAGGTTGATCTCGACCTGGATAATTGTCCCGTCCTTTTTTTTGTGCCGCCATTGTCCGCGTGCCCCCAGGTGATCTTTCGACCGGTCCAGTTTAAGGAATCGTTCTCTTTCCTCGTATGGCCGGATATCCAAAGCGGTCATGGATAGGAACTCTTCATAACTGTATCCATAATGGTTTATCGCTGCTTTATTGACATCGAGAAAGCGGAATGTATCCTGGTCTATTACCCAACTGGGAACGGGATAGTTCTGAAAAAGGTTGTAATATTTTCTTTCGCTTTCGCGGGCTATACCGGATGCGCCGGTAATAACCCCATTATTATCTTTCAGCGGCGATACAGTGAGCGATATGTTGATGAGGCGGTCGCCCTTGCCCACCCGTTCCGTTTCGTAATGCCTTACAAACTCGCCGTTTTTGATCTTTGCAATGATCCCCAGTTCTTCGTTCATTCGTACCGGTGGGATGATGAGCGAAATATTCTTGCCGATAATTTCAGCGGCGGTATACCCAAATATCGCTTCAGCGCCTGCATTCCAGCTTGTTACCGTTCCATCCAGTGTTTTACTAAAGATCGCATCATCGGATAAATTGATGATGGACTCATACAAGGCTCGCTGCGTCTCCTGGTCGTTATCATTTGCCTGTATCATAGAGAAGTTAGTGGATAGACCTTAAAAGTATAGAATTTTATCGAAACAAAATATGTTATAATAAGTGAATTGGGTTTCAAATATCACGAATGTTGTGCTTTGCCGGCTTTTGGTCTCAGCCTTCTTTATTTGGCGCTCAATTCCCTCAAGTTATCAATCAATCAACTATTTTTGCACCCATGCAAGCAATACTTAGCGAACAGGAATTAGTACGCCGCGACAAACTGAAGGAACTTTTGGAACTGGAAATAGATCCTTATCCCGCTCCACTTTATGAGGTCACTCATACTGCAAAGCACATTAAGGAAAATTATAGCGAAGAAAATAAAGATGCCTTTAAGGAAATATCACTGGCAGGCCGGATCATGAGCGTGCGGGATATGGGCAAAGCCAACTTTGCTGTATTGCAGGACAGCACCGGGAGGATACAGGCTTATATAAAGCGCGACGAGATATGCCCAGGCGAGGATAAAACCATGTATGACCTGGTTTGGAAAAAACTACTGGACATCGGCGATATAATAGGCATAAAGGGTTTTGGTTTCATCACTAAAACAGGCGAGACCTCTATTCATGTTACTTCTTTCTCGCTACTCACTAAGTCGCTGCACCCCATGCCGGTGACCAAGGAAAAAGATGGTGAAGTGTTTGACGCCGTTACTGATCTTGAATTCAAATACCGCCAGCGTTATGCCGATCTTATTGTGAATCCTTCTGTACGGGATACCTTTACGAAGATCACCAAAATGAAAAATGCGATCCGCAATTTTCTTAATGAGCGGGGAGGGCTAGAGGTAGATACGCCGGTGCTGCAAGGCATACCCGGCGGCGCGCTCGCAAAGCCGTTCATCACACACCATAATGCACTGGATATGCCGCTATACCTGCGCATAGCCAATGAGCTATACCTGAAACGCCTGATAGTGGGCGGTTTTGAATGGGTGTATGAGTTCAGCCGCAACTTCAGGAATGAAGGTATGGACCGTACGCACAATCCGGAGTTCACGATACTGGAATTTTACGTGGCCTACAAAGACTACCTGTGGATGATGGAAACCACGGAGCAGATGCTGGAACAAACAGCAATAGCTACAAACGGTACTTCATTGACGCTGGTGGGCGATATGGAGATTGATTTCAAGGCACCATACAAGCGCATCAGTATCTATGATGCCATTAAGGAACACACTGGTATAGACATTAGCGGAATGGACGAACATCAGCTTCGTAATGCGTGCCGTCAATTGAATCTGCAGGTTGATTCGACCATGGGCAAGGGCAAATTGATCGATGAGATATTCGGTGGCAAATGCGAAAAGCATTATGTGCAGCCTACGTTCATTATCGACTACCCGGTAGATATGAGCCCGCTTACCAAGAAACACCGCAGCAAAGATGGACTGGTGGAGCGTTTTGAGCTGATCATAAATGGTAAAGAAATAGCTAACGCCTACAGTGAGTTGAACGACCCGATAGAACAACGTGGCCGGTTTGAAGAGCAGGTAAGGCTGCAGGAGCGTGGCGATGAGGAGGCAATGTTTATTGACTATGATTTTCTTCGTGCGCTGGAGTATGGTATGCCGCCTACTGCCGGCATTGGTATAGGTATTGAGCGCCTGGCGATGCTGCTCACGGGGCAGGTTTCCATACAGGATGTGCTATTCTTTCCACAGTTGAAGGCGGAGAAGTGATTAGAATCCAGCAATGAGGCAATTAGACAATTTGACAATTGGTAATTAGATAGAAATATGTTTTTTAAGAGTTTGCTGTTTTTCATTTTGCTGTTTGTGAATGTGGGGCACTATGCTGGTGGACAAACTTATGCCGATAGTATTTTGCAGTACCGTAAGCAGTATATCGCAGACCTTATTTCAGACGCGCGCAGCCCGATAAAGCCTTCTCAGGTAAAGGGTATGAATTTCTTTAAGCCGGACAGGACATACCGTGTTTTGGGAACTGTGAAAGAAACACCAGGCAGCAAGCCCTTTATGATAGAAACACACAGCGGGAAGAAAAAGCCTTTCCGGGAATATGGTACTGTCACGTTCACCGTAAATGATACGATCGCTACACTGCATATTTACCAAAGTATTGACCTCATAAAGGATGCAGCACACAAAGACGACCTCTTTATACCTTTTACCGACGGATCAACTTATGACTATACTTACGGTGGCGGCCGATACCTGGACCTTTCTATAAAGGACATAAACGATGGAACGGTGCTGCTGGATTTTAATAAGTGTTACAATCCTTATTGTGCTTATGCCGACGGCTATTCCTGCCCGATACCGCCCGTGGAAAACAGGCTGCCAATGTCCATCAAAGCAGGTGAGCTGATGTTTACGCAGTAGTTGCCTCACCCCGCCCCTCTCCGAAGGAGAGGGTGAAGCAACATAAACGCGAGTTGAATTTTCCGCAGGGGAATGTATTATGTATGCCAATGAACCTTTTTACTTTTTTAATTTAGAATTATGACATTAAAAGAAACATTTGAAAAAGCTGTTGCAGACAGCAAGCAACTGGCTACCCGCCCGGACAATGATACACTGCTGAGCCTGTATAGCCTGTATAAGCAAGCAACGGACGGCGATGCACCGGAAGAAGGGCCGTCCAACCCATTTGATTTTGTGGGCGTGGCAAAGCATGCCGCGTGGGCAAAACTTAAAGGCACTTCTGCCGACGACGCTATGACAAAATACGTGGCGTTAGTAGAAAGCAAGAAGTGAGCATGAGATGAGGCATGATATTTATGAATACTATGCAGAATTGGCGCTATGAAGACAGCTATTGTTATTGGCGCGACGGGCTATGTGGGCAGCCGCCTGGTGGAACTATTGCTCAGGGACTCCCGTTTTGAAAAGGTGATAGTACTGGTGAGAAGAAGCTCTGGTATTACCAATGCTAAGCTGGAAGAGCACGTGGTGGATTTTGACCAGCCTGACACCTGGAAGAAGCTGATGACAGGCGATGTGTTGTATTCTGCTATGGGTACAACCTTAAAGGCCGCAGGCGGCAAGGACGCGCAATACAAAATAGACTATACCTACCAATACCAGGTAGCAAAAGCGGCAGCGGCTCATAATGTGCCGGTGTACGTGCTGGTATCAGCGGCAGGGGCAGACCCAGCATCAAAAATATTTTATTCAAGAATGAAGGGTGAACTGGAGCGGGATGTGAAGAAGCTGCCTTTTGATACGATACACATTATTCGTCCCGGAATGCTGGGCAGCGGCAGAAAAGAGGTGAGGGGAGGAGAGCAGATAGGGATAGGCGTTATGAAAGTAATATCCATGATTCCCGGACTGGGCGGCTTGAAGCCGATAGATGGCAAAGAAGTGGCGCAGGCTATGATAAATGCCACCTTCAGGCAATTGCAGGGCGTGCATAGCTACACGATGGGCGGCGTCTTTAAATTGGCGAAGATGGTCTAATCAACTACAAACTTCCAGCTTCCGTCTCGCTGTTTTTTCCAGATAGTATGAAATGTGCCATGATCGGTAATTGTTTTACCGGCGCGCACGCCTTCAAAATCATATTCACCATAAGTATAGCCCATGTCCCCAACTTCCGAAGCGTCGACGAATGCGGGCTTCCAGGTTAGTTTGTCATTCTTGTCTTTGCGCGAAAAATATTCCTTTATTCCTTCCTTGCCCAAGTAAACTTTAGGGGCCCTGCATATAACTGCATCATCCGCTGCAAATGCCGCGAAGGCCGCTTCCAGGCCTCGTTCTCTGGCCATATTACAGAATGCAGCTTCCGCAGCAAGAATATCTTCTTTTGCCTTTGCGTGCGCATCTTTGTTTTGTGCACAAAGGCGGCCTGCACTGAACGTGCAGAAACAAAGTATTAATAGAATATATCGCATTGTCATAAACATCAGGTTATTGGTTCGCTATCCGGAGGTGCAGCCTGCGTCTTATCTTTATAGAATAGCAATAACCCTAAGCCCAGCAACACAAGTACGACAGACAATATCTCTGCTTGCGTGGGATGTACAAAACCCCAATCATATTTATAGTTCACCCGTATCAGCTCCACAAGGAAACGCTCTACCCCTACAAATACCAGGTAAGTGCCAAACATCTGCAACGTACGCGTGAAACGCTTGCGCAACGCCCATAGCACGAAGAACAGCAATATGCAGGTTATAGCCTCATAAATCGGGGTAGGAAAAACGCTCACCGGCAGCATATTGCAGTATTCACCTGCACATCCATGTATCGGCATGCCCTCATGGCCTACATTGTGAGGGTAGTTCATCCCGAACAACCAGCGCGGTAGTCCCGATGGTGCGGGAAAGTAAGCATGAGGTCCACCTCCGGTCATTTGCAATGCATAGGAGCTATCTGCTGTGGATGCAGCCCTCAAACTGCCGTCTGGGTTCGATACATATGCCGTATTATAAATGCCCCAGTCGCCGTCACCGGAAAGCTGGCAGCCCAGCCTGCCCACGCCATAGGCAAGCATTATGCCTGGTGCAGCAGCATCGCACATGTGTTTGAATGGTATGCCATGTTTTCGGGTGTAGTAATAGAAGAGTATGGTCGCCACAATGAGTCCGCCAAGAAAAGTGAGGCCGCTTGAAGAGGTGAGGCTATGAATAGGATCTTTAATAAAATCGTCCCATGTTTCGAAAGCGTTGAACAGCTTGGCACCTGCCAGCCCGCCAACAGCCGCTACCACCACTATCTCTGTCATCAGCTCGTGCGGGTATACGCGCATGCGCACTGTCTTTGGCTCAGGGAGTTCTTCTTTTTTCTTCTCGCGATACTTACCGTAGCCCACAGCGATGGCACCAATAATGCCAATAATAAAATTACCTTTTGCCGAAAGCAAATAACCCATTGGGTCTGGTGATACCTGGGCGAGGTGCCCGAAGACGCCGCCTATCTTAAACCCGAGAAGAAAACCGATGATTGCCGAAAAGATCAGTTCGGTTGGTGTTACAGGTTTGCCGGTTACCGTAGTTTGTATCTCTGGCTGAAGGAGTCCCTGTTTCTCTTTTCTTTTTAGTTCTTGTGACGTTGCCCAGGCGGCACCTACAAAAGAGAGCGCTACCAGGAAACCAAAAGTTTTAAACAGGCCAAGCCACTCCGGCATTTCGTGTCCGGTGAGGCTTTGGAGCAGGTACTGGAAATCAGGATACATGGGGGCAAGTTAAATTGGAATTGGGAATTTGTAGTTAGGAATTTTGGATTGCCACTAAATCGGGAGGGGGATCATTGTCAGGGATTATTACGAAAGAATCCAAATTCCGACAGACTCATTCCTAATCCCATATCATATGCCGACTATAATCTCCAGCGAACGCACGATCATTTTATCAACCGCCAGATCTGGGTTTTTGGAAAAGGATTTAGTGGCGCGGTTGGCAAGCGCTGCACTTATCGACAGGTACTTATGCCCCAGCAGTTTTCCCATACCGTAGATTGCTGCAGTTTCCATTTCAAAATTAGTGATGCGGGTGTCTTTACAACTGAATGTGGCCAGCGCGTCCAGCAAGTCGGGGAACGTGGGCGTAAGCCTTAGTGTGCGCCCTTGTGGCGCATAAAATCCGGGGCAGGTTGCCGTTATGCCATGCACATATTCAGGCCCGAAGTGTCGCCGCAGAGAAATGGACGCCTCGTTTATGTATGGGGCTATGTTTTTCATACCTATGTTGGTATGCTGCAGGAATTCATTCAGGATATAGGTTTCATCAGGGCTATTGGTAAGTTTATAATACAGCAGTAGATTATCAAGCCCGATACCGTGTGATGATACGATCATACTGTCCACTGGTATATCTTTTTGAAGTGCGCCGCAGGTACCCAGGCGCATAATGGAGAGCGAAGTTTTGGTGTCTCTTATCGAACGTGTTTTAAAATCAATGTTTACGAGTGCGTCCAATTCATTGAACACAATATCTATGTTCCCGGAGCCGATTCCCGTGCTGATCACACTTATTTCTTTCGCGCCTATACGCCCGGTATGTGTTATGAATTCCCGGTGCTGCGCCTTATGTGTTATCATGTCAAAATGTTTGGACACTTCTTTCACACGGTCTGGGCTGCCGACTGTGATGATGGTATGGGCCAAATGCTCAGGAGCGAGATCCAGGTGATAAATCCGCCCCTGTTCGTTTATGATCAGCTCAGTATCTTCTATGGGATTAATAATATTCTTGCTCATTTGTTCGTACGTAATTTCAGGTTGTAAAGAAACAATTTTTTACTACATTTGCACCCACGGTCGGATGGCCGAGTGGCTAGGCACAGCTCTGCAAAAGCTGCTACAGCGGTTCGAATCCGCTTTCGACCTCTTTTTAAAATGATAAAGCGTTGTAAATCAATAGATTGCAACGCTTTATTTTTTATGGGGTACACTCGGGGGTACAGTGCGTTGCTTGTTAGCGTTTATAGCTTTGTAAAAAGCTATAAACAGCTCATCAGAAATCTTCTCAATTATCTTGGCACCTTTAAATATGAGCAAAATAGCAGGTCTACTGCTTTTGGCAAAAGTGGCAATTATGGCAACCACGGTAAATAAAGTTGACGAATACGGGTGCATTGTCTTCTTTCAACATTACGTATTTTTTGAGTGTATTGACCTAGGTGGTCTGTAATATCGAATTGGTTGCCCGTCTTATTAACTCCTACCTGCTTAAAATGCATGACCTGCTTTTTGTACAAAAAAGGATAACAAGCATAACATTAAATATCTTCGTTGAAACATTAAACATCCCCTATGCAAATCATAAGGACTATTCCCAAGGTGACAAAATTCGAAATTATTGGCACTGATAATATTGGCACTTATTATCTACAAACTAAGTACTCCTATCGCTTGGCACCTCCTCATCCAGATTTTAAGTGCATCTTTTCAGTAATAACCGAAAATAATTTTGACGCATTAAATGGAAGTGGGCTCTTTTACAATGCAGAGGTGCATTTTGCTTTTGACCCTGAGCGTAAAAAGCCAAGCCAAGATGACTTATTAGAGCTTGCCCAAAAAGGGCGTGATATAATTAATGGGGAATTAAAAAAATTGATGCTTGAACAAACAGATTTGACACCAATAGAAATTTCACCTATAAATGTGGAAGAAACCATGCCAATTTTTGCATTAAATATTAGTTCTGCGTTTCAGGAGAACTAATCGGCTTTATCACAACCGATACGCTTACTTTCTCTGAAAACCCTAATTTGCATATTTTTTTGTTTAAGTATAAAAAAGCAGCCCTCTTTCGATTATCATGAGGGCTGCTATTCAGTACCAAGTCATTAATGCTTATAATCGAAATCACCAGTAGCCGGATAGTAATGACCACCATAGCTAAGTATGACGTTAAACGTCCCCTTACATTCCGTACTCGTTGATGAAGTGACAGTGACGGTGCTTGTAGTATCGGCACCGGTACAGTCGGTCTGGTACATTTTATTGCCATCGTCTGCATCAGTAAGGTTAAGGGTAGATAATGTAGTTCCACCACCACAGCCAGCCTTGTATGTCCCCACAGCTGTGCTTATGTTGGTGAACTTAATGCCACCCATGTTGCATTGTATATGGCTGTCAGATGCTACTGCATTGATGCCCCATGTCGTGATCCCCGATGATGGAGATGTAGACGATGTAGTTGTTGCATTCACTACTGTAAGGGGTGCAGTAGTGGTACTGGTAAGATGATAAGTTTTACCATTGTAGGTGATGTTGAATGTACTGCTTGTCGCAGGTGTTAATGTTGTTCCGCTGCCTGAGCCGGATGGTGTGCATGAAGATGCAGCAATAAGCAGCCCTGCTGCAATAGTGGCAATTCGTTTCATTGATTTTGGTTTTATATTGTGAAATTTGTGTGTGCTATTTTTTCTGTAGCTTGTCAATATATACAGTGATGTGTCTTCCGTTCATTCGCAATCTTCTATTACGTATGTTTCCTTTCCCTACCCCGACATAAAAGGTCCTGTTTATCAATTTTGTAGAGGCGTTGGTATTAAAAATCACCTTCTTTATGTCTCCCTTTTTTATTCGCACTGTACATCTGAAATAATGGGAAATCGGGCTATTGGTAAAGTAGTAATAGGCATCGTAAGTGCCATCTTCAGTTACGTCGTGTTGTATAGAGTTGAGATACTTAATGTATTGGTATCGTTCTTTTGTTCTGGTAGCGTAGTCGCCAGGTGAAACCCATTCTGCATTTAAATCATCATAGTAATAGCCCTTGTCGATCATGGCTTGCACTTGACTATTAGCTTTGGCTTGCATACGTTCGAGGAAGTCCCAATCAGGTGTATATACCGGCATACTCTGTGAATATGCAACTTCAAGGCTGGAGGAGGCCAGCAAGTAGATTATTATTAATATCTTTTTCATTTGGTACGGGTTACGACAAAAAAATACCTGAACATTGTCATCACCTGTTCTTGTGGGAGTCGAGGCCCAGTGTAACGAAGTGAGCAATGCCCAGGCGTACCCGGGCACTTCTCAAACTTCTTCGTTACACTTAAATTCTCGACTTTTCAAGAACAAAGGCAGTTTGCAGTGCAAAAGCGATATGTACAGTTAGTTATTGGTCAGTTCTATAATCAATGGTTTGTTGTGATGTAAAAGTAGTAATGTTCTTTAAAAGTAATAGCATTAAGGTTACTCGATAAGAATACGGTTAAGAATTTAAACTTATCGTTAAATCTGACGCCTTTAACGCCGGAATAACATCGTAGTTGGACTATTGCATTGCGATAAGATAGTCATGCAAAATATACGGCACATATTACGCTTACATACGCAAAACCAAACGATGTCTGAAATTATCGTTCAGACCGGTATTCATCGGAATACTCTAAGGAAAATAATTAATGAGTTTAAGGAGAGAAAAATGAGTTTCTCCCAGGTTGCTGAACTTTCAGATCAGGCATTAGACGAATTATTCAACAAGCCGTTTGAACATGTACAGAGCGAGAATCTCGCAACACTTTACACTCTCTTCCCTGAAATAGACCGGCAGCTTAAACGCAAGGGTGTTACAAAGATGCTGCTCTGGGAAGAGTATAGAAAAAAATATCCCGATGGCATAGGCAGAAGTCAATTCCTATTCCATTTCTCACAATGGAAAGCTACTAAGATTCCTGTAATGCGTCAGAATCACAAAGCTGGTGATAAACTCTTTATCGATTTTGCCGGGGAGAAACTGGCAATAATGGATAAGGATACTGGCAAGGAGAGACCAGTTGAGGTTTTTGTTGCTGTTCTTGGAGCCAGCCAACTCACTTATGTTGAAGCAGTGATGACGCAGAGGAAGGAAGACTTTATCCCAGCGTGCGAAAATGCACTGCATTTTTTTCAAGGCGTACCAGCCGCAATTGTGCCCGACAATTTAAGGTCGGCAGTTACGAAAAGCGATAAATATGAGCCTACGATAAACGAAACCTTTGCTGATTTTGCTGAGCATTACAATACAACCATACTCCCAGCCAGGGCTTATCGCCCTACGGATAAAGCGGTGGTTGAAAACACAATAAAGATCGTATATACCAGAATATATGCAAAACTGCGAGACAGGATATTCAATACTATTGAGAGCTTGAATGAGGCAATCAGCCTGCCTTTAGAAGATCACAACAGCCAGATTATTACCGGGCGGAATTATAGCCGTATGCAGCACTACGAAAACGTTGAGAAAGCAGCATTGCTTCCGTTGCCACATATGCGGTATGAGTTCAAAAAGCAACTATATGCAACAGTTAATAAGAACGGACATGTTGCACTCAGCCTGGATAGACATTACTATAGTGTTCCATTCCGATTTATTGGTAAGAAGGTTAAGTTGATGTTCACTAATTACAACGTAGAAATATTCTACAATTACGAGCGCATAGCGATACACAAACGACTGCAAAGTCCATTCAAATACACAACGGACAAGGAGCACTTGCCTCCTGCACATCGTTTTGTCGCAGAACTTGAGCCAGACAAGCTCCTGACTATCGCAGATGATATCCATAAAGACGTAAGAGTTTACCTAACTAAAATACTCGCACAGAGGCAGCATCCCGAGCATCTTAATAAAGTTTGTCTTGGCATACTAAACCTTTCTAAAAAGTATGGTAATGATCGCTTAGTGAAAGCCTGTCAACGAAGTGTAGTATTCGGAATTTACAATTACCGAATTGTAAAAAAGATACTGGAAAGTGGCTTGGATATAAATGAAGATGACGAAAGTAATGCCGGCCCGGAAATGCCTCCTCATGACAACATCAGAGGTAGCGACTATTATAAGTAATTAGCAAAACCATAAAAACACAACGTATGAATGAAGTAGCATTAGACAGGATGCGGAAAATGAGTCTCTTTGGTATGCACCGGGCATTTAAGACAAGCCTTGAGTCTGGTAAAACGGAGAACTATACGCCGGATGAAATGGTCTCGTTCCTTATCAACTCGGAGTGGGACGACAGAAAAAATCGAAGCATAGAGCGGCAGGTGAAAAACGCTAAGTTTCGATATAAGGCTTCTGTCGAAGAAATTCAGTTCGACAACGAGCGTAATATTGATAAAAACCAAGTCATGCGATTTGCTGACTGTTCGTTCATAACTAAGAATGAAAACATCCTGATTACGGGTAGTACAGGTATCGGTAAAAGTTATATCGGCACTGCAATCGGACATCAGGCCTGTTGTCTTGGCTATAAAGTAATCTACCACAGTACACCAAAGTTGATTAGCAAACTCAAGATAGCTAAGGCCGACGGCTCTTATATAAAGGAAATTGCCAAAATCGAAAAGCAAAACCTCCTGATTCTGGACGACTTCGGTATTCAACCGTTTGATGCTGCAGGCCGGGCAATGCTCATGGAGATAATTGAAGACCGCCACGGTAAAGGCTCGATTATTGTCACGTCTCAGCTCCCGGTAAGTAAATGGTACGATGTGATTGGTGACAAGACACTTGCTGACGCGATACTCGACAGGATCATACACCAATCGCACCGGGTAGAACTTAACGGGGAGTCAATGAGAAAGAAAACAGCAAAACTAAAGTAGCAAAATTAGAAATTATAAAAAGAGCACAGTTTTATGGTTGCCTTACTCATCTAAAATACAGCCATTGTTCACAGCTTCCTTTACTATGCGTACGGCATTTTTTGCTTGTTTGGGAGAGAGACGTGGATATCGCGTTCCTTGTAAAGCACGCGGTTACCTATTCTGTGCGCTGCAATCCTACCGGCCTTAGTGTATTCATGCAAGGTGGCCAGTGTGATGTTTAGCCGTGCTGCAGTTTCTTTCCTTGTGCGCAAATGATCTACTTCTTGAGCTGGTGGCGGTGGCTGCAAGGGAGTGTTGATAATTTTTTTGATTTCGTCCAGCTCTTTTAGGACGTAGGAAAGCCCGGCGGGGACTTGCTCTAACGATGTAATACTTATTGTTGTTTCCATTTTGCTATACCATTTTTTATTCTGGTATAGCAAATGTGCATGGGGCATTTCAGGGCATTTTGGGGCAATAGCCCCTATTTTAGCTTATTATAGTCCCTTTTTACTCTTTCACTATATTGGTCTGCTGTGTAGCGTTTCCTATCCTCGTTTGAAACAGGATTTAAAACATTAATATTCCCTTTTATTTCTCTTGAAGAACTATCCAATAAGTTTGCAAGTTTTTTATGCACCTCGGCTTTAATTGTGAAATGTTCTTTCCTTAAATGCTCAATGAAGCCTAAAAAGTCAAGCATTGCGATCTTATAGGGGAGTTGATTCTTACTGATTTCCAATATTAGTAGATTAAGATTGTCTTCCTTGAGTTCCTTGATCAGTTCCAATTTATAGAACCCATATTCTCCCAGAGCTGCCTTTAGTTTCTCTGTTATCGTTTGTAAGGGCTCTGTACTTGCTTTTGTTGAGCCACCCGAACCCAGCGGCTGCATTAGCTTTGTATCAGTGGCTATTAATTTTATATTGCTCGGATTTTGAATTGCATCCGAGAAAGGAGGAGGTGTACTAATCTGTAAGTGCCTATATTCTTTGTCATTTTTTTTTACCCACATACCATGGAAATCGCTACCTGGCATATAAAATCCTAAGTCATCGTAAATCGAATTGCCAATTCTTCTACTCTCGTCTTCACACAATTTACCAAAAATGTCCATTTTAATACTAACCGGCGTGCTGTTTGAAATAATGATTGAGCATAACTTTAAAAACAAGCATTGCTGGAAAGTGTTGAATGGTTTTGGAACAATGTGATCTTTTCCCCATAAGGCGTTTTTAATAATTTCAAATACCTCTACGTTATCTGTATTTATACTTTCAAGTTCTATGCAAGCAGCTAACGCCAGCCTATCAATTAGCAAAAGATATAGTTCGATCACTTTGTCTGATCTTTCGAAATAAGCTACATTACTAATAATTAAATTATACAAACCCTCATAGGCGATTTCATTTTTTAACTGTTCGACTGCCTCAAATTTTATTCCTGTATTGACTATAAAATGCAGGTAGCTTTTTAGGTCATTTTCAGCCTGATTATTTTTAATTTTTTCGTTGAATAATGGTAAAATTGATGAATTTGAAAAACCTCGAAATCTGACGATCCTGTTTTTCATCGATTGCGATTTCACATTATATCCATATGGTGTAAATCTTTCCATTTATAATCTATTCAGATAAGCTACAAAAATCATTTTTTATTTTAGAAATATT
>CAIVEW010000056.1 GCA_903905065.1 uncultured Bacteroidota bacterium | reverse complement strand
TACTTTTTTAACCCCCAGCTTCCATTACCTAATATAACAGATAATACAACCAGGAACAACTCCGTTTTACAGCAAAAAGAAAAACCGTCTCAAAATTGCTTTTGAGACGGCCTCTTCTTATTTGTTCAAATATCAACTTAATTTACCTGTACTTTCTGTGTAAATACTTTGCCATCAACTATGGCTTTCACTACATAGAAACCTTTAGGATTTTTGCTGAGGTCAATTTCCAGCGTGCGGTCAGTTGGGTTCACGGCCTGGTTTGTGATCAGCCTGCCGTTAAGGTCGAAGATAGACACATTGCCACCCTCATTATTCTCAGGCAGAGTGATGTTGAACCTACCTGTATTCGGGTTAGGATAGATCGCCATCAGTTCCTCAGTATTCAGGACCGAGCTAACGCTTTCCGTTGCATCAGCAGCAAAACCGGTAAGAGAATTCACACTGCCGATAATGTGAAGGCCATATACCTGTAAAGCGCCGGTGGCAGAGCTAGCCCCATATGGGTATATGCGCAGCAGTATAGATGGATTAGTGACGCTGAAGGTAGTCCATGAAGCTACAGTAGTACCTGAAGTAGAAGTAGCGCAGCTGCCATTCAGCGGAGCAAAATCAGTACCGTTATTTACCCATGTAGTTCCACCGTCGATACTGTATGCCAGCCTTGCTTTAGTTGGGCCCGTTGAAGAACGGCGCAAACCAGCTGTGAAACCGTTTACGTTGATTGTGTATCCTGTTGCAGCGGTAAGCGACACCTGTACGCTTGCACCGGAGGTAGAGAATGTAGTGCCGGTGAAGCCGTCTATACCGCTGAAACCCTGGCCACATGCGCCGGTAGTGCCAGTGCCCAAGGCAGTAAGGTTAGTGTAAGGGCTGATATGTGCATTTACAAATGTAGGAACACCGGTAGTGCTGCTTACATAAGTGTAAATATCAGCAGAAACCGCAGCAGTAACAGTGACCACACTGGTTGCAGTAGCAGTGCCGCATGTAGAAGAGATCGTATATTTAATGGTATCAACACCGGCTGTACTACCGGTAACGACACCTGATGCCGAAACAGAAGCCTTAGTGTTGGTAGCAGACCAGGTACCGCCCGCCGTAGCATCGGTAAGATTGATAGTGCTGCCGGCAGCTACAGATGTAGCGCCGGTAATTGCCGCAACCAAAGAAGCATTGACAGTAACGATCCTAGTAGCTGTTGCGGTACCGCAGGAATTTGTCCTGGAGTAAGTAATAGTGGCAGTACCCGCAGCAACGCCGGTTACTACACCGGCTGTAGAGATCGAAGCAACAGATGTTGTGCTGCTGCTCCATACGCCGGCCGCAGTCGTGTCAGACAAAGGAGTAGTGGCGCCTACGCAGACAGATGCAGTGCCTGAAATTGCACCAACAACCGGGAGCACACATGTAGTGGTAACGGTGATCGCTTTTGCAGCGTAGCTGGTGCCGCACGAGCCGGTAACTGTGTATTTAATAGAGTCAACGCCGGGAGCAACAGGAGTAACAACGCCTGTTGAAGAAACGGTAGCTATGGAAGTATTAGCGCTGGACCACACACCGCCGGTTGTGGCATCAGAAAGCGTGATGGTAGATCCCATTGGCACCGTAGAAGCGCCGGAGATAGCCGCAACTGAGCTAGAACCGCTGTAAGCGGCGCCAACACCCACTGCATACCATGCATTGGTAACCGCCTGCACCTCTGGTGAGCATGCGCCATACAATGTAGTAGCCGCGCTGATAGAAGTGGTACGCGTTACGGAATACGTGGCGCTGCTGGCCAGTGTAAGTTCCGTATGGTACAGGATGTTCGCAGCTTCTGTCCAGCCGAGGCCTGTAACGGAATAAGCATTGTGCAAATCATTGGTTCCGGCAGCGCCGATCGTGATCAGGTAATACCATTTGCTGATGATACCCATATTCGTGTGTACACCGCATTCATCATTTGCTGAAGTAGGTGAGCAAGAGGTAACGCTATACCAGTTAGTACCGAGGTAAGTATCCGGAAGGCCGAAAAGCTTTGGAGAGTCGAGCCTGCGCAGTGGTACACCACCGCCTATTTCTTCACCCATCCACCATGGTTTCTTAGATACTGCGTCTGTTTCGTGTGGGTTAGCCCAATTTTCGATGGTAGCGCCCCAGCAATCGCTGAAACCCTCATTCAACGCACCGGATTCTTTGCTGTATACGAGGTTAGCAGTTGCCTGGCAAACGCCGTGGCCAATTTCGTGAGCGGTAACGTCAAGGCTTACCAATGCGGTAAAACCACCTGCAGCTAAACCCGAACCATCGCCGTAGTTCATCTCAGCGCCATCCCAAAATGCATTGTCGTAGCTGGTGCTGTAGTGAACATATTGTTTTAAGATACCGTTAGCGTTGTCCCAGCTAAGGCGGCCCATCTGTGTGTTCCAGAAATCATATACTTTTTCACCAGCCCACTGTGCATCCAGTGCCGCAGTATCAGCGCTCGATGACGGCCAGGTGTTAGTAGTGCTGGTGAGTTCCGTTGCACCGCTGATAGAAGTAGTGTGGTGAAGGCTCATTGTATGCACACCATTACCACGGGTAGAGTCATATAACCTGTATGATGTACCTACTTTAGCAGTTACAAAAGGCACTACACCGCTGTAAAGCGAATGGCCTGTTGCGGCAGTGTGTTTAAGCGTAGCATTGCTATATAGTATCGCGCCGGTTTTTGCATCTACAAATACCTGCTGGCGATCGAGCGGCTGGCTGGCATAAACATCAAAAGAATAAGCAAGATGCAATGTACGGTCTTCCTTTCCGCCATTGTAGTCTTCTACCCATACCAGTTCACCCTTAGGCAGGTAAGTGGCATTTGCATCACCGGTGCTCTGCCTGATGTAGGCTTCCGCAGCAGCATCCTGCCACATATACGTCTTAGCACCCATGTGCTTAAGGGCGGCAGCGAGCGCCTGGGCCTCAGATATTGCCGGAGTGGCAGACAACTCAGCGGTTGGTTTGTAAAAGTTACCAGTCATATAAGATACTTCGCCGTTCTTAGACGTAACGACGAAAGAACCATATTCTACTTTCACACCTTTATAGTATTGTGTGTACCTGTCTACAGTGATACCCGCTTTTGTGTTAGTCGTGTTTTTAAATACCATTTTGGTATTGGCCTGATCAATGCCCAGGTATTGCTGAAAGATGGCTTGAGCATCTGCAGCTTTTACCTTTGTGCCGGCATTAAAGCTAATGGACTGTGGGGTGTTGTCAATGGTGTTTCTTTCAATGGCGGGAACGGCTTTGTGTGATTGCTGTGCAAGTACGGCGGTAACTGATGCCGATACAAGTAAAAAACTCAGGCCGAGCATGCGGCCATACAATCTGGTAAACATATACTTACTTTTGTTTGTGGTGTATTTGAGAGCGCAAAAGTATAATATCAATCGGCGCGGTATATTAAGTTATTGTTTACCAGTTGTTATCACATTTGGTTAATAGTTAAATTCAAATAGCAACTTCCTGTTGTTCTCGTAAATATCACAGTTGTCGCGGAAAAAAAGTTTTGTGGATAACGGGGATATTAAATGGCGCTCCGGCGAAGTACTACGCCAATCTCTACCAGTGTCCAACACCATCTGCGCTATCTTCATCCGCGGCAATTTCCCTAGTAGTATGCTCAACTTCCCTTCTGTGCCTACTAAGGTGTTTGAGCTGAGTATTGAGGCGAAGAAAGTATAGTCTAAACCTTGATTCTCTTGATTAACTTGATTCAGGTGTCCTCCCGATCATATGGCGGCGCACAATGCTTGTTGCAACGCGTTCCCGAGTGTAATGCAAGCCCACTAGTCCTCGTTTGCAACGAGGATTACACGGAACAGCGTTTGCAACGCCCAACTTGCCGATAGTCCTCCCGCACTGGTCGAAGCGTCTCGCTTCGACCAAACATCAGCAAGTGTCTCACTTGCAATCAGATCCCACTAGTCCTCGTTCGCAACAGCCTGTCCCGAAAGCTTTCGGGAAGGATTAGACGGAACAGCGTTTGCAACGCCCGATATACGGAGATCCCCCACTAGTCCTCGTTTGCAACAACCTGTCCCGAAAGCTTTCGGGAAGGATTAGACGGAACAGCGTTTGCAACGCCCGATATTCGGAGATCCCCAATCAAGAAAATCCTTTTACCTGACGGCAGGCAGGCAGGTCCTTTAATCCCAGTTAGCCGTAGTGTCGAAGAATAAAAAAGCAACAGTTCGGCGTAGACTCCGTCTACGTTGCGGCGGGGGCCAATCTCTGATTGGCGAAAAGCCCCACAATCAAGAAAATCCTTTTACCTGCCTGCCAATTAGCCAGGACCTTCCATCTCGGTTCAAAACTATTTGTGGATATTTTCCGCAACAAGATATCCACAAAATTCGTTCTGCGTCAAAACGCCGCTCTACCTTTGTGCCGCAAAAAAAACCGCAACCCTATGAAAAACGAACAACAGGAACAAGCCAGGAATCTCTACTATGAAACGAATATGTCCAAATCAGAGATCGCAGATAAGCTCGGTGTCAACCGGCGCACTATCATGCTCTGGTGCCAGCAGGGCAATTGGGAGCAGCTTCGCCGCTCCGCACGCCACATGCCTGCCCTGGTTGCAGAAAAGTGTTACTACCTTATAGATCAGTACACCACGCAGTTGCTCACCGCCGGCAATACCATCACCACCCATTCGCACCTCCATGCCGATGCCATCAACAAACTGGCCTCTGCCATCAAAAAATTAAAGAACCGCAGTGCCGTCAACGAAAGCATGGAAATGTTCAATTTCTTTCTCGAGGGTCTTCGCCGTCGCGATGCCGTTCTCGCAGACAAGGTTATGCCCTACATGGAAGAATACATAGAGAACCGCAGCGATGTAGAAACCACCGATTTCCTTCTCAATGAGTTCAACGATGATGGCACCATCCCCATCCCCGAAAAAGAAATGAACGAAGCTATCCTGGATGAACGGGACACAATGGCCTTCCACGAAGAGCTGCGGAAAGCCGCCACCGAAGAAGAAGCCCTCGAAAACTGGCAGAAGCAAAAAACGATTTTCGAAAATAGCAGTACCGGGAATAACGATCAGTTCCCATCAAATCCAAATTGACGATGTAGGGGCACAAAATCTGGCTCTTGCCGCAAAACCAAAATCAAAAAATTCAAGAAGAAAATCTGAAGTTTCAATCAAAAAAATCAGGATTACCTGCCTGCCGGTAGGCAGGTCTAACCATGTGTAAACCTATTTCAGGACGATGCAGTTCAGACCGTGTGATATTCCTGTGATAATTCTGTGATATTTTCGTGATAATTCTGTGATATTTTTCGCACCAAACCGTTGATAATCAATAGAAACATTCCAAAGCTTTTTTCTTTTAAAAACTATGGTATTTGCCGCTGAACCCCAAAACTGTTCTTCACCTTTTTTATTTTCAATATCTTTGTGATAATACAATTAATCGCAATGCCGGAAATAACCATTAAATATAAGAACGAGAAAGCGTTGCATGCGTTACAAGACCTGAGCCGGTACTTTGATTTTGTTGTAAAAAAGCCTGTTTCAGCAAAAAAAGCACATAGCGAAAAAAAAGTCCCTCTGCTGCCTATTACTTTTGCTGCAGATCCCGATGTTACCGCATTGGCCGGTATTTGGAAGGGCAGAAATATTTCATTGAATGACCTTCGTAAAAATGCTTGGGGGAACAGAATATTAGTTTAGTTATCTGCGATACCAATATTTTCATTTCCCTCTTTAAAGAATTTTCCGAAACTATTGATGAGCTAAGATCTATTGGTGATAAAAATGTGCTGATCCCATCGGTTTCCGTAATGGAGCTATACAGAGGGATGGAAAATAAGAAGGAGCTAAAGGCGATGAAAAATAAAATTACACGTTATAATGTAATTCACTACAACGAGCAAGTTTCAGAAAAAGCCATTGAGCTGGTTCATACTTTCAAACTATCCCATAACCTGCAGATACCCGATGCAATAATCGGAGCAATGGCAGCAGTCTACAATCTTCCTTTATTTACTTACAATAAAAAAGATTTCAATTTCATACCTGATATTAAACTTTACCAAATCCTCTGATTAACATAATTTACACACAAGTACTGCGGCCAGCTAAATACTATCTACTAAATACTATCTACCTTTAGCAGGTTAAAATTATAGTGAATGAAGCGTATAGCGATATTGGGGTCAACGGGATCTGTGGGTACACAGGCATTGGAGGTGATAGGGGCGCACCCGGATCTGTTTGAGGTAGAGGTGCTGAGCGCGCACAGCAATGCCACGCTGCTTATAGAGCAGGCAAGAAAGTTCAAACCGAATGCCGTAGTAATTACCGACGACAGCAAGTACAAAGAGGTAAAGGACGCATTGATGATGCTGCCCATAAAGGTATTTGCCGGGCAGAAGAGCCTGAAAGAGGTGGTGCAGTGGGATACGATAGATACCGTGCTGGGCGCCATAGTGGGCTTTGCAGGCCTGCACAGCATACTGGCCGCCATAGAGGGTGGCAAGCGCATAGCCCTGGCCAATAAAGAAACCTTGGTGGTAGCCGGCGAGCTGGTGATGCAGCGCGCCGCTGAGAAGAAGGTGCCCATAATACCGGTAGACAGTGAGCATAGTGCCATATTCCAGTGCTTGGTGGGCGAGGATATGAGCAAGGTGGAGAAGATGATACTCACGGCCAGCGGCGGGCCCTTCCTGGGCAGGAAGCCCAACTACCTGGTGAATGTAAAGGCCAGCCATGCACTGCAGCACCCCAACTGGAACATGGGCGCCAAAATAAGCATAGACAGCGCCAGCCTGATGAACAAGGGGCTGGAGATGATAGAGGCAAAATGGCTCTTTGGGCTGGATAACGAGCAGATAGAGGTGGTCATACATCCGCAGAGCGTGGTGCACAGCATGGTCCAGTTTGTAGATGGCAGCGTAAAAGCCCAGATGGGCCTGCCGGATATGAAGCTGCCAATACAGTACGCACTGGCCTTCCCCCAGCGGTTACAGAACGGCTACAAGCGGCTGGATTTTAAGGATTTCCCATCGCTCACATTTGAGCCTGCCGATTATAAAACTTTCCGTAATCTTGCCATCGCTAAGGATGCGCTGTACAAGGGTGGTAATGCACCCTGTGTGCTGAACGCGGCCAATGAAGTGGTGGTACACGCCTTCCTGCAAAACAAGGTGGGCTTCCTCGAGATGAGCGAAATGATAGAAAAAACGATGGAGATGGTGCCGCTGATAGAGCACCCCACCATAGAAGACTATGAGCAGAGCGATAAGGAGTCGAGGGAGTACGCCAGTGAGTTTTTGAAGAAGAGCCAGCTTTCTATTTATTAACCCCTCCCCCTAAAGGGGAGTAATAAATTTGGGTGGGGAAGAAAGGGAGCTTTTGCTTTTCAATTAAGCTGATTTATTAAAACAAATACGGACTAGATTACTTAATAAACCCCATAAGCGACCATCCAAATCCCAATACCAAATTCCCAATTACAATAATAAAAAACGATGCATTTAAATACCCTCTTATTAATGTCTGGCACCGGGGCGAAGGTGCTGCAGTTGTTCGCCTCCCTTTCCCTGTTGATCGCCCTGCATGAGGCCGGGCACTTCTTTTTCGCACGGCTGTTCAACACCCGGGTAGAGAAGTTCTACCTCTTCTTCGACTTCCTGTTCCCGTTCTCGGGCCTGCTCAACTTCGCCATTTTTAAGAAGAAGAAAGGTGATACCGAGTATGGTATCGGCTGGTTCCCGCTGGGCGGCTATGTGAAGATAGCAGGCATGGTGGATGAGAGCATGGACAAGGAGCAAATGGCCAAGCCCCCGCAACCGTGGGAATACCGCAGCAAGAAGCCCTGGCAGCGGTTGTTCATTATGCTGGGCGGCATTATTGTGAATGTGCTGGTAGCTATAATACTGTACATAGTGGTGTTTGGCGTGTATGGCGAGGAGTACCTCCTGAATTCGAAAGCAACCTATGGCATAGCCGTAGACAGCCTGGGCAGAAGCACCGGGCTGCGCGATGGTGATTTCATCAAATCTGTAGATGGCGCGCCGGTAGACCGTTTCGACCGTATACCCATGGCCATGATATTCAGCAAGGACCAGCGCGGCACTATAGAGCTGGTACGTGACGGTAAAGACACTACGATAAACATAGTACCCGGCACCGTAAACAAAATGGTGAAAATGCAGAAAGGCGGGTTCATCATGCCGGCATTGCCTGCAGTTATTGATTCGGTATTTCCTAACAGTACGGCCTCTGCGGCAAACTTCAAAGCCGGGGACAGCATCATAGCTATCAATGGCGTGCCGGTAAGGTTCAGAAATGAAGTAGATGAGCAAAAGACGGCGAACTATGGCAAGCCGATGACCATAACCATAATGCGGGACAACGCACCGCAAACACTGACGGTAACCATACCCAAGGATTCGTTGCTGGGCGTGAAGTATAAACCCGCAGAAAAATACCTGTCGCTGGACAAGATGAAGTATGGGCTGGTGGGCGCCATAGGCAAGGGCTTTACCTTTACCTTCCAGCAGTTTGGCAACTACATTTCGCAGTTCAAGCTCATGTTCGGATCTAAGGAAGTGAAGGCGAGCGAGAGCGTGGGCGGCATCATCAGCTTCGGCAAGATATTCCCTTCTGAGTTCGATATGCGGCAGTTCCTGATGCTCACCGCATTCATATCCATCATACTGGCGTTCATGAACCTGCTCCCCATACCCGGCCTGGACGGCGGTTATGTGATCTTCCTGTTGTTCGAGATGATCACTGGCAAGGCGGTGAGCGAGAAGGTGATGGAGCGTGCTACCACAGTTGGCCTCGTTTTGTTGCTCACGCTGATGGTCTATGCGAACGGGCTGGATATTTTCCGGTTGTTTAAGCATTAAATCCTAAAGGGGCTTTCCCGATACGGAGTAATGTAACTCGGACTTACGACTTATGACTAACGACTTACGACTAACAACAGATGCGCTCGTGTTTAGCAAGAACGGCGGGCACTTGCAAGTGCTGCTGATAGAGCGAGGGAATGAGCCATTCAAGGGTATGTGGGCGTTTCCGGGTGGGTTTGTGGAGGATGACGAAGACTTGGAGCCTGCAGCTATACGTGAACTGCACGAAGAGACGGGATTGCTACTTCCCGGATTGAAGCAACTGCACACCTTCGGCACACCCGGCCGCGACCCAAGGGGCAGAACGGTATCGGTTATCTACTATGCCCTGGTGAATGCGGAAGACCACACAGTAAAGGGCGGGGACGATGCTGCACACGCCCAGTGGGTGAACGTGAAAGACATCGCAGCTATGGCATTTGACCATAAAGCGATATTGGAGTTTGCCTTGCAGACGCTGGAGAAAGAGCTGCAGTAGGTTTAGGTCGCTGGGCGCATAAGATGCAGCTTTATAAAGATCAGCCTCAGTTTATTTCGCGCTATTTTGATTGAGGTTGCAACCGGCAACAACTCAACTACTTTTTCAAAAAATGCGCGGAGTAAAAACATCCGCATACTATACCTGCTATTTAACACCCTGAGTTTAGGCAAGAAATATTTAGGGAATCGGCTGTGCATCAAACTGGCGGCAAGTACATTTGATTGCCAATAAAGCGTTGCGAACCTTGCACTATCGAACACACTTTTAGAGACTCCAAGCAGATAAACCCCGCCCCAATGATCTGGCCCAATAACAAGTGGCAGCCGTGGCACTTCCGCAATTGCCTTTTCAATATGCTGCAGTCCCAGGTTGGGGCAATCGTTCCAGACAATTATAACATTTTCAAACCCTTTACTATATACGATGGCCATTGCATTTACAATTCGTTCTCCATAGGTGGCACCCTCCTGCACATTTTCATCAAACAGGAAATAGGGTATACCTGCTTTTTTGACCTCTGCAGATATCCGGTTATTTAATTGCTCAAACAACTTAAAATTATCATGTGCATCATTCAGCAGTTTTTTATGTAAGCATTCCGCCTTTGCAGAAATTGCAAAAATGATAATGGCCGTTTTTTGCATAGCATTAAATACTGAAAAAGTGATAAAAATCGGGCATCAAAATACAAAGGGTGACTGATTGTTTCACAGGCACCCTTTGTAGGTATCTTATCAAATACAGATCAGTTACTGTTGCACTACAGTGCTACGCAGTGTTTCCACAATTGCACCCAGCCGCGCTGTTAAATAAGACGGAACAGTATTTTTATTTGCGCCGGCCACGAGGTCGTTTTCAAACGCAGTAAAATCACCATCGTCCGCCTTGCCGTTCATACGTGGATTTTTAGCAGGGTTGTGCGCGTCAGCCATGCTCAGGCCGCCATAAGTATAGTCTTTTGCACCTGTAGCTACGGCAACAAAATCCGTTAGGTTCTTACTCAGATTTTCAAACCCGGTAAGATTACCAGCGGTCACCTCTGCCAGCAAAGTGGTAAAATGCCCGTTTATGGCTGTATCACCCGCAATAACAAAGATTGTGCTGTCTATTACTGAGCGTATGGCCAGGCGACCGCTTTCAATTGTTGCGCCAGATGTGCTCGGGTCTGCTACGACTTTCGTCCCGCCCAGGGAATCATAAAGCGTCATCTTACTATTCGACGACTTCTTGCACGAAGAGGTCGAAAACACGGCTGTCCCAAATACCGCAGCAACCGAGAAAAGGATTAATGTCTTTTTCATTTTTTTTGTTTTTATGGTTAATAAAATTGGTTATTAAAGTGAGTGCCTGAAAAAACTGTAGACTTTATAGGTGATAGAGGTCGATGCCACCGGACAACCGCTTTTCAGCTCACGCTCACTTGGTATGTAGCGTACAGCATTTTTAAAACCGGTGTTTTCTCTCAGTTTTTCGGCTATGTCGTTGCCGTTGGTTTCCACCGGATGATAGGTGAACACTATATTGTCCATCTTATAATTACATACTACGTGATCAATGCCCTTCTGTTGATACATCCAGTTGGTGATATCATCTGCATCTTGCCGCGTAATCGGCTGCCTGAGGTCTATACGCGCCATTACAAGCGTGTGTGCATCCGGTGCTTTGGGCCGGGTTACCATGTAGATGTGTATGCATAGCACCCCAACGAGCGATAGAAAGACTCCGCCAGTTACGAGGAATATCTTCTTTAATCTTCTTTTCATAGTTGTACGTTTTAGTTTAAATCAATGTACGATCACAGCGAACGTTCTAATATTTACGACACAACAATGAAAATGGTTTTCCCTTTCCGCACATTTTTTCTAAAAAAAATCAGGACGCCCGTTGTTTTTCACAAGTAGTTGGTATGAAAAGCTTTATAGTATGTTGAAATATTATTTCACACGAAATTTTATTTTGAAAGAAACCAGTAACCTGCTAAACTCGTATAACTAAGCAGACTAAAACGATTTTGTATGGGCCCAAACACACAGTTTTTACGGCTGCCGATAAATATCAGTCACAATGGAAAAATCGTCTGTGCCGAAATAACCGGCGGCAGACTTCCTTTGAACAAATATTTTACCTGCCGCATACCGGGCGCTGATATGATCATATTCGAAGCGGTGCAAAGAGGTAATTCCGGTGAATACTCCTGGGGGACATGTTACGGCAAGCAGTTGGGCTACCAGGTTCCATTTATAGGGAAGGAGATAGAAAAGCAACTGAATAAAAACAATAATTCCCGTCACATCGGACATTAAAACCCCTCAAAATTGAGGACAAAAAAAAAGGCACCCTTTCGGATGCCTCTTATATAAAGTGCTATGTGTGTGTATTAATGTGATTCCTCACCTGGGCGCAGGGGCGTAGTCTGAGGAATGAAGTCGTTACCATGACCATCGTCTTTGTAGTCATAAGGCCAGCGATAAACCTCAGGTATTTCGCCGTCCCAGTTGCCATGGCCTGGATGAATAGGTGTTGTCCATTCCAGTGATGGTGAACCCCAAGGATTCTTAGTGGTCATTTTGCGGCCGCGCCAGATGCTCGTAAAGAAGTTAACTACGAACAGCAACTGTGCAAAGAAAACGATAGTAGCGATGATACTGATGAAGCTGTTTACGCCCTGGAAGTGTTTGAAAGACTCCCAGGCGGAGTAATCGTAGTAACGGCGTGGCATACCCGCGATACCTTCATAGTGCATAGGCCAGAAGATGAGATATGCTCCGATGAACGTAACGAAGAAGTGTATGTAGCCAAGCGTATTGTTCATGAACCTGCCGAACATCTTGGGGAACCAGTGATAGGTGCCCGCAAACATGCCGAAGAACGCCGACACACCCATTACTATGTGGAAGTGAGCTACCACGAAGTAAGTATCATGCAGGTGGATATCGATACCTGAGTTACCCAGGTAGATACCAGTAAGACCACCGGAGATAAACAGGGAAACGAATCCAAGTGCAAACAACATAGGCGGGTTGAAACGGAGGTTACCGCGCCAGATGGTGGTGAGCCAGTTGAACACTTTTACTGCCGATGGTACCGCGATAAGCAAAGTAAGCAGTACGAAGATAGATCCAAGGAATGGGCTCATGCCGGTAACGAACATGTGATGCGCCCATACCACGAACGCAAGCACGGTTATACCCACCAGCGAAATGATCATGGCAAAATAACCGAAGATAGGTTTGCGGCTGTGTGTAGACAATACTTCCGACGCCATACCCATGCCCGGAAGCATGATGATATACACCTCTGGGTGGCCCAGGAACCAGAACAAGTGCTGGTAAAGGATAGCCGAACCGCCGATGTGCGGTAGCGCCTTGCCACCAATAAAGATCTCAGAAAGGTA
>CAIVEW010000055.1 GCA_903905065.1 uncultured Bacteroidota bacterium | reverse complement strand
TTCAATAACACTGATCGATACATCGAGGGATGGCTACTGGAGCGGCAGCAACGCAAATGCCGCGGTAGATGGATCAGGCAATATAACCGGCATCGCAGCCGGAACAGCCGCCATTTCGTTTACCCTGAGCACCACAGGGTGTTATAAGATATCTGTCGTCACCGTGAATCCTCTTCCTGCACCCATCAGTGGCACTCTTACTGTTTGTACAGGATCTGTGACTTTCCTGACTGACGCTACCACTCCTACCGTATCATGGACAAGCAGCAACCATCTGGTTGCTACAGCGACCGCATCCGGCGCAATAACTGGCATCGCACCCGGAACTTCGGTAATTACTTTTACGGCTACCAACGGATGCACCATCGCGACGATCGTTACTGTTAATGCCACACCCGGGCCGCTCGCGCCTATTATGGGGCCATCATCCATTTCGCACAGTGGCGGGTCTGTAACAGTATCTGATGCCACACCGGGCGGCGTATGGAGCAGCTATAATACATCCATACTGACTGTGGGCAGCAGCACCGGCATCGTGACCGCAATAGTCTCCATCGGCAGTACCAATATCAACTACACGGTTACCAACAGTTCCGGCTGCAGCGCTTTGGTCTCCAAGCTGATTAGTACCCGGGCGGCGCCACCGGTGCATACCAGCTCAGCCACGACTACTGTGGGTGCGACGGTGAGTCTTGTAAGTGAAGTGGAAGGCGGGGAGTGGACAAGCAGTGATGATAATGTTGCTACGGTCGATAATATGGGAATCGTTGCGGGGATAGCAGAAGGCAGCGCAAGCATCACCCATAGGAGCGCCGGTAGCAATGGAGAAACAATCACAACAGTCACACAAATTATCGTAAACTCCCTTCCTTTTACAGTGAGCATTATACCTAACCCAAATACAGGGGCTTTTACCGTGCAGTGTAAAATTGGTTCAAACACGAACGAACCCATAACACTGGAAATAATGAATATGGCGGGACAGGTTGTTTACAGCAGTGAGCTGGAAGCAGCCGGCGGCACTGTTAGTAAAGAGGTGTTTCTTAATCGCAACCTGGCAAATGGTATGTACCTGTTGAATGTGAAAAGCGGAACTGAAAGTAAGGTGCTGCACTTTGTAATAATGAAATAGTATTTCTTAAAATCGAGATAAAAGAGCTGGTATAACACCAGCTCTTTTTTTATGGCCACCCATTTGTTAACGTTTAATTAGCATAATATGGTTTTTTTGGTTTGGTTTTTGTAACCACACTATTGGTTCAAAAGACTTTTTATGAGGAGCACACTAACTATTTTTCTTTTATTGCTGTGGGCACAGGCAATGGCGCAGGCAGTGCCGACATTGCCGAAATTGCCACCGATCACGGGGGATTCGGTTATTTGTGCCGGATCATCAACAGCGCTTACCGACGCTGTTCACGGGGGTAGCTGGAGCAGCAGCAATACCGCCGTAGCCATTATTGGTTCTGCCACGGGTGTTCTCACCGGCGTCAGTGGGGGAACCGCAACTATTACTTATGACATATTGGGCATTATCAGAACTACTACCGTAACAATTGATCCACTCCCTGCTGCAAGTGTGATAACTGGCAGCGGTTCTTTGTGTATCGGAGCTACGGCTGCGTTGGCAGATGCAACATCCGGTGGTTCGTGGAGTTCGGCTTCACCGGCGATTGCTTCTATAAGCGCCGGCGGCCTGGTAACCGGTGTTACCGCCGGCACATCAACTATATATTATACTGTAAGCAATAGTTGCGGCACCGCTACGGCCACACGAACAGTGACCGTAAGCGCCGCGCCTGTTGCGGGCTCTATATATGGCAGCAGCGCCTTATGTGCAGGAACTACGTTGCTCCTGACCGACGCGGCGGCTGGTGGCTCCTGGAGTTCGGCTTCGCCTGCAATTGCATCAATAAGCGCAACAGGCCTGGTGAGCGGGCTGGCCTCAGGCACGGCGGTGATATCTTATACCGTGACCAACAGTTGCGGCAGCGCCATCGCTACTCATATTGTGACAATAAATACTGCTCCCATCGCCGGTACCATTTCGGGCGGCACTGCTTTATGCACCGGAGCTGCAATTTCCTTAACAGATGCCGCAACGGGCGGTACGTGGAGTTCTGCATCACCGGCAACTGCGTCAGTCAGCGGCGCTGGCATGGTAACTGGCATGGCTCCTGGCATGGTGATCATATCTTATACAGTAATCAATGGTTGCGGCAGCGCGACCGCAACACATCCGGTAACGGTAAATGCAATGCCGGTATCCGGCGCTATCTCCGGTATTACTACTGTATGTGATGGCGCAACAACACCCCTGACCGACGCGGCTTCTGGTGGTTCATGGCATAGCAGCAACAGCCTGATCGCCTCTGTAAGCGCTACTGGGATGGTCACAGGAGTAGCTGTAGGTACGGCAATAATATCTTACACAGTAACCAATAGCTGTGGCAGCGCGATGGCGACAACAACGGTGAGTGTAGGTGCTGCATCTTCGGCCGGTACCATAGCCGGCCCAACAGGTGTGTATGTTTCATCAACCATTACACTGACAGATATAGTAAGCGGCGGAACATGGGCCGCAAGCAACAGTAAGGCAACCGTTTCCGCGACCGGAATAGTGACGGGGGTTGCTTCCGGAACGGTTACTATCTCTTACACGATTACCGGCAGTTGCGGAACAGTAACCACGACAAAACTGATCAACGTAAGCTATGCTACGGTATCCCCTATCTCCGCGTACTACCTGACAATGTGTACAGGCCAGACATTAGCATTCTGGGATTGGACAACCGGGGGCACCTGGAGCATGAGCCCGGCGAGTGTAGCAACGGTTTCGCCTACAGGTGTTGTTACCGGCATTACCGCGGGCAGCGCCACACTTAGCTATACGTACGGCGGCACTACAGTAACCACCATTATTACAGTAAATGCATCGCCCGCCCCCATCACCGGTGGACTGGATTCACTTTGCGTGGGGAGCTCAATGCAATTATCAGACCCTACACCGGGTGGTGTATGGAGCAGCGACCTGCCTTCTAAAGCCAGTGTTTCGTCAACGGGATATGTAACCTGTACCAACCACAGCGAAATGAATGTTCCCATCTATTATACCATGCCTAATGGCTGCAAAGCGGTCTTTATTTTTGTGACGGATTCTGTGCCGGGTTTTATTTTAGGCCCTAATAAGGTGTGTGCGGGATCTTCAATAACACTGATCGATACATCGAGGGATGGCTACTG
>CAIVEW010000054.1 GCA_903905065.1 uncultured Bacteroidota bacterium | reverse complement strand
TTCAATAACACTGATCGATACATCGAGGGATGGCTACTGGAGCGGCAGCAACGCAAATGCCGCGGTAGATGGATCAGGCAATATAACCGGCATCGCAGCCGGAACAGCCGCCATTTCGTTTACCCTGAGCACCACAGGGTGCTATAAGATATCTGTCGTCACGGTGAATCCTCTTCCTGCACCAATCAGTGGCACTCTTACTGTTTGTACAGGATCTGTGACTTTCCTGACTGACGCTACCATTCCTACCGTATCATGGACAAGCAGCAACCATCTGGTTGCTACAGCCACCGCATCCGGCGCAATAACTGGCATCGCACCCGGAACTTCGGTTATTACTTTTACGGCTACCAACGGATGCACCACGGCGACGATCGTTACTGTTAATGCCACACCCGGGCCGCTCGCGCCTATTATGGGGCCATCATCCATTTCGCACAGTGGCGGGTCTGTAACAGTATCTGATGCCACACCGGGCGGCGTATGGAGCAGCTATAATACATCCGTACTAACGGTAGGGAGTATAACCGGCATCGTTACAGCCGTTGTTTCTACGGGTAGTACCAACATCAACTATACGGTTACCAACAGTTCCGGCTGCAGCGCTACAGTTTCTAAGCTGATCGGCACCAGTCCTGCGCCGCCGCATTCTGGCGGTACAACTACCACAATGGTTGGAAGTGCGGTAAGCATTACTGATGAACTCGATGGCGGCGAATGGTTAAGCAGTGATAATAGCGTGGCTACAGTAGAGGGTGATGGAATAGTAACCGGTATTGCTCCAGGAAGCACGAACATTACGCACACCGCAATAAACAGTAACGGTGATCAGTCGGTAACCATTACGCAAATAGTGGTAACACCGGTTCTTTTTGAAGTTACCATGATCCCCAATCCTAATCGTGGGTCGTTTACACTACATGGCGTTATAGGCTCAGCGCAGGATGAAGTGGTAACCATCGAGATCACAGATATACTCGGAAGAAGGGTCTATAGCGTCACGGCAACAGCACTTGGTGGCATCGTCAATACGCAAGTGCAGCCTGGCACCGCCCTTGAAAATGGGGTGTACCTGTTGAATGTGAGCAGCACAAGCGCAAACCAGACGCTTCGATTCGTGGTGGAAAGATGACCTTTGGAAAAAGTTAAGTTCATTTAACGGGCGAGCGCTGCCTTATAAACCCGCAGGCATCGCTCTCTCGCCACGGCATGGTCTACTAACGGTCGGGCATAGGTAAGCTGATCATATTCGGGTACCCATTGCTTTATGTACTTCAATTCCGCGTCGAACTTTTGCGTTTGCAGATAGGGGTTGAAAATACGGAAGTAGGGAGCTGCGTCACATCCACATCCTGCAGCCCACTGCCAGTTGCCGTTGTTAGCTGCCAGGTCGTAGTCCAGCAGCTTCTCGGCAAAGTAGGCTTCTCCCCATCGCCAGTCTATGAGCAGGTGTTTGGTGAGGAAGCTGGCTACGATCATGCGCACACGGTTGTGCATAAAACCGGTTTCATTTAGCTCGCGCATACCGGCGTCTACTATCGGATAGCCTGTTTGCCCGTTGCACCAGAGTGCAAATTCCTGTTCGTTATTTCGCCATGCTATATAGTCGTATTCTTTCTTGAAACAGCCATTCACCACATGCGGAAAATGCCACAGTATCATCATGTAAAACTCCCGCCATATCAGCTCGTTCAGAAAGGTATCGTTCAACTGTTGCGCTCTTGCGGCTAACTGTCTTATGCTGACGGTTCCAAATCTCAGGTGCACGCCTAGCCTTGTCGTACCGGCAACCGCGGGAAAATCCCGGGTAGTATCATAATGCCGGACTATTTCTTCATCCAGCATCGCAGGCAGCGTACCGGGCGGGGCAGTTTTAAATCCGATATCGTCTAAAGAGAATAATCGTTTTGCAGGCTGTTTATAGAAATTATGGAAGTATTTTTCTACCGGATAAGCCTGCAGGTAAAAATCTGTAAGCTTTTCTTTCCACTTTCTGCTGTAGGGCGTAAATACGGTATAAGGTTCTTTGTTGTCCTTTACAACTTCATCCTTTTCAAAGATCACCTGGTCCTTAAAAGTGTGGAATGCTATATTCTTTCGGTTTAGAAAAATTCCGATTTCGCGGTCCCGCTGCAGGGCATAAGGTTCATAATCGTGGTTGGTATATACCGCTGTTATTTGATATTCGGTTGTGAGTTGTTTGAAACAGTCGAGAGGTTTGCCAAGCAATACATGAAGCGTACTACCCATGCCCTCGAGTTTAGCCTGCATAGCGGCAAGTGCGTTGTGTATAAAATGAACGCGTTTATCCTGCTTGTCCTCTAGCTCGTTTAGTATATCGGTATCAAAAATGAAAACGGGAAGTACAGGATCACCACTATACAGTGCGTGATACAAACCTGCATTATCCGATAGCCTCAGATCGCGGCGAAACCAGAAAATGGAAATGGGTTGAGACATGTTATCGGCGCTCATCGCAGTTGACTTTTTTAACCTACCTGCCCTTTTAACCAATTAAGGCAGCAATCGCCGTCACCAGTTCAGTCCTCGTTATAGGTGTGCCCTTGATCTTGTTGTACCCCACGGCATCGATTAGGTATTTATCGCGGATTATTTTTATGAGCTGGCCGTTGTTTATTTCCGGTATAAGTACCTTTTTGTACTTCTTCAGCATTTCGCCCAGGTTGCGCGGGAAAGGGCGCATATGCCGCAAATGGGCATGTGCCACTTGCATACCTTGTGCCTGCAGTTCCATCACCGCGCTTTTTATGGAGCCGTATGTGGAGCCCCAGCCCAGTACCAGCACATCGCCTGTTTCCGGGCCGCTATCCAGCGTCTGCAATGGAATATGTTCTGCTATTTTTTCCACTTTGGCTTCGCGTGTCTTCACCATATGCTGGTGGTTCTCTGCGTCGTAAGATATGTTGCCGGTTATGTCTTCTTTCTCAAGGCCGCCTATGCGGTGTTCCAGTCCGGCTGTACCCGGCACCGCCCAGGGGCGCACCAGGTTTTCATCGCGCAGGTAAGGAAGGAAGGTTGTTTCATCCTCACTCAGGCCTTTCTTGAAATTTACCGTTATCGTCCGCAGGTCTGCACTCTTTGGGTAACGCCAGGGCTCGGCGCCATTAGCTATGTAACCATCACTCAGTAAGATCACCGGCGTCATATGTTGCACCGCTATGCGCACTGCTTCATAGGCGGCCTCAAAACAATCGCTGGGTGTGGACGCAGATATTACGGGCATAGGGCATTCGCCATTGCGGCCGTAGTAGGCCTGCAGCAGATCGCTCTGTTCGGTCTTGGTTGGTAACCCGGTTGATGGCCCGCCGCGCTGTATGTCTATAATCAGCAGCGGTATTTCCAGCATCACCGCCAGCCCCATAGCCTCGGTCTTCAACGCCATACCAGGCCCCGATGTGGTGGTAATACCCAGGCTGCCGCCATAGGCAGCGCCAATAGCCGCGGTAATAGCTGCTATCTCGTCTTCAGCCTGGAATGTTCGTATCCCGAAGTTCTTATGTCTGGAAAGTTCGTGCAGTATATCAGATGCTGGTGTAATAGGATAGGAACCAAGAAACAGTGGCAGCGCACTTTTCTCGGCAGCAGCAATGAGCCCGTAAGTGAGGGCTATATTGCCGGTTATGCTGCGGTAAATGCCTTTTGGCAGTTTTGACTTTTCCACTTTGTAGCGGGCAGAGAATGCCTCTACCGTATCGCCATAGTTATATCCCGCCTGCAGTGCCTTAATATTGCTGTCGAGTATATCTGGCCGTTTGCCAAACTTATCGTGCAGGAACGAATAAGTGCTGGTAAGCTCGCGGTTATACAGCCAGTACAGGAAGCCGAGCACGAACATGTTCTTCGCCCTGTCTTTTTCTTTGGTGCCGAGTTGTATGTCCTTGAGGGCCTCACGCGTCAGTTTCGTGATGTCCATCTTGTGGACGTCAAAACCGATCAGTGAGCCATCTTCTATCGGGTTCACACCATCCGCATAATTTGCGAGGCGAAGATTTTTGCTGTCAAAGCCACTGATGTCGACGATGATGATACCGCCTGGTTTCAGGCTTTTGAGGTTCACCTTTAGTGCAGCTGCATTCATCGCCACAAGCACATCACAATTATCGCCCGGTGTAAATATCTTATGGCTGGAAAAATGAAGCTGGAACCCGCTGACCCCGGGCACCGTACCCTGTGGCGCCCGTATCTCCGCCGGAAAATCAGGGAATGTGGAAAGGTCGTTGCCTATAAGTGCACTATTGTTAGTGAACTGGCTGCCCGTAAGCTGCATACCATCGCCACTATCGCCCGCGAACTTTATCACTACATCATCTATGATCTGAACTGGTACCGCCATAAGTATAAAAATGCCATGCCTTGTCGGCAGACAGGGCTGCAAAGGTAGGTTTTTTTAAAAAGGGATATAGTTAAAATGTTTATTGCTGTAACACCACACCACGTGATGTGAATTGATTCTGGATGTGATGTGCAGGATAAAGCGTAATAAAGTGTTAATCAAATAGTCGCCCGCCAAAATCGTCGTCCACACTCATTATTTCCTCGTATTTTTGAATTTCGTTTTCATTGGTTTTAGAGTATCTTAGTCGGTTTCATGCGTTTAAAAGGTTTTTTAGCATTCTTATTAAGTCTTTTTTGTACTTATAGTTCGTTCGCTCAGCAGCCACATGCCAGCGAACTGACACAATCACGCATATTAATATTGCTCGACGAGTCGTCGAGTATGATACAAAAATGGCCCAGCGGTAAGGAAAAATACAAAGCCGCCGACGAACTGATCATGCGGCTAATGGATAGTATCTACGCTATCAACAGTCAGGTAGAATTTTCACTCCGTGTTTTTGGCCATCAATATACTGTGGAGCAAAACAATTGTTACGACACAAAAAATGAGGTGCCATTCAGTAAAGATAATCGTACCCAAATGTCGCTTCGGCTTGATGATATACACCCCCTGGGCGTTACCCCCATTGCTTATGCTCTCATGCAGGCTGCGAAGTTCGACCTCGTCGATGAAGACCACAATGCGTATAGCATTATATTAATTACGGACGGGGGGGAAAGCTGCGGGGGAGATATTTGCGATGTGATGAAAAAGCTGATGAAGTATAAAGTGTACTTCAAGCCTTATATCGTGAGCCTTGAAGACGACCCCACACTGAAAGTTACTTACTCGTGCATGGGCGACTATCTGCAGGTCACTAAGGATGCCGATATGCCAAAGGCGGTGAGCACTATCGTAACTGCATTCCGCCCATTACTGAGGATCACCAAGACCGATTATAAAGAGATACAGACTATCGCAGCTAATGCCCCCAGTGTACTAAAAGTAACCATCCCCGAGATAAAAATTACCGAGTCAGATGAAAAAAGAAAGCCCGTTGAACCGGTACCTCCTCCCAAGCCTGCAAAAACTTTACTGGATACGACAACGGCGCCGGTAGCCACAAAACCTAAAGACACTGTAGCCAAACCCGTGACCAAAATAAAAGTAGATCTCCCTCCTGCAAAACTGCCTTCGGAAATTATCGCCCGACTTCCGGCGAACGGATATAAACCTCTTTATACCGTCATATCTGCGCCCAGGATACCCGGACAGGCATCCCTGCCCAGGGTGGATATCATAGCTCCTGCGACGGCCGATAATATTGTACCACTGGCATTGGCTCCCGGCAAGCCTTTTAGCGTACCGGAACCGACGCTGAACAGCTTAAAAGCTGTTGAAACGCCCACTGTAAATATTGTGGTACCAAATGAGCAGGAGCATATTTCTGGCATTACTTTGGCAATACCCCGGCAGTATGCAGTTACTCCCCACCCCTCCCAAAACATTAAGCCCACATCTTCAATGCCAGTGCCCGAAATAAAGATCCCGGCAACCGCATCCGAAGAAAATATTGCCCGTCTCACTCCCTCGCAGCCTGCTGCCTTTCCTACGGCTGCACCGGATCTGAAAAAACCTAGCGCTGTGCAGCCTGGTATCAAAATACCACCTGCCGTTATTGATACACCAAAGGCGCCAAAAAATAAGACAGAGAATATAGCCCGCCTGCAGCTTGCTCCATTCCGGCACATACAGATACTGATAGTTATAGAAGAGAAAGCCATAATACCTGTGAAACTGCCCCCATTGCCGCCGCTGAAGATAGATCTGCCTAAAGTAGCCACTAAAGCGCCAGAAAAAGACGTGCCCGGCCAGCCGAAAAAGGCCGAGTATACGGTAGAACGCGAAGACGCAAAAGAGACTACGGTAGAAGTTTATCTCACCGATGGCAAAGGAAAGTTCTATAACAGTACCCCGCAAATGCTGCTTTTAGACCCGGCAACCAAGAACATAGTAAAGACCTTTTACCGTACAGTTGACGCCAGTGGTAATCCTGATCCGATCACTACGCTGCCAAACGGTACCTACGACATAGCCTTGTCTGCGCGCAAGAGCCTGGCGGTGAACAACGTAAAAATAGAAGCCGGAAAGAAAAACAAAATAATTGTGATCGTACACCCGGCTTCCCTCAGCTTTGAATACAATAAAGCACCAAACCGGCCGGTGTCGGAATTCATGGCCCGTGTCATAGAGCGCAACAGGCCAGAGGGTGGCCGGGTACAGGACCAGAAATGCAATGAGCGGCTACAATACGACGCCGGTAATTACCACATCATGATCAACACTTTCCCGCAGATAGACCGTAATGTGGATATGGATTTCAGCGAGTCTGTGATCCTGATCGACCAGCCGGGTTTCGGGAAATTTCCTTCTGATGGTAGTATAAAAACCGCTGACCTCTACAAGCAGGAAGGAGACAAATTCCTTTATTTCCATACACTGAACCTAAGTGATCCTATCAACCAGCACCGGAGCATACAACCTGGAATATACCAGGCACATTATAAAAAAGGACCAGCGGGGCCGTTGCAAAAGGAAGTGTCGATCACCTTCATGATAAAAGCAACCGAAGAAACAATTATAGAATTCAAATAAATGAACATCTCTGTTTCTATAACGGACCAATCTACCCCCAAGTACCAGCAGGTATGGGAACTGCGCGAGGCTATACTGCGCATACCTCTCGGGCTCTCGTTGAGAAACGAGGATCTCAGCCGCGATAATATCAACACGTTTTTTATTGCCGAGCAAGAAGGGCAGGTAATAGGCTGCGTGCTTATGGAACCGAAGGACGCTGAGACTGTACAACTGCGCGCCATGGCGGTTTACAATGAACACCAGGGAAAGGGTGTGGGCCGCTTACTGGTGCAGGCGCTGGAAGAACATGCCGCTCAATCGGGCTACAAAAAGATCATCCTTCACGCCCGCAAAGTAGTGCTGGGCTTTTATAAAAGCATGGATTACCGCCAAGTAGGTGATGAATTTGTAGAGGTGGGGATACCGCATTATCATATGCAGAAGGTTATCTGAATCTCAGACTTGCCGGCAGACAGGCAGGTTAACCGAGATTAACTGCTTTACGGTCGGCAGTGAATCAACTCCAGTTCGTAGTTGATGTTAACATGCAAAAAAATCCCGACAGCGTGGCCGTCGGGAGGTTTGGAATTTATCTGTTGGAGTTTCCTTTCTTTATTTCTTTTTCTTGGGTTTCTCCGCTACTGCCGAATGTGGCTCTATGGACAAATAGGAGAAGATCGTGTCGGCAGTAGGTGGTTCTGCTTTGAAGAAGCTGATCTCGGTGATGGTTTCGCGAACTATAGGTACACCGGTGATGGTAACAGCAGTAAGCGGGCTCGGATACACGATCTTCAGGGTATACATGCCGGGCAGTATATTGTTGGTCTCATAATAACCGGCAGAGTCTGTAAAACCCGAAGCACCGATAGTGGAATCGGGCAAATAGATAAAGGCCTGAACGCCACGAATTGGGTGCTTGTGCACATCTGTGAAATACCCGCCTATGGCGCTTTTATGCACGCCATGGGGTTTTTGCGGTATCACCGAAATATTTGGGTGCGATTCTTTCTTTTTTTGTGCAGATGCTGTGCCAAAAATAAACAGGCAAATAGCTAATGTTGCGATTCGTGTCATGTTATTAGTTGCTGGTTTGGCCTTTAAAAGTAAACAATATTCTAAAATTCTAATAAAAACGGGGTTAAGGTTTTATAGCCTCCCGTTAAAGGCGTAATTTTGCTGATTCTTTTATTACCACATAAGTTAATTGGAACATCTGAAATTCGCTTTGTCATCTTGCACTTTTAGGTTTTGACTTTTGACTTTTGACTTTGATTAACATGAGTGATATTGCAATACCAAAGGCGCCGTTAACGGCAAAGGATTTTGCCACGGATCAAGAAGTGCGCTGGTGCCCGGGATGTGGTGACTATTCTATTCTGAAGCAGGTGCAAACGATACTGCCGCAAACAGGCATACCGAGAGAGGACATAGTTATTATCTCGGGAATTGGTTGCAGCTCGCGGTTCCCTTATTATATGAATACCTATGGTATGCACTCGATCCATGGGCGAGCTACGGCCATCGCATCGGGATTGAAGGCAACCCGGCCCGAACTGAGTGTTTGGATAGTGACGGGAGACGGGGATGGCCTGAGCATTGGCGGCAACCACACCATTCACCTGCTGCGCAGAAATTTTGATGTTAACATCCTGCTGTTCAATAACCAGATATATGGGCTGACGAAGGGGCAATACTCACCTACCTCAGAAGTGAATAAGGTGACCAAGAGCACCCCTATGGGAAGTATAGACCATCCGTTCAATCCTTTGGCGCTGGCGCTGGGTGCTGATGCCTCTTTTATCGCCCGTAGCATGGATCGCGACCCCAAGCACCTTCAGGCAATGCTGCTGCGTGCCAATGGCCATCACGGCACCTCGTTCCTGGAGATCTACCAGAACTGCAACATATTTAATGACGGGGCTTTTGAAATATTTACGGAAAAAAGCTCTAAGGGAGCGGAAACGCTGATGCTCGAACACGGTCAGCCGCTGATCTATGGCGCTGCCAAAGACAAGGGTGTGCGCCTGAACGGCCATCTGCCTGAGCTCGTGGACCTTGGCGCTGAGTACAGCACCAGCGATCTGTGGATACATGACGAACATGATTTTTATAAGGCACAAATACTCACGCGTTTCTTTGACGACCCAAGTGTGCCGGGTCATGCACCAAGGCCGTTCGGGGTATTCTATGCCGCCGAGCGCCCTACGTATGAAGATGAAATGAGGCTGCAGATAGAGGAAATAATAGCAACCAAGGGTAAGGGCAACCTCGATAAGCTGCTGGCGGGTAAGGAAACGTGGACTATAGAATAAAGCATCTGAACCTTGATTCACTTGATTAATGGAATGAAGGATTTTTTACAGTAATAGCGACATATTTTATTGATTATTTTTACACTAGAAAAATCCGGTCTTAATCAGGAAATCGAGTTAATCAGGAAAATCAAGGTTCAGACTAATGTCTATAAAAAAACTCGCAGGGCAAACGGCATGGTATGGCATCAGCTCTATTGCTGCGCGTTTTATTAATTATCTCCTTACCCCCTACCTTACATATAAACTATCGGAGGCTACCTATGGCGAGCAGAGTATAGTTTATGCCGCAATACCATTCCTGAATGTTGTTTTTACGTATGGCATGGAGACGGCATATTTCCGTTACAGTAATAAGGATGGGGTGGATGAGCGAAAGGTATTCAGCACGGCTAGTTTCTCCCTGATCACCTCCACCGTATTTCTTACCGGGCTTTTATTATTACTGCGTCAGCCGGTAGCTACCTTGCTGAGCCTGAATACACATCCGGAATTTATTACCTGGGCGGCCTGTGTGATAGCGCTGGATACCTTGACAACACTGCCTTTTGCCAAACTGCGGTTTGAGGGCAGGCCGCGGAAGTATGCGTTTATCCGGGTAGTGAGTATCTTTATCAATGTCGGGACGGTGTATTTTTTTTATAGCATGTTGCCGGGAATGGCCACCGCTAACCCTACCTCTGTTTTTGCCAAATGGTATAACCCAAATATTGGCGCTGGCTATTACATTATTGCAGGCATTATTTCATCTGGATTCACTTTTCTATTGTTGCTGCCTGAGTTTTTATCCATTCGCCTCATATGGAGCCGTAAGCTGTGGGTGGAAATGATGGTCTACTCGCTGCCGCTGATGGTAGCAGGCTTTGGCGGTATGATCAATGAAACCTTCGACCGCATTATGCTGGGCTGGTGGGCACCGGTAGCTACACAAGAGGAGAAACTACAGCAGGTAGGTATCTATGCGGCATGTTATAAGTTGTCCATTTTGATCACCTTATTCATCCAGGCGTTCCGCATGGGCGCGGAACCATTTTTCTTTCAGCAAGCCAAAGGGGAGAACGCCCCTAAAACGTACGCACGGGTAATGAAGTTTTTTGTGATCACTATTTGCGTTATGTTCCTGGTAGTGACTTTGTACATAGATATTTGGAAGCAACTCATCCGCAACCGGCATATGTGGGAGGGACTTAAAGTGGTGCCAATACTGTTGATAGCTAATATGAGCCTGGGAGTATATTATAATCTTTCTATATGGTACAAACTGTCTCATAATACCCGTGCCGGTGCTACTATCACTATTATAGGCGCTGTTATCACACTCATTATCAATTATCTTTTTATTTCCCGCTATGGCTACATGGCCTGTGCATGGGCCACACTGATCTGTTATGCCAGCATGATGGTGATCTCTTACTTCTGGGGGCAGAAAGTATACAGGGTGCCTTATGCTACGAAGAAGTTGCTGGGATATTTTTCTATCATGTTGCTGATCTACTACATCAATATGGGTGTATGCCTCCTCACGCAAAAGGCATGGCTGCACCTGGCTTCCGGTACTGTTTTCCTGATATTGTATCTCCGGTTTGTGTATGCGATAGAGAAGAAGGAGTTACAGAAGTTACCCGTCGTGGGTAAATGGGTGCGGTAGATCAGCTGGCAGATACTTTTCACCACACCTGCACTTCTCTTTCCAGTTCTATATTGAATTTTTCTTTTACAGACTTTACGATCTCACCCGATAATTGCCAGATATCGTTGCCGTTTGCATGAGCGTAGTTTACCAGCACTAACGCTTGTTTTGCATGTACACCTATGTCTCCCCTCCTGTAGCCTTTCCAGCCGCAGCGCTCTATGAGCCAGGCCGCCGGTACCTTTACTAATAAATCATTCACCGGGTAAGACGGGATACTGTCATAAAGGGTAAACAACTGCCTGAACTGAACCTTTGTGATCGTAGGGTTTTTAAAGAAGCTGCCTGCATTGCCTATATGCTTTGGGTCTGGCAGTTTGCTGGTCCTTATGTGCATTACGGCATAGGCTATAGCTTTGGCAGATAGCTCGTAGACCCCCATGTTCTCGAGTTCTTCTCTTATTGCGCCGTAGCTGGTATTGTAAACCGGTTTTTTGTTCAGTTTAAACACCACCGATGTAATGAAGGCCTTATCTTTTAGTTGCCGCTTAAAAATACTATCCCGATAGCCAAACGCACATTCACGGTTACTGTAAGTAAGAAATGTTTTTTCTTTCCAGTACCAGAACGTAACGCTTTCAATAGTTTCTTTCGCTTCCACTCCGTAGGCGCCGATATTCTGAATAGGCGATGCACCCACAGTGCCGGGTATCAGTGCAAGATTCTCGATTCCACCCAATCCATTATTGATGGCATACAGCACCAGGTTGTGCCATATTTCGCCGGCCTGCACATTCAACCATACATGGTTTTCATTTTCTTTTTCAACGCTTATTCCCTTCAGCTTATTATGAACAACAAGTCCGCTTATGGGCTGAGTGAGCAATACATTGCTGCCACCGCCAAGTATATGTTTTTTGTAATGCAGTTCAGTAATTTCCGGCAGGTGGCTTACATCTTCCAGTTCAGTAAAGTACTCAGCCGGTGCATCTATACCGAATGTATTATAAGGCTTGAGGGAAATGTCTTGTTGAAGGTGCATTTTTATGTTACCGCAAAATTAAGCACGGGCACTTTACCTTGCAATTATAATATTCCATTTTCAGTTTGCAAGAATAAAATGCTTCTATTATCTTTTTCCTATAAATTTTACTCCTAATCCATTACCTCCGCTCAGTTTAATAAGGCCATGCTCGTAGGTCAGCCCGGTGGCTATATCTTCTTTCAACAGCAGTGGCCCATCGACATCCACTTCATCCAGCAATGGCAACATGTTAGCAACGGCAGCCGAGCCTATACTACTTTCGTTCATGGAGCCCATCATTACCTTAAGTCCCAGTGTCCGGGCTTCTTTTATCATCCTGAGCGCAGGGGTTATGCCTCCGCATTTTGTCAGCTTAATATTGATACCGTGAAAACCATCCGCGCATTTCTTTACCTCATCTTCGGTACGGCAGCTTTCGTCAGCAAATAGCGGCAATGGAGATAGCTGCTTTAATTCGATCATCGCCTCCATATTTTCTTTGGCCAGTGGTTGCTCCACCATGGTTACTCCCAGTTTCTTCAATTCGGGCAGCAATGCTTTTGCTTCTTCGAATGTCCATCCTTCATTAGCGTCTACCCTGAATGGGGCATCTGTATGCTGTCGCAGGGCGATAAGACGGTCTATATCATCCACACTGCCTGTTTTTATTTTATATATGGGCCAGGGATGCGCCGCCATTTTTTCTACCATATTCTCTATGGTATCCAGCCCTATGGTATAGTCTGTTATCGGGGTGTTTTCCCATTTTATTCCCAGTAGCTGGTGCAGCGGCATCCGGCGCATTTTTGCAAACAAATCCCACCCGGCTATGTCGAGCGCTGCGGTGAGAAAGTGTTGGCCCGGGATAAGATGGTGCAAAAAATGCCAGAATCGCTGTGGATCGGTAAGTGCATATCGTTCTATCATCGCGCGCTTGCTTTTCAATGACGCAACCATTTCGGGTACCGTTATGTTATAGTAGGTTATAGCAGGCGCTTCCCCGTAACCGGTAAGATCGCCAAGCCACAGAGAAACGATCAATGTAGGCTGGTGGGTTTTGGTTCCCTTGGCTATCGTAAACGGATATTCAAACGCCAGGTCAAAGGAATAATGTTTTAATTGCAGCATTCGGTAAAATTGCGGTTATTTTTGGCTTTTGAATTGAAAGGTACCTGTTTTTTATTTTTCAATACATGCATGATTGATACGGCTTTGAGATTTGACTGTGACTAACGTTTTTTCAAAACTTGCGATTTTGATTTTTTACTTTTGATTTTTTACTTTGAAAAATATGCCAAAAGTCCCGTTTTGGGTTTTTATTTTTATTGCCATACTTTATTTCACTGCAATCAGGGTGGACACCATGGATGTAGACGCCTCGCAGTATGCGGAGATAAGCCGGGAAATGCTGAAGAGCGGCGACTACCTGCATGTTTATGACCGCGGACTGAATTACCTGGATAAACCACCTTTCCTGTTTTGGGTAAGCGCTGCCAGCATGAAGGTTTTTGGCGTGAATAATTTTGGCTATAAGCTCCCTTCTATACTATTTGCCTTGTTTGCCTTATATGCTACCTACCGGCTCGCCAGGTTGTTTTATGGCGAGGTCACCGGCCGCATGGCTGCACTGGTATTGGCTACCAGCCAGGGTATGTTCCTGATGACGAATGATATACGCTGCGATACGATACTTATGGCGTGGGTGATTACTGCAATCTGGCTCATACAGGAGTGGTATGTGCAGCGCAAGCCGAAGTTCATTCTATTAGGTTTTGCAGCGATTGGCTTTGGTATGATGACGAAGGGGCCAATTGCCCTGATGGTCCCGGTATTCTGCTTTGCTTCCGACTGGGCTTTGAAAAGGCAATGGCGAAATTTTTTCAGGCCAGTGTACCTTTTGGGGCTGATTATTATCGCCGTTTTGCTGATCCCGATGAGCATTGGCCTGTACCAGCAATTTGACCTTCACCCCGAGAAAATAATGGAGGGTAAACAACATGTTTCCGGACTGCGCTTCTTTTACTGGTCGCAGAGTTTTGGCCGCATTACCGGCGAAAGTCCATGGAAAAATGATGTGAACATCGGCTTCCTGCTGCAAAATATGCTCTGGTCCTTCTTGCCTTGGATATTTCTTTTTGTGCCGGCCCTTGTCATAAATATCGTTCAGCTCATGAAGCAAAAGTTTTGCCTGCAGCCGCAGCAGGAGTGGCTGAGTACCGGCGGTTTTCTTATTACCTATCTCGCCCTCGGGTCCTCGTCCTACCAATTGCCCCATTATATTTTTGTTGCCTACCCGCTGGCCGCGATCGTTACCGCAAAACTGCTTTGGGATATTATTGAGGGGGAAAAGTGCAGAACGTTTCTGCGCGTTATGCAGCCATTCCAGATTGTTGTCAGCTTCCTGCTTTTAGTAGCTGTCCTTATGCTTATGGTGTACGCATTTCCGCAGAAACCTATCGTTATCGTAGTGTGGGCTGCATGTTTTGCAGGTTGGCTAATTATTGCTTTCCGCAGATCACTGAAAGGGAAAATATTCTGGCTCACCGCCTGTGCGATCATCATTGTAAATGTCTTTCTTACTAACGTTGTTTATCCAGAGTTACTTCAGTACCAGGTAGGTTCGCAAGCTGGCCGGTTTATTAATAAAAACAATATTCCGGTAGACAATGTTTCCAGTTACAAAGTTCATGACGCGCTTAATTCCGTCCACTTTTATGCGCAGGGTTTTGTGCGTGGGATAGATACGCTTGTCCTGGTTCAAAACAGTAAGTACCTGCTTATTACGGATGAGGGTTTAAAGGACTTACGGAACGGCGGCTTCGTATATGATACCCTGAAACAAGGCCAGTTCTTTAAAGTAAGCGAGCTCACGCCAGAATTTATAAATCCGAAGACACGGAAGAATGAAGTGAAGAATTACTATTTGGTGAAACTAAAGTGAATACCTACCGAAACTGTTTCAGAAAGTAGCGCATACTCTCATCTTCCAGTATCATTTCCCCTTTCTGGCATTTTATCACTTTGAAGCTGCGTGGATTCTTTCCATCACATTGCAGTGACTGATCTTCATTAAAATTTTTGATGTACCAGGACGGAGCATTGCCGGGATCATCGCCGCCAAATAAATAGCCAAGTTTACCCTCCGTGGAAGGCCCGGTGATATAAGCCGACCTAAGCTGCATGGCCAGGTCTGGCGGGCCGGTGGAGCCCACACCCGTTTTCTTGTATACCGTCCAGTGACCTATCATCTGGTCTATGCTGGTTACGGGCAGTAACTTTTCTTCTTTGGGTATAACAATGGTCTTTACGGTATCAGAAGAGTCTACCCCGAACTTATATATCCCGTTATCATTCACCAGTACGATCATCTTATTGACCTTGAACTGCAACATTCTGTACTTGACGGTACCTAGATCAAGGATGCTGTCCTGGTCAAATATATAAGGGCCGATATACACAAACCCTGTCATAATGTGATAAGAAAAAGAATCCCTGCCGTTGAAAGAAAGAAACATCGTATCCGTAAAGGGAACAACGCTGGAATCGGGCTTCATCCTCGATATTTCTTTCCACCGGGTGCGCGGAAATGGTTTCACTGCTTTCTTCCTGCCGCAAAATGCAACAACGGGTATAAGCAGCAATAAGAGGAACAATAATTTTTTCATATTCATTGCGCCAGGCGCCTGCTGGTAAATATCGGCACTAAAACCGTCTAACGTGTCTTAATATTTAAATATCCAGAAGTTTTAACCGTTTTTTACAAATCTAAAAAATCGTAGCTTCATATCAAATTATGGGCAGCGAACACTTGCATATAACACTTATACAGCCGGATATAGTTTGGGAAGACAAGGCGGCCAACCTGGCCCATTACGAAACAATCATAGCGGGCATTGCCGGCCCAAAGCAGGTGGTAGTGCTTCCCGAAATGTTCAGCACTGGTTTCAGTATGGCGCCGGAGCGGCTTGCAGAGCCTATGGATGGCCACTCGGTGCGCTGGATGGCCGATATGGCGGTGAAATACCGCTGCATACTTACGGGCAGCCTCATTATAGAAGAAGATGGCAGGTACTACAATCGCATGCTGTGGGTGCAGCCCAATGGCGAAATAGGCATTTACGACAAGCGCCACCTCTTTGCCTATGGCCACGAAGACCAGCACTACACCCGCGGCGAGCGCCGCACTATAGCCCAGGTGAATGGCTGGCGCATAAACCTGCAAGTATGTTATGACCTGCGCTTCCCCGTCTGGGCGCGTAACACTGGAGACGACTACGATGTGCTGCTCTATGTAGCCAACTGGCCGGAGCAGCGCAGCCTGGCCTGGAAAACATTACTGCAGGCGCGCGCTATAGAAAACCAATGCTATGCCGTAGGTGTAAACCGCATAGGCACCGACGCAAAAAACAACAACTACACCGGCGACAGCAGCGTCTTCGGCCCGCTAGGTGAACTCATTTGGCAACAAACTAACGCCCCTGCCTGCCACACGGTAACACTGGAAAAAGAAGTGCTGCAAAAGGTGAGAACAGGCCTGCCGTTTTTGAATGATGCGGATAAGTTCTTGCTGTTGTAAAGAGGTCTGAACCTAGATTTTCCTGATTCAAAGATTTTCTTGACTTTGATATCTCAATAAACCGTTTCTGACTTCATATTGAACCATGTATGTTTTTTCCTGTTGCGTAGAATAAGCAGTCTATTCTACGCAAAAAGTGCGTAGAATATCGTTTTTTAGAGTTATGAAGGTTTTGAAGAAAGAAGATGCGGGAGGGAGAAGTACGAGTTATTTCTTGTCGTAGGCTCATGATGAACTGTTTTTTTCTTTGTTACCCAAGATTTTGTGCGGTTTATACGTCTATAAAAGGGAGTCTGTGTTTTTCCATTAAATTTATTGATGCATGAAAAGATTGTTATTCCTGTTGCTGTTGTTGCCTGCGATCGTGAAGGGGCAGATACCTGTATTAACTTCTAGTAGTAATTATCTCGCGGGCGATACAACCATTTTTTTAATTGATGATAGTTTTAGTGTTGGCAGTAGTGGCGTAGGCATAGTATGGGATTTTGGCCGAGATTTTGTTGGACCACCTTCATATCAAGAATCTTATTCAGCTTGCTCGGCGAGTGTCTATTGCGATTCTTTCCCAGGCACTACTGTATATCGTAGCAAACAAGGAGACACTGCCCTGCTTTTTTATAATGAATCACCCTCCGTATTATCTGTGGATGGTGAATATGATACAACTCTGATTATTTATTCCAACTATAAGGATGTATTACGCTATCCGTTTACCTATAATACAACTTATGTGGATACTTTCTCGGCAACCTATACCAAGGGCGGTCTTAGTTATGACCGATATGGCGCTATAACGGTTACTGGAGACGCTTACGGTATGCTAGTTTCTACTTTTTTCGACACTTTCAGTAATGCTATCAGAGTACACCGCGTTGAGAATTATTTTGACTCATCTGCTGGACTTGGGATTGTTTATTCTTATTTCGTTGAGAGCTATTCATGGTATATACCCGGATATAGAGAGGAGTTCGCGAAAAAAATCAGTAAATCGATAAACGGACTTTATGTTCCGTCTATATACATCGCTAATACTCAAAGGCGTTTTGCTACATCTGTTTTAGGTGTCAATAATCCCACAATCAGAGCAGAACTCTACCCAAACCCCGCCACCACGCAACTCACCATCTCTGCATCTTCAGCCATCAATGAATTAACCATCACCAACCTCCTAGGCCAAACGATTTATAGCCACCAGTACAATGCTACTAAGGCGGAGCTGGACGTATCGGAAATGCCTACCGGTGTTTATTTTGTAAAAGTGAACCCTTCGGCAGGCTCAGGACAGGTTTTGGTAAAAAAATTCATTAAAGAGTAGAGCGTTATCACCTATTCACCTTAATAACCTTCTTCACGCTCCTTTCACTACCCTGAATTATCTCTACATTGTACAATCCATTTGGTAAAGCACCGAGGTCAATAGTTTCTGTCGCCGTGCCAGTGGACTTTGTAAAAGAGCGGCTTTGGCGAACACGGCCGGCCTCTGAGTAAACGGTGACGTTCACTTCACCCTGATTGTCATTATCAATACTTAAGCTGGCGCTGCCGGTGGTAGGGTTCGGGAATATGGTGATGGCTGAATGTGATACTGCAGCTGTATTATTAACTCCAATGCTTGGATCTGATGTGCGGGCACCGGTTGTACCGGCGTTAGGTATTACAAACATCGGAGTTTCGGTAACGGTTAATGTAAGCGCATTTGAGGCATCAGGGGTTGCAACTGTCAGATTCATTGTGTCCTGGCCAACGGCGGGGTTGTAGATATGTACCGCGCCCGATGTGCTGAAATGCATGGTGTAGGGAACTGTTGAGCCATCCTGGCTGGGCTTAACGAGCACAAAGGCAGAATTACCGTTTAGCTCATACTGGTCAATAAGCGGGTTTGTGCTGATGGTCTTTACGTACACATAATTTCCCATCAATTTATTTGCCTGGTACAGATAGTCGGCTGCGGGCCTGCGGGTAGCGTTGTTAATGATGAGGCCGGAAGAACTGAACTGCACGGTGCTGGTGGCGTCCTGGTCATCGATCATGTAGAAGAATGTACGCTCTACGCCCATGCGGGCATAAAGTAAGGAGTTCCTCAAGGTCCAGTCGGCCTGTGTGAGCGCTGCGGTTTTGCTGCCTATAGGAATAGCTTTCTGCGGGCTGCCTTGGTTAAGGTCATAACCGGTCTCTGTCACCCATACCGGCATGTCTTTAGCAAATGTATGCGCAGCTTTAATAAAGGTGCTTGCAACGGTATCCGTATGGGCCACTTCCGGTGCAGACCCTTGGCTGCCGCCGCCTTGTGTAGAGCCGCCATTATTCGGGTATACATGGTAATTGATCACATCCCAGCAAAGGTTCACTGACCCATCTGCGTTGTAACCCCTGTTTTCTTTGCACCAGTCTATCATACCCAGGAAGTAATCGGGAACTGGGCTTGCTACGCCGGCCATAACAACTTGCATAGTAGGGTCTGCATTTTTAACGCCTACGCCGGGGCCCATGGTGTTTTTGTTCCCGTCATAGAACGCCGACATGTTCGCGGCGTATTCACGCCCTGTCTGGTAAGCAGCCCTGCCTTTCCACCACTTGTCGCGCTCGTTATCGCACTCGACATATTTCACAAGGCCAAGCCCTTCTTTTACCACATTCGCCTGGTCCCCTGTCCACCTTGTAGATGCATCTACAGACAATAACGAAGGGTTGACAGTTGCATTGTTGCCATATCTCGCGGCGAATTGGAATGCCACTTTTGCCTGCAAAATATAAGAAGCAGGATTAGTAAAATCAGCGCCATATAGCACCGGAACATTTTCTGCATCCGCACCTGTGGGATATGTTGCCTGCATCCAGGCAGGTTGTGTTTTTATATCTACCAGCATATCTATGCCTTCGGTTTTGCACCTTGCATATATGGTATCGTAATTCCAGCTACCGTTATGAGATGGGTTAAAAGTATAGCCACCCTGGTTTGGTTCCACCTGGCCCCAGTCCAGGTAATGCCTTACAGCTCCAAAGCTCTTTATGGTGGCCATTCTTGTCTCATCAATCACATCAGGAGCAGTAGGATTTTCAAAATCCCATTCAAAGCCATTTACGCCGGTTTCTTGCTTCAGCGTGATCGTTTTAGCTGGTGCCGCCGGTAAGGCCGCTGGCGCTGCATAGGAGCCATATAGTTCAATTTCATTGGGATAGTCGCTGGTACAGGTGATCAGCAGGTATTTGATATTGTTTGCGGGTGTGGTCAACGCAAAATTTGTGGTGCTGCTGTTTGGCCCTACCCAACTGTTGTAATGGCCGGCCGTATAGGTGGCTATCAATAAACGGTTCCAGTTAGAATCGATATAATACAGGTAAAATGGATTGTATGTGCTGCCCGTGCCGTCATAGAAGCGCACACTGTCAATATTGATCTGCTCGCCCGGTAATACCGGATAGTACGCATCGTAAGTTGCCAATATCTTTCCCCATCCTGTAAGTACCTGGGTAACAGTATCGCCATCGAAAAGGCCCTGGAGGCCATTGCTGGTATTATCTAACTGGTACCACCTGTTACCATCGATCGGAATTTTACCATGGACTAAGGTGCCACCGGTGAGTCCGCCACCGCCAATGGTTGAGGTTACTGTAACTACCTTAGTGGCGGCCGCAGTGCACCCGCTGTTGGCTACCGAATAGCTTATAGTTGCTGCTCCTGCCGATATACCAGTTAATGTTCCTGTAGCGCCTACCGTTGCTATTCCGGTTGCATTGCTGCTCCAGGCTCCGCCTTGTATAGCATCACTAAGTGTTGCCGTTGCCCCGGTGGTTATTGTTGCAGTACCCATTATGTTGCCGGCAGTTGGGAGTGCATTCACAGTTACTACCTTGGTTGCCGCAGAGGAACCGACCGTATAACTTATAGTCGCGGTTCCGGCAGAAATACCGGTTATTATGCCGGAAGCGCTTACTGTTGCAACCGCAGTAGTTAAGCTGCTCCAGGTACCACCAGGGGTAGCATCGGAGCATGTGGTAGTCGAGCCAACACATACTGTCGCAGCGCCGGAGATACTACCTACTGTTACCGCATTCACGGTTAGTGCCCGGGTGGCTGTTGCACTGCCGCAGGTATTGACAACTTTGTAGCTGATCATGGCAGTACCCGCTGCTGTTCCGGTTACTATGCCGGTTGGGCTTACTGTAGCAATAGCAGTTGCCGAGCAGCTCCACGCTCCGCCCGTTGTGGCATCACTAAGTGTGGTTGTTGCTCCTGCGGTTACTGTTGCGGAGCCGGTTATAGATCCGGCGGCTGGCATTGGGTTAACGGTTACTACGCGGGTAACAGACGCTGTACCAACCGTATACTTTATAGTCGCTGTTCCTGACGAGACACCCGTTACTACTCCTGAGGTGCTGACTGTTGCTACTGTGGTAGCCTGGCTGCTCCAGGTGCCACCAGTTGTTGCATCGATGAGCGTAGTGGTTGCACCCGCGCATACTGTTGCCGTGCCGGTAATAGCACCAACAGCAGCTGCCGTCACCGTTATCGCCTTAGAGGTTGTTGCGGTTCCGCAGGTATTGGTAACCTTGTAGCTTATAGTGGCAGAGCCGGGGGCGACTCCTGTTACTATACCGGTTGCGCCAACTGTTGCTTTTGCCGTTGCAGAGCTGCTCCAAACACCACCACTAGTTGCGTCTGTAAGTGTCGTGGTTGCCCCCACAGATACTGATGCGGTGCCGGTAATAGCACCAGCCGATGGCACTGCACTTACGGTTACCACTCGGGTAGCCGCCAGTGTGCCAACTGAATATTTTATCGTTGCTGTTCCCGCGGATACTCCGGTTACCTTTCCTGCGGCGCTAACTGTTGCTACTCCAATTGCCTGGCTGCTCCAGGTGCCACCGGTTGTTGCGTCAGAAAGTGTAGTGCTTGCACCGGCACATACCGATGCAGTGCCTGTTATTGGCGTTGACAAACCAGCGGGATTGCCGTAGATCTTTATCTTCCCGGGAAAGTTGTTTCCGTACTTGTGTATAACTATAGTATCTGCCATGACGGGAACCGAGAGGATAATATTCTCCCATACCATGTAACTAGGGCCTGTAAAGGAATCGATGAGCGTTTTTACAGTACCACTAACTGCATAAATATATGCCGGGTCTGTAGTAAATACCCCTTCATAGTCGTACAGTGATAATTCTGTAACATTTGTGGTTGCTGCGAGTTTTAATTTAACGTCGATGTACTGCATATTGATCGCATTCCAATCGTCTGCAACCAGGCTGGTTGTATCATCGTTTAGCCAGGGACTGTAGTCCTGCCCGGTGTTTATACTGGGGGTAATGGACGATATCGAAACCCGCGAACCTGTTTGTGAAAAACTTATGCCGTAAAACAGAATGCATATTGAGGTGAAAATAAATAGTTTGGCTGCAGTCATAATACATATTAGTTTAGCGGTTAACGGACAATTAACTTCTACTGGAGTTAAAGCAGTTTTTGTGCCAAACGGTTAATGTTGGGGTAGACTGATTGTTTCTCTGGGTATATGCATAACAACCCATTAACAACATGAATGGGTTGAATTTTGTGTGAATGTGTTTCCGATTTGGGTCTTTTCAGCGGCATACCTGACATGAGCGAAACCTTTGCGTTGAGGAGGTGGAGTCAAAGAATAAATGCACATCCGGAAAAAACTTTGTAGTTTAACATTTGATCAGCGACTTATAGATGAAACGTGTGCTCAGCGGCATTTACTATTTTTTGCCAGTACAACTGGTGCTGCTGCACTTTCGCAAGTACCAGGTGCTGCTGATATTCTGGGTCATCTTGTTGCTCACCATTACCGGTAATTTCGCATCACATTTTGGCGCATCGTCGCTCTTTATGGCTCCCGAGTACCTCGGCAAGGTCAGTTTCCTGAGTATGATGTTGCTGGGTTGTGCGACCTGCGTATTCATTATGATGTGGCACATCACCACATTTATCATTCACAGCAAGCGCATACCCTATATGGGCGCCACACGGCATGCCTTTGTGGTCTATTGCTACAACAATTCCATTATCCCTATTTGCTTCCTGGATTTTTATTCCACCCGGGCCATCCGCTCCCAGTGGATAGACGAGCATGCGTCCATGAAAACTATATTGCTGCTTCAGCTCGGTTTTTACCTGGGCATGGCTCTTATCTTTTTTATCTCCTTCATCTATTTTTTTCGCGTCAGCCGCGACTTTTTCAAGACACTGCTCACCACCATCACGAACCCTTCCCGTATCCGGGAGATCATTCCTTACGACTCGCTGGATTATGAACTGGATGTGCTGCCTGCAAGGTCGTACGTCTCCGGCAGACTGAGAATAGAACGCAACTCCGACCTGGAGCGCTTTCACCCCCGGTTATTAAATACGGTTATGCGCAGGCACCACCGCAACGTGATCTTTGCCACCATCATCGCCTATGTGCTGTTGTTGCTGATGGGCATATTTATGGAGCGCCCGTTGCTGCGTGTGCCCGCTGGCGCCGGCTTCCTGCTGCTCTTCGCCATCATCATGGGCGTTGTAGGCGCCTTTAAATATTTTATGAAAAGCTGGGAGGCGATCGGGTGGATCATATTTGTTGTCGGCCTTTCGCTGATGGTTAAGGTGAAACTGCTGGACCTGCGCAGCATAGCTTACGGCCTCAACTACCATACTACAGAAAAACAAGAGCCTGTTTACGATTATGCACACCTGCGCTCGTGTTTCACACCTCAGCGATATGCGGCAGACAGGCAGAAAGAAGAGCAACGGCTTAACAATTGGAAAAGCAAGGTAACGACAGATTCCGTGAAACCACCACTCATAGTGGTTACTGTCAGCGGGGGCGGCACACGTTCCGCATATTGGTCGTTTCGCACACTGCAGTATATTGACAGTGCTACCGGCGGCAGACTGTCTAAAAACACCGTCCTTATCACGGGCGCATCGGGTGGCATGATAGGGGCTACCTACTGGCGCAGCATCCACGATGCTGTTCAGCAAGGCATTATTAGTGATCCTTATTCTGAGAAATACCAGAGAAATGTAGGCAAAGACCTGCTCAATGCCATCATTTTCTCCTTCGCCAGTGTAGACCTCATATCACCGTTCAATAAGATCGACATTGCTGGCTACTCCTATACCCGCGACCGCGGTTATGCCATGGAACAGGAATTGGTGCGCAACACTCAGGGCCTGCTGGATAAAAATATCGGCTACTTCAGTCCACGGGAGGCCAATGGCAGTATACCATTGCTCATTATCAACGGCACTATCGTCAATGACGGCAGGCGACTCATGATCTCCGGCCAGCCGCTTGGCTACCTCACCCAGCCCGAATATTCCCTCAACAGCGCCACCCCGCCCATTGACGGTGTGGACTTTGCGGAATTTTTCCCCAACCAGGACCCATATAACATGCGCATCACATCGGCCCTGCGCATGAACGCCACTTTCCCTTATGTACTACCGGTGGTGAAGTTACCTTGTGTGCCGCGCATGAATATTATGGACGCCGGCCTGCGCGATAACTTCGGTGCCGAACTCGCGGACCGTTATCTGTACGTGATGCGCGACTGGATGCGGCAGAACACCAGTGAAGTCATATTCCTCAATATCAGGGATACCCGTGAGAATGAAGTGACCACCATTTCGGACCAGACCGGGTCGTTGTCTAAAATGGTGGCCGATCCGTTATTTGTGATCCAAACCAAGTGGGAAGCCTTTCAGTCCTACTCCCAGGGCTTGTATGAAGACGTTGCGCCCTACTACCCTGGCGGCAAACTGCGCTTCGTGACGCTGCAATATGTACCTAAGCAAGCCAATAAAATTGCCGCCCTAAACTTCCACCTGACCCAGCAGGAAAAAGATGACCTGTTACAGTCTATCTACGATCCTGGAAACCAGGCGGCTATTGATACCCTGGTGAGGGTGCTAAAAGCGCCGGGGAAGTAAAAGCTTCTCAATTCTTCTCGCATCTGTCTTTTATGATCCTCAAAATATTTTCCTGTATGTCCTTCATGATCAACTTACTCCAGAGTCCGCTATAGAAATTGAAGTCGGTCGACAGCCGAAATTTTGATGTGAGATGCAATATTGTTTTTCCGTTCCCTATCGATTCTAATTCATACTTGCCTTCCATCACATCAAAATATTTGCCGCCAACCATACATGTTTGTCTAAGGCTTCGGGGGGTGTGGACAGCGGATCTGCTTTTATAGTAAAAATTAGCTTTCGTTCCGGTATCATTTCGGTTACCGTTTCGGTGAAGAACAACCCTCTGTCAAAAATCGCTTTGCGTATGCCGCCAACTGCAATCGTATCCAGCTCGGCTTCCACCGGCTTCGGAAAGCCCAGTACCTGGAACATAGAAATCCTGTTTTCCCGTCGTGTGATTTCTTTCACTCGCGTTATGTTTTGCCATATTTTGGTGGTTGGCGCGTCTATCGTAATCGCTGTTTCTTCGTTAAATATTTTTTCGCTTAACCCCATATAATGCTCGAAAGGAGCTACAATAAAAGGTATTGCCAAAATAAAAGAAACCAATGTTTTGTCCCTGTTTCTGCGAAACACATTTACCCCAATAAAAGCCCCGATCAGAGACATTACGGCAAATATGGGCAGTGCCATCAGCGCACAAATGATGCCTTCCCATTTAAAAAAAACCGAGATAACTATTACCCCAATGACGGCGAATATCGGCATTGAGATCGCAAAGATTTTAAAAGTACTTTTTACTGTGTCAAAATGATAGGCTGTAATCAAACCAATTACAAATGGAGTAAAAAATAAAAAAGCGACCGACATCAGGCCTTGGGTCGGTAGTATCGGATTATCCGATAGTTCCAGGCTAAATATCAGCCTTGCAGCGAGGCCGTAGAGAATTCCAAACAATAGCCCTTTCCATTTTTTCATAGTGATGTCATTTACAACTGCTTCACCAACGCTTCCCAATCCGTTTTTTCCGGCAGCCATTTTTTGCCTTGTATAGTTCCCAGCAGGCCACGATTTCGGTAGAAGTTCACTTTGTCCTGCATCAGCGCGTGTATCTGCACCAGCGAACTATAGCGGGTGAGCTCTTCCCAACTGCTGCCTTTGAAGTGGGTAAAGAAAGAGGCAAGCACCGTACGGGCTTCTTTCAGGTTCCAGTAATGGAATATATATGGTGCAGCGGCCTTAACTGGTCCCGCCTGCTGAAAATAAATGGAAAATGCGAATTGCTCTATCACATGCTTTGGAAATGCCGGGTATTCGGTATCGGTGAACATCAGCACATCGTCCAGCAGGTAATTGTATTTGGTATTAAACCCTAGGACTCCCGCGTTCCACATCGCAAATTCATGGACCGGCTTGTCTTTTATTTTTAATGAAGGTTTGGCTTTGTAGTGGCTATGCAGCTTTTCAAATATTTTGTTGCCCCGGTCGCTGATGAGGCCCTCGCGCACGTGCATGTATAGCTGGCCGGCGTTGATGTTCTTAAAGATCTGGTCTATGGTGTGAGTTATTACAATATCACAATCCAGGTACAGGATGTTGCCGGTCTTATCTTTTACTAAATCTTTCAGCACCTCTATCTTTACCCGGTGCACAAAGTTGATATCGCCTTTCCATTGTTTTATGGTGTTATCATCCACCTTTCGGTAATGTAGTGGTAACCAGCAATCCTTAAATGAGCGGAACCAGCCCGGATTATCTGTGTATATCCATATCTCGGTATTTTTCAGCTCACCGGGCGCGTATATGCGGGACAAGGACAAGAGCGCATACGCGCACTCATGGAAAATGCTTTCATTTCCATAGCACTGAAAAACGATATAGTTGGTCTGATGCTCCATAATGATTACAGGGCGGGGGCGCTGTCTAAAAACCTTTCCGCAGCAATCAATTTATCATGCAATATCTCATCCTCAGCCATAAATGACGCCGATTTGCGCAGCTCGTTCCAAATATTTTCGAGTATTGCAGATGATTTGTGCGGTCTGCGCAGGTCCAGCGCCTGGGCGGCAGTCAGCAGTTCTATAGCCAGTACGCGCTGCACATTCTGAACCACACGGCGCAGCTTTGTTGCCGCGTTCGCCCCCATGCTCACATGGTCTTCTTGCCCGTTACTGCTCACAATACTGTCCACCGATGCTGGTGTGCAATATTGCTTGTTCTGGCTCACAATTGCGGCGGCAGTATATTGCGCTATCATAAAGCCGCTGTTCAATCCGGCATTCGGAGCCAGGAATGGCGGTAAACCACGCTGACCGCTCACCAGCAGGTAAGTTCTGCGTTCTGATATGTTGGCGATCTCTGCCATAGCTATCGCCAGGAAATCGGCATGAAGTGCAAGCGGTTGTCCATGAAAATTGCCGCCGCTCATTATTGCGTCCTCATCGTGAAACACAATTGGGTTGTCTGTGACGGAATTGATCTCTATTTCCGCAACGTTGGTAACAGTATCGGCCACATCTTTAGATGCACCATGCACCTGTGGCATACAGCGAAAAGAATATGGGTCCTGCACCTGCGATTTATGCAGTTTCTGTATCTCACTACCAGCCAGCAATTCTATTATTCTTTGTCCCGTTGCTATTTGCCCCTTATGCGGTCGCACACGATGTATGGGATGTTTGAATGGTTCGTCCTTCGCAAAGAAGGCATCTACAGACATGGATCCGATCACATCTGCCCATTCCAGCAGCTTCTTCGATTGAATGAGCGACCAAGTGATATAGGCGTTCATAAATTGGGTACCGTTCAGCAACGCCAGACCTTCCTTGGCGGCCAGGGCGATAGGTTTTAACCCCACTTTTTCCAATGCCTGGGCGGTAGGCATTTTTTCTCCCTTGTACCGTACTTCTCCTTTTCCAAACAAAGGCAGACAGAGATGCGCCAGGGGTGCCAGGTCGCCGGAAGCACCCAGTGAGCCCAGTTCATATATAACAGGTGATATCCCCAGGTTATAAAAATCAGCGAGGCGCTGTACGATCTCATTTCGTATTCCGCTATAACCCTGGCTGAGGCCATGTACTTTCAGCAGCAGCATCAGCCGCACTATTTCCTCCGGAACCTCGTCGCCCATGCCACATGCATGAGAACAGACCAGGTTTTCCTGCAATTGTTCCAGCTCATGATCGCCTATGCGCACATTGCACAGCGACCCGAAACCCGTGTTGATGCCGTAATGGGTTTTGCCTTCTTTCAATACCTCCTCGAGGTACGCCCTGTTATGGGCAATGCGGTCTTTCGCTGCCGCCGATAATTCTATAGTGTCGTACCCTTTGATCAGGAGATCAATGGTTAAATGTTCCGGTAATTCCATCTGCTTTTAGTCTTAAGTCGAAATTTGAAGATTTCGGGCTGAATGTAAAAGTAGAAAATATTACGCGTTAGTGGTTCAGCGGAAAGGTGATTATTGCTGCGAGGTCGTCTTCTATTGTTTTCTTTACTGTTTCCGTTATCCGGCCCACCTCTTTTCCGTCCTTCATCACTATAATGGTTGGCACCAAAGTAATAGCATATTTTTTTTCTTCTCCGTTTTTTGTTGTCTTTGCCCGGTCTACGCCATACATCGTCACTTTTGACAGCGGATAATTTACCTCTTGCAGCACACGCTCAAACCGTGGTATCATGACGTGTGAATCATCGCACCAGGTACCCAGGAACACTACGAAGGAATAGTCTTTGATGTAGTTCTGCAGGTAGTCCGTCACCTTATCATACGGTTTGTATTCTTTTGCATGGATCATCCAGCTAAAGCTCGCTTCTCCGTTCAGATCGTCGAATGTAACGGGGCCATTGAAGATAAGGCCGCCATCTACCGAATCCTTATACGGTATGTAACCGGATGTTTGCGCCAGTGCGCCGGTGCTTACTAACAGGATGAATGCAAAGAGTATCTTTTTCATTTTTTATTTTATCTCGCGTAAAACCCGTGCCATTAACCAGTCACTAGTTGGTTCCTGATGATCAGTAATTTATTTCTCAGTTGGAGCAAAGATTCTTTCAGGTCTATTGTTTCCACGTCCATTTTATTCTGTGCCTTCAGTTTGGCTTTCGCGCCAGTCAGCGTAAACCCTCTTTCCTTTACCAGGTGATGTATAGCACGAAGCTCGCGTATCTGTTCTGGTGTGAACAATCTGTCCCCTTTGCGTGTGGTGCGCACTTTCAGTTTGAATTCATTGGTCCAGAAGCGTATGTGGGATGTCTTCACTTTAAACAGAGTGGCTACTTCTCCTATGGAATAATATTTTTTATCGCCATTCCAATCAGCAGAAATAATGGCCTCTTTTTCAGGCTCTGCTACCGCTATTACTGGCTCATCATTAGCGGTAACCTCCGGGGCTATCTCTGCGGGCGCAGCAATAACCTCTTCTTTTTGCAGCAGCTCTTCTGGGTTTTCTTCTTTGCTTTTTTCTTCCTTTTTCTCACCCGGCTTCTTTTTAGCACGGCTCTTCCCCACAGCTTTCAACTGTTCGGGAACGATCTCCTCCCCAAATAGTGTAATAATACGCTCACTCATCCCACCAAATTACAAAATTTGTTACTAATGCTATTTTCTTTAACCAAAAAGAGGTTGTTTTTTCAAACAACCTCTTTTTTACTAAAATTCCTTAAAGCCTGGCCGCCGGTTGGCAGTCCTTATCAAAAGTTAGACGGATTGTATGTGGCATCTGCTTTTCTAAGTACGGTCTGTTGCAGGCTCTGGTTCTCACCATTCATAAGCTGCATTTCCTGGTTCCTTCTCTGAGACGCCAATATCTGCATAAGCAGGTTTTGGTCCGTAGGCAACTGTGCGGCTGTACGGTTCAGCACAGTTATGAAGTAAACTCCACCCATTCCCTTTATGCCCGGTGACACCGAATTGGGCTGAAAGCCTGGGTCGAACGTGTAGCCGATCACTTTTGGTTCAAAACCAAGGTTTGGAACAAACCCTCCTGTTGCACTTACGGAGTCTGCCTGCTGTACCTGCTGGCCGGAAGCAGAGGCGATCGCATCCAGGGAGCCTGAATATTTCTTTGCTATCATGTCGGCCTTTTTCTCTTCCCTTATTTTTTGTTCTATTTGCGGGCGGTTGGCGGCACTAAGCGGCACCATCCCTTTTTCTGCGGCGGAAATTAGTTGGGCTACCAGGTAGCGCTGCTGTCCAAGCTGGAATACAGGAGATATCTCACCAACCTTGTGTTCAAACATCCACCTTACCACTTCCCTTGATGGGCCCAGGCCGGTGATCGTAAAGTTCGTGACCTTGATGTTGTCACCTATCCTTTTGTCAAGGTTTTGTTTTTTAATGGCCGCTTCAAAAAGTTCCGGCGTAGTATTCTTGCCGGCAAATTCATTCGCTTTTCCATAGATGGCATTTACCGTACTGTCGCTCGGCGCAAGGTTCTTAACGATAGTGGCTGTTTTCACAGCAGGTGCAACGCCTTTTTGTTCCAGTATCTCGGCATAATAGTACCCGGAGAAGTTGTCATTGGAAACTTTCACAGTTTTTGACTCTCCTGTTTTGCCTTCAAAAAGGAAGTCCCCGAATTCTTTGGGCACGGCTGGCCTTTCTATCAGGGTAATTGTGGCTTCACCACCTTTCGCTTTGCTTCCGTCGTCAACGGAATATTTCTGCACAACAGAGTCAAACTTAACCCCTGCCTTTATTTCAGCGATTGCGCTATCCAGTTTCATTTTTGCCGCGCTGGTACGGACTGATCCGAGCTTTTGGCCGCTTTTCAACGGGTGTATGCGGATCGGAGCACTA
>CAIVEW010000053.1 GCA_903905065.1 uncultured Bacteroidota bacterium | reverse complement strand
CTCTATGCATTTTCCATCCCGTTGACACCGGTGGCAGACCGGCACATTTTGTCTATGATGATCAGTAACAGGGCTTCCCTACTGCTGATGCCGGTTATTTTTGCCATTATCACACCTGCGTTTGGCGGCCTGCTGATGCGCGAGCTTAAATATTTTGTTTACGCCTGTCTTGTGGCCTGTATAATTGCCAATGTCGCATTTATTTATCATTTTTATTTTTCCGGCAACACAGTGCAGCACGTCACTCATGTCGACTATCGCCAGTTCCTGGAGCGGTTTACGGGTATTCATCCCACTTACCTGGGCATGTACCTCGCTTTTGCTATTTGTATATTATTAGGTGGTTATGTGCATATTGACAGGATTGCAAAAATTGTAATGCTCTATGTATTACTTATGTTACTGCTGGCTGTGCTGGCCAAGTCGCCATTGATAGCATTGTTCCTCATTTTTATACACTATGGTTATTTACACCGGCAAATCATATTTCGCTATAAGTGGTTGCTGGGTGGTATGCTGGTGGCTGTTGTTGCTGTTTGTTTCTTTATACCGTTCATAGGCCAGCGGACAGGGGAGATGCTGGCGCTTTTTGGTAAGGCCAAACCCGCCAATGTTACCGATAATTCTATCTACACCCGCGAAATGATCTGGCGCGTAGACACCGGCCTCATCAAACAATACTGGCTAACCGGTATTGGACCTGCACACCTGCTGCGTTATCTCGACTATCACTATTTCTTTTACTCCGTCACCCATGTCTATTCAGTTGACTACTTCGATCCTCACAACGAATACTTCTGGGAATGGATATCATTCGGGATCACCGGTATTATTGTCTGTGCTGCCGTGCTCATCATCCATTTTATTAAGGCAATAAGAGGGCGGAACTACCTCTATATCTACCTGCTGCTCATATTGTCTGTCACTTTTTCCACCGAAAGCGTACTGTCCCGCCAGCAAGGCATATTATTCTACACAGTTTTCACCTCGCTTTTCTTTTTTTACAAGCCGTTATCAGCCGCAAAGCACCGCTAAGCGACCGTATATTTTATAGCACGAGTGCTGGTCCACAGTTCCCACGCCGGTAATAGTGCTGTTGCATGGAGTTAAATAAAGACGGATGATCGACCGTCTAACCGGGATTTGTTCGGGATAGGGCAGCAACCGGCGGTTTTCAAATCAACAGATGATCAAGCCCCGCGAAATAAAGCGGTTCCTTTTTTAGGGGTTGAAAGGTAGCGCGCAAAAAAAAGGCCGCGAATTGCGGCCTTTTCAAATGTCGATTTTATAACTAAACTAAAGCTGATCGTATATCGCAGCATCCACACTTCTTGCAACACCGTAGTACTGGTAAGTTTTTTTGTGGTAGCCCTTCTTGATATAAGTGTCTGTGTCTGTGTCTTCAGGTATAGTCACCCATGCATGGTGCTTAGCCAGTAACCAACGGTAAACACACACTGTATTCGCGCCGCGGTTGGTCAATGCATAAAATTGCAGGTGCTTCTGCGTATAACCGTTCTTCAGCATCTGGTCGTCAGTAAATTCATTATCGCATACGCTGATGTGTGCACGGCTTACAGGATTCGCCCAGCCATTAATAGCTACGCGGCCCGGACCCGGAGTACGGTATGCAAAGAATAAGAGGGTTTTGTCTGTCCAACCCCAGTTAATTAATTGCCCGTCCTGGTATTCTCCGTCTGCTACAGTCACATATTGATTGTCTTCAGGAACATACCAGCGAAAAACTCTCACAAGGTCCTCTTGCGCAAAGCTTTTGTTAGCAAATAAAATCGCTGCCAATACAGTTGTAACTAGGATGATGGTTCTTTT
>CAIVEW010000052.1 GCA_903905065.1 uncultured Bacteroidota bacterium | reverse complement strand
GTGATCACCGAAAAGGTAAATCTCCAGATGGAGCGCAGTGGCCGCTATACATTCGTAGTGGGCAAGCAAGCCAATAAGCTGGAAATAAAGAAAGCTGTAGAAGATTTTTACGGTGTGAAGGTGGCCGATGTGAATACAGTAGTGGTTCCGGCTAAAAGCAAAACAAGGTTTACTAAGGCAGGATTACTGGCAGGCCGCAAGCCTTCTTATAAGAAAGCGATCGTAACTCTTGCAGAAGGCGAAACAATCGACCTGTTCGTATAGACCTCTCCCATCCTCTCCAAAGGAGAGGAGATGGAGCGTAAAGAATAAAGAAAATTAAGAGTAAGCCCCTGTAGGGGTTTGGGGTTAAAAATTATTAAAATGGCATTACGTAAATACAAACCGGTAACAGCCGGAACACGCTGGAGAATAGGTAACGCTTACGCGGAGATCACTACAAATGTGCCTGAAAAGAGCCTTTTGGAGCATCAGAGCGGCACTGGCGGCCGTAACGTGCAGGGCCGCAGGGCTATGCGCTACATAGGCGGTGGTAACAAAATCCAGTATCGTTTGATCGATTTCAAACGCAACAAGAATGATATCAAGGCGACTGTTAAGAGCATCGAATATGATCCTAACCGTACCGCTTTCATCGCACTGCTGAACTATACAGACGGCGAAAAACGTTACATCATCGCTCCGCAGGGGCTGCAGGTTGGTTCCGTTATTGTTAGCGGCCCGGCAGTTGCCCCGGAAGTTGGAAATGCTCTTTTACTTAAGAATATGCCTTTGGGTACTGTTGTTCACAATATTGAACTGCAGCCAGGTAAAGGTGGTGCACTTGCCCGCTCTGCAGGCACTTACGCACAACTGAATGCTAAAGAAGAAAAATATTGCGTACTGAAAATGCCAAGCGGCGAGCTTCGTAAAGTGCTCGGTACTTGTATGGCAACTGTCGGTATCGTTTCTAACAGCGACCATGCGCTCCAGTCAATGGGTAAAGCAGGCCGTAACCGTTGGAAAGGCATCAAGCCACGTAACCGTGGTGTTGCGATGAACCCAGTCGATCACCCGATGGGTGGTGGTGAGGGTCGCTCATCAGGTGGCCACCCACGTAGCCGTAAGGGTAAATACGCTAAGGGCGAGATCACACGTAACACGAACAAGGCGTCGAACAAACTGATCATTCAGCGCCGCGACGGAAAGAAACTTTCAGCCAGGTTCAAGTAAGATAAACGATTAAAAAGGTAAGAAGTTAATAAGTTAATTAGTAATAAAAAACGCTCCGGAAAGCCCCTTTAGGGGTTTGGGGTTAAAAAGTCAAAGAAATGGCTCGTTCGATAAAAAAAGGACCTTATGTAGATGCTAACCTTGACAAAAAGGTTATGGCTATTGCTGATGGTAAAGCGAAGAAGGGTGTAATAAAGACCTGGAGCCGCCGCAGCACTATTACGCCGGATTTTGTAGGGCAGACTTTCGCAGTGCACAATGGCAACAAGTTCATACCGGTATATGTTACCGAGTATATGGTGGGCCATAAGCTGGGTGAGTTTTCGCCTACCCGCAACTTCAAGGGTCATAGCGGTACTAAGCAGTAACCCACGGCCCCTAGAGGGTAGGTAAGGTTAAAAAATTAAAAGGTTAAAAAGTCAATTGAGTTTAAAAACTCCGGGAAAGCCCCTTTAGGGTTTTGGGGTGAATAAAATAAAATAAAATGGAAGCTGTAGCTCGCTTAAGAAATTTACCTACTTCACCACGCAAGATGCGCCTGCTGGCGGATCTGATCCGTGGTATGGAAGTGGAAAATGCGCTGAACACTTTGAAGTTCAGCACCAAACATCCATCAGTGCCGCTGGAAAAGCTGTTGCTGAGCGCTGTTGCCAACTGGAGAGTGAAAAATGAAGGTGTGGATGTGGCTGAAGCCAACCTGATTGTAAAGACCATCTTCGTTGACGGTGGCCGCGTGTTGAAGCGGATGCGCCCGGCACCACAAGGCCGTGCATACCGCGTACGCAAGCGCAGCAACCACATCACGATCATTGTGGACAGCAAGAATGCAGTAGCAGCAAATGTTAATTCAGAAACAGAAAACGTTCAATCTTAATAACGAAAGTAATGGGTCAAAAATGTAATCCTATAGGTAACAGGTTGGGCATCATCCGCGGATGGGACTCGATGTGGTATGGCGAGAAAAAGGACTTCGGCCAGAAACTGGTTGAAGACCACAAGATCCGCAACTACCTCAATGCGCGTATCAACAAAGGCGGCATTTCCCGCATTGTTATTGAGCGCACGCTTGGTAAGCTGATCGTAACGATCCATACTTCAAAACCAGGTATCATCATAGGTAAAGGTGGTACAGAGGTGGACCGTATCAAGGAAGAGCTGAAGAAGCTGACCAAGAAGGACGATGTGCAGATCAACATTATGGAGATCCGCCGCCCTGAAATGGACGCCATGATAGTAGGCGAAACCATAGCCCGCCAGATAGAAGGCCGTGTAAGCTACAAACGCGCTATAAAGATGGCAATCTCTACAGCAATGCGTATGGGTGCTGAAGGTATCAAGATCAAGGCTGGTGGCCGTCTTAACGGTTCAGAAATAGCACGTAGTGAAGAATTCAAGCAGGGCCGTACGCCATTACATACTTTCCGTATGGATATTGACTACGCTTCTGTATATGCCATGACTGTTTATGGTAAAATAGGATTGAAGGTGTGGATATGTAAAGGTGAAGTTCTCGGCAAACGTGATCTGAACCCTAACTTCTCTGCAAACTCTGACAGCCGTGGCAATCGCCCGACAGGTGGTTTCCAGGGTGGTGAATCACGCGGCGGTGAGCGCGGCGGCGAACGTGGTGAGCGTGGAGGCGGAGATCGCAGAGGCGGTGGCGGCGGAGATCGCAGAGGCGGTGGAGCCGGTGGTGATCGCGGAGGCCGTTCAGGTGGCGGTGGTGGCCGCTCAGGTGGAGCAGCAGGTGGCGGTGCACGCAGATAATAATAATATTGTTTAGAATACTTTAATAAATTTTGTAACAATGTTACAACCAAAAAAATCGAAGCACAGGAAGGCGCATAAAGGCAGGATCAGGGGCAACGCTCAACGTGGCGCTATGATATCATTTGGTTCATTTGGCCTGAAGGCTATGGAACCAAAGTGGATCACTAACCGCCAGATAGAAGCCGCACGCCAGGCACTTACCCGCCACATGAAACGTGAAGGTAATGTATGGATACGCATATTCCCTGACAAGCCGATCACCCGTAAACCAGCAGAAGTGCGTATGGGTAAGGGTAAAGGTAGCCTTGAATTCTGGGCAGCCGTGGTAAAACCAGGACTGATCATGTTCGAACTCGACGGTGTTCCGTTGAAGGTAGCACAGGAAGCCTTATTGCTTGCATCGCAGAAATTGCCGATCCGCACGAAGTTTGTGGTTCGCCATGACTACGCAGGCGAATAATTGGAATCAGGTCCTTCGGCTTCGCTCAGGATGACCGTAATTTGGAATTGGGATTGCAGTGAAAGTATTTAGATAATAGAAAGCTCTGAGGAGTGGTTATAAGGAGACTTACAACTTACGACTTATGACTTACGACTAAAAAGTAAAACAATGGCAAAAGCAAACAAAGCGAAAGCGGACGATTACCGCTCGCTCGACAACGAAGCGCTGAACGAAAGGATCAGTGATGAGGAGATGCGCCTGAAAAAAACAAGGTTCAGTCATGCGGTAAATCCGATAGAGAATCCGCTTTCTATCAAGACACAGCGCCGTGCAATAGCACGCCTGAAGACGGAACAGCGTAAAAGAACATTAGGTATCTAATTAATTATATGTCTATTATGACGACGACGATTGAAAGAAAAAGCAGGAAAACCCGTATAGGGGTAGTTAGCAGCAACAAGATGACGAAAAGCATCACAGTTACTGTTGAGCGTAAAGTGAAACACCCTATATATGGTAAGTTTCTTAAGAAATCATCGAGCTTCCATGCCCATGATGAGCAGAACACAGCCGGTATTGGCGATGTGGTTCGCATTATGGAAACACGCCCGCTGAGCAAGACAAAGCGCTGGCGCCTGGTAGAAATTATTGAAAAAGCTAAGTAACTATTTAAGATGATACAACAAGAATCGAGGCTCAGTGTAGCCGACAACAGCGGCGCTAAAGAAGTATTGTGCATCCGTGTGTTGGGCAATTCAGGGCAGGACTATGCAGGTATCGGCGATAAGATCGTGGTAACTGTTAAGGATGCGCTCCCTGGCGGCGGCGTAAAGAAAGGTATCGTTTCGAAAGCGGTTATCGTTCGCACCAAGAACAAGCTCCGCCGCAAGGACGGGTCTTACATCAGCTTTGATGACAATGCTGTTGTGCTCCTGAATGCTGCCGATGACCCACGTGGTACCCGTATATTTGGACCAGTTGCCCGCGAATTGCGTGATAAAGGATACATGAAAATTGTTTCCCTGGCACCGGAAGTATTGTAAAAATTATTGTACCTTTGCAGCCCGTTTGGAAAAATGGGGTTGAAAAGACAAATTTATTTTCAGATGAATAAGAGATTTAAACCGAAGTTCAATATTAAGAAAGGCGACAACGTGGTTGTTATTGCCGGCGACGACAAGGACCGTACCAAGCCACGTAAAGTGCTTTCGGTGAACCCCACCGATGCGAAGGTGCTGATAGAAGGTGTAAACCTTGTAACCAAGCACCTTAAGCCAAACGCGCAGAACCCTCAAGGCGGGATCGTGCAGGAAGAAGCTTACATAGCTATCTCTAACGTAATGTTGTGGGATGCTAAGGCTAAAGCGCCTTCCCGTGTAAAGCGCGAGCGTACTGAAACAGGTTTTTCACGTATTTCTAAAACTTCGGGAGAAGTAATTAAATAATAATAATGGCAACGACAACAACATATTCCCCAAGGTTACTCAAAAAGTACAGGGATGAAGTGGTGCCCGCTCTGATGAAGCAATTCGGGTATAAATCAGTAATGCAGTGCCCACGCCTGGTGAAGATATGCCTGAACCAGGGTGTAAAAGGCTCTACGTCTGATAAGAAGATGATAGATGATGCTGTGAACGAAATGACATTGGTTACTGGCCAGAAGGCTATACCAACGATGTCAAAGAAGGACATATCTAACTTCAAGCTGCGTAAGAACATGCCGATCGGCTGCCGCGTTACGCTTCGCCATGTGAAGATGTATGAGTTCCTTGACCGTTTCGTTTCTGTATCTCTGCCCCGCGTACGTGATTTCAAAGGCATCAGCGAGAAATCGTTTGATGGCCGCGGCAACTATACGATGGGTATCACCGAGCAGATCATCTACCCGGAGATCAACATTGACAAGCTGCCCCGTATCAGCGGTATGGACATAACTTTTGTTACTACAGCCAATACGAACGAAGAAGCATATGCACTTTTGAGAGAAATGGGTATGCCATTCACTAACATGGAAAAAACAGGAAAATAAGATATGGCAAAAGAATCAGTAAAAGCCCGCCAGCGTAAACGCGAAGTAATGGTTGCCAAGTATGCCGCAAAGCGTGCAGCTCTGAAAGCAGCCGGAGATGTTGCAGGATTGGATAAACTTCCTAAAAACTCTTCAGCAGTACGCCTCAGAAACCGTTGCCAGCTTACCGGCCGCCCAAGAGGTTATATGCGTCACTTCGGTATCTGCCGCCTGGTATTCCGCGATATGGCGCTGGATGGCAAAATACCTGGTGTGCGTAAAGCAAGCTGGTAGAACCTGGCTCTGTAATGGACAAAGGTTGACCTCCTTCGCTGAAGCAATGGCGGTCGCAGAACGTTTCAAAGTCATCCCGGGAATTCGGGATGATACTCGTAACAAATTTATTACTAAACTTAATTAAAAAATGGTAACAGATCCAATAGCAGACTTCCTGACCCGCATCCGTAACGCGCAGATGGCACGCCATCGTATCGTGGAAATACCCGCTTCAAATGTTAAGAAGCGCATCACTGAAATACTTTATGATAAGGGTTATATTCTGAAGTACAAATTTGAAGACGACAGCAAGCAAGGCCTTATCAAGATAGCATTGAAGTATGATGCACAGACTAAGGAACCAGCTATCCGTTCTTTGGAGCGCGTTAGCCGTCCGGGTCTGCGTCAATATGCAAAGCCTGCCGAAATACGCCGTGTGCAGAATGGACTTGGTGTAGCGATCGTATCTACTTCTAAGGGTGTAATGACCGACAAAGAAGCACGTACGCAGAATGTAGGTGGTGAAGTAATGTGTAATATCTATTAATAGTAATTAAGCAGGAGCTGATAATATCAAGTTCTCTATACGGTAACTGAACACAGCTTTTGAGTTTTAACCTTTGAATTTTAATTTTTTATGTCACGTATAGGTAAGAAACCAGTAGTACTTCCGGCAGGCGTTACAGCAAAAGTATCTGCTGCCAATGAATTTGTTGTTAAAGGCCCTAAGGGTGAACTGTCACAGTCAATAGACCGTGATATCACGATAAAGATCGAAGGCGACCAAATACTCGTTGAGCGTCCGACCGACCAGATCCGCCACCGTGCACTGCATGGTTTGTACCGCTCGCTGGTCGCAAATATGATCACCGGCGTTACGACAGGGTTTAAGAGGGAGCTGGAACTCGTGGGTGTGGGTTATCGTGCTGCCGTTACCGGCCAGCAGATCGACCTCGCTTTGGGTTTCTCTCACAACATCATATTTGAATTGCCTAAGGAGATCAAAGCATCTGCTACGGCTGAAAAAGGACAAAACCCAAGGATCATCCTTGAGTCGAACGATAAGCAGTTATTAGGTGCTGTTGCCGCTAAGTTGCGCAGCCTTCGTAAGCCAGAGCCTTACAAGGGCAAAGGTGTACGCTACTCTGATGAAATTGTTCGTCGTAAGGCTGGTAAGTCTGCAGGTAAGTAACCCCCACCCCTAAAGGGGAGGTAAGGTTGAGTATAAAAAGAGTAATAGGTTATTAAAATAAAGACACCCGTTGTTGAGTTCCTCCGGGACTGGGTTAACTCCGGCAGCCATCTTTAACAGGATGAGCCCGTAAAAACAGGTAAAATGGCACAAGACGAAAAAGTAATACGCCGCCAGAAGTTACGTTGGCGCATACGCACCAAGCTCCATGGCACTGCCCAGAAGCCCAGGCTTTCTGTATTCCGCAGCAACAAGGACATTTACGCGCAGCTCATTAACGATGACAATGGCACCACATTAGCTGCAGCAAGTTCCCGTGAGAAAGACATCGCAGCAGTACCGGGCAATAAGGTATCAAAATCTTTGAGCGTTGGTAAATCTATCGCACAGAAAGCAACTGCACTAGGTGTTACTACCTGTGTATTTGACCGCGGTGGTTATCTGTATCACGGCCGTGTAAAGTCGGTTGCTGATGGCGCCCGTGAAGGTGGTTTGAAATTCTAAACCGGCCTGTCGGCAGGCAGGATTGATTAGTTAATAACGAAGAATTTATAATAAAAGAGATTATGTCTAAGACACCAATCAGTCGTATTAAAGGTGGAGACCTGGAACTGCATGAAAAAGTGGTAGCTATCAACCGCGTGGTGAAAACTACGAAAGGTGGCCGTGCATTCAGTTTTTCCGCACTCGTAGTAGTAGGCAACGGGGCCGGAGTAGTGGGTCACGGGCTTGGTAAAGCGAAAGAAGTACAGGAAGCCATCACTAAAGGTATTGATGATGCTAAGAAAAACCTTATCAAAGTGCCTGTAATGCATGGCACTATACCTCACGAGCAGCTTGCCAAAGAAGGTGCTGCCAAGGTAATGATCCGGCCTGCAGCACATGGTACCGGTGTAATAGCCGGAGGCAGTATGCGCGCCGTGCTGGAAGCTGCCGGTATCACCGACGTACTTTCAAAATCACTGGGGTCTGCAAACCCACACAACGTGGTTAAAGCTACTTTCAGTGCACTGGCACAGCTTCGTGAGCCGATCGCCGTTGCAAAACAGCGTAACATCAGCCTGAAGAAAGTATTTAACGGATAGTTTTTTAAAGGAATTAGGAATTGGGGATTGGTAATTTGGATTGTCTCTTCTCTTTTTTTGATTTTTAATTTTTGACTTTTGAATTTTTAAGGTTATGTCTAAGATAAAGATAACACAGGTAAAAAGCGGCATTGACCGCATGGAGCGCCAGAAGCGTACGCTGAAAGCGCTGGGCCTGCGCAAAATGCACGCTACTGTAGAAGTGGAGGGAACTCCGGCAATACTGGGCATGGTAAAGGCAGTTCACCACCTGGTGACTGTAGAGGAAGAAGTGGGCGGCGTTTACAAGACGATCTCTCCAATCTCCCTGCAGGAAGGTATCAACAAAGGTTCTGCGAAATAAGAAATAATCAAAATCGGCAAGCTCCTATTGGTAGTGAGCTTGCCGAGCTATTTTTAACTGATTTGCGAGCGGTTATACATTCCGCGCAAGTTCAAAAATTGTAAACAATGCAACTGCACAATCTGAAACCTGCAGAAGGTTCAACAAAGAAAGGAAAACGTATTGGTCGTGGTGAAGGTAGCGGCCATGGTGGCACAGCAACCAAGGGTACGAAAGGCCAGCAGGCACGTACCGGTTACCAGTCTAAAAGAGGCCATGAGGGCGGCCAGATGCCAATCCAGCGCCGTATGCCAAAACGTGGATTCATCAATCCATTCCGCGTAGAATACAAAGTATTCAATCTTGGCCAGCTCGATTTCCTGATAGAAAAATACAACCTGCCGGAATTCACTCCGGATGTTCTCTACATCAATGGCCTGATCAACCGTACCGACCTTGTGAAAATACTTGGTAACGGTGAGGTTAAAGCCAAGATAGCTTTCAAGGTGAATGCCGCAAGCGCGAAAGCCAAGGAAGCAATAGCAGCAGCGGGCGCTACCATAGAGATTCTTTAACGCAGTATAAGGCGCATTTTTTGGTAAAATGCGTCTTTTATCGTTTATTCGCATTTCATTTTTGATTAACAACAGTTCCTGTGAAGAAATTTATTGATAAGCTTAAAAATATCTGGAGCATAGACGAGCTTCGCAAGCGTATACTGTACACTATTATGCTTGTGGCAGTGTATCGTGTGGGCTGTTATATTGCTTTGCCAGGTATAAACCCATCAAGGCTGGCCGATAGTAGCGGACCAGGCGGTATTCTCGGCATCCTTAACGCATTTGCAGGTGGTGCATTTAGCCGCGCCTCCATCTTCGCATTAGGTGTTATGCCCTATATCTCCGCATCTATCTTTATGCAGCTTGCAGGTATCGTAATACCACAAGTTGCTAAACTGCAAAAAGAAGACAGTGGCCGTCGTAAGATCAACTCTTATACTCGTTACCTTACCGTAATTGTTACCCTGTTCCAGGCAAGCGCATATGTGGCTTACCTGCGTACACCTTCATACGCAGCTGCATTGGCTCCGGATTACAGTCCCTTTATGTTCACGTTGTCTACAATGATAGTTCTTACCGCGGGTACGCTGTTTGTAATGTGGATGGGTGAAAAGATCACTGACCGCGGTATCGGCAATGGTACCTCACTTATCATCATGGTTGGTATCCTTGCACGTTTCCCACGCTCTATCATCGATGAGTTGAGTGCAAAGAACGTTGGCGGCGGTGGCGGCCTTTTGATATTCCTTATTGAAATAGCCATTTTTATCGCAGTTATTATTGGCCTTATCCTGCTCACACAGGGTGTGCGCAAGATACCGCTGAACTATGCGCGCCGCATCATTGGCAGCACCAACGCAGCTAAGGAAGTATCAGGTTCCCGTGATTTCATTCCATTGAAAGTGAATTCAGCAGGTGTTATGCCTATCATCTTTGCACAGGCTATGATGTTCATACCTACCATTTTCACCGGTTTTGCTACCAATGAAAAGGCTGCAGGTTTTGTACATGCACTGTCTGACAACCGCTCTTTGTGGTATAACCTGATCTATGCGATCATGGTTATCGCGTTCACTTACTTCTATACAGCGCTTATCTTCAACCCAACAGAAATGGCCGACAACCTGAAGCGCAATAACAGCTTCATCCCAGGCGTGAAACCAGGTGAGGATACTGCAAACTACATTGCTACTATCATGGACCGTATCACATTGCCAGGTGCCTGTTTCCTTGCACTCGCAGGTATACTTCCAGGTATTGCTACATTACTCGGCGTTACCAGTGGTTTCGCATCATTCTTTGGTGGTACGTCAATGCTGATTGGTGTGGGTGTAATTCTTGATACCCTGCAGCAAGTAGAAAGTTACCTGCTGATGAATCACTACGACGGCCTGATGAAAACCGGCCGTATAGCTGGCCGCACAACGGCACCAAGCAGGGCTTCGGCTTAACAGGCAACTGGTTGATAAGTTAATAGGTTAAAAAGTAAACTGATAGAGGGTAACTAAGTTAGAATGGAGTTGAGGATAGGTATTTGGGAATTTTTGACTTTTGATTTTTACCTTTTTAATTAGCATGATACATATACGCAGCCACCAGGAAATAGAAACAATCCGTAAAAGTGCTTTAATGGTTTCTGCCACCTTGACCGAGGTGGCAAAATTTTTAAAGCCCGGTGTCAAGACCATCGCAATAGATGGCATGGCCGAGGCTTTTATACGTGATAATGGCGGTGTACCCTCCTTTAAAAATTATCATGGCTTCCCCTACTCTCTTTGCATCTCTGTAAATGAAGTTGTAGTGCATGGTTTCCCCAGCGATTATGAACTTAAAGACGGGGACATTGTTTCAGTGGATTGTGGGGTATATATGAACGGTTATCATGGCGATTCAGCCTATACCTTCGCCATTGGCAATGTGAAACCTGAGACGCTGAAATTGTTGCGCGTCACCAAAGAATCAGTCTACCTCGGCATCGAACAAGCCCGCGACAATAACCGCGTTGGTGACATTTCCTTCGCAGTAGAAAACTACACGAACAGGATACATGGCTATGGCGTAGTGCGCGAGCTCGTAGGTCATGGCGTGGGCAAAGAACTGCACGAGGATCCGCAAGTTCCCAACAACGGTCGCCGCGGGGATGGCAAGAAGCTAAAAGAGGGCATGGTACTCGCTATTGAGCCTATGATAAACCTAGGTACCAGGGACGTAAAAACCTTGACGGACGGCTGGACAGTGGTAACCCGCGATGGCAAACCTTCTGCACACTTCGAGCACACAACTGCCGTACGTAAAAACAAAGGCGAGAACCTCTCTTCTTTCGCTCCGATAGAAGCTGCAGAACAGGCAAATACTGAACTCAATTCAAGTTATTATAGCACAGCTGCGGCAGTTGCGTTATAAACAACTCATTAAGACTTCAGAATAGACTACATCCGCCAGCAAGATTAATTTGACGCGCCTTGCGGTGTATTCGCGACCATAATTGCCTGGCAACATGGGCCATTGCACCAACAGGCATCTAGCTCGAAAGTTGATACTAATATCTACCCTCCGGTATACCCACCTATTATGGGCAATATTTCCCCGGTAATATAACTGGAACATTGTGGAGATGCCAGGAAAACATAGGCAGGTGCTATCTCTTCTGGTTGTGCAGGCCGCTTCATAGGTGTATCAGCGCCAAATTTCGCAACATCTTTTTTCTCTTTGTCTGCGGGGTTCAATGGCGTCCAAACCGGGCCTGGCGCTACTGCATTGACCCTGATACCCTTTGGTATAAGATGTGTGCCCAGCGACCGGGTGAAAGAATGGATTCCGCCTTTTGTTAGCGAGTAATCCAGCAGATCTTTGTTACCCAGCAAGCCGGTAACTGAACCCGTGTTAACGATAGAACTACCCGCCTTCATGTGTGGAATGACAGCCTGCGCCATGTGGAAGTAGCCATAAAGGTTTGTCTTCAATATACAATCAAAGTGCTCTTCGGTAAGATCTTTAAAATCGGGGACGTGAAGCTGAAATGCTGCGTTATTTACCAGCACGTCGATGCGGCCAAATTCACTGATGGCTTGCTTCACGGCATGTTTACAAAAATCTCTGTCAGTGACGTCACCAGCTATCAACAGGCAAGACCTTCCTTCAGCCTCGACCATTTTCATTGTATTTTCGGCATCCTGGTGCTCGTTAAGATATACTATGACCACATCGGCACCTTCCCTGGCGAACAGGATTGCAACAGACCGCCCGATACCTGAATCGCCGCCTGTGATGATGGCAATCCTATCCTGTAACTTGCCTGACCCTTTATAAAAGGGCGCATCGCACATTGGCGCAAGATCAAGTTTTGCTTCTATTCCCGGCTTTGCAAGATGTTGCGTGGCCATGGGTGGTTCGGGATACTTTCTTGTGCCCGCCTGCATAGCTGATTCTTTCTTTTTTGCCGGTGCGCGCCTGTCAGCACCCGCCACCTGCAACTGAATTTTCCTATGCTTCTCTGCAGTTTTTTCAGCCGCCAGCTTGTATATATTTTTTGTTGTCATGGCAATTCAAAGATTTGTTGTTAACGCTCCTTTCTGACAAAACAGGAATTTGCAGGTAACATGCCACTCAAAAATTATTCCACGATGTTCCTTAAAAGTTGCCGCGGTTCACTTCCCACCACCAACCTTTGCGACAAGAAATATGATCAACGCGATGATGGCCACGACTATAAACACACCGACGCCTACGCCGGCCTTAAAAATGTCGCCGATCACCTGGCAACTGCTGAGTGTAATGAGAAATAACGATACTAAAATAATTCCGATCTTGTTCATTTGACTGTTTTTAAATGGTTAACAATTAATGCTCTTTGCATCGTTTATAAATTCATGCCAGTAGCCGTGATCTACAAAAAAAACACGACGTTAGCAGGAGCTGAAGGCATGCTCTTTATACAGAGAAAGAATAAAAGCATCCATTATGCCCTCGTCTGTTGTTGCTGCTATAAACTATGATGCTGATACATCTACTCTAAGGATATGCTATCTATCGGGGGCAGTTTATGATTACAAAGATGTGCCCCGTAGTGTTTTTACCGCCATGAAGGCATCAGGATCAAAAGGCGCATTTTTAAACCGGAACATCAAAAACAAATATGGCTTTGAAAGGATAAAATAGGCGGCTGGCCCAGTTTTTTCATTAAAGTATACCATGGCAGGCAGTGTACATATAGGTATATCGGGATGGAGCTATTACGACTGGAAGGGAGTATTTTACCCTGAAGATTTAAAATCTACAGATTGGCTTTCCTACTACGCCAATTACTTCGGCTTAACGGAAATTAACTCCAGTTTCTACCACCTGCCCAGAGAAAAGACCGCGCTCGGTTGGAAAGAAAAAGTTCCTTCGAAGTTCCTGTTCTGTCCTAAAATGAGCAAGTACCTGACGCACATAACAAAGCTGAAAGAGCCGGATGAACCGCTGGCTCGTTTTTTTGAAGTATTTGATTTGCTAAAGAAACAACTGGGGCCGGTTTTGATACAAATGCCGCCATCTTTAAAATATGACGAAACGCTGGTGAGGCATTTTTTTGAGACTTTAAAGAGAGACTATAGCGAGTATTCCTTCGCTCTAGAAGCCCGCAACAGTAGCTGGATAGAGCCAGCCGCCTTTGCCCTGATGAAAAAGTACAAAGTGGCCTGGGTCATTTCACAGTCGGGTGTTGGTTTTCCCTATTCGGAACAAGTAACAGCCAAGAATATTTACATCCGTTTCCACGGACCGGGTAAACTTTATGCATCATCTTACCCCAACGAAATGCTACAAGAATATGCAGATAAAATAGCCGCATGGAAGGGTGCCGGGCATAGCATCTGGGTATTTTTCAACAATTGCTACAACGGCGTGGCTATTGATAACGCGAATACGCTGAAGAAAATGCTGCGGATAAAATAGCTGAAGTGCGGTCCTTAAGGTTTCAATCCCAACTCCTTCTTCTGCACATCATCGATTGAAGATGGTGCATCCAGCATCACATCGCGGCCGGAATTATTTTTAGGGAATGCTATAAAGTCGCGTATGCTTTCCTGGCCGCCAAGCAGCGCGCAGAGCCGGTCGAAGCCGAACGCTATGCCACCATGCGGCGGTGCACCATACTCAAACGCCCCCATAAGAAATCCGAATTTATCCTGGGCCTCTTCCTTGCTCATGCCAAGGGCCGCGAACATTTTTTCCTGCAGCTCCCTGCGGAATATCCGTATGGATCCGCCGCCAATCTCAGTTCCGTTCAGCACTATATCATAAGCATTGGCCTTTATGTCTCCATACTTACTTAGGTCGTTCATCCATTCAATATGCTCCGGCTTTGGCGAAGTAAACGGATGGTGCCGTGCCACCCAACGATTGTTTTCCTCGTCCAGCTCAAACAACGGGAAATCGATAACCCAAAGTGGCTTATAAACTGCATGATCACGCAGGCCAAGGCGGTTGCCCATTTCCAGGCGTAACTCGCTCATTGCTTTACGAGTGCGGGTCTCCGCACCAGCGAGTATGAGAATAAGATCACCGGCTTTCGCGCCACAGAATGTAGCGATCTCCATCAATTTTTCTTCGTTATAAAACTTATCTACGCTGCTTTTGTAAGTACCATCAGCATTACACTTAATAAAAATTAAACCGCTCATGCCGATCTGCGGGCGTTTTACCCACTCCGTAAGTTCGTCTGTTTGCTTGCGGCTATATTCGCTGCAGCCAGGCGCGCAGATCATAAGAATTGCTTCCGCATCGTCAAACGCTTTAAAACCTGCGCCCCCTAATGCTTCGCAGTGCAGTTCGTTTTTAGATTTGGTATTTTCAATTTTGACTTCAAAGCGAATATCCGGCTTGTCGTTCCCATAATGCCACATAGCATCGTCAAACGTCATCCGTGGAAAAGCTTCTGTTATCTCCACGCCTTTTACATCTTTGAAAACGTGCTTGAACAACCCCTCAAATGTATTGAGGATGTCTTCCTGTTCCACAAAGCTCATTTCGCAGTCTACCTGTGTGAACTCCGGCTGACGGTCTGCACGCAAGTCTTCATCCCGGAAGCACTTTACAACCTGGTAGTAACGGTCGTAGCCGCTCACCATAAGCAGTTGCTTAAAAGTCTGCGGGCTCTGCGGCAGTGCGTAAAATTGCCCCTCGTTCATTCGCGACGGCACCACGAAGTCTCGCGCGCCTTCGGGTGTGCTCCTGATTAGAAACGGTGTTTCAATATCCCAGAAACCTTGCGTATCCAGGTAGTTGCGCACCGAGCGGTTTACTTTGTAGCGTAACTCCAGGTTCTTTTTAAGTGGTGGCCTGCGCAGGTCGAGATAGCGGTACTTCATACGCAATTCATCTCCACCATCCGTGTCTTCTTCTATGGTAAAGGGAGGGGTAGCGGCACTGTTCATGATCACAAAGTCGGTCACGATTATCTCCACATCGCCAGTGCGTATTTTGGCGTTCTTATTGCTGCGCTCCAGCACTTTTCCAGTTACCTGTATCACAAACTCCCTGCCCAGAGGTTGCTCGCCAAGGCGTGTATTCAACTGCTCATCAAACAACAATTGGGTGATGCCATAACGGTCGCGGAGGTCAACGAATGTGATGCTTCCAAACTTACGGACCGTCTGCACCCAGCCGGCAAGTTTCACTTCGGTTCCTATATGTTGTGTGCGCAATTCGCCGCAGGTATGTGTTCTGTACATAGGTATTTCTTAAAAGGAATGCGAAGATAAGTTGAAAGGCGCAATGCTCAAATGGTAATTTACCTGGTGGCTACCTCCATGCTAAGCAGACTCCCAAGGCTAATGAAGAAACCCAGCACCATTACAATAACGCCCAGCCATAGCACATTGATGAAAGGAAATACCAATGCCTTCAGCACGATGTAATCCGCATCGGTTTGCTTCACCATGATCTCCGTAGATACCGAGGTTGGCGATTTTACATTCAGGTTTTCGAACCGGACGTTCAGATTCAAGATACCAACTGAATCTTCAATGTGCAATATTTCTCTCCGGTTACGAAGTATGTATATGGGCGCAATGTCCTTGATCGGCTTATCTTTATTGTCATAGACCGTAAACCGGGCGCAGATCACCAGGTCGCTATCCACCGGCTCATACCGGGCGTCTGACACCTTGCGATCCAGCCCGTTGAAGATCATGTAACCACCCATAATCAACACGGTATCACCCGGGTTATTTACTATATTGCTTTTGTAGCTAATGGTATCTGTCCTGTTCTTGTCAAGATATCCCCCACGTATTACATTCACATAGGTAAAGACATCGTGATCCCAAAAATGTTTTGTGGATGGATTTACGGTGAGTGCGGCTTCACCCTTTGAGTTGAGAAAGGCATCAGGATGTAAGAAGAATTGCTCTTTTATTTCCCTTGTTTTAGGGTCCCTTTTTTCAAAATATATGTTATAGTAAATGATCTTGTCTTTTCCTTTCACACTTTCACTGTCGTTCACATAAGTAGCCTGGTACTCGCCCATGGGAGAAGCCACCCCACGAAAGAGCAACTCATTTTCGCTGTTCTCGACTAAATTTTCCTGAGCCGTTTTCTTATTGAAATTTATTTGCTCACCGGTGATATTGAACGAAATGGCGTGTTTATTATAAGACGAAAGCAGGATGCCCAGCAATACCATAGCAAAGCCGAGATGCGCAACTGAAGGCCCTAGTGTTTTGAACTTAGCTTTTTGCACGACTATTCCATAATAGATATTCGCCACAATGCCGAAACAAGCAGAGAACAGCATAATGTCGTACTGCCACATGGTAATGTGCTGGCCCCACCCTATAGCCACCGCCATAACAAGGCCGATAAGCGAAGTGATGCCAAGACGTTTTGCAATAACCTTCCCGTCACTGTGCTTAAATTTCATGTACAGGACGGAAGCAGACAATATGCCGGTGATAATAGCTACCCACACTTGTATATTGTTGTAGTGTAGCATAGGGTCGGTAGGTGGTGCGAAGTCCTTTCCGGAGATCCATTTCGCCAATGGCGACCACACAGGTATTGACGTACTAAGCGTTATCTGCATAGACGACAGGAACAAGATCACAGAGCCGATGAACATCCAGAACTCACGCGACAACGTTTCTTCCTCCGTCTTGATACGCGGCAGACCACGCCATCGCCAGATAAGCAATGCGAGTACCAACAATAAAAGTATCCCGATCACAACCAGCAGATGGTAGTACAGTGCCTGTCCGTCGCCCGTGAAGGCGTGTACCGATGTTTTGCCCAATATGCCTGTGCGGGTAAGGAAGGTTGAATACCATACTAACAGGTGTGAGAGCAGCAGTAAAATAATCGTCAGGGAAAGTGCACGTCCTGTACTTTTATATACGAGCAAGGTGTGCAGCCCTGCAACCAGGACAAGCCACGGCACCAGCGAGGCATTCTCCACAGGATCCCAGGCCCAGTAGCCGCCAAAGTTGAGCGATTCATAGGCCCATGCGCCGCCCATCATAATGCCTGTGCCTAGCACCGCACCATTGAATAACGACCAGGCAATGGTAGGTTTTACAAAAGTTTGATATTCACCTTTCCAGAGTGCAGCAATACAAAAAGCGAACGGAATAAGCGTGGAAGCAAAACCAAGAAACAGAACGGGAGGATGTATGACCATCCAATAGTTACGCAGCGATACATTGAGCCCGTTACCGTCGGTAATAAAGTTCATGTAGTTGGGGCTGGAGAAAATAGGGGCATCCTGCATCACATGCCGCAGCAGTATAAAGGGTGTTTTGCCCAATTGTATGTGCGGTCCGAAATGAAGGCCAAGGATCATCGTGCACAAGCATACCTGCACCAGCGCGATTATGGCCATCGTGCGGGTTTCCAGCCCTTTTGCGGTGCGCATTACCACCAGCCCCAGCATGCAGTGCCAGAAGGTCCATAGCATGAAGCTACCTTCCTGCCCTTCCCAGAAACAGGCCAGAAGGTACTTACCCGGCAGGGATAACGAAGAGTGCTCCCATGCATAATTGTATTCAAACAGGTGGCTCTCGATGATATAGAAAAGCGCAGCGAAAATGCTGACGACGGAAATAACATGTATTACAAAGCCACTACGGCCAAACAAAAGCCACGAGCGACTGGCTAGCGGGTCTGTCTGCTCCGTGCGTACAGCCCTGAAATAGCTGAACGCGCTGAATAATGCTGCCACAAAAGATGTGATAACAAAAAAATGACCCAGTTGCCCGGGCCTCAAATGCTCTCCTATGAACTGCATTTTAAGTCAAAATTCAAAAGTCAAAATTCAAAAGCGGCTCGTCATCAACCTCGCGTAAAAGTAGCTGCGAACTGCCAACTGTTAACTGCTCTTCCCTTCCACCACCATATCCTTCTTATACTTCGACGGACACTTCATCTGGATTCTCGAACAATGAAACGTACCGGCATCCTCATATCCCATCATCACTATCTGCTCCGATTTTTCAATGTCCCTTGGCTTCTCCCCGTTAAATATCACTTTGTTCATATTGCCCGCCTTGTCGGTAGCATAAAAAATAAAATGGTCTTTATCTTTTTGCGGGTCATATTCCATCGGCTTATCTTTCTGCAGAAAACCGATCACATATATTTTTTTGCCGGCTTGTTTTGAAGCAGACGCAAACGTCTCATAGGTGCTGAAGTTACCAAATTCACTCACCAATACAGCTATCGCGGTCACTATCAGTACCAGTAGAACAATATGGGTCTTTTTCATAAGCTGCAATCCCGGAATCCCGGATTATCCGTTTGGGATGCAAAGTTAAGGTAAATAAGCGTTTTTCAACCACTTTAATAGTGCTGTTCTCTGCCATTGTGCATGTTATTTTCGAAAATATAAACCTAATCCGTTTTAAAATAATAATAATGTCGTCATCGAGAAGTTTTGAAAAGCACCTCTGAATTTTTACTTTTGAAGGAATAGTAATTATCATACACGAACAATGGCTAAGAAACCGAATAAGAAACCAATACCCCAGGCCGCGCCCATTGCACCCGCCCAGCAAGCTAAACAGGCAGCAGCCAAACCTGCAGCAGCAAGCGAACCTAAAGGAAATAACCTTTTATCAGTTAAAATGCTGTGTATTATCCTGGGCGTAATTTCTTTTTTGCTATATGCCAATACCCTGATGAATGGCTACGTGATGGACGACGTGATCGTGCTGAAGGAAAACACCATTGTACAACAAGGTTTTAAAGGAATACCCGAACTGCTGGCAACTCCCCACATGAGAGGCTATCTTGTGATACCAAATGACCTTTACCGTCCATTGTCACTGGTTATGTTTGCGGCTGAGTACCCGTTCTTCGGGCAGAGCCCGACCGGGTACCACTTTATGAATGTGCTGATATTTGCGGGCTGCGTGATCATGCTGTTCCTGTTTTTAAATAAGTTTTTTGGCGGTAAAAAAACAGCCATTGCCTTTATAGCGGCGCTGATTTTTGCAGTGCATCCTATACATACGGAGGTGGTGGCCAATATTAAAAGCTGCGATGAACTGCTGTGTTTTTTCTTTGGTTTCTTGTCGCTGAACCTATTTGTGAACTATATGAAGAGCGGCAAAATGCTGCAACTCGTATTGGGGGTATTCACTTTGTTCCTGGCCTTTATTTCGAAGGAGACGGTTATTGCATTCCTGGCTATTATCCCGTTGCTTTTCTTCATTTACATGAATGATGACCGCAAGCGGGCCATCTATATCACCGTAGGATCCGTTGTCGTCTTTATCATTTTTATGGTCATTCGGTCGCGTATACTTACAGAGTATAATGCCAACCAGCCCGCAGGGGTAGAGTTTATAGATAATGCACTGTCGAAAGCCCAAGGCATCTCTAAATTTGCAACAGAAGTAGTAGTGCTGGGCATGTACCTTAAACTCATGTTCATACCTCATCCATTGGTGTGCACCTACTCATTCAATGCCATTCACTATGCCGATCTTGCGGACTGGCGTTTCTGGTTGTCGGTGCTGGCCTATGGCGCTATGATCTACGTAGCCATAACCCGCTTCCTGAAAGACAAGAAAGACCCTTGGGCTTTTGCGATCATCTTCTATCTGGCAACATTGTTCCTGTTCTCCAACCTTCCATTCCTGATGGGTGCGGAGCTTGCGGAGCGTTTCGCTTTTTTCGCATCTGTTGGTTTCTGCCTGGCTGCGGCGCTGGCTATGGAGCAATGGCTGATCAAAGGTGAGGCTTCAAATATCTTGTCTTTGAAGGGGACGAAAGTGTTGGCCATTTTAGTGCCCGTGTCCCTGATCTTTGGAGGGCTCACCGTAGCGAGAAATGCCAACTGGAAAGACAACATTACCCTCTACAAAGCGGATGTAGCCAATTCACCGGAAGATTGCAGGCTGTACCACAACGTGGCCAGCTCACTTGCTGAGGATGTGTACCCGACAGTGACCGACACTACAAAAAAGAAAGAAATGGATAATGAAAGCCTCGATTATCTGAGGCACGCATTGACCATTTACCCTGAATATGCAGATGTGCATGTGGAGATGGGCCGCATTTTTGACCGCCAGCATAAATACGACTCAGCCGAATATCATGATGTACTTGCGTTGCAAATGAACCCGATAAATTTCACAGCAACTAATAACCTGGGCAGTGTTTACCTCACCAGTGGCCAGTATCCGCGGGCTATTGTCATGTTCAAAAAAGCGCTGGAGCTAAACCCTAATTTTAAGTTCCCCTACATTAACCTTGCCCGCACATATGTGCAACTGAAACAGTTCGACTCTGCGATTATGAATTATCGTAAAATGCTGATGTTCGAGCCGAACTCAATAGAAGGTATACAGGGCCTTGGTATTGCCTTTTTCGAGGGCCATCGCTACGATTCGGCTGAATACTATTTTAATCTCGTATTGCAGCGGACGCCAGGTGACGCCACGACTTTTAACTATCTAAGCGCAACTTATTTTAACGCCAAGAATTATCCCAAGGCAATAGCGCTTTACAAGAAAGTAATAGAACAGAACCCGAACGATATTAATGCATGGTCCAATATAGGCCGCGCTTATTTTTATTCCGGGCAATACCAGCCCGCCATTGATGCCTTTAATAAGGAGATCCAGATAGACCCGAAAGTGGGGCCAAAAGATCTGCCGGGCATAGCCCTCAGCTACCAAAAGATGGGCAACATGGAAATGGCGCGCAAGTACGAAGCAGTTGCAAAGCAGGTGGACCCGAGGTTCAAGCTGGAGTGATGTATTTTATTAAATTGATAAACAAACTTAAAACATCATGGCAATAGCGCTTTGGATCGTACAGGGATTGCTGGGATTGATCTTTGTAATTACAGGCAGCTTTAAATTTTTTCAAAGCAAAGAAAAGGTTATTGCCAGTGGCGGCACCTGGGCCGAGGATTTTGCACCCGGCATCATTAAAGCAATAGCCGGGGCAGAACTTATCTGCGGCCTTTTGGTGATCGTGCCCCGGTTATTAGGGCATGGGCACAGGCTTACTATTATTGCAGCGGTCAGTATTGCCGCGATCATGGCCGGGGCCATATACACGCACATCAGGCGTAGGGAGCACCAACATGCAATGATAAATGCGGTGTTCCTGCTGATGGCACTGTTTGTAATAGTAGTGAGTCATAAGTCATGAGTCGTAAGCCCGCGAGTGAGCATAAGGCTTTGGGCTGATTACTCTTACTTCTGCAATTCTATCTTGCTGATGTTGGCAAAATAGATGGGTGTTATCTGCGACTTGAAAAAGTGCGTTTTGTCGCCCGTTATGGTACTGTCTTTCAGCAGCAGGGTGTTAACGTAGAAGGTTGTGTGCTTCCCGCTTTTCTGGGTGATCTTAATGCCCATGCTGCGTGTTACCGGGAAGGTATGCTCGTGTTCTTTTTTATCCAGCACGGTTATTTTCCTAAGGTCGTTGCCCCTTACTATGCCGGGATAGCAAACAAATGGCGGCACTATAAGCATGGTCACTTTTGTTTCGCCTTTTACACCGGCAAATTGCTCCAGCAGGCTTTGTGTGGAGAGGTGATAGGTCTGGCAGCCGCTTAGCAACAGCATTGTCAGTACAGGTATGGTGTATTTCTTCATCACGTTGATTTTACATTTTAAAGATAATATTTTACAGTGAGACCTTTTAAAGGTCGAGATATAGAAGAGGTAAATGCGTTACGTGGTTCACCTGCCAGTCAGAGACTGGCATCCACCCGTATCTTTAATATCCGCGAAACTACCTTTTGCAGTTTATAGCTATATCCGTATTTTACACAGCAACTGCTAGTGATGGATATACTTATACAACGGGCAACAGAACGCGACAGTCGAATGATCGCTGACCTTGGCAGAGTCGCCGTGAAGGAAGCTCACCAAAGCAGTTGTTCCCCCGAAGATATGGAAGCTTTTCTCAGCAGCCATTACAATGAGCAAGCAATAAGCGGTGAGTTAACCGACCCTGCAAACATTTACCACCTGATCTATTACAAGGACTCAGTTGCCGGCTTCTCAAAGATCGTGCTGGATGCCGCGCATCCAAACATCCCCCATAAAAATGTGACGAAATTAGACCGTATCTACCTATCCAGCAATTTCTACCATCTGGGACTTGGCGCCCAGCTGCTGCAACACAACATTGAATTGTCAGAACAGGCCCACCAGCGCGGCATGTGGCTGTTCACATGGATAAAAAACGAACGAGCCGTCAACTTTTACAAAAGGAACGGCTTCGTCATTATTGGTGACCATATGTTTAAGGTGTCTGATACGCACTACAACCCCAACTACCATATGTTCCTCGAATATTGAAGTGAGCGATACCGTATAAACCAACTTTTGATCGCCCTCAGTTCTGCAATTCTCCCTGTTATCGCTAACAAAAAAGGATGAGCAACGCCCATCCCTTTATCTTATAAACCTATCAACTTATTAACTCTTCACAGGTACTTCATTCCGCATCACCACAACGCCATCAAAGACATCTATCAGCACAGGCTTTGCTTTGTCTATCTCGCCGCCTATTATTTTTTTGCTGAGCATGTTGATGATATCCTTTTGTATCAGCCTCTTCAGCGGGCGCGCACCATATTGCGGATCGAAGCCGCGCTGCACGAGGTAGTCGAGCGCATAGTCGGTGAACTGGAGATTGATGCCTTGCGTCTGTAATTGTTTCTGCAACTGTTCCAATTGTATGCGGATGATGCCCTTTATTTCCTTCTTCATCAGCGGGTGGAACATGATCACATCATCTATCCTGTTCAGAAATTCCGGCCTTAGGGATTGGCGTAACACATCCATAACTTGCTCCTTAGTAGCATCTATCACGGCTTCAATATCCTGGCCATCTTTTATGTCTGCAAAATTCTCTTGTATGATGAGGCTGCCCATATTACTGGTCATAATGATGATGGTATTCTTAAAGTTCACCACCCTGCCTTTATTGTCCGTAAGGCGGCCGTCATCGAGTACCTGCAGCAGGATGTTGAATACATCCGGATGCGCTTTTTCTATTTCATCCAGCAATATCACGGAGTATGGTTTGCGGCGCACGGCTTCGGTAAGCTGGCCACCCTCGTCATAGCCCACATAGCCGGGAGGCGCTCCCACCAGGCGGCTCACGCTATGCTTCTCCTGGTATTCGCTCATGTCTATGCGCGTCATCATGCTGTCGTCGTCAAAGAGTATTTCTGCCAGCGCCTTGGCAAGTTCTGTTTTACCAACACCGGTAGTACCGAGAAAGATGAATGAGCCAATAGGCTTGCGTGGGTCCTGAAGACCGGCACGACCGCGGCGTATAGCATCTGATACAGCAATGATGGCTTCGTCCTGTCCTACTACGCGTTTATGCAGCTCGTCTTCCAGGTTCAGCAATTTTGCCCGCTCACTGGTGAGCATGCGTTGCACCGGTATGCCGGTCGCTTTGGCTACATTTTCTGCAATGTCTTCGGCATCCACTTCCTCTTTCATCAGGCGCTTATGCTGGGTATCCATCTTGTCCAGCTGTTTCGACATATTGTCGATAACAGCTTCCTGCTCCTGCACCTTGCCGTAGCGTATCTCCGCCACACGACCATAGTTACCTTCGCGCTCGGCCTGCTCGGCTTCCAGTTTCAGGTGCTCTATTTCGGTCCGTGCTTTATTTATTTTGTCAACTATTTCTTTTTCCTCCAGCCACTTGGCTTTCAGGGTATCGCGCTGCACGCTCATTACCGATATCTCTTGGTTCAGCTCTTTCAGCTTCTCTTTATCGTTCTCGCGTTTTATAGCTTCGCGCTCAATTTCCAACTGGCGTATGCGGCGCTCCAGTTCGTCCAGCTCCTCCGGCATGGAGTTCATTTCCAGCTTTAGTTTGGCCGCGCTTTCATCTATAAGGTCTATGGCCTTATCGGGCAAGAAACGGTCGGTAATATATCTATGCGATAATTCCACGGCAGCAATAATTGCCTCGTCCTTAATGCGCACTTTGTGGTGGCTTTCGTAACGGTCTTTCAGTCCACGGAGGATAGATATTGCATCTTCCGGTGATGGCTCATCTACAAACACTTTCTGGAAACGCCTTTCCAGCGCCTTGTCTTTCTCAAAATATTTCTGGTACTCGTTCAGTGTAGTGGCACCTATCGCACGAAGCTCTCCGCGCGCCAGGGCCGGCTTCAGTATGTTTGCGGCATCCATAGCACCCTCCATGGCGCCAGCGCCAATAAGGGTATGGATCTCATCTATAAAGAGTATCACGTTGCCATCGCTTTCGGTAACTTCTTTTATTACTGCCTTCAGCCTTTCTTCAAATTCACCACGATACTTGGCGCCAGCCATAAGCGCGCCCATATCCAGTGCAAAGATGATCTTTGATTTCAGTGTATCCGGCACGTCGCCGTTTATGATACGGTGTGCCAGGCCTTCAACAATAGCCGTTTTACCAACGCCCGGCTCACCTACCAGTATCGGGTTGTTCTTGGACCGGCGGGAAAGGATGTGCAGTGTTCTGCGTATCTCCTCATCACGGCCAATAACCGGGTCCATTTTGCCGTTGCGGGCCATTTCGTTCAGGTTCTTTGCATAACGCTGCAGGGCATTGTATTGCTGCTCAGATGTCTGCGAGTTTACGGTATTGCCTTTGCGCAATTCTTTTATGGCAGCCACCAGGCCCTTTTCGGTAAGCCCTGCGTCTTTCAGCAGCTTGCCGGTATCGTCGTTTACCTGCAACAATGCTATGAGCAAGTGCTCCGGAGTAACAAATTCATCTCCGAATGTTTTTAAAATATTAGCAGTACGCAGTATGGCATTGTTCACTTCCCGGCTTATGTTCTGGGCTGGTTCACTGCCTTGTATTTTGGGCATGCGTGCTATCTGCTCCTTCAACTTGCTCTCTACAAAACCGATGTTGACATTGTTCTTTTTGAGCAAATAGGAGATCGGCCCATCGGCATCGTTGAGCAACGCCTGCAGGAAGTGGGCGGTTTCAATACTAGGGTTTTGGTTGTCGAAGGCAAGTTGTTGTGCCTGCTGCACAGTTTCCTGCGCCTTGATCGTAAAGTTGCTTAAGTTCATAATGTTATTTTGTTAGGATCCTCAAATGTCCGTGATCAGTAAATAGTAAAACATGATACAGATCACGAGGTCAATTAGTATGCATAAAAAGCGTTCCAAAATCTATTTGCGGATAGAAATAGGAAATTATGTCATATAAAATCAATAATAAACGACAACGTGTCGTACTTGTTGACAATCAACTGAAAATAAGTCGGGACCTCTCCCCCCCTCTCCAAAGGAGAGGGTGAAGTAGCGTGAGTTATTTAGGAGATGCGAGACATGTCGCCAGTATCGTTACTTCGGTCGCGCAAGCAGCAACTCGTGCAGTTTAAGTACCTGCGGAAGGATAGCTGTAACATCATCGTTTGTAATGACATGGTCGCAGCGGCTCATTTTTTCGTCCTCGTTCATTTGCTGCGCCATAACAGACAGGACTTTTTCGCGGGTCATGTTGCTACGCTTCATAGCGCGTTCTAAACGTAGTTCTCTGGGAGCGAATACGCCTATCATTATATCCATTTCTTTGTAGCTGCCGCTCTCAAAAAAAATGGCAGCCTCCTTGATAACATAGGGTGCGGTTTGGCGGCTAAACCAATCGTTGGCATAGCTGATAGTTGCGGGGTGAACCAATGCATTTAACTGCTGCAATTTCGTTGGTTCCCGGAAGATGATCTCAGATACTTTGGCTCGGTCTAGTTTGCAGTGGGAATAGACGTCCGCGCCAAGAAGGGCCTTGATTTGTTGCACCAGCGCGGCATCATTTTCCATCAGGTAGCGGGCTGTGTCATCGGCATTAAACACAGGTATGCCGAGTGTGTGGAACACCCGGCATACAATTGATTTTCCTGAGCCAATACCGCCCGTGACGCCGACTCTTAGCATCGGAGTTGATTTTATTTTGTTGTCGCTGGCGTAGTAATGCCGGCTGCGGCATCCGCTTTCTTGCGATATGCCATCGTCATTTCCATAGATACGGCCGAGCGCTCGATGGTCATGAACGTACTGCGGCTGATCTCTATCTGCAAGGTGCCGTCATCATTGGCCTTGTTGATACGGCCATGTATACCTGCAGTGGTTACGATCTGCTCACCGGTATTCATGCTATTAGCAAATTTCGTTTGCTCTTTCTGGCGTTTTGCCTGCGGGCGTATCATGAAGAAATACATCACTACAAACATACCTACCATCAAAAATATCGGTCCTGCTCCTGCTCCGAAAAGTCCGCCCGGCGCTGCGCCCGCGGCCTGTAACATAATTGTGTTCAATTGCATTGTTTTAAATTATTAAGATGAAAAATTGTTTGTCTTTTTTGGAATTTGGTTCTTCGCGAGTTTCACTCCTTCACAGCCGTGAATGCTCAGAGAGAACATTTATTTTTCTTTCGCTATATCTGCCTTAATATATAGCATGTGCAGTCCACGAACAGTGTTTGTGTGTATCGTTACCGTTTTTTCCTGGTGACCTTGTTTTCCCGCTGAGTTAAAAGTGACTTTCATAACCGCACTTTTTCCTGGCTCGACCGGGTCGTGGGGATAAACGGGTACCGTACAACCACAGGAACCAACTGCGGAGTTGATGATCAGTGGCGTCTTGCCATTATTCTTAAAGGAGAATTCATATTCCACAATTTCCTTCTCGTGGATAGTACCAAAATTGTGTAATGTATCTGTAAAGTCCATGGTCGGCTTCCTTGCTGCTGCAACAGTGTCCATACCGTTCGCAGAGGCAGGATTGTTAACCAACGTGGTGGGTAGTTGGCCTGCTGGCGCCTTAGCTCCGTTCTGGCTGTTACATGCTGCCAGCGCAAGGATTGAAATAAAAAGTAACCGTTTCATTTTCTCCGATAGTTATTTAAGTATTAAGTGGTGCAATTTTCAAATTCGCATATCCCCAAAATTGCACATTAATTTCTGTTAGTCTTGTCTATTTTATCAGCTTTCACGAGATCCTTAAGTATGTTGTCCAGCACACCGTTCACGAATTGCCCGCTCTGCGGAGTACTGTATTGCTTTGCGATGTCTATATATTCGTTGATCGTCACCTTGGTAGGTATGGTGGGGAAATATAAGAACTCGCAAATACCCATCCGCAGCAATAGCAGGTCTATAAGCGCCACCCGGTCTTTGTCCCAGTTTTTCAACTTCGGTTCTATCAGCTCCATGCAGTAGGGCTCCTTTTCTATAACTGCTGTTAACAGGTCGTGCGCATATTCCTTTTTTTCCCCCGAAAGCAGGTTCAGGAAGTTGATCTTAGCGTTACCGTTGAAGAAATTCTGCATGAGCATCATTATCAGCTCGCTATCGTCTTCCCATCCCGGCAGCTCGTCCATAAAATGGCTCATCAACCCTTCATTTTCGAGTACCTGCTTTTCCCAAATATACCGGATGATGTCTTTGTCCTCTGCTGGCGTGTGCTCCTTTGTGGCTATATACTTTGCGTACTCTTCCGTCTTGTCCAGAAGTTGGTATATGTTTTTAACCCAGTCGGCATCAATGAAGCGTTCGAGCTTGTCCTTCTTTATTTTTTCGTTGAAAGATGCATTAGCCAGCATTTTCGTCACAAAACCGTTCACCGCGATACTTGTATCCACGTTCTGATCTTCCGCCACTTTCAGGTACCTGGAAGAGCGCTGCCGGGCATCTGTTTCTGCATATTGCGCTATCCGGAGTGTGTATAAAACAGAAACGGTGAAAATGTCCAGTACATGGTCCAGTTTATCATTCAGTATCCTGGTTGCTGCTGTTTTATTCCCCTGCGCTCCATCGGACAGAGAAGCAAGCGTGTACAGCGTTTGCATTACTTTAACCCGGATATTCCTTCGGCTGATCATTTAGTAAAGAACCTCTTTTAGAGGCGCAAAGGTAATGGATTTAAGGGAAAAGCTAAGGGACGTTGAAAAGAAGAATGCCCCAATGCTGTTGCAATGGGGCACTAATTACTTGAAAAATGGGCCGAAACTGCGGACTACCCATTGTGAGCCTACCTAACGGCAGGCGGCTGTAAAACTGAAAACTAACTCTCGTACCCCTGCTGGTGGCGATAGGTATCGTAACCTTTATCTTCATAGCTGGTATACACTACACAGAAATGCCCCAAAAGTGCCAGCGCCCATGCGGCTGTGGTCCAGGCTGGCCAGGGGTACGCCCAATGCCCGTTGTGTGGGTCATACATCATCCAGGAAAGTGCAGTACCAATTGCAAATATCACCGCATGCAGTAAAAGCATCGATTTTTGTTTACCTGTTGATTTTATTTTCTTAGGCATCTCTCTTTGAATTTTGGGCAAAGATAGTATCCAGCTATGACAAAAGAAAGCGGAAAATATTTTTCGTTAAAACGTCTTATATTTATCCCCAAGACCGGAAAACAGTTAATGATTTCTGAAAACAATACGGCAATTAAACTTTGACACCGCTAAATGCTCAAATAACAAAAAATATATGAAGATCCTGAAAAAAGCCATTCTCGCGCTCTTGATAACCGTTGGTTTCGCTTCCTGCATCGTGGTTGTGCCTCATCGTAGCTGGCACCGTCATCATCACTGGCATGGCTACTACCGTTAAGTATTACTATAATGATGTTTGTTTTTATAACCCGGCGGGATCTCCGCCGGGTTTACTTATATACCACGCTTCAGTCAGTCTTTTATTGTTTCCGGTATTAAGTATATATTTACACTTAGTTTTATCACGCTGATAAATGCACATTAAACAATTAATTATGACAAGAACATGTAAACAGGTTTTAAGTATTCTGTCTCTTATCTTGTTTTTCACATTTGGCCTTCCTCCTGCAAAAGTTAATGCTCAGTATGACGCCTATGTGTCGTATAATGATTTTTACCAGGAACTTGCACCTTATGGCCAGTGGATAGACGATCCGCAGTATGGCTATGTGTGGTCTCCTGACCAGGACGGCAGCTTCCGGCCTTATTATACCAATGGCCACTGGGTGATGACCGAATATGGCAATACCTGGGTGTCGGATTATCCTTGGGGATGGGCCTGCTTTCACTACGGCCGCTGGACATTCGACAACTATTACGGCTGGATATGGATACCGGGTACCAACTGGGGGCCGGCATGGGTCTGCTGGCGTTACGGTGAGGGCTACTACGGCTGGTCGCCGCTAGGTCCTGGTTATGACCTCAACTCATCGATGGATTATGTATGCCCTAATGACTGGTGGGTGTTCATACCACCGCAGTACCTATATAGCGGCGGCTACTATCGTTATTGGTACGGCCCCCACGGCAATAGCAACATTGTACATCGCACCAGTATTACAAATGGCACCTATGCTGTAAATGGAGTATCCTACGTATCCGGCCCTCATGTAAAGGATGTAGAGCGGGTGACAGGGAAACCGGTACAGGTTTATGATCTGGCAAATGGCTCAAGCCGTACTACCACTGTGCACAATACTACAGTAAAGATGTACCGCCCCGCAGAGGTGAGACCGGCAGCTAATGTGAACGGGCAACGCCCGGCACCGCCAAATGTTGTAATGGCTCCGCAGCCGATAAAAACACCTCAACCGGTGAGCACTGCACAGACGTCGACGCCTCCTTTCCGGGAAGATATACCCAAAGCGGGCGCCCATACTGACCAGGTCGGTTCTCACATCAACCAGACGGCCGAACCGGCTCCCGCGAAAAAGAAAACAGATAGCCGGCCCTACGAATGGGATGTGAACAGGTCTGTGCCGCAGCCGCCGAAGCCCGCGCCTGCACCACCGCCGCCGCCACCTCCTGCGCCCCGGCCACAGCCGAGACCGCAACCACAACAGCAGCCACAACAGCCGAGACCGCAACAGCAGCCGCAACAGCAGCCGCAACAGCCAAGACCACAGCCACAGCCACAACCGAGGCCTGCTCCGGCACCGGCACCACAAGGGGGCAGAAGATAAATGCAAATAACTCCTTTTATTAAATGCCCCGGCTCGCCGGGGCATTTTCATTTTGAGACAACGCTTTTAACAGTTGCGAGAGCGTAAGAATAAACTTATAGCTCTACACCGAGCCCCACAACTACCCTGCCATTCTTAGCAGCGTCAAACGACGGGGTAAGATGATAGAAATACCCGGCATTTAAAGTGAGGTAATACAGGTTGGCATACACGGTCCTGAGGATGTTATTAAGCAGGAGGCCGGCTTCGTGATAACCATTTGATGGTACGGTGAAATTCACATACTGCTGTGCTTCAGGGTGTGCTAATGTTCCATAAAGCAGATTGTACTGCAGGCAAATATTTGGCGCTGAACTTAATTTGGTATCCTTATTCTCAATTTTATACAGCTTCCAATCGAAATCGTGACGGTAAATAACGTTTACAAACTGGTCGGTATAATAACCGTAGGGCAACATGGTCATGAGGCCGCCAAAGGTATAAAGCGACAAAAACGATTTTGAATCATAGTTGTAGCCGTTGCCCGCAAACAATTTACTAAGCGGTAGTGAGGAACCGCTCCATGACTTGCCGCCTTCTACCAGAAAGTGCTCAAACCCTACCCTGTTAATATGCTTATGCCAGACTACAGCAGTCACTACCTGCGTATAAGGTATGTGTACAGGCCCCAACGAGGAGCCAGGGTCTGAGGCGGAGGTGGAAATACCGCCGGTCGTGATCTTGCCATACCAAACGGGATATTTACTGCCCAGGCTATAGTAAGAACTAAAGAATGGCGCTGTACGTTCTGCATAAGCATACCGGAACGCCAGGGACACTTCATTTGCGGTAAATGTGCTGTAATTTGCCCCATCATACAACAGGTTATACTTGTATCGTGGAAGTATAGCCTGCTGCCGGCCGGCAAGTTCTAAACCCAGGTAGCCGAATCTCCTTTTTACCGATAAAGTAATCGTCTTTGTCTCATCTACACGCTGCAGCAGGTAGGCATTAAGATAATTCTTGTCCAGTTCAGTGTTCATACGGATACGCCCAGGGTCGTTAATATCGTCGCTATAATCTGCCTTGAAGGCAAACTCTTTGTACCGGTCCGCATAAAACTCAGCAAACGCCCCATACTTCCATTTTTTATCTGCAAAGCCATAGCCACCCCATCCACCGATGGACATCCATTTTACAATCCGTTCATTCGTCTGCAGACCCAGGCCCAGCCGCACATTTTCATAGTCGTTCCAGTTAAATAATCGTTTCAGGTCGAGATCAAGAAAACCGATGGGGACTTTGCCAGAAGGCAGTTTGGCTGTAAAGGCGAGTGTTTTATCCAGGTGCAATACTGCACCCAGGCTGTCTATAACCCTGTAGGTGCGTACTTCTTTTGCATTAAGCGGCTCAGGGCGCGTATTTTGCCAGGTGGTTTCGTTTAGTTCATCTGCCTTTGGTTTCAGCTTTACAGTATGTGTTTTGTCAAACCGAAAATCTTTGTCCTCATCCCATGACACCGAATCTATCCGCGAGTAACCTTTCATATGGATAGCGGAGATTGAATTCCCCGATCCCTGCTGCCAGTCGATAACATAATTAAGGTGCTTGGGAAACCAGCGCTTCCCGTTATTGGCCACCGGGAGTTGCTCATATTGCTGCTCTATGCGCACGTCCATGTTCAGCATAGTGTCCTTTGCCCTCGCTATGACCTGGGAAATAGCGTATCCACTAGAGTTTATGTATACTGTTCCTTTGAGCTCATTCGTGTTGTGGCCACGGGGCGTAAAGCTCATTATCCATACCGTGTCCACGCCTTGCACGATCTCATCGGCTATATTGAATTTGTAATACCGCTCGTAGCCCCGGCTCACGGGATTGTGATAATCCTTGCCGTTTAGGTTTATATAGTCCGTATAAGCATGAAATGGCAAGACATCAGTTACCAACCCGGTAAACATAGATTTTTTAAAACCTGAGAACCTGGAAGCAAGTACTTCTTCCTGCAACTGCTGCGGCTTTCGCCATGTGCGAATGCTATAGGTTTCAGACATCAGCAGGTGCTGATTTTCGAGAAAATCTCTTACCCGGCTTCGTTTCACACTGTCCGCATAGGCCTTATTTTTTTCCGACTCCGTAGCTAGTCGTTTTTTACTGCCATGATTTATTTTAGGCTTCGCAGGTTCAATATCTGCTATCATCTTATAATAAACATTGCAACGATACCAGTCATATTTATTCGGATCGTTCTCGCTCTTATTGGCAATAACGTTATTGAGTATGCGGTGTATTTTTTCGTACGGCGGCTTTATTACCACATCCGTAAGGGCGCTTTCTACCGGCTGCATCCTTATGTTGAGATCGGCTGCCGGCAACATTATTTTTTGCGGCAGATAACCCAGGCAGGACACCTCTATTGAGGTGATGTCCGCTTCAGGCAATTCAAATTTCCCGTCCAGGCCGGCAACCACTCCCCTGCCGGTCTCCCCAAACTTAATTGTAGCAAAAGGAACCGGCTCACCTGAATTTGCATCATAAATGCGGCCTGAATTTGCATGTTGAGCAAACAATGCCGTGTGGACAAAAAACAGAAGTAACATGGAACGGGCCTTTCTATACATAAAGAGGAGTCCGTAAAATTAGCGAAAATAATATTTTGTAGTTCTGCGATGCTTAGTATCTTTATGCGGCAAAAATATATTATGAGAAAGCTTCTTTATTCTATCCTGTTGTTTGCAGCCATCGGCTTTGCACTTGCATCATGCAGCAAGGGCGCTTACAATGCAAACACCGACAGTGCCGCCAACGGTGGTGTAAATCCTTTAACCCCCCTCACTGCATCTCAGTTTGACTGGATAGGAAGCGGCAAAGACCCCATGAGCGCAAACATTAATGGCACACCATGGACTGCAGGTTATGCCACGTGGGCGTTGAATAGCGCAGGCAGCAACATTATTATTGGGTATCTGGGCGGGCAGGTGATGTATCTTAGTTTAAACCAGGTATATGCCGGTAATGTATACTCCATGAGCTATCATGATCGGGCCGACTCCAGTTCATGGTCTGACAGCGTGGGCAGTGCTTACTACAGCTATTCCAGTTATCTTGGTAATTCCGGCGAAGTGTATGTCACACACAATGATAGTGCCTATATACAAGGACTGTTTTATTTCAAGGGCATAACCCCCACCGGGCAGATTGTATCTATAACCGACGGATACTTCAAACTTCTGAAATATTGATTTCATCCTTACCGGCAAAAAAATAACGGGCGGTCCATAGGATCGCCCGTTTTATCATGTTCAGCGCTCAGTAAACATTTACCCATGAGCTATCAGGATTTATTTCCCCATTTTGTCCTGCAGTTGTTTCATCATATCCAGGTGTGCGTGTAGTGTGGGCAACGCATCTGTTATCATGCCCTTCAGGTCCGGGTCTTTTACTTTATCCTGGTATTTTTCAAAAAGGCTGATGGCATCATTGTGGCCATCTACCATTTTATCCACCCAGGCCTTATCCCAGTCCTTGCCTTTTGTGTTTTTGTTCAGCGCTGTCACGTCATCATCGCCCTTGCCGCCATCGTTATCCGGCAGTGTGTAGCTCTTTTTCCCGGAGTAGTCCTTCACCTTCGCACCCAGTTTCTTATGATCGGCGATCATCATTTTGGCATGGGCTTTAAGTTCCTTGTCGGTTCCATTGTCCCACCCGGCTTGCAGCACTTTAAGCTCTTCCATATTGGCAATGCAGGCCTTAACTACAAAGTTCGAATCGGGATTGCCATCTACTGCGTTCTTCACATCGTTGGCTACGTTCTCGGCACCTTGTTTCACGTCCTTCATCGCCGTGTCCACTTTAGCAGACATACTTGTAGAACTGTCGGAAGTGGTCGTAGTAGTGCTACCTGAATTATTGCATGCGCTCGCTGTTAATAACGCCGCGAATAACAAAATGTGGTGTGTTTTGAAGTTTTTCTTTTTCATATAGCTTGTTTTTTTTGTAAAAGCCATATAAAAAATTGTGCCCGAACAGGCCGTTGCCCGGTCAAAAACGACTAATGGTTTGAGTATCAGCGCTAATTATTTTCTTTTAGTAGGAATCAGTGTTTAACGATTTTTCAGCAAGCTGCCTATCGCAGACTTCACGTATTTGTCGCCGCCCTTGCCGTAAATAAACCTGTGCCCGCCGGTTTCGACTGTTGAGAAATGCCAGCCAGCGGCTTCGCTTTTATGTTGCTGATATGCAGCCTCCATATCGGTACAAGAGAATACCGGGTCATCTTTTGCATTGAGGGAATAAAGCGGTTTTGACTTTGTGATATTGCTGTATTTTATTTCTCCGTCATTGCTGTGCGGTGCGGCGGAAAATGTGTAGAAACCCGCAAAGGTTTCCGGGTGGTTATTCACGAACCAAAACGTGGCAATGCCCCCCATGGAGATGCCACCAATATATACACTGCTAGTATTGTAGGTTTCCTTTACACGGTTCACAATATCCAGAACAGTACGGTACGAGCCTGAGGTTCCTGCCCATTTATAATCGGCACGGGCGAAGGGAAACACAACAATAGTATTCAGAGGTTCTGCTATTGAAAAAACAGGCTCATTAGCGATAGATGGGTCCTTATACTGAAAACTATCTTTAGCCAATATGGCACCGTGCAGAAACACGACTACCGGCATTGGGTTCAACGGGCTATACGAAGCGGGTATATAGACAAGATAGGGAACATCTATAGCACCAGCCCGGACAAAATAAAGAGCAAACCCGTGCGAAATACGACCGCCATTTTTATAGTCATGATAGCTATGCGGGGTATTCAAATTGCCTGCATTGATGACTGCAAGCCATTGGTCGCTCGATAACGTGCTCAATTCGGATTGTGCGGTGGCTAATATGGAGCCAAAAATGAAAAACGGCAGAAGGATACAAAGTCTCATCAGTAGAGGTTGTTACCCGAAGTTAAGACATTAATAAGCCAAAAAGTAGCGTAAAAAAGACCGATAGGGATGGCTGGTAACGAAAACTATTCTACCGTTACGTATTCTTTATAGTATTTAGCATTCTTCTTAGCCAGTTCGCCACTTACCTCCATTACGTCCTTTTGCCACTGTTTCTTCTTCGCAAACTGATTCAGCTCATCAGCGGTTGAAGAACCCATATGGCCGCTGCTGCGGATGTGTGCGTAAGCCATAAGCGCAGCCATTTCTTTAGCCACCGCATTAAACGAGCTAAAATCCGTACCAAAATCGGCGAGGGTCATTTTGTCGGATACCCGTTGCAGTTCGCGCACCATAAACCACTTACCATCTATATTTACCGTGGCCATAAAAGCCGGCGAGTTGAACTGCATCAGGTACGCAGCGGTATTTACACGATCCGCATCATTTTTAAATTCCGGTTGCTTTATTTTTATTACCGGGCTAAAGCATGATTCCCTCGATTCCTTTACGTCTATGAGATAATGCTTGCCTTTCTTTTTGCTGTAGCAAAGCACACAATAACGCTCCAGGCCCAGGCTACCGGTACCGGCAATACGGAACGCGGCATCCTGGAAAACCAGGTGTTTGAATCGATCATTGCTGTCCAGCAATTTTTTAACACCCCTGTATATAGCAGACTTACGGGCGCTATCAAGTTGCATAAAATGCACATCATCGGCTTTAAGCAGCAGCGCGCCTTTCTCTTTATAAGTTCTCTTTTCGATAAATGTCTGGCGGTCGAATGAGCTGACCTGCTGAAAATATTTCTTGAATTCTCCGTGGGCAACTTCCTCCTCCAGCATAAGCGCCTTACCTGCCTGCAACGTTGTTACATAAGTGGCCATAATATCGTGCAGCGCTTTGTGAAGGGCGATGCCCGCCACTTTCATTTGTCCTGCTGCGATGATGATGCTGGTAATAAACCTGCACACCTCCGGCTCAGGGCCGGCAAGTATAGACTCATCAAAATCATTAAGATCGAAATATACCAACCCGTTTTCACCCTTGTAAGACCCGAAATTCTCAAAATGCAGATCCCCGCATATCCAGCTTTTTACTTTTGGCCGGTATTTATACATCTTCACAAAATCTTCTGCAAACAAATGGCAGGTACCCCGGTAAAAACTGAATGAACTCTCCTTCATCGCCCGCCACTTCATCTCGTGCAACGCCGGAGGAATACCTGCATTGTACTCATTTATCCTTTTTATTACGGAAGCCATTTGTAAATTTAATATTGTGTTATTGATAATTTCACACAAATAAGGAAATTATGGCCAACAATCATAAAAAAATAACATTAGGGGGGCTCTATTCCGGTAAGGTGGCTTACGCAGCGAATTCTCTGCTTCTCAATAAATATTTGCCCAATACATCAAACTCCAGGTTTACGACGCTTCCGTCTTCCAGTGTGTCAAAGTTGGTGTGTGTGTACGTATAGGGGATAATGGTAACGGTAAACTCATCCCGTTTTACATTAAATGCGGTGAGGCTAACGCCATTTATGCAAATAGAGCCCTTCTCTATGATAAGCGCTGCATATTTTTCAGGAAAACGAAAGCGGTATAACCAACTACCCTCAAGCGTTTGTTTTTCAATGCAAGTGCCGGTAGTATCTACGTGGCCCTGGACAAAATGCCCATCGAGCCGGTCGCCGAGTTTCAGGGAGCGTTCCAGGTTTATTTTATTGCCCGGCTGCCAGGTGCCGAGGGCCGTTTTAGCCAAGGTTTCCGCCACTGCGGTAACTGTATATGTGGAACCAGAAATGGAAACTACCGTAAGACATACGCCATCATGCGCTACACTCTGGTCAATTTTCAACTCGTTGGCCAGGCTGCTTTCTATGGTAAAGTCGACATTTGAACCATCTTGTCGTACTTCTTTTACACTCGCTACGGCCTCAATTATTCCTGTAAACATTAGTTTCGTTTTTGGGCAGTGCCAGTATGGGTGACGATCCCGGAGGTGTCCATGGTTACGGAAAAACTAAAATGCAGTACGGTAGGAGAATCAAGCCTGTCGCGGCTGATAATGCCGTTAAGCGTATCCTTTACCCCGCTCACACAGGAGTAAATCTGTCCCGAGGTAGCGGTAGCCGTATCGCCAACCACCGTATCCACAGTTGCCTGGTAACCGGGTTGCGCGGTAAGAGATATTGGTTGGGGGCAGAAACCGTATAAGAATATCCGGGTATGAGAAGTGTCCGTGCCTGCAATATTTATCAGGAAACTATCCGCGCCCAGGAAAAGCGTGTCTCTGTACATGGAATCGTAGTACATATAGGTCCCAGTAAACAGGCTGTAAGGGTAAAAACAAATAGAGTTGTCCGGTTTACCGGGAAAACCCCAGTTATAATTCACGGCTGCCGGGTCGTTGCAATAGGGATTAGTAAGATTTAGATTCTTAGGCGCAGGATCGTGCCATTTGGCGCAGGAAAAAAATACCGCGCTGCCAACAAGCAATAAAAACAATATAGTTATTAAATATTTCAATTGATTAGACTAAACTCGGATCCAGGAATAAATGCCTCTACAGAAACGTTATTTTTACAAAATTATTCGATTTAAACCGGAAAAAGTTGAAGGATCAATAAAAAGTTTGCTCAAATAAGTAAAATCATTACCTTTGCACTCCCCAAAGAC
>CAIVEW010000051.1 GCA_903905065.1 uncultured Bacteroidota bacterium | reverse complement strand
TTTCAATCGCACCTGTATAGTCTTGTAGGTTTTGACATTCAATCCCTTTGTCCCAATAATCTTGTGCTGTTTGTCCATAGCATGAGAAAAGCATGAAACAAAAACATAATAGTAGTTGTATCTTTTTCATAAACGTTTCATTTTACAATATAAATGTAATAAACAATATCATAGGCATACGTGCCACAATAATAAAACCTGCTTTTCTTTCCCTTTGTTGCTGTGGGCAATCAAATAAGAAATAGGGAATTAATGGTAAGGTTCGGCAGGCATTTAAAAAAACTAAGAGAAAGTAAAAACCTTTCCCAGCAAGAACTTGCAAACCTTTGTGATATAGAACACAGCCAAATTAGCCGGATAGAATTAGGTAAGATAAATACAACCATTTCAACCCTATACCTGATTGCATCGAAATTGAATATAGATGTTTCGGTACTTGTAAAGTTATAAATAAACTGATAGGGTTTTTACTGCACATGAATAAATCCACGAGGACAGAAATTTGAAAGAGATTGTTTGCAGCAATAAATTTACTAAGCCGAATACTTGCTAATCACTTCAAATTTCATACAATCACATCTGTTGTTATCAGTAACGTAAAAAGCTATATTAATTATATAGGGGTGAAAAACGCAATTTTGATTTTGGTGGTAAAATGCAGGGAAATAACCCACTCTGCGTTTTCACGTTTTTCCAGTAGTGTATCATTTTAATTTTACAGGTTCTATAGAATAAAATTCAAACCATTATATGCTGGGATGGCAGGATTGAAATTATAAAGTAGTTTGAAAGTTTCGGCATGTTCTTCCTCCATAAAACCGTAATTATCTGTTAGGTATCTTTCTATCCTATTATCTTTAGGGACATCTCTGTCAATAAATGTAAAAGTGGGAAAATGCCCTTGATTAGATTTGGCCCATGTTCGAGGAGTAGTTTTAGTAATTTCTTTAGTTCTATTATCGTAATAGATAAGAAAATGGCGCATCCTCATAAAATAGCATTTGTATAAAGGTATAAAAAGGCTGTGATTGTATCTCTTTTTTAAATAGCAATAGGGTTTACAGGTTATATCGTTCAATGTTCAAGTATTTTACGGTGGCGTTTTGTGTTCACTGTTTCACTACCATATTTTTCCCTGATTTCATCAAGGGTCTTTTTACCGCCCTTAGTTTTGTATTCTTCTGCTCTATAGTACCAAGCCAGTTTCTTTGAAGCGAAAAACAAACCAGCTTCTTTTAATTGCTTTTTTACCGGGTAAGTATTACCTGTTACCCATATCCAGTTACCTACTAACTCAATGATTACACCAGCCAAGTTGATAATACTTTCTAACACCCGGCGGTATTCCTCCGACATACGCATTTTCTCGTCTGTTTCTTCTTCTGTAAGGTTATCACCTTTAAAGACATTGCCGCAAGCATAGGCGTATTCTGCGTTGATAGCTTGCATAGTTTCAGTATCACCACCACAGTCGGGATGGTATTGTTTAGCCAGTTGTTTATACATGGCTTTGATTTCATCAATGCTTTTACACTGGTTAAAATACTTCATCGTTTTGTTTTGAGTTGTGAATGGATATTATTACCTGATACTTTTAGATAGCTTTTTCATTGCTGTACATTAGCGGGGGTAGAGTAGTAATGAACAATGATTATAAAAGCATCCTTTTTGTAGCAGATTGACCGGGGAGTGTTGTTACTAAAGATTGGCAGGGGTCAATCTATCAGGGGCTTCATCTGTATATAAAACATGCAGTAAAAAAATAGCAAAAAATAATTTAGTAGAATGATTGTATAAAATGCAGGATTACTACGCTTAAAGATGATAATGGCATTTTTCCGAAGGTGCTGAAATTGGTACTGAACGCAGCAAAAGCCATTATTATCTGCGAGCTACACTTTTGTGATTATAACCTATCACTTGAAAACTAACTACACCTTTTCCGCCACCGTGCCGTTGGGTGAAAAACTATACCATCGGTTGTAGGGTTGGCAAAAAGCAAGGGTAGTGATTGAACCGTAATTATATTATGCATAGCATTGTGTGATAGCAATATAATTAGGGTGAAAGAACTACTCTTGCTGTGCGTGTGCGTGTTGATTGCTGTTGTGTATAGTCTTGTGCGAGGGAACAGCTATCAACTGCACAGCCGGTAATAAGACCATAGTTTTTTTGTGCGGTTGGCGCCATGACGAAACGAGTAGCAAGACGAAAGCATACTTAATATAGTTAGGTAGCTAATCAATTTATTCTCTGTTACATTAATCACCATTGTTTAATAATAGCAAATGCGAAGTCTTGCGATACGAGAGGAGTAAGCATGGTGGCGGACAAACGATAAATGAATCGGCGTAGATATGGCGAGCGTGAGCATGTTTACATAAGCGTTGGCAAAAGCCATAGATACAATAGCCGATGAAAGTGGTGCGAAGGCGGGGCGTTGGCTTTGTGCGCTGGCAAGCCGGAGACACCACACCGATTTTCCTGTTGTTTATACGGGCAGGTGAAGCGATAGCAAAGTGTGTTAGCAGACCTGCCTGTATAAACAATCAAATAGATGCGCTTCCTATTGTTTTTTGATAGTGTTTTGATGCTGCTGAAAGAACAACACACAAAAGCTATATCAGGGAACTGAATCCTGGTATCATCAAATAGATGTGTTTTCTATTCCTGATAGTGTATTGAAGTTGTAGAGGGGTATTTATGTAGTCAAATCAGGGTACAAAAGTTGGTGTATTTATGGTGTCTTGATGCAGTAAAATGACAACGTAAAATAGCTAAATAGTTACGCCGAATTATGACATAGTAAAACAGTAAAGTATTATCTGTAAATAGCTTGAAATGCTTGTCAAGCAGGTGTTTCACCGACATAAAGGATTAAATTAGGAGTGTCTTATTTATTTTTCTTGCCCACTTTTTTTAAACAAAAAATATACTCCGTTTTTCATCGTTAGCATTTTTTTATTTCGTAAATTTGTACCGCCGTAAAGGCGTAGTATTTTTTAGGAATTGTAAGGCTTTTTCTGAAAGATAAATCATTAATCAAATTGTTCCACACCAAGCGTATAGGTAATCCTATACGGTAAAAGATAGCTTCAATCGAAGCGAGTTTTTGTACCCAAAATTGAGTAGGTAGTTTAAGTAATTCCTTAACTGGTTTACTTATTGCATCCGTTTGTCATTCAGACAAATAGCATACTCGTTTTGCCCTGTACAAAGCATTTTCAATATTTTTTTAACCAGCCATGCTTTGGCAAAAACAATTACGAGTATGATAGACACAAGAAATGAAAATGAGAATGTAGATGCAGACGGTATCTACCCCAGTTGCAATATAAATGAGCACAAACAACTTAATGAACAAACAACACAAGATGAAAGTGGTAGTGATACCATTCAACAAACAGTTAGAAGAATTAATCATTACCCGGTATATATTCCAGCGAATATAGACTTAGCCGAACTACTTAGAAAATACCCACTTCGTTTAGCGTCCGAAAGAGTAAGTGATAAGAATTTTCAAAAGACTATGGATTACATAGCTTACTTCCTGCACATAATTCATGCTGTACCGGCATATAATAAAGACGAGGGTACAGACAATGAAGATAACGGCGGATATACAAACTTAAAAAGTTTTTATCTACAAAATAGGATTAGAAACTATCAGCAGGTTATTGATTGGTTGGAAGAAATGGAAATAATTGAAGTTGACCGCCAGTATATTGTAGGTGAAAAAACGAGAGGGTTTAGATTTACAAATACATATTCAACTGTTTTAAAAAAACACTACATAAAGACTAAGACGCTAATCAATTCCCTTACTAAGCGTATAAGCGATGAAAAAGTACCGATGCTACAGCCACATCATTTGTACGGCTATACTGGCAATATTAATAACTTGACTTATTCTGAACTGGCAAAAGAAATGCTATCATTTTTGAGCTATCCGTTTAATAAAAATCTTAAAATTGATAAAGAAAATGCTGAAATATATTTAAGACAAGAATTACAAAAAGATAGAGAAATATATAGTGAATTAAAGGCAATGAAGCGGTTTAACTGTAGGATGTTGATAGTTAATCTAATCCACGACCAAAATTTTAGATTTCATGTTGATGATACTGCTGGCAGATTACACACGCTTTTATCCTGCTTAAAAAAGGAACTACGAAAGTTTGTTAGTTATAACGGTAATGTTCTTACTGCTATTGACATAAAGACATCACAACCCCTTTTATCAATTTGCTTATTAGAATACGATTTGTTTGTTAAAAATAGTATGGCTTATAGACTAAGTATCTACGATGCCATAGCCTCTGCCAAAGCAGGCCGGGAATTCCCGCGAAATCTTTCTATTATGATAGGAGATTTTTTAAGAAATAATTCAGAAGCACCAGACATACAGACTTATAAGGATTTAGTCGTGTCGGGCGATATTTATGCGTTCTTTGGGGGAGAGTTAACAGCAAGAAATTTGATACCAAATCATTTATTGCCGCAAAATGGTGAAACAAAAATAGAAGAAGAAATAAGGTTAGAAGCATATAGAAAATATGTTAAACGCGAAATCTTTCTTATTTTCTTTAGTAAAAATAGAAATGTAAAACAGGATAGTAAAGCAAGCATATTTAGAGAATTATTCCCTACTGTTTTTAAGATATTTAAAAAGATTAAAGGGGGCGCACATAATACGCTGGCTTGTGTTCTGCAGAACCTTGAAGCAGAAATCGTATTGCATAAGGCTTGTGTGGAGATACATGAAAATAGACCTGACATTCCTTTATTTACTATTCACGATAGTATTGTTTCTACAACTGAAAATGCAGATTTTATTAAGGGCATATTGGATAAGTATTTACGGGACGCTGTAACTGGCGATAAAGAACCAAAATTTAAAAAGGAAGATTGGGTATGATAGAATAATTATGAAGTAAAAATAGAAGGATAAAGAACCCCCTACAGCCAATCTGTAAGGGGTTCTTTCTTCAATGCTTTTCTAATATCTGCTCCTCATGGACTCTAAAAATCCTTCAATATTTCTGTTAAGCCTGCCATATCGTTAGCAATTTTGTTATCCAACACCTTAGCATAGATTTGTGTAGTTGATAGTTTTGTATGCCCTAACATTCTGCTTACCGTTTCAATTGGCACTCCATTACTCAATGTTATAGTCGTGGCGAATGTATGCCTTGCCATGTGTGTCGTGAGGTTCTTATTTATACCTGCTAACTCCTGAATGAGCTTTAAATTCTCATTCATTTTTTGATTTGAATAAACATGCAAAATAGGTGTGTCAATTTTCTGTTCATAATGATGCTTCTCTAAAATCTGTAATGCTGGCTCTAATAGTGGCAAGGAAAATGCTGTCTTTGTTTTCTGCCTATCCTTTTTTATCCACAATTTTCCGCTATCATTTTTGTAGATATTTTCTTTACGCAACTCTTTCACATCAGCATAAGATAGTCCGGTGAAGCATTGAAACAAAAATACATCCTGTACGTCTTGTAAAATTTGTCGTTTTAGGTCAAGGTTTGATATTCGTTTTATTTCATCAAGTGTCAGGGCTATTTTATTTACTGGCGTAAACTCAATGGTATATTTCATCATTGGGTTAACTTCAATATATCCTGATTTAATTGCAAAATTCACTATCTTCTTTATTCTCTGTATCTGTTTATTTGCCCCATTTACATGACAATCCTTTTTAGTAGTGAGGAACGTGAAGAATGCTTCGCAGAATTTGTAATTGAGTGCTGTTATAGGAATATCCTTTTTATGTGCAAATAGGGGTATGAACTCAGTTAGGTATTTTAAGGTGGTTTTGTAGTTCTTATAGCTGCCACTACTGTACTTTATACCTATCATGCTTTCAAAGTGCTTGTTATGTTCTATTGTTATATTAATCACCTCATGGACTTGCTTTTCTTCTTTGTCGCCATAGAAAACTCGCTTTAATGCTTCTGCGGTAATATTATCATTTGAGGCAATGATTGTAGAATAAGCCTGATAAATGCGGGTTTTAAATGCTTCAAGGTGGTTATTTAAGTCTTTATTGGTGCTTGAATTAGCTTTTACCTTTTCATCAGCTACTATCCAATCTTTAGGAATTACTTGTCTATTGGTCGAAAGTTCAAGTTTTTTACCATTGATTTTGATTTTGGCGTAAACGGGTACACTTCCTTTATCTGTTATCTTATCATTTTTGATAACGAAACGTAGATTAAATGTATTGGGTGTCATTTGAGACAATTAATGATGTGAATTAAAGGCCTTGTGGAATAAGGCATTGAGATAGACAACCATGAGTAAAATAATGGTGTCGGCAGGTGTCGAAAAGGTGTCGAGTGTAGTGTCACAATACCCCTACAAAATGTAGGAAACTATAAAACTTATACTTGACAGATATGGACATGGTAAACGGCTGAAAGCCTTACCTGTAGTGCTGTATGGGCATAAAAAAGACTTTAGCCGTTATGACTAAAGTCTTAATCTAAGTCGGGGAGACAGGATTCGAACCTGCGACCCCCTGGTCCCAAACCAGGTGCGCTACCGGCCTGCGCTACTCCCCGGTTTTTAAAAAGTCTGCGATTGGCAGTCCGCAGCCTTGTTGGCAACTATAAAATTTTCAAAAGCTGCCAACTGCTTACTGAAAACTTGCCTACCGGCAGGCAGGCTGTTTAACTAAAAAAAGAGCGGTGAGGGCGAGATTCGAACTCGCGGTACACTTTAAGGCGTACGACAGTTTAGCAAACTATTGGATTCGGCCACTCTCCCACCTCACCTTGAACGTAGCGGGCCTTCGCCCACATCTATTCCCTTTTTTTAAAGGACTGCAAAGATAACCTAAATGTGCAAATGAGCAAATCAAAAACGGCCAATCAGAAAAATAATGTAAAAACAGGCAGATTTATATTTTAACTATACTCCAAACAAACCCGCGCGCATTTTCAAATTGGCATATTTCAAATTGATCAAATGCTTGCCAGCTGCACTTTCTGCTGTATCTCCAGTAGGTTTTCTTTGTATTCGCTGTCTGTCTCCATCAGGTTCTCCACCGTTTGGCACGAGTGTATCACCGTAGTATGGTCAAAGCCCCCAAAGTGATCACCTATGGTCTTTAGTGATTGTTTGGTAAACTTCTTGGCGAAATACATAGTAATCTGCCGGGCCAGCACCACCTCACGCTTCCGCGTTTTGGTAAGCAGGCGGTCATATGCCACATGGTAATAGTCGCATACCAGCTTCTGTATATTATCTATGGTCATCTCCCGCGCTGCACTCTTCACAAAGTTCTTCATCACACGCTTGGCGAGGTCAATGTCTATTTCTTTTTTATTCAATGTCGCCTGGGCAAACAATGCGATCAACGCACCTTCAAGTTCACGCACATTGCTTTGTATATTATATGCAACATATTTCACCACATCCTCCGGTATCTCCAGGCCTTCCTGGCGCATTTTCACTTGTAGTATTGCCTGGCGTGTTTCAAAGTCCGGTGCCTGTATATCAGCATTAAGCCCCCAGCGGAAACGGCTCAGCAAACGCTCCTGCATCCCCTCCATATCACGCGGTGCTGTATCGCTGGTAAGTATTATCTGCTTACCGCTTTGATGCAGGTGATTGAAGATCGCAAAAAATACATCCTGTGTCTTCAGCGCAGAAACAAACAAGTGAATGTCATCCATGATCAGCACATCTATCAGCTGGTAGAAGTGGATGAAATCATTTACCTCATTATTCTTCGAGTGGTCGATAAACTGGTTGATGAACTTCTCAGCGCTAACATACAGCACCGACTTGTTGGGATGTAGCCTGCGCACTTCGTTGCCTATTGCCTGCACCAGGTGCGTCTTACCCCAGCCAACACCACCAAACACAACCAGCGGATTGAATGAAGTAGCACCAGGCTTCTGTGCTACATGTATACCTGCAGATCGAGCCACACGGTTACAATCTCCTTCTACGTAATTTTCAAAAGTATAGTTGGCATTAAGCTGCGGGTCTATCTGCATACGCTTCAGGCCGGGTATGGCATAAGGCGTCTTTATGTTATGCGGGTCGTCCCATTTCAGCGGCATATCCACATAGTTATTTTCCTTGGGTGGTTTGTTATGCGAACCGCCAGGCATGTTGATCGATGCAGGATTGCGCAATGCAGGGCTGCTTTCCATCATAATGCGGTACTCGAGTCGTCCCACTCTGCCCAACACACGTTTGATCGTTTTTCCAAGTAGTTCTACATAATGCTCTTCCAGCCATTCGTAAAAAAACTGGCTCGGCACTTGTAGTGTTAAAACATTATCATTGAGCCCTACTGCCTTTACTGGTTCAAACCATGTTTGGTAAGTGCGCCAGTTAACATTGTCTTTGATGATATTCAAACATTTCTCCCATAGTTGTTCCGCTTCGGTTAAAATATTATTGGTAGTATTATAAAGATGCTTATCCATATTATGAAACAGCGTTCATGTTGTTATTCAATTTGGTTACTTCGACACTAACAGAGATAAGAATTTTTTCCCCGGAACAATTGTTTCGTATTCAGGAGGCCTTCTTATTCCCTCACTTAAAATTATTATTTTTTTCGCGACTTGTACTTCAATTTATCTGCGTTTTTGCAGCGTTCCCGCTTTTTTCAGCAGGAGGACGAAATTGCTAACATTTCGTTGAAAAAAAAAATCAATTTGCTATTGTTTCTTTAGTAAATCTTACAGAGTGAGGTTTGAAAAGTTTGGTGCTTTTTTTGCGGTAGAAAAAATAACTGAACCACACAAAAAAATTTCAACACTCAATCATTCTCTCAATCGTCTTCGGTTATTGCGTAAAATAAAATAAGCCCTGAAACACTTTACCAGCGTACATTTCCAAGGCTTATCATTTATTTTCAACAAAAAATCACTGTATCATCTGACTATCTCTACCAACTGTAATATACGGCATCTCTATGACATTTTTTGAAAATTGAAAATCATTTTTGCAATTAGTTTTTTTCGCCAAAATCGGCAAACAACATTAACAACTCGTTGTCTTGATTTATTTGTTTTTGTCGGCGATCTGCAGTATCGTATTTTCGAAATTTTTGTGCAAAAAAAAGGTTTGATGCATACACATCAAACCCCAATATTTCATTTCTGATCTTCTTATATTTCCATGTTCTTATCAAATGCCTCCAGCTCTTTCGCCACAGCAGTCAGGAAGCTGGCGCCAAGTGATCCGTCAACGATACGATGATCATAGCTGAGCGACAAATACATCATGTGGCGAATTGCTATTACATCCCCGTCTTCAGTCTCTAAAACTACCGGCCTCTTCTTGATAGCACCTACCGCTAAAATAGCTACCTGGGGTTGGTTAATGATCGGTGTGCCCATAAGGCTGCCGAATGTACCCACATTGGTTACCGTAAATGTACCACCCTGTGTATCGTCGGCCTTAAGTTTGTTGCCGCGGGCTGCATTAGCCAGGGCATTCACATCCTTAGTAAGGCCTAGCAGGTTTTTAGTACCCGCGTTCTTGATCACGGGTACTATCAGGTTGCCGCTGGGCAATGCTGTGGCCATACCAATGTTTATGTCCTTCTTGATGATGATATTATTGCCATCAAGGCTGCTGTTGATCATCGGGAACTTACGGATACAGTTCACTATAGCTTCAAAGAATATAGGGGTGTAGGTGATCTTCTCGCCATACATCTGCTCAAATTTTCCTTTCACCTTATCACGCCATTTCACAATATTGGTAACGTCTGCCTCCGTGAAGCTGGTCACGTGCGGGGAGGTGTGCTTGCTGCGCACCATATGGTCGGCTATAAGCCTTCGCATGCGGTCCATTTCTATGATCTCCACATTGCCACCAATCACTGTTGAAGAGGGGGCGGGAGCTGAAACTGCCGGCTGCGGCGCTTGTGGTGCGGCCGGCGGTGCTGCAACTGGCGTGGGTTGTGGGGCCGGTGCTTGCGGTGCAGCTTGCGGCTGCGATTTGCGCCTGCCTACATAATCAAGAATATCTTTTTTAGTTACCCTGCCCTCATTGCCGGTGCCAGGTATATTCTCTAACTCGGCCATACCGATGCCCTCTGTGCCCGCGATGTTCAACACAAGCGGCGAGTAAAACCGCGCACCGTTATTTTCAACAACCGGTGCAGCTTGGTATTGTTGCACTGGTTGAGCAGCTACCGGTGCCGCTACCTGAGGCGTCGGTGCAGATGCAGCAGCTGGAACCGCCGAGGCAGCGCCTCCAGCATCAACTTTTGCTATTACGGCCCCTACCGGCACTACGTCATTTTCTTTATAAAGCAATTCGGTGATCACACCCGCAGTAGTAGACGGCACTTCACTATCCACCTTATCTGTTGCTATATCCAGTAGGTTTTCATCCATTTTCACATGGTCGCCAACCTTCTTGTGCCATTTAAGCACAGTAGCTTCCATTATACTTTCACCCATTTTCGGCATTACAAGATCAACGATCGCCATAATATAATTAGTTAGAATTTAAATTGAAACCGTGCAAAAATAATCAATTCATCCTGATTTGCGATTAATGATTAAAGGGACGAAAAAAACATCTTCAACCTGATCGCAGCACACCTCAAAATCAGTTCATCCCCGGGTATATAAAGATAAAAAACCTGATAGCGAACAAAATCCGTCAATGTTACTCCGAAGCTAAATTCTTAGTTCCATTTCCGGGGACAGTGGTGCCACATAATACATCTTCATCATCCCCTTCCCCTTTGCCTCTATCTCGCCACGGTAGCCTGCCCTTGAAGCCGCGCAGGTTTCTGCGCCAGCGCCACACCGGCTGCCAACGAAAACAATGCTACAATGAAAAACCTCATTAGAAAATGTTTGTAGAAAGATATGCAAAACGCATAAATTATGCAAAATGCGCAAGCCAATTGTCCCCATCGCGAGCACAATGGCAGCTGCCGCGTGCGAGTGTGCCGGAGAAAAGCATTGTCACGGCAAGGGCGTGGGCTTCTTGCAGATAGGTTGTGGTATAGCTGGCGACTCCCCTATATATATATCCTCGCCAATAGAGCAAAAACACCTATGGATAATTGCCGATAGTGCAAATAATTGTGTGAACTAGCTCTCTGGCATGGTATTTATGTGAATAAAAAAAGGTAACGATATACTAAAATGTACCAACGAATGTAAGAAATAATAAAACGCTTATCGGGTGTGATTTTCAGCGTTTGGCAACCTTCACAGGTGCATTTGGGTTTGGCTTCGATAATAGCACGTTAATCATTTCCTCAACTGGCTGTACGCCTGCTTCGTACTTCTCAATTAACTCCTTATCAGTAAGCCCTTTTTTCTTTTCCTGCCGTACTTCTTTTGGTTTTGGCATATCCTAAAGTTACAAAATTATACAGTTAAGATCACGGTAATTTAGAGATTACATTTTTTAATTCTACTTCCATATATCCTATTTCCGTAAATCCACCATCGCTAAAATGATACTGCCATATTTGAGTAAAACTATCTTTTTTACCAGATGGAGATTCCCAAAATACCCTAACTCTAAAGTATATATTTTCATATAAAACCTCATTAAATTGCGCAATGGTAATAGACCCACCCTTACCGTTATTGTTGCCAGATACTTCCATATCCGAGCCCGATATACTCTGTTCTAGTGTCGGGAAGTATTTACCATTATCTTTTCGGTATTCAGGCTTTAACACAAAAATAGGCGTGTATAATATGCGAACTTTGACTGCTCTATTCATTCCCGTATTCCTTACGCCAAAGAACAAGGAGTATTTTGATGTGTCTTTATTCTCCTTAAAAAACGGATCCTTATCGTTAACCAGATACAGGTCGGGTAGTGCTTTATCTATGGAATCTCGAATTGTTCGCTTAATATCATCTTTATTAGCCCTTGCTTCAGCTACGCCTATTTTTATGCCCTCAGCCACGGCTTTTGTTATGTGTTTTTCGGCAAGTTCAGTTGTTTCAATGCCTGCTTTACTGCACGCCCTTACAGTATCTTCTATTTGCTTGTGAGCATCAGCATTTTCTTTTCTTAGTGTTGCTACGGAATCTCTTAAATTTACTATTGTTCGTTGGCTTTCCTTGTTTGCCGCATCCTTTAAAGTCCCTTGATGGTAATCGTAAAAATCGCTACCAATCGCTACTAAAATAGCCGCAACAAATATGGCAACGGTCTTGTTTCGATGTCGCTTTACCTTGCTGACGTAGTCAGTAAGATTATCCTTATCAATTTTATAGAAAGCCTGAATAATACCCCCAACAGATAAAATCAGGGAAATAAAAGCACCCGTCATGAAGTCTTATTTTTTTTAGGTCTTGCAATAAAATAATACGCGAATCCTATACCTATAAGAATAAAGGGCGCGATATGTAAAGTTTCTCCGAATGTCATAAAAACATTTTTTCAGGTCATAGACAAATAATATATTTGCTATGTCGCCCGACAAAAGTTACATCTATGTTTAAAGAATAGTTGACGCTATTTAATAAACACATCAATAAAAAGCGAAGTAAAGTTATACTTTACTTCGCAATAAGCATATTGTAATTTAATTTCACACCTTCTGTGCGTATCAGAGCCATATCAAAGCGTTCTTTGTCTGTTATTTTACGGCTGTTATACCGGAACCCAAACTCATTGCAATAGGTCTGTAAATGCTTAGGAGTTACTTGGTGGTAAATACCAATGATACCCCTTTTCAGTAAAGACCAGAAACCTTCGATATTGTTAGTGGTAAACGCACCATTTACATACGCACCTTCTGCATGGTTAACTGATATGTGAAAGTAATCTTTCTTCACCTTGTAGTATGCCCTGTGTTCGTCCGTAACGAGTATTGAACCCTTCTTAACCATTTTCTTTATCTCTGGTAACATGGTGTTTGCTTCACGGTCTACAATGATTTTTGTAACCACCGTACCACCCAACTGCATACCACCCATTACGATAGTCTTATCAGCACTTGCACCACCTTGCCCACCTTCGATTTTCTTATCAGCGTGACGGTTTTTATTCTTACCGCCTACGAAAGTTTCATCCATAGAAACTACACCAGATAATATCTTTGGCTCAATGTCTGTAAAAGACTGGCGCAACCTGTGCAACATAAACCAAGCGGTCTTTTGAGTAACACCCAAATCACGCGCTAATTGATGGCTGCTTATTCCCTTCTTGTGAGAAGCAAATATGTAAGTAGCGATAAACCATTTACGCAATCCGATAGGTGAACCCTCGAACATAGTACCAAGTGTAACTGTAAATCTTTCCTTGCAAGACTTGCATTTGTACATGCCCTTAAACTCTCCGTTTACATTGAGTTTGTAATGTTTTTCGTCAATAGTTCCGCAATGTGTGCAAGTCGGAACACCGCCCCAACGCTTGCTTTCAAGGTATTCACGACATGCTTTATCGTCTGGTAAAGCTGTGAGCATTTGAGCGAAGGAGTTAAATTGTGTTGTCATTTCTCTTTGTTTGTTACACAAAGATAAGTATTTATTTTGGTACAACCAAATATATCGTTACCTAAAAAAATCCTTTTGCATATCATTTGTGATGATCATTAATGTCTGGGTGTATGAAAAAAAGACTACTCACATTTTTTGGCGCTTTACTGATCAGCTATGGCCTACAGGCACAGGATTCCCTTTCGCAACTGTTGAATCTCCCGATAGACAAGTTGATGGAGATAAAAATTTACTCAGCATCGAAAAAAGAAGAGTCGGTTTTTGATGCACCGCTTTCGGCAGCAGTTGTTACGAAGGAGCAAATTAAAAGGGCGGGATGCACGTCTATTCCAGAAGCGCTGCGCCTGGTGCCGGGGTTGGTCGTGCAGCAGCAAACGAACGGCAATTATGATGTGCAGGTGCGGGGAGTAAGTAATGTACCACCCAATTCTCTTCTTGTTTTCTTCGCCAATTCCACTACTCTTGTGATGATAGATAACCGACCGGTTTACAATTACCTTCATGGCGGTACTTTCTGGGAGACGCTACCTGTGGACCTCAATGATGTAGAAAGAATAGAGGTGGTAATCGGGCCATGTGCCGCGCTGTATGGGCCAAATGCCGTATCGGGGGTCATCAATATTATCACCACAAGGCCTGAGCGGGAGGGGGTATATGCACTGGCAAATGCCCAGTATGGCAGCTATAATTCTTTTATTGGAAATGCCTCCCTGGGTTATAAATTCAATGATAAAGTGAGTGCATGGGTGTCCGGCAATTTTCAGAACCGCGACAGGACGCAGTCTACGTACTATGATGTGGTGACTAATAGATATGTGCCGATAGATTCGGTTACGGCCGTGAAAAGAGCAAAACTCACTGACCCCAATATTGTAAAGGAAAGTTACCCGGATCCAGGATTGGCTATGCGGAAATATGCCGTTAACGGCTTTGTAAATTATGACCCACAGGAAAAAGTGCATTTCGAGTTGTCGATAGGCGGACAGCACTCGGAAGTGCAAAAGGAATTTGGTACAGGCCTTGCCTCGATTACCACTTCGGAGTCGGATACAAGGTATGCGGGATTGAAGGCGGACATACATGATTTTACCATCCAGGCATCAGATAACGGAGGAACAGAAGCGCCAGTTCTGGGGCAGAAAATATGGCATTGGAACCTGAATACGACCGATGCGACGATAGAGTATAACCTGCACAAGATAAAAAACCTGTCCATCCGGCCCGGCATATCTTACCGGATAGCAGATTACAATGATTCGAGGTATGTAAATACCAATATCAAGGAGGGGTTATGGAACGGTGATGCCAGATCAGTAACTACGTCAGCCTCGTTGCGTCTTGAATACCTGATGATGCATGATAAACTGCGCCTTATCGCTTCCGGGAGGCTAGACAAGTTTAACTACCCGGATAAACTGTACACCCCTTACCAGCTTGCGGCGACCTATAAAATAAATGATAACAACCTGCTGCGTATATCCGGCGGCACAGCCTACCGTACGCCGTTGCTTATAGACCTTTTTACTAATCTTGACCTTACCGGGCCATTCCCCGTTACCAGCCCAACGCAGACGTACTTGTTCCAGTTGCGGGGAAATAAAGATATACGGCTGCTGAGTACCAGCATGGTGAGCATTGGGTACCGGCATAAGACAGACAACAAGATGGAGTTGGATATAGAAGGCTATTATTCCATGACCAAACACTTTTCAGATCTCATAACAGGGACCGAAAGGATAGATTCCGCGGCGCCAGTATCTCTTACCGGCCTTATCGAGATCACGAACCTGGCTGTGCGTGTGCAGGTATTTGGCAGCACTATTTCCCTTACCTATTATGCCGGCAAGTGGCAGTTCAAGCCATTTATCACCGTGCAGCAAAGCTACCTGCTCGATTATTCGCCTTATGCCAATACCGCACAGGCATTTCCGGCGCCATCTAACAATAACAACCCTGCGGTATATAACCTTAATTCAAACAGTGGAACAGTGGTGAATAATACACGCGCACCGGCGTATTTTGGCGGCGCGTATATCAACTACCAGCTTAATGATAGGCTGAACATTAATGTGAACGGTTATTTTTATGCGGCGCAGACCGAACTGGAGAGCGACAACCTGACCTATAAAGACGGGCAAAGAGGGGTGCAAAACATGAACCCAAAACTGATACTGAATGCTGTAATAGGCTATAACCTGACCAGAAAGTTGAACATTTTCGCGAATTTTCAGAATTGCCTCAATGACCAGTCGGTGGAGTTTTATAAAGGAGATGCGACAGCATTTATGGCATTTGGCGGGTTTCATTTTGCGTTTTAAATCGGGCGCGAAATGGCTAAAAAATCATCGACTGAAATCTATCTCATGAAAATACACAGACGCAAATATGAGTACCTCTTTTTCAGAGACTGGGTGCAGCGCCTAAGTATGAAGAAGTCGTGCAAGGTCATGCTGCTCCTATTGTGTTTTTGTGTCGGCTCTTCTTTTCGCCAGGATAAAGAAAGCAGCGAGTATAAGTTGAAGGCAGTCTTTATCTACAACTTTACTTTGTATGTGGACTGGGACCCTTCCATCAAATCGGATGAATTCGTCATCGGGGTTTTGGGCAATTCTCCTATTGACGAGCCCATGGAGGAAATAGCCCGCACGAAAACCTGCAATGGCAAAAAAATAGCTATCCGTCACTACAACAGCGCCGATGAGTTGTCACAGTCGTTTTGCCATATACTTTTTATTCCCCGGAATTCAAGTGCTTCGCTCGATGCAGTGTTATCAAAAGTTTCCAAAGGCACATTGACCGTAAGCGAAAAGCCGGGTTGCGCGGCGCGCGGAACCGCAATAAATTTTGTGATCGTTGACAATAAGTTGAGGTTTGAATCCAATCCTAAAGCCATCAGTGCAGCGGGGCTAAAGGCCAGTTCACAACTATTAAAGCTCGCGATAATTGTAGAATAGCGGATGACGAGACTAAACAACATATCTATACGGAATAAACTGATCATCATTCAGGCGGCCACTGCTTTTATAGCCCTGCTGCTTTGCTGCTCCATATTTGCGTACAACGGGATAAAAACATATGAATCGGCATCGGTGCGGAAAACATATTCTATTGCAAGAATAGTAGGAGCGAACTCGATTTCTGCCCTGGTATTTATGGACCAGGAGGCAGCCGCAAAAACGCTGGAGAAAATGAATGGCGAGCCCGATATACAAGACGCGATCTTATTTGATAAAAGGGGTAGGGTATTTGCTAAATATTCCCGCTCATCCCAGTTGCCAATAGATACTACCGGCCTGCGAGTAATTAACCCGGGTACCGATAATGCAATGCCCAGGTTTTCGGGAGGAAAATTTATGGTCAGTTACAATGTCACCCAAGGCAATGAAAGCCTTGGGACGTTATATATTAATGTTGAGCTTGTAGATCTTAAAAGGATCATTCGCAGCTATCTCATTGCTGCCGGGTTGGTGCTGATCGCCGGTCTGCTTTCGGCATTGGTTGCGTCTTTCTTTTTGCAGCGCACCATCTCAGAACGCCTGCTGTCGCTGGTGGAAAAAACCAAGGAAGTGGCGGAGACCGGCAACTATACTATCCGGGTATCGTATGACGGGAAGGATGAGATTGCCATTTTATCCAAGGAGTTCAACGCGATGCTGGTGCAGATAGACAATATGCAAAGTTCACTGAAAGAGGTAAACCAGGGGCTGGAACAGCGTGTGGTGGAAAGAACAGCAGAACTTGAGACGGCCAATAAGGAACTGGAAGCATTCTCCTATACTGTATCTCACGACCTAAAAGCGCCACTGCGGGCCATAAACGGATTTACGGAAATACTGGTAAGTAAATACAATGATAAGATTGATGAAAAAGGGAAAGAACTGACACGGGTCATTGTTAAAAACTCAAAAAAAATGGGCCGGCTAATCGAAGACCTACTTGAATTTTCACGGATAGGAAGGAAGGAAATGCTTATGACCGAAGTGTCGATGGAGGACATAATGCAGCAGGCATTGAGGGAAGCCAGGAACGCGAATCCCGACAGAGATATAACGGTGAATACGGAGAAATTACCGCCGGCAATCGGTGACAGGAATTTACTGATACAAGTGTGGGTAAATCTCATTTCAAATGCGTTCAAGTATACCGGGCATAAGGAAAAAGCCGTGATCTCCATCGGGTCTTACCGGGACGGGGCGGATAACGTTTACTTTGTTAAGGACAATGGAGCAGGCTTCGACATGCAATACCAGGATAAGCTGTTTAAAGTTTTTCAACGGCTTCATGATGCAGATGAGTTTGAAGGCACGGGGGTAGGGCTGGCAAATGTGAACCGTATCATTATGCGGCATGGAGGCAGGGTATGGGCAGATGCCAAGGAGAACGAGGGCGCGTCATTTTACTTTTCGCTGCCAGCCAAAGGATAAGGGGAAAGTTAATTATTGGTTTATATCATTAACAAAAAAGGAACAAGCATATGGATTCAGTACAGGAACGTATAGAGATCATCCTGGTGGAGGATAACCCGGATGATGCAGCGCTTATTAAGGCGGCACTGGAAGAAAATAATATTGTGAACAATGTTATTCACCTCAAAGACGGAGCAGAGGCTTTGGATTTTCTTTTTCACGAGGGAGCCTTCGCTTCAACTGCGGTTGATAACCAGCCAAAAATAATTATGCTGGACCTCAATATGCCTAAGGTGGGCGGTATAGAATTCCTGAGGAAGGTAAAGGCAGATGAGAAGACAAAGAAGATCCCTATAGTCGTATTCACCTCTTCCAAGGAAGACCCGAACCTCAGAGAATGTTACGCACTAGGAGTGAAAAACTATATCATCAAACCACTTGACTTCAACCAGTTCAAAATAGCCATCAACAAATCCATTACCGGTTTATTGCTATATGCTAGCCGTTTCAACCCTTTTGACTAACCAATTGCTTATCTGTTATTTATTTTGTAAACGTATCAATGATCAAACATGGAAAATTCAAGAGAACAAATCGAAATTCTATTGGTAGAAGATAATCCCGATGACGCCATGTTGTCTATAATGGCCCTCGAAGAAAGCCACGTCATTAATAAAATAATTCATCTCAAAGATGGCGCGGAGGCGCTGGAGTATATTTTTCATACCGGTAAATATGCTAGCCAGCCGGTCGACACTCATCCAAAGATCATTTTACTTGATCTCAAAATGCCGAAAGTCAGCGGGCTGGAGGTGTTGAGAAAACTGAAGGGAGATGAGCAGATGAAGAAGATCCCAGTAATCGTTTTTACATCGTCGAACCAGGACCCGGATGTAAAAGAATGTTATAGCCTTGGTGTAAATAGTTATGTGGTGAAACCGCTTAGTTTTGCCCAATTTAAGAAGGCGGTGAATGATATAGGATTGTATTGGGCTGTGCTGAACTACGTGGTAGAATGAGGGCAAAGAAAATATTGAATATCAGGCTATAACATATCCTTATGTAGATAAACTTCCCCATTTTTCGGATGCCGCCGTTTATGTGAAACAAATTTTTTATTCAGCATTTTGTAATGTTGTAATTGAGTGGGTTTCACAGAGCTGTTATCATGCATTTTTTGCGGCATGGATGTTTAGGGGCTATTGATACTAAATGCCTGTTTTTATGCAACTCCATCAGAAATTTCCCGCTTTGCATTCGCATATCGTTCCGGTGATGAATACGCTATCCGAATGCGTTACCAGTGTAGTTAAGAAAGGATATAGAGACAATATGCAAATGACGTTGCAAGGCCTTTATTCCGCTACTATGAAAAAAACCTATCGCCCGGAAGAGATAGTTATTATTGATTTTTTCCGCTTCGAGGGTGAGTCTGATCCGGCTGACAGCGCCATCTTGTATGTTATAGAAACTAATGATGGGGATAAGGGAACGTTGATCGATGCCTATGGCGCCTATTCCGACGAAGACATTAACAGGTTTCTTTTGCGGGTCAAGGGGATCAAAAAGCAAGAGTAGTAAACCTCCAGCCTTCTCCAAAGGGGTGAGGTAGAATGAGTTATGTGCAGCCTATTACTCAAACACGAGAACCGCCAAGTCCGTAGTGAGTATCATTTTGTTTTAAGGTCGAACCTCCATTCAAACACTGATGTCCTCGGTACATCTTGCTCTTTATTCCCCGTTTTTCATCCTGAGGCTATTGAGATTAAAGCCCTTCGGGCTTGCAGAGATATGCGGGGTCAGGCGAACGTAGAAGACATAGCGAGGAACAGTGAAAAAAGGAACCCCGCAACAGTTGGCAGTACAACCAGTGAGCCGCCCTCGTGAATAGCCTCAGGGATCATAGCGTGTGAAACGAGCGCAAGTACGGCCCCTCCCGCGACAGCTTCAAAAAATACTGCGACCATTGATTCCGTGCCAATAAATTGTTTGCCCACTGCAGCGGCTACCATACCGGCAATAAGAACGGTGGACCACAGCGCAAAGATCTTCTTCGGTTTAAAGCCGGCTTTTGTAAGCATCGCCGCGCTTACTGCAGCTTCGGGAATGCCACCGAGGAACATTCCGAGCATGAGTGTAAGCGAGAGGTTGGCAAAACCCTTGAAACTTGCACCTATTACCAGGCAGCCGGGGATAGTATCAAGAATATTGCCCAACACAATGGCCATGCCTGCCCCATGGCCAGCTTCCGCCAGCATTTTATTTTTTTCTCCGTGGCTGATGTGCTCCAGGTTGTGCATAGCCAGCTTTGCCCAGGTAGAGGGATTTGCACCGCCGGCACTCAGATTAATAATAGCCCTTTCGTGACTCAGGCGCTGCACAGCATCGGCCATCTGCGGGTCGGCTGCGATCATCGCATTAAAATCTTCAAGCCCGATCTCCAACAAGTCGGCGCCTTCGGCGGTGTGTATGGTAGCCGTGCGGCTCCCTCCGCTGATGAGGCCCATTTCTCCAAACACGGAACCCGGGCCAAGTTTCGCGATCGGGACTTCGTCTTCAATGTTGTCGGTGGTATCGGCTACGACCTCTACCCAGCCGTGTGCGATAATAAAAAGTGCATTGGATGGATCGCCGGCATGAAACAGCACTTCATTTGGGTGCAGTTTGCGGGTTTGCACTTTTGGCAGGATGTGTTCTACTGCTTCTGCGGGAAGATGGCGTAAGAGATCGCACTGCGAGAGCAGCCCCACCAGTTCTTTGGACTGCTCATATTTGCGGGCGAGTGCATATTCCTTGAAACGCATAGGGCGCTTGATGGCAGCTCCTTTTCGTTCGAGGTACAGAGATGTGATGAAGTAAACAATGGCGCCAATTGCAAATCCGCCGGAAATGAACTCCCATGCAGCGAGCGGTTTGTAGCCGTGATGGTTAAGATCCATTGCGCCCTTGAAAGCAAGATCGATAGCGAGTGCACTGATCAGGGAGCCGGCAGCGAATGCAAGGATGCAGGCAAGGACACGTTTAGAAAGGGGCGCGTATAAGCCGATCACAGCGCCCAGCATGGACGACGAGGTCGTAAACAGGCCAATGAGAACGACCATTGCCAACTGCGTAAAATGTACCAAGCCGGAATTAAGGATTTTGAAGATTAAAGATAGGAAATTAAGTGAGGAAGTATGTTGTGTTATCGCATGTAAGGTTGCCAACACATCCCATTTATTGTTTTCAACAAACAGGCATGATTTTTTGTAAACTATTTGTTTTGGAAAAGAACAGAATTATGAAAATCAGTTTTTGCCTCGTTATTTTAATGTTTTTAAATTTCCCCCGGGGTTTTACGCAACACGACACGCTTTCCGCTGCAAACATCGGTAAATCAGTAAAGAACTTCAGCAAGGTGATCGGCTGGAAGGAGGGGGAAACCCCAAAAGCACCAGCGGGATTTACGGTGACGAAATTTGCCGATGCATTGGAGAACCCGAGGCGGATATATGTACTGCCCAATGGAGATGTGCTAACGGCTGAGGCCAGCACCATAAAAACGGAGGTGATGAAGTTGGGGGCAGACGTGATAGGCGCCGGTAAGTCTGAAAACAAGCATGTAAGTGTGAACCGCATAATACTGCTGCGCGATACCAAGGGTACCGGTAAGGCAGATCTTAAAGAAGTATTCCTGGACGGACTGAACCAGCCGTTTGGAATACTGTTGCTGGGAGACTGGCTTTATATTGCCAATACCAATTCCCTGCTCCGCTATCCCTACAAAACAGGGCAAACAAAGATGACCGCCAAACCGGAAAAGATACTGGACCTGCAGGCTGGGAAACATAACCGCCACTGGACAAGAAACATTATTACCGATCCGGAGGGTGAGAAAATATATATAGCGGTGGGTTCCGGCACTAATGTTGCCGAGGATGGGATCGCTAATGAGATACAACGGGCGAATATACTGGTGGTGAACAAAGACGGGTCTGGCCTGAAAGTTTACGCAAGCGGCCTGCGCAATCCTGTGGGTATGGCCTGGTACCCGGGTACGTATACGCTGTGGGTGGCAGTGAATGAGCGTGATGAGTTAGGCGATAAGCTGGTGCCGGATTACTTTACTTCAGTAAAGCCGGGTGGTTTTTATGGATGGCCATATAGCTATTGGGGGCAGCACATAGATTCGAGAGTAAAAGAAATTAAGACCGAATTGGTGAAGAGCGCCGTTGTGCCGGACATAAGCCTGGGCAATCACGTGGCGCCGCTAGGGATGATCTTTTACACAAAGAGTGAATTTCCTGTGAAATATCAGAAAGGCGCTTTTATAGCAGAGCATGGCTCCTGGAACAGCAGTGTGCTGCAGGGATATAAGGTTGTTTTTATACCTTTTCGTGATGGAAAGCCTGCGGGCGAGCCAGAAGATTTCCTGACCGGCTTTATTGGGAACCTTGATAAAAATGAGGTCCACGGCCGGCCAGTGGACATTGCGCAGCTTGCAGATGGATCTATACTGGTATCTGATGACGTATCGAATATGATATGGCGGATAGCTGCGAATAAGTAAGGTGCAAAACCCAGCTCATAAATGAAGAAATGGCTACCAGTTTTTTCTGTTATTTTTTTTGCTAGGCCGCTCCATGCACAAAATGATACCACTCATAATTCAAGAGCAATTACGAAGGATACCGTTAGGGCATTGCCGCAAGTTACCGTACATGCTTACGAGCAATACGGCCCGGTTCTGACGCTACCCGCTGCGGTAAACATTATTCGCGCGGAGGATTTGACCCACGACGATAATGTGAGCATTCTGTCTGCGGTAAATACTGCACCGGGTGTACGTATGGAGGAGCGCTCACCAGGCAGCTATCGTTTCGGTATCAGGGGCAGCTCCCTAGAGTCACCATTTGGGGTGCGCAACATAAAGGTGTATTACAACGGCATACCGTACACGGATCCAAGCGGCAATACTTATCTGAACCAACTGGGTTTTTACAACATAACATCACTGGAGATCATTAAAGGGCCGGGAAGCAGCTTGTATGGCTCCGGTATAGGCGGAGTGCTGCTGATAAGCAGTATACCCGAATCATGGCAACCGGGGGTCACGATGAACTATACCGGTGGTAGTTATGGATTGAGCAATACAGAAGGAGAAGTAAGATTTGGCGACACAAACAGTCGCAATGTGATCCGTTATCAGCACCTGGGAAGCGATGGTTACCGGCAGCAGTCGGCGATGCACAATGATGTGGCATCATGGGACGGCGAAATGAAAGCAGGCGCTAAAAATGAGCTGAGTGTTCATTTTCTATATGGTGATCTGTATTACCAGACGCCGGGGGCCCTTACGCTGCAGGAATATAATGCGGACGCTGCGTCCGCGCGTCCGGCAACGCCAACTGCTCCGGGCGCTGTGCAGGCGCACGCCGCGATATTTCAAAAGACTTTCCTGGCAGGGTTTACGGACATTTGGCGTATTGCGCATAACTGGTCGAATACCACAACGCTATATGGGGACTATGCGACACAGTTAAATCCAAATCTGAGGAATTACTCCCGCACATCGGAGCCGAGTTTTGGCGGGCGAACTGTATTTACTTACAAGGAAGTAAAAGACAGGTCATCTTTTCAGTGGGTGACCGGCTGCGAGGTGCAACAAGAGTTAGCCGATGACAGAACCTACAACAATGTAAACGGCGATCCGCAAAGCCTGCAGACGGACCAGGAAATTGCCAATGGTCAGGTAATGGGGTTTACACAGTTGATGTGGCAAACAGGTGCGTGGGTGTTTGAGGGCGGGGCCAGCATCAGCAGCCTGAATGTGGAATTGACGACATTGTCGGCTAGCCCTTCGGTGGAACAAGATAAAACGTATGGCAGCCAGCTGGCGCCGCGTGTGGCAGTGCTGAACAGGCTCACCGATAATCTTTCCGTTTATGTTGATGTGGAAAGAGGGTTTTCTCCACCCACCATTAGTGAATTAGTGCCCACAGGAAGTGATGTGAATTTCAATCTTAGCCCGGAGCAGGGGTGGAACTATGAGGCAGGCTTCCGCGGTTTTGCCTTGAAACAGAAATTGTATTTTGATGTAAATATTTTTTACTTCCAGTTGCAGAAAACCATTGTTGAACGGCGGGACTCATCAGGCGGCGATCATTATACAAATTCGGGTAGCACTGCCCAGGGTGGGGTAGAGGCATATCTGAAATACAAATTGAACTCATCAAGGCGTATTAGCTCTGTTATTCGGCTTGGGTATTCCGGCTATTCCTTTCGTTACGATAAGTTCATGCAACTAAATAATGACTACTCCGGTAAACAATTGCCTGGGACGCCGGCTGATGCTTTATCGGCAGGGCTGGCGCTCGCTTTTAGCTTCGGTATTTATGTTGATGTCGATTATTATTTCAGTGACCGGATTGCACTCAATGATGCGAACACGGCATACTCAACTCCATACAATCTGCTAGGCAGTAAAGTGGGTTATAAAAGACAAATCCGCAAAATTGCGTTTGATGTTTATGCAGGTTCCAACAATATACTTAACCAAAAGTATAGCCTGGGCAATGACATTAATGCGGTAAATGGCCGGTATTATAATGCGGCAGCGCCGGTCAGTTTTTATGCGGGGTTATCGCTTAGTTATTTGAAGTAGGCCGCAACTTCGCAAGTATCAATTTGCTTTCTTGTATTGTTCTTAAAATAACTGCATGTGTGAGCGTTTTTTAAAGCAGTTAGAATTATCAGAGAATATAATTTAATATTGTTTGTAAATTTTAAATTCTCTTTTATGGCGCTAATTGAAATGGAGCACTTCAAAAAAGGTTATTTCCTGGATGATCTTATGTCCTTTCTGAGGAATCAGGGAGTGGGGTCAGTAGACGGAGATTCATTTGAATGTCCTGTGCTAAACATTGAAAAAACGGTGAAAATTCAACGTTATGACCCGGCAGGGAATGGAACATTTCATGATCTTCATGGCGACACCATAAATTACCTGCCCTTCTCGGAGCAAGGCCATTTGTATGCAAAACTTGGTGGCGCCAGCGACGTAATGAGCGGCATATTTACGGGCTGCGTTTTCGCAAAGTATAGAAAGGTAATTGAGAAAAAAGATAAAGGAGGCCTGGTGAAAAATGAAGGGTCGCGCAATCTGAAGGGAGCCGTAGACTTCAACAATATGCGGGAATACGAGAGCGACTTTCGTTTTGGCCACATCTTTATTCCGCCAGGGGCCAATGGTGGTGGAAAAGCTGATGGGTTCTTTAGAATAAACAAAGAGGCCAGGTTTGATGTGTGCTTCAAGCCAATGATGGGCGACATGGCAACGCTGGCAGAATTAAAGCAAGGATACCGTTTACCTAACGGCCTGCAGTTCATTGGAGCGAATGGATTGAACACAAAGGTTGACGGCTCTATGGGGATCATCACAGCATCGAACGCTACCTATCGGTTTTTTGTAACGGGTGTAAGGCAGGTAAGCAATACAGCTAATATGAAATTATTGATCCTGTCGGATTGTGAGCAGGTCGATAATTCGTATCATCACTAAAGTATGTGATACCGTTTTGGCATAAAAAGCACGCATTTGATTTTGGCTAAAGCCGTTTTGTTCTAGCTAATGGCTGCCGACCTAAAGGCGGGGGCAACTGCCTGGAATGTTTTTAATGTCCGGATGGTATGAGTGATTGCACTGGGGAGAACTATTGCTTATTTTTAAAAGTCTCTTTCAGTTGGTCATGATTAAGTGCGGAAGAAAGTGCCGCCAGCAGAAAGAAAAGGGTTATAGGCGCAAGTAAAAGTATCCAAGGTACGAGGAAACTTTCCCTGGCAAAATGACAGATGAAGAAAGCAAATACAGTGAACAGGAAAGAAATGACGAAAGAAACAAAAGCTTTGGTGTAGCTAAGCCATGCCAGCAAAAACCATAGAATCGCCGTTGCTATCTGCGACATAATGGCCAAAGAGTGTTCAGGGCTTTGAAGCTCGTTTTGAAAAAATAGAATACAGGCATTTGCGATATGGAACATCGCGAAGAGAAATATGAATCTGCGAGCTACCCGAACTAACATAAACGGTCTCCGCAGACGCCGGGTGGTGTGTACATATTCTATTTGGTCAACAACCGCCATGAGCTTTGGATTGTCTAATAATAACTCATTTCTTTACTCCGCCTTCATCAGCATCATCTCTTTAATATCGGCCATAATTCGTTTTGCAATGTTGTTGGCGGTAGTCTCTGAGCCGCTTTCAGAGTATATGCGGATGATAGGCTCGGTGTTTGAAGTGCGCAGATGTACCCAGTCTTTGTCGAAGTCGATGCGCAGGCCGTCTTCGGTATTGATGGGTTGTTTCTTGTACTTCTTTTTGATCTCCTCGAATATTTTTTTCACGTTGACGTCTTCGTTCAGTTCTATCTTGTTCTTAGAGATAAAGTAACTGGGGTAAGTGCCGCGCAATGCCTTTACTGATTTGCCAAACTTCGCGAGATGCGTGAGGAATAAGGCAATGCCAATAAGTGCGTCGCGGCCGTAGTGCAGCTCTGGTACGATAACACCACCGTTTCCTTCGCCGCCGATCACTGCGTTCACTTCCTTCATTTTCTTCACCACATTCACTTCGCCCACTGCTGAAGGGAAATATTCACCGCCATGTTTTTCGGTCACATCTTTCAGGGCGCGTGTAGAAGAAAGGTTAGATACGGTGTTGCCCTTTTTATGAGTGAGTATGTAGTCGGCTATGGCCACCAGCGTATACTCTTCGCCAAACAAGCTGCCGTCTTCGCAGACAAAACAAAGCCTGTCTACATCAGGGTCAACCGCAATGCCGAGGGAGGCGTTACTTTTTTTGACTGTAGAGCAGAGTTCAATAAGATTCTCCGGCAGCGGTTCGGGATTGTGTGCGAACTGGCCTGTGACCGCTTCATTAATTACGGTTACGTCGTTCACCCCAAGCGCATTGAGCACCTGCGGCACCGATATAGCGCCCGTAGAGTTCACGGCATCGACTACCACTTTAAATTTCATTTTCTTTATCGCAGCCACATCCACAAGCGGGTGGGCGAGGATGGCGTCTATGTGTTTTTGTAGGTAGGTATCGTTCGTGGTTATTGTTCCTATTTTATTGATCTCGGCATAGGTCGTATCTCCTTTTTCGGCGTAGTCGAGTATCCATTGGCCCTCCGCTGCGTTCAAAAATTCACCGTCTTTATTGAGGAGCTTTAGTGCGTTCCATTCCTTAGGGTTATGGCTGGCGGTGAGTATGATACCACCACCTGCTTTCTCCATCTTTACGGCCATTTCCACCGTCGGGGTAGTGCTCAGGCCAAGGTCTACTACGGTACAACCCATGCTCTGTAACGTTGCCGCTACCAGGTCGCGTACCATGCCGCCTGAAATGCGCCCATCCCTGCCAATAACGATTTTTTTATTGCTTCCCTGCTGGGCAACCCATGCACCGTAAGCAGTAGTGAATTTTACCACGTCGATAGGGGTAAGGCTCTTGCCGGGTGTGCCGCCGATAGTGCCCCTGATGCCTGAAATAGATTTTATTAATGCCATAACAAATGTTCTTTTGCGAAGGTAATAAAAACATAAGTAGGGAACACGTACAGCAATATTTATTGCGTCATTTGAAGTTATAGGCAATACGTATTTTATGCCACCCCTTCGGGGTTTTGCTCCTATTGTCTTTGTTTGTGCTATAATGATATCATCCCTGTCGGGATTCCACCTACTATTTTATAGGATTTGAATTGATGAGATGTCGGATTCACGTTAAGTATTGATTAAGAAATATGAAAGATTTTAGCGTCTGTGTTTTTGGAGTAATTTTATGAAAATGCTTTTTTGTGAAACGTCTCTCTCTTTTTATTTTTTGTTGTACCGTGGCGCTTGTTTCAGGTGCCCAGAAGAATAAAGTATTGCTGCCCAACGGATGGGCATTGACTCCGGCGGGTACGTCCGTGACGCTTGGTGACTTGCCGCTGAATATGGCTATCTCCCGTGACGGTAAGTATATCGCCATTACCAATAATGGTGTGAGCACACAAACCATTCAGCTTATAGATGCGAAAACGCAACTGGTGGTGTGTACAAAAGAAATTGCGAAGAGTTGGCTGGGGCTGAAGTTTAGTAATGACAGTAAGCACCTGTATGCATCTGGCGGGAATGATAACCGCATTATGAAATATGCCGTTGAAAATAATAAACTGGAGCTTGAAGATATTGTAGTACTTGGTAAAAAGTGGCCGGAGAAAATATCGCCGGCAGGGTTGGATATTGACGATGCTGCGGAAAAACTCTATGTGGTGACAAAAGAAAACAACTCACTTTACATTGTTGATCTCAGGAAAAATGAAGTCAGTAAACAAATTCAATTGAGCGCCGAGGCTTATACCTGTTTGTTGTCGCCGGACAGGAGCAAACTGTATATTTCTATTTGGGGCGATAGCAAGCTCTTTGTTTTTGACACTAAGGCGGAGACGGTCACGGACTCAATAGCAGTTGGCCGTAATCCTAATGATATTTGCGTGACTGATAACGGTAGGTATGTGTTCGTCGCTAATTCTATTGACAATTCAGTATCCGTGATAGATGCCCAATCAAGGAGAGTGATTGAGACACTTAATGCTGCGTTATACCCTGATGCGCCAAGTGGCTCTACCTCTAACAGTGTAGCGTTGAGTGCGGACAACAAAACTTTGTATATAGCTAATGCCGATAATAACTGCCTCGCTGTATTTGATGTGAGCGAGCCAGGAGCAAGCCATTCCAAGGGGTATGTACCAACAGGATGGTATCCCACCTGCGTGAGAGTGACAGGACAAACTTTGCTGGTATTGAACGGTAAGGGCAATACTTCTTTGCCTAATCCGAAAGGGCCGCAGCCGGTACACAAGGGCGGTGAAGCAAATTACAAGAAAGGAAATAAGAAAAATGATGAGTATATCGGGAGCCTGTTTAAAGGTACAATGAGTGTGCTGCATGAACCAGGAGAGAAAGAGTTAGCGGGCTATTCCAAACAAGTATATGCCAATACTCCTTATACCAAAACGAAAGAATTACTGGCCAATGGTGAGGAGGGCAACCCGGTGCCTATGAAAGTGGGGGCGGCGTCCCCGATAAAACATGTGTTTTATGTGATGAAAGAGAACAGAACCTACGACCAGGTGCTGGGCGATATGCCGGGGGGCAATGGAGATACCAGTCTGACTCTGTTTGGGAAAAGGATAACCCCGAACCAGCATGCACTCGCGGAGCAATTTGTTTTGCTGGACAACTTTTATGTGGATGCTGAAGTGAGCGCAGATGGGCATAACTGGAGCATGGGCGCCTACGCAAATGACTTCGTGGAAAAGAACTGGCCTACCAACTATGGGGGCAGGGGAGGCAATTATGACTTTGCTGCAAATAAAAAAGTGGCAACGCCTAAAAACGGGTTTATATGGGACTATGCTTTGCGTGCAGGTATTTCGTTTCGTGATTATGGCGAGTTTACCGACGATGACGGGACAGTGTACCTGCCTACTTTGAAAGAGCATATGTGCCCTTCCTACCCGGGCTGGAACCTGGATGTAAGGGACCTGTACCGGGAAAAGATATGGGAACGTGATTTCGACTCGCTCGTTGCAGCAAATGCGGTGCCACAGCTTAATATTGTATACCTGCCTAGTGATCATACTGCGGGGCTGGGCAGGAAGTCGCGCACCCCTTTTGCATTTGTGGCAGACAATGACCAGGCCGTGGGCCAATTCATAGAGCATTTATCGCATAGCAAGGTGTGGGAGAGCAGTGCGGTCTTTATACTGGAGGATGATGCGCAGAATGGACCGGACCATGTGGATGCGCACCGCAGCCCAGCATACATAGTGGGGCCGTTTGTGAAGCGAAAATCCATTGACCATACGATGTATTCCACATCTGGTATGCTGCGCACGATAGAGCTGATACTGGGCATACCGCCTATGAGCCAGTATGATGCAGCTGCGATGCCTATGTACCGAAGCTTTACGCTGTCAGCCGATCCCACATCATTTGCTCATATACCTTCGAAAGTAGACCTCGATGAAATGAACCTCGCAGAAAATGAACTCTCGAAGGAAAGCGAGGGATTCGACCTTTCGCGGGCGGACAATGTGCCTGACCGGCAACTAAATGAAGTGCTGTGGAAGAGCATCAAAGGCTATAGCTACCTGCCCGCTCCAAGGAGGGCTGCCTTTGTGGCCATCAGGAAGGATGGAGAGAAGGATGATGATTAGTGATTAATGGAATTGGGAATTGGGTCCTTCGCGAGTTGCACTCCTTCTCCAGGGTGAACGCTCAGATGACATCATGAAATTAGGAATTGGGAATTTGGATTGGTATTTTTGTGTATCATGAAAAGTGTAATTCCTGAGCGTAAATTATTTTTATTCTGTTTGGTAGAGACGTTGCGATGCAACGTCTCTACGCATCCTGTGAACCCGCGCAATAGTGCGTTTCAAAAAACATTCTATTGATGCTGATCCTGTATAATCTTTTTCTTTCTCTTTATTTTTTATCGGCGAGGGTATATAGTCTATTCAATGGTAAGGCGAAGAAATGGGTGGATGGCAGGAGGGACTGGGAAGACCATTTTAGAAATACACTAAAGCCGGGGGAAAAGCGAGTATGGGTGCATTGCTCCTCTATGGGTGAATTTGAGCAGGCAAAACCGCTCATCGAGGAGCTTAGGGCAAAATACCCGGCGTATAAAATACTCGTCACTTTCTTTTCTCCATCCGGATATGACGCCTGTAAGAATAGTCCGCTTGCTGACTATGTTTTTTACCTGCCACATGATGGACACAGGAATGCAGAACATTTTTTAGAAATTGTAAAGCCCACATTGGCTGTGTTTGTGAAGTATGAGTTTTGGTACTACTACCTGGTACAGCTAAGAAAAGAGGGTATTCCGGCACTGTTGGTTTCTGGTGCATTCCGGGAGGGGCAGGTGTTCTTTAAGTGGTATGGCGGGATGTTCAGGGACATGCTGCATTGTTTCAGTTTTTTTTTCTTGCAGGATGCGGTGTCGCAAAGGGTATTGGGCAAAGCGGGTATCGAGAAAAATGTATTGATCTCCGGAGATAC
>CAIVEW010000050.1 GCA_903905065.1 uncultured Bacteroidota bacterium | reverse complement strand
TTATCTCAAACGCCATTAAACCTTTTGCAGTTTGCACTGCCGCTATTTCTGTTTCGAAATAAATATTTTATATTTGCTGCATGGAAAGTAACATTATACAAAAAATTAATAATTTACTCATTGAGGAGTTTGAGGTTGAGGCCGGAAGTATTACCCCCAATGCGAGTCTTAAGGAAGTATTAGACCTGGATAGTCTTGATTATATTGATCTTATCGCAATTACCGAGGCTAACTTCGGATGCAAGGTAAAACCAGAGGATTTTAACAGCATCGCCACTTTCCAGGATTTCTACAATTACATTGACGCGCATACAAAGGTGAAGGAACTGATATGACGCAGTCCTGGGAAGGAAAATCCAAAGGAAGCAAACTAGGATACGGGATATTTATTGGCATTTTACGCATTGCAGGAGTTGCCCCGGCATATCTCCTGTTGCGGTTTGTAGCATTCTATTATTTTCTCTTCTCTTCGTCCAATCAGTACATTTACGCCTATTTTAAGAAGTTAGGTTACTCAAAATGGCGTGCGATACAAAGCGTTTACCGCAATTACTACCTTTTTGGACAAACGCTGATCGATAAGATCGTCGTGATGTCGGGCCTTAAAGTGCCCTATACGTTCGAGTTTGAAGGGGAGCATTTTATTGAAGAGATAATGACTGGGGGCAAGGGCGGTATCCTCATTAGCGCTCACATTGGCAACTACGAGCTGGCGGGCTACTATTTCAAAAGGTTGCCGGTAAAAGTGAATATCGTGATGGTGGATAATGAGCAGCAGCAGGTAAAAGAATACCTGGAATCTGTGATGAACGACCGGAAACTGAACATCATCACCGTCAAAGAAGACATGTCTCATGTTTATGAAATAAGCAACGCCCTGAAGAACAATGAACTTATCGCCATCCATGCAGACCGTTTCGTGGCTGGCAGCAAGACGGTAACAGGCTCTTTCCTTGACGAAAATGCCCTTTTCCCAATGGGCCCCTTTGTTTTAGCAACAACCTTCAAGGTCCCGGTGTCCTACGTATTTTGCGCCAAGGATACCTCAAAACATTATCACCTGTCTGCAACGCCGCCTAAATCTTATACTGCCAACAAGCAGGTTGCCATAGCTGAAGCGCTGAATGATTACATTGCAGAGCTTGAAAAGAAAGTAAAGCAGTATCCCGAGCAATGGTTTAACTATTATAATTTCTGGGCCAGTTGAAATTCAGGTATGTCTATATCACCGCGATAATACTCGGCGCGTTATTTGCGCCGTTGCTACCCTGGTATTATTTGGCGCTGCTGGTTGTTGTTTTCCTCTCCATACTGTTTTTTGCTTGTATCAACCTTTCATGGAATTTTTTTATTCCGATAACCTGCAAAGCCTTTACAGATGAAAAAATGGTCGCTTTATCCTTTGATGACGGCCCGGCTATGTATACTGAAAACATCCTTGACACCTTAAAGCAAAATGAGGTACCGGCCACTTTTTTTTGCATTGGAAAAAACATTACCGGCAAGGAACGAACACTGGCGCGCATAAATGACGAAGGGCACATTATCGGCAATCACACTTACTCCCACGCATTATGGTTCGATATGGGGAGCGCAGCAAAAATGATGGCCGACATGAAGGATATGAACACGCTGGTGAAGAAAACTATTGGGCGGAAGCCTCTGCTATTTCGTCCACCCTATGGGGTCATAAACCCGAACCTCGCAGCCGCCATAAAAGGAAGAAAATACACACCCATAGGGTGGAATATCCGCTCCTTTGACACGAGGATAAAAGATAAACAAAAGTTATTATCGCGCATAACCGGCCAACTGAAGCCCGGCAGCATTATCTTGCTGCACGATTCGATGGAAATAACCGCTGCCATTTTACCTGAACTAATTAAGCAGATAAAAAGTAATGGATATAAAATCGTCAGGCTGGACAAGATGCTTAATATCAATGCATATGCATAAACTAATTCTAACAATAGCTGTTTGTTGCTACTGCGTTCGCGCCGTGGCACAACATTCCGGCTACAAACCGGTTGCCAACGCAGACGACTTTCGCAAACAATTTACAAAGGCTTCACAGGCTACTCAGTCGATCCAGTGTGATTTTGTGCAGACTAAAAACCTGAGCATGTTGTCAGACAAGATCGTGTCCACCGGCCAGTTTTGGTTCAAGCGGGAGAATAAAGTGCGCATGGAATACAAAAAGCCCACCTACTATCTGCTGGTCATCAATGGTAGCAACATCAAAACCAAGGATGGAACAAAGGAAAACAAGGTATCTTCCAAATCGAACAAAATGTTTGACCAGGTGAACAAAATGATGATAGACTGCGTGCAAGGAACTGTACTAACCAACAGTAGCTTTACCACGGCTCTTTTTGAGTCGCCTTCTTCATACCTGGTTGAGCTCACCCCCACAACCAAAGCCCTGAAAGGTATCTTCAGGAACATCGACCTCGTCGTGGACAAGAAGGACTATTCAGCCACCGGGATGGAAATGACGGAGCTATCCGGCGACAACACGATCATCAATTTCACGCACAAACAAATTAACATCAATATTCCAGATGCGATTTTTTCGGTTGACTAGTATCTGGCTCATTGAGCGCTGTAGATTTGTCAACTTTTTAAAAGTTGACAAATCTGGGCGCAACACAAAATTGCTGCTTTCAATTGCAGCATTTATTTTCTTTTGCACGCCCGCATCTGCCCGAAAATCGCAATACAGCCACTTGAGGCCGGTGGCCGGTGATGTAAACTGCATCAGAAATTTTACGCCTCACTTTTCGAACACGTTATACAGCGCAAGCGTTGATGTTACCACTCATCATTTCAGCGGAATACTTTTTTTCAAGCTCATGCCAGATAGCAGCACGCGCGTGGTGTTCACCAACGAAATGGGTGTAAAATTTTTCGATTTTGCCTTCACAAAAAATAATGAATTCATCCGGTATTACGTCATGGCCAAACTCGATAAAAAGGTCATTGTAAAAGCCCTGCATAACGACCTTGAACTGGTGATCCTGCGCCAGGACCTGTCAAAAGCGGCATTGCTCACAGATTCCGTTTATAACTACACGGCTATACCAACCAAAAAAGGGAATAACTACTACATCACTGACCATTGCGCAAAACTTATCCGTGTGGACAAATCATCGAAAACCAAGCCAGTAGTGGAAGTGCGGATGCTCAACTATAAATCCGGTGTTCCGGATAGCATTGATATTGAGCATAAAAATTTTAAGTTCAATATTTCTTTGAAGAAGGTGGAGAAAACCGATGGTTAACCCGGCCTCTCATCACGTTCAGGAATTTTTCACAAACTGATCCAAATGCCCAGCCGCATACTCCAGCATCTTCTTTATTGTCTCCAGTTTCACTGCATTATACCGTTCCTCTATTACTTCAAACTCCTTTAGCTCATCATAAAGCTGGGCAAATTCCTGTACACTTTTCGCTTTGTTTAGCAAGTCGAGATTAAGCACGTAGACCTTCAGCACATCGTCCAGCACATTTGCCATGTCGCCGGCACCAACGATATATAGCTGCTCGATCATAGACGGCAGCAGGCCCACATAGCCATTGTGTATAAATTGAATGAAGCCACCCTGCCCTACCTGTGTCCGCAGGTAGTCGTAGGTTAGCAGTAATTGCTGGCCATCAGAAAGGTCATCGAGAAAGTCGAATGTACTGCGGCGATACAACTCTTCGTGAAGCGGTTCAACCAGGAGATCATAGAGTTTATCATTATCTCCTGATGCCAGTGCGTTTTTAATTGCATCATTGCTTACAAATGGCAGAAAATTGCTGCTCATAATATTATCTTTGGCTCTGAATTACCCTTATAAATATCGTGCAAATATCAATTAATGACAACAACATTACTCAATTTACCCAATACTTTAAGGCAAATAATTTTTGCGCTTTGCCTCATTGTTTGTATCGTCTTCAAAGTAGATCCTCCTGTTGCGCTGCTTATGGGCCTCGTTATCGCGCTGGTGATCGGGCATCCGTTCTTACACCTGAATAAGAAGGCCACTACCCTGCTGCTACAGGTTTCTGTCGTTTGCCTTGGTTTTAAAATAGATTTCGGTGAAGCGATGAAAGCGGGTAAGGAAGGTTTTCTATTTACCGTTGGCACGATTGCAATTACGTTGTTGGCCGGATACTGGATAGGCAAAAAACTAAATATTGACAAGAAAATATCTCAACTTATCTCTAATGGCACCGCAATATGCGGTGGTAGTGCTATTGCTGCCATTGCCCCTATCATCAAGGCCGACGACAATGAAATAAGCGTATCGCTAGGCACCATCTTCATCCTAAATTCCATTGCATTGTTCATATTTCCAATGCTCGGCCATCTGTTTGGACTGAGTCCGCAGCAATTCGGCACCTGGTGTGCTATCGCTATTCATGATACCAGTTCCGTGGTTGGCGCTGCGGCAAAATACATTGTGAACGATCCTGATCCCGAGGTCCGCAAAAGGCTTGCAGACAAAGCACTGCAGATAGCTACCACTATCAAGCTGGAACGTGCCTTGTGGATCATACCTCTTTCCCTGGTGACAGCGTATTTCCAGAAGAGCCAGGGCAAGATCAAAATACCTTATTTCATATTTTATTTCGTCCTGGCAATTCTTATATCTACTTACCTGCCGCATTACCTTCCGTTTCTCAGCAATAAGATAGGCGGCGGCACCATTTTTGACTATGCATTTATGTTCGGCAGAAAAGGATTGGTGATTACATTATTTCTTATTGGCTCCGGGTTATCGCTAAAAACGATCAGGCAGGTAGGATGGCGGCCAATACTGCAGGGCATTTTATTGTGGGCTATTATTGGCAGCGTTTCATTATTAGTCATAAAAAGTGTATTATAACAATATAATTATATAGAATTTTTAGGCTTCGAATAACTTTTCGTAATTTAACCGCATGGAAAAAAAAGAACGTGCCCCCGTTTATTATAGTGACTATCTGCAACTCGACAAGATACTTAATGCCCAGCACCCTGAAAGCGCAAAAGAAGGCATCAGGGCCGATGACGAGATGCTGTTCATCATCATTCACCAGACCTATGAATTGTGGTTCAAGCAGATATTGCATGAGCTCTCTTTAGTGAGGGAGATATTCAATCAACCCAATATTCACAACAATACCCCGGACATTTACAATAGCGTACACCGGCTGAAGCGCGTCTGTGCAATATTGCAGGTTGCAGTTACCCAGATGGGTGTGCTGGAAACGATGACCCCCCTGGATTTTCTCGACTTTCGCGACCTGCTCCGTCCGGCGTCCGGGTTCCAAAGCATACAATTCAAAATGATCGAGGCGACGCTAGGCCTTAATTACGAGCACCGCTACGGAAAGGCTTATTATCTGTCGCAACTGACCACTAAAGACATAGAAAGAGTAAAAGACTCGGAGCATCAAAGATCATTACTGGTATTGCTGAACGAGTGGCTGGAGCGGATGCCATTTGTAAAGAACAAGGAATACTGGGAGGGTAATGCAGCGTCTTTCTGGCAGACCTACCGCGATGTGTATGAGAGTAGCCTGATGGCTGTGGAGCAGCCCAATTTATGGATATTTGACTCCATTTTCATTGATGATGCCACCTACCCGGAGGGCCGTTCATTCAGCGCCGACGCCAGCCGCAACGCGCTGTTTATTATGCTTTACCGCGACCACCCGCTGCTACAACTGCCGTATGACCTGCTAAGCACACTTTTGGAAATCGATGAAATGCTTTCCATGTGGCGGCACCGGCATATACATATGGTGCAACGCACCATTGGAAAACGCGTAGGAACCGGCGGTAGTTCCGGTGCTGAATACCTGCGTGGCGCAGCCGACAGCCACTATGTGTTCAAAGAGCTCGCTGAGCTCACTTCATTCTTACTGCCTCGCCATTTATTGCCAAAGCTCCCGGAAAAAGTGGTGACCGAACTCAACTACAAAGAATAAAACTGCGCAAAAACTTACTTAAAATAGAAAGCCGCCTGTATTTCTCAGGCGGTTTTATTATTAAAATTCACCTTCTTTTATTAGTTCTTTGGAGCAGCCTGTGGTGCATTTGGCGGTGTATTTGGTGCCATGCGCTCCCTGTTCCTCCCTGCCTGGAATTTTGTATACTGTTCCGGAGTCATCAGCTCTTTCATCTTCTCGTCTCTCCTGGCATCAAGGTTACCTCTTTGGCCCTGGCTTGGCTGCACACCAGAAGCCCGGTATTTCTCCATAGCCTGGAAGTACTCGAGTTCAACAGCTTCCGCCTTCGTAGTCTGCTCAGGAGTAAATCCATATTGTTTCGTCTCCATCGTAGCACGGCGTTTAGCCATTTGCTCAGGGTTCATCATCGGCCTGTTAGGGGCGCCTTGCTGTGCCTGTTGAGCTGTTGCGGCAGGAGTTGTTGCAGCGTTTGACTGTGCAAATGATATCGCAGCAGACGAAAGCAGTACACAGGTAATCATTAATTTTTTCATATCCTTTTAATTTTGGGGTTAAACAAGTTATAATAAGCGACTAAATTAGGGCATTTCCTCCAAAACAAAGATAAAGTAATAATTTTTTTTCTATGCACTTCGTTAATCCTACCGAAGCCCGACTCAATGTAGCATTTAGCCGAAAAGCTTTACCAGTCGATGTACCGCGAACTTCAACTGAAGGTTAATACTTCAAGACTCGTTATTTCTCACGCGACTATCCAAGTTCATTCATAAAGCAAATATTTCTTCCTGATTATCTTAAAAGAATTCAATCCTGGTTCCCACTTTTTGCGGATCTCAATTTCCCGCACATTATTTTTTATGTCGTTTTCCAATTCCGGTGAGCCAGCTAGTTTCACAAAAAAGGCATTGAAAAAATTTTCTTTGTCGGGGTAATCAGCGTACGTGGTGATCAACCAACCCAGGTAAAGTTCACTGCCAATTATGTTCAGTATATCAGCATCGCTCTTTCCCGTCATTTTCCCATAACAACGCTTTGATTCATAGGGAGGGTTTTTCGCTCCCTCGCCACCCTTTGGCGTAAAGGCATTCTTATACTTTGTGCTGTCGAGCTCAGGATGGCCGTATTGCTGGAATGGGAACTCGGTACCGCGTCCAACACTGATTACCGAGCCTTCCAATAAGCACAAAGAAGGATAAGCATATACGGCAGCCATTGTGCGCAGGTTTGGAGATGGGGCCACCGGGAGTTTATATTTCTTTTCGTGTGCGTAATTGGCACATTTCACAACCATCATATCAAGTTTTTCAACGCCGGTACACCAACGCTCACCAGCCAGCATTTTTGCGTATTCGCCAGCCGTCATGCCATACACTATTGGAATAGGCTGCATTCCCACGAAGGAACGGTAAGCGGTATCCAGCACAGGACCATCCACATAAAACCCATTGGGGTTCGGGCGGTCCAGTATCATAAGTCGCCTGTGATTTTGCCCGCAGGCCTCCATTACATATTGCAGTGTGGAGATGTACGTGTAGAACCGGACCCCGACGTCTTGCAGGTCATACGCAACTATATCCACGTCCGCAAGATCTTCGGCAGTTGGCTTCTTATGTTTGCCGTAGAGGCTTACCACCGGCAGCCCCGTAGCACTGTCTATAGCGTTTTCCACATTTGCGCCAGCGTCTTCACTTCCGCGGAAGCCATGTTCCGGTACAAATATCCGTACAACATTTACCCCCGAGCTTCTTAGCAGATCGAGCAAACTGACGTTCCCTATCGTACTCGTTTGGTTGATGACGAGGGCTACCCGTTTACCTTTTAGTTGCGGCACATACCGCTCTGGCATAGCATCAGCAGGTTTGATTGTAGTATCGTATATACCCTGTGCCCGGCAATAGGCAGGTAACAGGAGCGCAAGATAAAAAACAATGCATTTGATCAACATAAGTTATGCACCAAATTAGTAAAGATTACTGATTTGCGGCTAAGTGCTAATCGTTTGTCTTATGCCAACCATATTTGTTACTGTCTCTCAGACTGTTCTTCGCCCGGTTTCTTTTTATCCCTATCGTGGGCGATCTCGAATTCGAGCTCGGCGTCTATGTTTTGCTCCTCGGCTCTTTTTGCTTTTTCCATGAGTTCATCATGATGAGCAAGCAGGTAGTCGAGTTTTTTCTTGCCATAGGAGAAACGCGTAATGACCACAAACAGCACAGGTACAATGAAGATAGCTAGTGAGGAAGCTGCGATCATTCCGCCGAGTACGGTATAACCAATAGTGTTGCGCGCCACAGCACCGGCGCCGGTGGCGAATACTAATGGCAATACACCAAGAATAAATGCCATGGAGGTCATGATGATGGGACGAAGGCGTAGCTTGACAGCTTCGAGTGTAGATTTAATCAGCTCCTCTCCCCGATCCACACGGATCTTGGCGAATTCCACAATGAGTATAGCGTTTTTGGCAGAGAGGCCGATGAGGGTAATGAGGCCAATTTGCGCGTATACATTGTTGGTAAGGCGGGGTATGCATATGAGCATAAGAATAGCGCCAAATGCACTGATAGGGACGGCGAGCATCACAGAAAATGGCACTGACCAGCTTTCGTACAGTGCCGCAAGAAAGAGAAACACAAAAGTGATGGAGAAGATAAAGATGTAGACAGTGGTCTTCCCCGCTTTTATCTCCTCGTAACTCAAACCTGAGAACTCATAGGTGTATCCTTGTGGCAAGATCTTTGCCGCGGTCTCCTTGAGCACCTCAATTGCCTGCCCGCTGCTGTATCCCTGCACACTCTGGCCGCCAACATTAGCAGACCGGAATATATTAAAATGCGTGACCAACGGAGGTGCCTCTGTTGCCTTGTAAGTGATAAGCGTACTGAGCGGAACCATTGCCCCCGATTGATTGCGCACATAATATTTGTTCATATCGCCTATAAGTGCGCGAAAGGTAGTATCCGCCTGCACCACCACGTGATAGGTGCGATTGTAAAGTGTAAAGTTGTTGACAAAAAGGCTGCCCATATAAGCCTGCATCGTTGTAAAAACGTCGGAAACGTTTACGCCGAGTTTTTCACATTTGTCCCGGTCCAGTGAAAGGTCTATGCTAGGCGTATGTGCAGAATAATAACTATACGCGCTTGCAGTGGCAGGGTTCTTATGTAAGGCATCGACAAACCTCTTAACTACTGTTTCAAATTGATGTACATCATCTGTTGTACTGCTTTGCTCTATCTCCATACTGAACCCCGCCGCCTGGCCAATACCTCGTATAGGCGCAGGCGCCGCAACGACGACATTAGCATTTTTTAGTCCTGCAGCCGCAATACGCTTTTTGATCACGGCAATGATCCCTCCTGTACCATTTACTTGCTGGTCGGGGTTCGAGCGTTCTTCCCAGGGCTTGAGCATAACGAAAATGGTACCGCAATTTGAAGTCGTACCAGAGTTAAGTATGTTGAGCCCTGACATCGCTGCATAATGATTTACGCCCGGAGTAGTCCCGACAATATTCATGAGCTTTGTAATAAAGTCAACGGATTGAGTAGTGGCGGTGGCTTCAGGCAACTGATACGTAATTTGTAACCTGCCGTCATCTTCAGAAGGAATGAACCCTTTTGGTTTATTCATAAACAAGATCACTGTTCCGACGCAAATGCAAACCAATAAAATAATGATATATCTCGCCCCCTTTATGCAGCGCTTCACACCGTTGGCATACTTGCCGGCAACCCTTTCGAACCATGCATTAAAACGGAAGAAGAATTTACCCAGCCACTTAGAGTCCTTATTAATTTGGGTTGGCTTCAGAAGAAGGGTGCAGAGCGCCGGAGTTAATGAAAGCGCAATAAACGCTGACAGCATTACCGATATGGCTATGGTAATGGCAAACTGCTGATATAATCGCCCAACTATGCCCGGAATGAACCCAACCGGTACAAACACAGCGGCGAGGATGAGTGCAATGGCCACAACCGGAGCAGATATATCTTTCATAGCCCGGTACGTGGCCTCCTTTGCCGCCATTCCATATTCATCAATATAGTGCTGCACGGCTTCCACCACAATGATCGCGTCGTCAACCACTATGCCGATGGCCAGAACGAAACCGAACATAGTAAGTGTATTGACCGTGAAGCCCAGCGGAATAAAGAAACAGAAGGTGCCGAGTATGGACACAGGAATGGCCATAATAGGAATGAGCGTTGAACGCAGGTTCTGCAGAAACAACAGCACAACCAGCGCCACAAGGCCCAAGGCCTTAAGGAGGGTATCTATTACCTCATGTATAGATACCTTAATAATAGTTATCGACTCGAATGGAACTTTGTAATCAATGTCGGCAGGGAAAGCCTTCTTCAACTGTTCCATTGCCGCATATACATTGTTAGCTGTCTCCAGCGCGTTACTGCCGGGAGCCTGATATATCATGAGATAGGACGCCGGCTTTCCATCAACAAAAGAGTTGCTGGAAAATGTGAACTTTCCGAGCTCCACCCGGGCAACGTCTTTAAGATAGACCAACTCCCCAGTTGCAGGAATAGTTTTAACAACCACCTTTTCAAAGTCAGCAGTGTTTTTCAACATTCCATTTACGAGAATGCCCAGTTCAAATGTCTGTGAATTTTGCTGGGGCGGCGCGCCAGCGGCACCGGCGGCCACTTGCACATTTTGGGCGTTCAAGGCCGCAATAACATCAGTCGGCGTGAGGCTGTGGGCCGCCATCTTCTCCGGATCCATCCATATACGCATGCTGAAGTGATCCGTTCGCGCAGTGATGTCCCCCACACCCGGTACGCGCAACAGCGCGTCCTGTATGAAGATGTTGGAGTAGTTGTCGATAAAGGGCCTGTCGTGGCTGCCTTTGGGCGAATAGACTGCGACCATCATCAACATGCTTGGATTCTTTGCACGAACTGTCATACCAAGACGGCTAACGACAGACGGCAATAACGGGGTGGCAATACCTACACGGTTCTGCACATTGAGTGCTGCAATGTGCACATTGGTGCCAATATTGAATGTTACGCTGATGCTTACTGCCCCGGTGTTGGTATTGGTACTCTGCATGTACTCCATACCGGGAGTGCCATTCACCTGCTCTTCAATAGGTGTTGCCACCGTCTGCTCCACTGTTTGTGCATCGGCACCCGTATACTGGCCGGAGATGGAGACAGAGGGCGGTGAGATATTGGGGTACTGATCGACCGCAAGATTGAATATGCATATAGCACCCGATATCATTAACACTATCGAGATAACGATAGCGGTAACCGGGCGTTTTATGAATGTATTAGCGATCATTTTTCAAGTCAAAATTCAAAAGTTAAAATTCAAGGAGACCTCTCCCCGCCCCTCTCCTAAGGAGAGGGTGAAGTAGCGTGAGCTACGTACAATGTCTCTTTCGAAGTCTTTGCATACAGCAAATCGTTTACTCACTATAAATTCGTTCATTTAGCATCCAAAAAAAGTTCCCATACATAGTATCACTCCTTTTCGTTACCATCATTTTTGTTTTCATTTTTTTGGTCTCCTTCAGGTTTGTTCAATTCGCGGGACTTTTGAATTTCGTACTCCAGTTCAGGATCGATGTTTTCCGCCTCCACTTTTTCGGCCTTTTCCATTAGTTCATCGTGGTGGGCTATCAGGTATTCAAGCTTCTTTTTACCGTAAGATACCTTTGTGATGATGACAAATAGAACCGGCACAATGAAGATCGCCAGTGTGGACGCCGCGAGCATACCACCAAACACAGTAAAACCAATTGTGCGCCGGGCAACGGCACCTGCACCCGTAGCAAGCATCAGCGGAAGCACGCCAAGTATGAAAGCGAGTGACGTCATGACAATAGGCCGTAAGCGCAACTTGACTGCTTCAAGTGTAGATTTTATCAGTTCTTCTCCCCGATCAACCCGGACCTTCGCAAACTCCACGATAAGAATAGCATTCTTCGCGGCGAGGCCAATCAATGTTATAAGGCCTATCTGGGCGTAAACATTATTGGTGATACGGGGCAGAAATATAAGCGTGAGAATGGCTCCAAAAGCACCAATAGGAACAGCCAGCAATACCGAGAATGGCACCGACCAGCTTTCGTATAGTGCCGCAAGGAAAAGAAACACGAATGTGATAGAGAAGATGAAAATGTAAATAGTGGCTGCACCAGCTTTGATCTCTTCATAGCTTAAACCTGAATATTCATACGCATAGCCTTGTGGAAGCACCCTGTCAGCAATTTTCTTCAAGGCATCCAGCGTTTGCGTGCTGCTATACCCTTCGGCTGGAGCACCGTCTATCTCCGCCGAGCGGAAGATATTGAAGTGGGAGATTAGTGGTGCGGCTTCGGTCGGCTCAGAACTGATAACAGAGCCAAGAGGTACCATAGCGCCTGCCTGGTTGCGCACATAATACTTGTCCATGTCAGACACCAACTGCCGGAATGCAGTGTCTGCCTGAACAACAACATGGAAAGTGCGGTTGTAGGTGGTAAAATCATTAATGTAAAGGCTCCCCATGTATGCCTGTATAGTAGTAAAGACATCGGCAATATTAACGCCCAGCTTCTCGCATTTTTCGCGATCTACGGTCAGGTTTACATTTGGTGTGTGTGCGGAATAATAAGTGTATGCACTGGCAATGGCGGGATCTTTTTTCGCCTCTGCTATAAATTTATTGACCACATTCTCGAATGCGTGCACATCATCATTTGTATTCCGCTGTTCTATCTGGAAGCTAAAACCAACAGTAGAGCCTACCCCCGGTATTGGTGAAGGTTGAATGACTTGAACATTTGCATTGTTTATGCCGGCTGAATCTATGCGCTTTTGAAGCTCACCAATGATGCCGGGCACTATCTCACTTCCTTTTTTGCGCTCATCCCAAGGCTTTAGCTGTATGTATATAGTGCCGCAATTGGAATTGGTGGCATTGGTCACCACGTTAAGGCCGGACAGCGCCGCGTAGTGGCCTACACCAGGCGTAGACTCAACCACCTTCATCAGCCGTTGCATCACAGCAACAGACTGAGAAGTAGCATATGCCGGCGGCAACTGGAAGGTGACGTAAAGGTTACCATCATCTTCAGACGGAATAAAGCCAGCGGATTTATGCTTAAACATAAACACAGCCGCTACGCAAATACATACGAGAATAATAACAACATAACGCGCGCCCTTAATGCTTCGCTTTACGCCATTTGTGTATTTGTCAGTAACCTTATCAAACCAATTATTGAAACGGGCAAATAGCCTATCGAGACCCTTTACCTTTTTATCCTTCGTTGCAGATGGTTTCAGCAGCAGCGTGCATAAGGCCGGTGTTAACGACAGTGCGATAAATGCAGACAGGATAACGGAGATAGCTATAGTGATAGCAAATTGCTGATATAGACGACCTACAATGCCCGGAATGAAGCCCACCGGAACGAATACCGCAGCAAGTATCAACGCAATGGCTACAACGGGCGCCGATATATCTTTCATTGCCTGGTAGGTGGCTTCTTTAGCGGACATACCTTTCTCATCAATATAATGCTGAACCGACTCGACTACGATAATCGCATCATCCACAACAATGCCTATAGCCAATACAAAACCGAACATGGTCAGCGTATTGATAGTGAAGCCCAATGGGATGAAGAAACAAAAGGTACCGAGAATGGACACGGGTATTGCCAACACCGGAATAAGCGTGGAGCGGAAATTTTGCAGGAACAGGTAAACCACGATGGCTACTAAACCCAGCGTCAGCAACAAGGTGATCACTACATCCTTCATCGACACCTTAACAACAGTCACGGACTCAAACGGCACACTATAGTCCACATCAGCCGGAAAGGATTTTCTTAATTGCGCGAGTGTACTGTATACACCATCTGCTGTTTCGAGGGCATTACTGCCGGGGGCTTGATAGATGAGCAGATAAGACGCGCGTTTACCGTCAACAAAGGAATTGCTGGAGAAAGTGAACTTACCGAGTTCTACCCTGGCCACATCTTTGAGATGCACCAATTCACCGGTGGCGGGTACTGTCTTTACAATGACGTTTTCAAAATCTGTAACCTTGCTCAACCGGCCGTTTACAAGGATACCTAACTCGAAAGTTTGCGTTTTAGTTTGTGGCGGCACACCTGCAGAACCTGCAGCCACCTGTACGTTCTGCGCATTGAGCGCTGCAATAACATCAGAGGGCGTTAGGCTATAAGACGCCATCCTCTCCGGGTTCATCCAGATACGCATACTGAAATCGTCTGTAAACCTGTTGATGCTGCCTACGCCGGGCACGCGCAGCAAGGCATCCTGCACGAATATGTTGGTATAGTTATCGAGGAAGGTGATATCATGCGAACCTTTTGGAGCGTAAATGGCCACCATCATCAGCATGCTGGGGTTCACCGCACGCACGGTGAGACCAAGACGGCTAACAACAGCGGGCAATAACGGTGAGGCTATACTTACACGGTTCTGCACATCAAGGGTTGCTATATCAATGTCCGTACCTATTTTAAAGGTCACGTTCATTTGCATAATACCGTTGTTGGTATTATTGCTCTGCATGTATTCCATGCCGGGCGTACCATTTACCTGCTGCTCTATTGGCGTCGCCACGGTCTGCTCCACCGTCTGCGCATCTGCCCCTGTGAACTGGCCATTAACCTGCACCACAGGAGGTGTAATATCGGGATACTGGTCAATCGGCAGATTGAAAATACAAATGATGCCCGTGATCGCCAGCACGATGGATATTACGATGGCCGTAACTGGTCTTTTTATAAAAGTATTAGCGATCATTGTTCAAAATCAAAATTCAAAAGTTAAAAGTCAAAAACCGAAATGGTGCTGCCCCTCGTATTGTTTTTCTGTGTTTAAAAACCCGTATCACCCCTCGGGGTAAGCGTGTTACCTGCTTCTGTTTTTATAATAATCTCCCCTCCAGGGTTTTCTATTCCGAGACCAAAGAGTTACTGTGGTCCGTGTTTTGCCGCACTGGTATCCTTTCCTTCCGGCACTTTGGGCTTTTTATCCGCTATATTTACTTGCGAGCCGTCGTGTAACGACTGCACACCATCCACTATGATTTTATCTCCCTCAGCTATTCCGTCCTTAATAATGATATTCGGCCCTATGGTTGCGCCCACATGTACTTTTCGCTGCAACGCTACCATGCCAGTTTTCGGCGCTTCGTCGTTTTTCTTTGCAGTGTCTCCATGGCTGACGATTACCGTATCCTTCGCTTCGAATACAAAGTATTCACCCATTTGCTCCACTATAGCTTTATTGGGTATAAGTATTTGCGGTGTGGAATCCTGATTATGTACACGCAATACGCAGCTCATACCAACGCGCAAATAGCTTTCTTTGTTAGGAAAAACGATCCTCACCTTCACAGAGCCGGTTTGCGCACTCACTGCACGGTCAATAATCGATATCTGCCCGTCGAAAGGATAAAACGTGTTGTTGGGCAAAATGAGCGTGAACAAAGAATCGATGCCTTTCCCCTTGCCATGCTGAAGCTCCTCGAAGTGAAGCAACTGCTTTTCGTTTATCTGGATATCCACCCCCATGGGATCATCGGTCGAAATAGTGTTGAGCACCGTCTGGCCGACCGTAACCATATCCCCCAGTTTTACCATACTGAATCCGATAGTTCCATCGAACGGAGCAGTGATCACAGAATAATTCAGATTAGTTTTCGCATTTTTCAGCGCCTCATCTGCTGCTTTATAAGTGCTCTTGGAGTTTTCAAGTGTTATAACGGCGTGGTCATACAATTGCTTGGCAACCGCTTTCTGACTGTTGAGATAAGAATAACGGTCCGCATCCTGCTGCGACTGCTTTAGTGTACCTTCCGCTACCTTCAGATTGTCTTCCGCAGCGCGGTAGTTAGCCTCATATATGCGCCGGTCGATCTCGTACAATTTCTGTCCTTTCTTTACGTGGCTGCCTTCTTTGAACAAGATAGCGGTAATGTATCCCTGCACCTGCGGCAAAAGGTTCACCTGGCTCAAAGCTGCAGTGGTGGCCGTATATCGATCGAAATAAACGACAGGCTGTGCCTTTGCGGTAACCACATTAACAGAGACAGGCGGTGTCTTAGGCGGCTCCTTATGTTCGCAGGAAATAAGCAATAGACCACTAAGGACCGATGCCAATACTATTTTACTTAGTTTATACATAAAAGCGTTTTGTTTGCTGATATTTTTGATCGTTATTGGTTATAAGGTATTACTCCCATTGCTTTTTGAACATCTATTTTGCTTGACAACAACTGGAACAAGGCGTTTGTATACCCGATCTCGGACGCTATCAGGTTCGACTCTGCAACTATCATGTTGAGATAAGCCACTATCCCCTCCTTATACTGCAGCGAAACGATCCGGTACACATTTTTAGCTCGTGTACGGTTATCATTCATCATCTTCCAGTTGTAGAGGTTGCTTTTATAATTTGCAAGAGCAGTACTGTAATCTGTGAATATCTGTGACTTTACGTTTACCTGCTGCCAATTCAGAATGTCTTCCTGCAATTTGGACTTGTGTATATTTTCCAGGCGGGCAAAACCGGTGAATAAGGGTATATTCAACGATAGCCCAAAATAGGAATAGGGATAAGCTTTATCAAAAATACTTGTGGACGTATTGTTTTCGTACTCGTAGTAGTAATTATAGTAAACGGACGCGGTGGGCAGAAAGGCAAGGTCATAATACGAGGTTTGCTGGTGCTGCAACTCTTTAAATGTCTTTACCAACTTGTATTCAATGCGGTTCTCATAATCCAGCTTTTGCGCAGTGTCAAACATTATCTCCTGCATCATCTGGAGCGTATCGAATGCCACGTTAAATTGTTTCTCTGGTGGATAGCCCATGAGTTGTTTCAGCGTTGCATAATTCGGCGCAACGTTTTCTATTTGTTGTTTCAGCTGTACCAGGGAGTTATTGAGTGTTATAACCGCTTCTTCGTAATCCGTCTCATCCACAATGCCACCTACGAACTGGTGGTATGTGTCCATAACATTCCGGTCCAGCCGGGCCGTGTCCTCTTTAAGGACGTTGATCTGCTCTAAGGTAAGCAAGAGGTTGTAAAAGGCTTTGCTCACAGTGACAACAGCATTTATTTTGGCACTGTCCATTATTTGCTCGGCTTCCTTAACATACAAGCGGGCGCTATGGGCGGCATATAGTAGTTGCGGGTTAAAAATGGTTTGACTCGCCGATAACTGGGGTATGATCGTGTTTACGATCCCGGAATGTGTTGGCAGCGACGGCCCTGCAGAATCTGAGATAAACGTAGTGGGCAGCGTATTATAATGGGTGGCTGTCGCCCCGGCATTCACCTGTGGAAGCCAGCCCGACAAATTAATGGCGTTCGTGGTTTTCGCAACACGGACACCTATTTGGGCCTGATTGACCGCGGGTTGGCTTTTCAAAGCATAGTCAATGCATTGAGTAAGTGTAAGTGATTCGACTGAGCCGGCGGCATCGTTTTGAGCGCTGACACTGGCTGGTACACATAACACTATAAATCCTGTCAGCAGGCTAATACCTATTTGTTTGATAGTTGATCTTTGGGATACCATTTGCTGCGTTGATTATTAAGCTGCAGATGAAAAAACAATTACATTACCGGGATACCGCATTATCCAAGCGGAAATATTGTGCCAAGGCAAAAAGAGAAGAAAAAATCAGACTTGTAACCTATGATCCCGAAGATATAACGGGACAAGGCCATGGAACGCAGAAGGTCGTGCGCTAAATTTCACCCGGCGTGGATCGCCGCTGATATAAAGAAGAAGTAACGAAATTAAAGCAGACAGTGATAGTAAAATGACAAAATAATCGTCAGGCGATTGTCTTTTTTCACCATGAACAACCTTTGTCAGATATTCATGCCTGTCGCGGCTGCCGTCTTTCAGTCGTTTATTGAAAGACAGCTCCGCATTATGATTGGCAGGACTTAGTTTTTGCTCAATAATTCTTTTTGACGCGCTCGAAAAAACGATACATATCAATGCCAGAAAGAGCCATAAATAGCTCCTCAGGTAGTTGCTTTTGTAATCGATTTTTCCCACCGTTAAATGAAATATCGGACAAATCTAATGTTATTAACCATATCCGGTTATAATCAGCTTGTTAATAATTCTTAAGAATTCTTTAAAAAATATTATCATGGAAACCAAAGTTAATGGCGCGCATTCTTGCTGCGCGCCATTAAACACCTAACTATCAAATCGTTATGATAATACTAGTTAAAAAACTCGCGCACCTTTGCGATCATCTGGTGATCTGTGAGATGTCCTGTGTTTTCCACGGTTATTTTTGTGTCGTTGAATTTGGCATCTTCTTTCAGATAGTTTTGCAACTGTTCCTGTGCGATGCCGGTACCAAAAAGTAATAGCTGATCGTAGGTCTGCAGATGGCCAGACAATGATTTGAAATAGGATAACAGGTCTGCGTGTTTCGCATTATTGCGATGGTGCTCGCTCTCCGCCTCAAAACCTGATGGTGCGTCAATTTTTTCTTTGACTGCATACCCCGCCGTTTCCTTGGTAATAATAACGGCGTTCTTATGGTCAACCCATACGCCGGCAAATTGTTTTTGATCGTTATTTTTCATAACAGTAATAAATTTGAGTAAAATAATGATACCTAAAGAATCGAGCCATCAGGCTGATTCCCGGTATTTACAGCAAATTTATTTACCAGCAGGTTCAAGTTGTATGACCGCAGTCAGCGGCAAAACTGATAGTAAACACCAGCGATTGATCGCAGAAACTGAAACTATATCAGAAAGCAAGTTTTAATTTCCGGCATTTGCAGGTTGTACTTTAGGCCGTGATTTTTCTGCGGTGATTATTGTTTTTGCCTTTGCAGAATACTCGGCGACGAGCTTCTCATGGGATACCTCACCCTTTTTGAGATCATCGCCAAGCACCGTGATGCGGCCCTCCTGCAGATTTGTTGGCCGGCATTCCTGGTTACAAACGGCACCATACACTTCGGTAATGTACTCGCGAAGTTTTTTCTCATCGGCAAAGATCGATTTATGCTTTGTAGCCAGCAATGTGCTCCTTAGCGCTTCCAGTTTGTCGTAGTATTCTTTCAGGTGCTTTTTATCAGACGCCTTTTTCACCACGTCCATATAGGCTTTCAGTTCCTTTTGCTCTGTATTTATGCTGTCCACAAGCGTGTAAAGCCGCTCGTGCATGTGGTATAGCTGCATGGCTGCTTCATATTGCTTTTTGCGGTCTTCCTCGGTGAACAGTTTATTATCTTTATCATGCGCCATTTCGATCTGGCCAGTGTATTCTTTATCCCCTACTTTCAGTTTAGCCGTGTACATGCCCGGCAGTACCAAAGGCGCAATGAAGTTTCCGTAATCCATCTTTGTACTGCCGGTGGCTGTCTTCGGAGGGGTCATGCGGAGATTCCAATAAACCTTATTGATACCCTTGCGCTTGGAGCCGGGTATAGTCTGTACTAATTTGCCGGTGGCGTCATATATCTCCACATTCACGTCCTTTGTAGCACGCTCTTTGAAATAATATTCGATCGGCTGTATATCATCCGGGTTACCGCCCCACCAGCCACCACTCACCGGCGACCCACCACCGCCATACTTGCCCGTAGTGATAGGTTCAGGATGCCGGGTAAATAAAACAACGTCCTTTTCAGCGATCTCCTTTGTAAGTGCGCGTATAGCCGAAATATCATTTACCACCATTATCCCGCGGCCATGTGTGGCAAGCACCAGGTCGTTGGTTTGCGGCTGTATCTGTATATCGCGCACCATAGCATAATCTGGTATGTGATTTTTCATCCGGAACCAGGACTCGCCGCCGTCGATCGAAGCAAAAAGCCCTCTTTCCGTGCCCAGGAACAGGAGGTTCTTATTTACGAGGTCTTCCTTTATTTTATGCGCAAAACCTGTGAATTCAGGGCTTGTGATGCGTTTCCATGTTTTACCTGCATCGGTTGATTTGGCGAGATAAGTATTCATATCGCCGTACATGTGGTTATCGAAAGTCGCGTAAACCGTATTGCGGTCGAAACGGGAAGGTTCAATACTGCTCACCCAAGTCTGCGCTGGGATGCCACATGCTGCATAATTAGCCGAAACGTTTTGCCATGATTTGCTGCCGTCTGTCACCACCTGTAGATTGCCATCGTCTGTGCCGGCCCAAACCATGTTCTCGTCAAGTGGAGACTCCGCAACAGTGAAAATAGTGCAATGATTTTCCGCCGAAGTATTATCCTCGCTGAGGCCACCGGATTCTTCCTGCTGTTGTTTCTTTTTATCGTTGGTGGTCAGGTCGGGAGATATTTTCTGCCATGTGCGGCCCTGGTCTGTTGTTTTATAGAGGTATTGCGCTGCGGTGTATAGATTGTGGTGGTTTGCCTGGCCGGTAACGATGGGTGTATTCCAGTTCCAGCGCAGCTTTTCATCATCCTTGCCCGCCTGCGGCGTAATGTCGAGTGACTTAAACGTTGTAAGGTCTATGCGCCCCATATTGCCGCCCTGCGATTCCGCATAAGCGATATTGTTGTCTGTAAGGTCTGGTTGCACCCAAAAGCCATCGCCGCCGTACATATCCTGCCAACTTGAATTATTGACACCACCTGGAGCCGCTGAAGGAGCCACCCAACTACCATTATCCTGCAAGCCGCCATACATGCGGTAAGGCGTATTATTATCGCAGGCAACATGATAAAACTGGCCTACGGGGAGGTTGTATACGAACATCCAGGTAGCACCACGGTCAAGACTTATGTAAACGCCACCATCAGTACCCAGGTACATCTGATTGGTATAGTTGGGGTTTATCCAAAGTGCGTGGTGATCGCTATGCACCCAGCCTCCGTCGTAGGAGGCGTCTGTAAACGAATATCCACCATCATCTGAATAAGAAAACCCAAAACCCGGGCGATAGACCCTCTTTGGATCTTTAGGATCAATAACAACACAACTAAAGTAGAACGGGCGGGAAACCACATTCATAGTTGCACTTTGCGATTTCCAGTTTTCGCCACCATCAGATGATATGTACAGGCCTGTCTCTTTTGCTTCAACAATGGCGATCATATTTTGTGGCGCACTTGTCGCAAGCGTTATGGTCATACGGCCAAACGGTTTTGCAGGAAGGCCGTTCTTTAGTTCCTTCCAGGTCTTGCCGCCATCGAGGCTTTTCCATAATCCGCTTCCGGGGCCACCGGAATTAAACGCATAGGGAAAGCGCCGGAACTCCCACATAGTAGCGTAGACAATATTGGGATCGTTAGGGTCAACAGCGATATCCGCACAGCCTGTTTTTTCGTTTATGTAAAATATTTTGGTCCAGGTATCGCCACCATCGGTAGACTTATAAAGCCCGCGGTGCTTACTGTCGCACCAAAGCGGCCCAGGGGCCGCTGCATAAATGTTTTTTGAATTTTTAGGGTCAATAATGATCTTGGCTATGTGCTCCGTGCTGTCCATGCCTACCTTCACCCAGTTGTCTCCGGCATCTGTTGACTTGTACATACCATCACCGATAGACACTGTGTTCCGCATATTGCTTTCCCCCGAACCGACAAAAACGGTAGAGGGATTGGACTGATCAACGGCGATAGCACCTATGCTCATGCAGTACTTATCAAATATTGGCTTGAAGGAAGCGCCCGCATTTGTGCTCTTCCATACTCCCCCACCCGCGCTGCCAACGTAGAGTGTTTTGTTGTCGTTGTTGACACCCGTTATAGCCGTGATCCTGCCGCTCATGGTGCCGGGCCCAAGCCAGCGGGCCTCCATAGCGCCAAAAGTATAAGAGTTGATCTTGGTCTGGGCAGAAGTCATAGTTACCAGCGCCAGTGAGCACAAAAAGAGGATCGATTTTTTCATAAGTCAGAAATTATGAGTTTGTTTGTTTCTATTTCCCGGGGATAAATATATTTTCATCAACAGGTTTATTTATTTCTATCGATTTTATCGCAAGACCACCATCCACAGACATTGGATAAACTATCCCTTCAGGAAGACTTGTGTAGTCCCCGTAAGTAGTTGTTTGCGTTTGTTCCTTGCCATTCGCCTTCGTTTTATCAACGGTACGTACAAGGTAATAATTTGAGGCATCAATAAATATTGTTTCTTCTTTGCCCGAAGGCATTACCACTTTCAGTTTATAGCATTCGGTTCCTTCCACATCATCCGTGCCCAGGCAAATGATCTTGTAGCCTTTCGCTTTGTAATCGATCATCGGCCCCTGTATGTCCAGCCGGTCCTGGGCCAGTTTTACGGACTCAGCAGGCAAGGCATCTGGCTTTTGCTGGTTGCGGGGATTGAACGACCAACCTTCGTTGTTTGTAATGATGGTGTAACTCGTCATACCGCCAATCGTAGTTTCCGATTTATACCCTTTCCCTTGCACTACAGTAATTGTAACCGGTATCTCAACGCCTCGCGATCTGCGAATGCAGTTCTTCTTCATGCTCTTGATCTTCTTCCAGTTCTCAACTCCACCCGTTGCCGCATAGTGCTTCGCGATAACCTCATCAGCGGTCTGCGCGCTGGCAGAAGCACCCCCAGTTAAAAAGACAATTGCAATAAGAACTGTTCCGAGGGAATACTTCATGAGGTGAATATCACTTTACTTTTTATCTTCTTTGCCAGCAGCAACTTCCTGCGGCTTGAAAATACTTTCGTCAACTGGTTTGTTGATCTCTACAGATTTAAGAGCAACCGGGCCATTACCGCTGTCCACATTCATTGGATACACGATACCTTCAGGCAGTTTCTGAAAGTTGCTGTAATTAGCAGTCTGTTCAACTTCCTGTCCATTGGCTATTACCTTCAATACTGACCGTATATGGTAATAGTTGGAAGCGTCGAAATACATGGTTTCCTCCTTACCACTGGCGTGGGTCATTTTGATCTTATAACACTCTGTACCCTCTACATCGTCCTTCCCCAGGAATGCCACTTTATTGCCTTTTTCCTTATAATCGATGAGTTCGCCCTGCACATCCAGTTGATCCTGGCTTTGTTTTACATTGTCGTCCGTCATTGCTTCGGGTTTTGTTTGTCCCTGGATAGGCGCATAAGACCACCCTCCTTTGTCAGTAATTATGACGTAATTAGTCATGCCGTTTACGACAAAATCAACCCGCTGGGCCTTTTTATTAACTGTAGTGATAGTTACCGGTATCTCCATGCCCCCGGCATTTATGCTACCGATCATTTTTATTGATTTTATCTTTTTCCAGTTGTCCGCACCACCAATGGCGGCAATATGCTTTGTTATTATTTCGTCGGCGGTCTGTGCTTTTGCAGAGAGGAAACTGGCAAACACAATAGCGGATGCGAGTATTGAAAGTCTTATCTTTTTCATTATCGTTGTTTTTTTAGATTGATTATTTTTTGTTGTCGCTTGGTTTAAAAATATTTTCGTCCACAGGCTTGTTTATTTCCACTGTCTTGATAGTGAGCGGCACGCCCCCGGTCTCCAGCGACATAGGGAACACAATACCTTCAGGGAACTTCGTATAATTACCCATTGTAGATACTTCTTCTGTTTCCTGCCCGTTAGCCTTCGATTTCTCTACCGAACGGATCGTGTAATATGTGTTGAGGTCAAGATACTCTGTCTCTTCTTTCCCGTTCTTGAGCGTTACCTTCAGTTTGTAGCACTCGGTTCCTTCCGCCTCATCCTTACCGAGATAAGCCACTTTGTTTCCCTTGACCTGGTAATCGATAAGTGGATCCATAGACGCATCCATCTGGTCTTCCTGGTCCTTGATCATTTCATTTGGCATGGCTTCCGGCTTGGTTTGCCCCTGGGTCGGGAAGTACATCCAGCCACTGGTGGGCGTCAAAACCGTGTAGTTGGCTATCCCGTTCATGGAAAATTCCATCCGGTACCCTTTCTTGTCCAGTGTTGTCACCGTTACGGGCAATTCTACACCCCCGGCATTCATTGATCCGGTCAATTTTATTGAGGTGACTTTCTTCCAGTTGGCCGCCCCGCCTACAGCATCAACATGCTTTTTAATGATCTCATCGGCAGTCTGTGCTTTCGCGGTCATAAAGCCGAACAATGCAGCAATGCAAAACATGGGTATCCTGATAATTTTCATCGGAATATTTTGAGTGTTATTTCTGCAAGATATTAAAACTATTCCTTTTGAAAAAGGGGATAATCAGGGGGAAAGAAATCAAAAGGCATTATAGGCTATTAGTTTACATTTGTCACAACAAAAACTTATGGATAGGAAAGCCGTAGTATTATTAGGTTTATTATTGGTGGCTAGTCACCTATTTGCGCAGGACGGTAATAAAAAAGCAGAAAAAGCACAGGTGTATACGTTTGAGGCAGGCGGCGGAATGGATGCTTATTCAAATGGTGTACCAGACAATGTGCAGCTATTGTACTTTCCTGAGTTTTACTCCCATGGGACAAAACATAAGGATACCGTTTTCAAATTCGAATGTTATGATTCCCGGGATAGCATACTGACCCACGTAAAAGAAAACAGCGAGATCCGTTTCATCTCCGTGTTCAAGAGCTATGATGACCCAGTGCATACTTATGTGGACAATGGTGTAAAGAAAGCGCTCCCCATATCCAGCATCATACGGCGCTACGACCGCGTGGGTGACGATCAATGGATAAGTGTGGATTATGCCACCAATAAAGTTGCCAACCTGAAAGAATACCGGAACCAAATTGTACGCTCTGACTCTGTTATCATTTTGGATCCAATAAATAACAAGGAGTTAATTACTATCTACAGCTACTACAAAGTGGAGGTACTGAAATAGATCATATTTCCCATTTTTCTTTAATAACTGTTGCAGCCTGTTCATTTCCGGTAATAACAGCAAGTCGTTCTATCACCCGCTCCACCAGCGCATCCGGACAGGACGCCCCGGATGTGATCATGACGCGCAATGGCCTGTGAGCCGGAAGAAAGTTGTTCGTTTCTTTTTCAGAATGGTCATGCAGGTCAAAATGGCGAACCGTCCTTGCCGAAATAAGACAATGCTCATCATTGATAAAATAAGTGGGCAGCTTTTGGTCGCATAATTCTGCTAGGTGAGAAGTATTGGAGCTATTGTAGCCGCCTATCACCAGGGCTATATCTGCTGGCTGCTCCAGCATACCCGTCACAGCAGTTTGATTGTCGTTAGTGGCATAGCACAGGGTATCCCGGGTATCAGCAAAACGCTCGCTTGCCGTGTCCGGCGCAGCCTGATAGTGAGTTACAATGAGATGTTTCAGGTAGTCGGCGATAGCCTGGGTCTCACTGGCGAGCATGGTGGTTTGGTTTACCACGCCTATTCTTTGCAGGTCTTTTTGTGGATCAAATCCCTCAGAATACTGCCCTTTAAAGTCGTAATAGAATTGTCCGAGAGGTCGTTGCCCATTGATATAGCTACCTAGCAGTTGCGCCTGTGTCATATCTTTTACAATTATTGTCGGCGTATGGGCATTGCTGTGTGAAAAGGTCGCTCGTGTTTCTTCGTGGCCGGGCTTGCCATGCACTACTACAGTATAGCCATCGTCACCTATTTTTCCGGCGCGGTTCCACACTTTTTCTACAAACGGGCACGTGGTCTCGTAATGGGTGGGATCAATACCTATGCTCCTCAATTTCTCTTCCAGTTCAAGTGTTGTGCCGAAGGCAGGTATAATCACCACGTCATCACTTTTCAACTTATCCCATTCTATGAGCATATTGCCCTTCGTATCCATGATGAATTTTATGCCCAATGCCTGCAGGTCAGCGTTTACACCGGGGTTGTGGATCATCTCACTGAGCAGGAATATGCGTTTGCCTGGGTTCTCCGCCACAGCACGAAAAGCGATCTCTATGGCATTTTCAACACCATAACAAAACCCGAAATGCCGCGCCAGCAACACCTGCAAGGAGCCCAACTGGAGCACCGTAGGCGTATAGTCTCTCTTCATTTTATCATCGGCTTTGCGCTTCAGCTTAATAGCCGTAACAAGCGGGCTCCGATAATGCACGGGGACATCAAATGACTTCATGAGGGTGCAAAATTACGAAATTCGAAAAGATGATTGACGGCCACCATTTATCCCGGCAAAATATTTAACAGCATTATGGCACGGCTATTACACCGTAAAAGTACACACACTAAAACATAGAAGTCCTGCCTGCCGATGGGCGGGAGCCGTTATGCACCTCCCAAACTATTACAAGTCATTTCCGGCGCAAATCATTTTCAAAACCTGACGCCAATCATGTTTTCCTTTGACCATCGTCATAAAACTGTCATTTACGTGTATCTACATTTGATACATTATTAGATCACCATTAATCAAAAGAACAAACAATGAAAACGTCAAAGTATTTAACCAGCATTTCGCTCGCTTTTTGCGGGATTGTATTTGCGAACATGTCTGCTTCAGCCCAAACAGCTTGGGTTGCCCCGGCATCCGCCAACAACTTAAAAAACCCAGGCACCTGTGATGCTGCAACGGTGAAAGATGCAAAAGCAATTTATACATCTACCTGCGCACCATGCCATGGAGCAAAAGGCAGGGGCGACGGACCGGCGGCAGCGGCACTCAACCCCAAACCGGCGGACCATTCATCTAAGGCAATTCAACAGGAATCCGATGGCTCGCTATTCTGGAAACTAAGCGAAGGGAGAGGTGCTATGCAGGCCTATAAGGGCCAACTAACCGATAAGCAGCGCTGGGGGCTCATCTGTTATATAAGGACATTAAAAAAATAGTTAGGCGAGAAGCAAACAAAAAATATTAATCACACAAAACCATTTTATGAAACTCAGAAATACAACCTTTCTTTTAATGCTTTGCGCTATTCTTTTTGGCAAGGGTTATGCCGTAAATGCGCAAGAGGTAACACCTCCAGCACAGCAATCTTCACCTGAAAGCCAGTTCATGGTGGCGGGGCTCCTGACGTTCGGTTTTGTTAACCAAAATACTACCAACACTATAGGTGGGGTAAAAAGTACCGATAAATATAATAGCCTTGGTGATGCAGACCGGTTTGAATTTAGCCCAATGCTATTGTGGAGACATGGAGATAAGCTGCTGCTGGAGTTTGAACCGTCGTTTGATGGTAATACAATCGGGGTTAACTGGGCCGACGTATCGTATATTGTAGGTCCCGGGCTCATAGTAAGAGGCGGATACCTGGTATTGCCATTCGGGTCTTATAACAAGCGCCTGGCGGCGGGATGGATCAACAAACTGGCATCCGACCCTGTCGGGACGGATATTGCGGGAACAGATTTCGGCGTGGAAGTTGCAGGCGGCCTTCCGCTTGGTAATATGAAATGGAGTTATGACATAAGCTTAACTAATGGGTTTCAGCTAAACAATGACGGCACGATTTCCGGCGTGGGCATCAGTGCCATTAACAACGGGAAAACGGTCTGCGGCAGGCTTGCGTTACTACCATTTTCTAATTCCAGCCTGGAATTAGGCGTATCCGGGTTATATGGTGCCATCGCGACACCGCAGGGAGCAACGTTCAGCAACATAAACCCCACGGACAGAAAAGGCCCAATTGCTTCTATGTATGCTGTGGATCTTAACTACGTGAAAAACTTAAGTCCCATCCAGCTTAATGTAAAGGCACAGTATAGTGTCTCTATGGTAAACAGCCAGAACTATCTGAGCCCGGTTGACTCGACGCAGACCTACACATTTACAAACACCACCACGGCGGCCTTCGGACAGGTTTCGGTAAGGCCGGTAGCCTCAAAAAATAAGGTGCTGAAAAACCTCGAGCTTGCCTTCCGCTATACAGGTTATACCGCGCCGCAAAATTCAACCTGGGGACAAAATTATAATGAAGAAGATGTTGCCCTTGACTACTGGCTCAGCTGGAGAACGGTGCTGAAAGTTGCCTATGAGAATATCAAGTCGGATGGCACATCGTCCGTGAGCATTGCCGGCCCACAAGGCACCACAGCTATCAGCCGTGTTATTATCCAGTTTTCAACAGAATTCTAAAAAAACATAACCCATTTTTAAAACATTTTTTATGAAAAAAATATTCAGATCAAAATATCTCCTGACGGTATTAATTGCGTGCTTTTGCCTTGCAGTAGTTTTAGTTACCAATGGTTGCGCCGAAAGCAAGAAAGTTGCCGCAAAAAGCGGGGTTGAATTATGGGCCGAAAACTGCCAGCGCTGCCACAATACACCATCAGCCACCTCATTTTCTGCGGATCAATGGAAAACCATTGGCATGCATATGCAAACAAGGGCCCTGCTGACAACAACCGAACGTGATAAGGTAGTTGCATTTTTACAAGCTGGCAGCAGAAATTAATAAGGTCAATAAGTTTATAACAAAGAGCGCCAGACTAATGTCCGGCGCTCTTATTATGCTATCTAGTATTAATTTTACTTCTTCCCCAAGGCCAGACCCAGCACATCTGCCACGTCCGATACATAGTGAAAGGTCAATCCCTTGACGTATTCTTTGTTTATTTCCTCAACGTCTTTTTCATTGGCTTTAGGCATAATGATCTCGCGGATACCGGCGCGCTTGGCCGCCAGCATTTTTTCCTTGATACCGCCAACAGGCAGCACCTGCCCACGAAGCGTGATCTCACCGGTCATGGCATAATATGGCTTCACTTTTTTGCCGGTAAATGCTGACGCCAAAGAGGTAAGCATAGTGATCCCGGCGCTAGGCCCGTCCTTAGGGGTAGCACCTTCCGGCACATGCACGTGTATATTGGTGTTTTCAAATTGCTCATTCGGAATGTCATATTCTGCCGCATGCGCCTGCAAATACGAGAGTGCCGTACTTACGCTTTCTTTCATCACATTACCCAGGTTTCCCGTGAGTGTGAGATTACCCTTGCCTTTGGATAACGAGGTTTCAATAAAAAGTATATCACCCCCCGCAGCAGTCCACGCCAGGCCTACCACAACACCGGAGGGATGGCCCTTAGTGTATATGTCGTTGCTGAAACGCGGCTTGCCAAGCGCATGTTCTACCAATTCCGTAGTAACCAATGGCGCCACTTTTTCATCCATGGCCACATCCTTGGCTACCGAGCGCATAATCCCTGCAAGCAGGCGGTCCAGTTCACGCACACCGCTTTCGCGGGTATATTCCTGTATTATTTTACCAATTACTTTATCAGGAAAACGCAGGGGTACTTTACTGAGGCCATGCAGCTCCCTTTGCTTAGGCAGCAAGTGTCGCTTGGCTATCTCTGTTTTCTCTTCCGGCGAATAACCCGAAAGCTGGATGATCTCAAGGCGGTCGCGAAGTGCTGGCTGTATATCGCTCAGGCTGTTGGCCGTGGCGATGAACAACACCTTTGATAGATCGAATTCCAGCTCGAGATAGTTGTCGTAAAATGAATTATTCTGTTCGGGGTCCAGTATTTCCAGCAGCGCAGAACTTGGGTCACCCCGGAAATCTTTGCCTAGTTTATCTATCTCATCAAGAATAAATACAGGGTTGGCCGATTTGATTTTCCTCAAAGACTGAATGATACGGCCCGGCATTGCGCCTATATATGTTTTGCGATGCCCGCGCAGTTCACTCTCATCATGCAGCCCTCCGAGGCTCAGCCGCACGTACTTACGGCTTATTGCATTAGCTATGCTGCGGCCCAGAGAAGTTTTACCAATACCAGGAGGCCCTACAAAGCACAGGATAGGAGACTTCATATCTCCCTTTAGTTTCAGCACAGCGAGGTACTCCACTATACGGTCCTTTATTTTATCCATACCGTAGTGGTCATCATCCAGCACCTTTTGCGCCTTTTTGAGGTCATAGCTGTCCTCAGTATACACACCCCACGGCAGGTCCAGCATCAGGTCAAGATGGTTATAGATCACCGAATAGTCAGGTGTGCTGGGATGCATACGCTCCAGCTTTTCAATATTTTTCTTAAAGAGTTCCTTCGCCGCATCCGTCCACTTCATTTCCTCAGCGCGCTTCTGCAGATCTTTTATTTCACGTTCATTCGGGTCACCGCCCAGCTCTTCACGTATAGATTTTAATTGCTGCTGCAGGAAGTACTCTCGCTGTTGTCGGTCAATATCTGCACGGGTCTTATTGGTGATCTCGTTCTTCAGCTCTACCAACTGCAATTCGGTCTGCAGGAGATTCAGCAGTTTTTCTGCGCGGGTCCTTATATCATCTTCCTCCAGCATGGCTTGCTTATCCTGCAGCTTCGCAGAAATGTTCGAAGCCACGAAATGCATAAGGAAAGATTGCTGTTCGATATTCCGTAGCACAATGCTGGCCTCGTTGGGCATATTCATCGACTGCTGCGCTATTCGCTCAGAATATTCCTTTATCGAAGATATCAGGGCATCAAATGATTCGTCCTTTTGAGGATATACGTCTTCCAGGTATCGTACCTGGGCTGTATAATAAGGATCTACTTGGGTGTATGCATCTATTTTGAACCGCATGCGGCCCATGATGAATATGGTGATGTTTCCATCTGGCATTTTTATCTGTTTCACCACTTTCGCCAATGTGCCTACCGAATAAATATCATCGGGCATGGGGTCTTCATTACTGCTGTCTTTCTGGGCAATAACGCCTATCCATTTATCCCCTTTCTGGGCAGCGGCGATCGCCTTTACTGACTTTTCGCGGGCAACAGTTATGGGCAAAACAACATTGGGAAACAACACAGTATTTCGCAGGGCTATCACTGGCAGTTCCATCGGGAGTGACCCGCGCTCGTGCTCGTCCATTTCATCTTCGCCTAACGGAACGATAGGCATAAATTCCACTTCCTGCTCAGTTTGGCCTAAAAACATATCAAACATTGATCTAATTTCGGACATTATGTCAAAGTTACCTCTATTTAATATTAAACAAAGGGGTGCAAAGATAATGGTCAATACTTATGCCAAAACATATATCCGGCAATTTTTGCAGTAATAAATATCTTTCTTATCTGGATTCCATCCGTTTTACTGTGTCGACTTTAAACGATAACGCAAGCAACATGCACTATCTTATTGATTTCTGCCCATAATTTTTATCTTTGGTTAAAATATACGATGAGAAAAAGGTTATTCCTGGTACTATTATTTCTTTCCTGCGTGGCAGCTATGACTGCCGGTGCGCAAGAGAAAGCAGGTGATAAAACCGGGAAGGAAAACGTAAAGAAGAAGAAGCACAAAAAACACAAAAAAAAGAGACCCTTTACGGCGCGCAGATTTTTTATTGGTACAGACGTAGATGGCGCAATGTTCTCCACGGCATTTATCCACCACTCCTATTCTTATCTTACCCGTCAGCTGCCTACTAATACAGTCGGCACTGTGCGTTTTTCCCTGTTTCTGAATACCGGCCTTACGTTCAACTTCAATCTTACGCAAACGGTAGGTGTCTTCACTGGAATTGATATCAAGAACATTGGATTCAATGACTTTACTTATGGCGACAGTACGATAAAACGCCGCTCCTACAATGTGGGAATCCCGCTTGGTATTAAGATCGGCAATATGGATGATAAAAAGCCCTTTGGCTTTATAGGCGGCGGTCTTGACAAGCCCATCAATTACAAGCAGAAACAATACCTGGTCAGGAACCAGAAGACAGTGCGCTTCAATGAGTGGTTCAGCGACCGCACGCCGGTTTTGATGCCCTATGTCTTTATTGGTGCAGCACTGAAGGACGGCGCGGTTTTCAAACTACAGTACTATCCCGGTAATTTTCTGAACCCCAATTACAAAGACAACCAAGGATTAGAGCCAAATTACGGATACGACGTACATGTGCTGGTGTTGAGCGTGGGTTATTGGATACCAATAGGGCGGCGACATCAGATTCCCGGCACTACGACCACAGCAAACGGGCAAAGAAAGCTGAATTAGTGCCTTAGATGCGGCATGATGCTGTCAAAGCCTTTGATGGCGCGATTATTGCTTAAGTATTGTTCCCTATCTTTGGCAAAATTAAACCGATGACAAGATATTTATTTATCAGCAAGTTATTTATTTTATTCTTTATTGCTTCTTTGGCATCTGCAAGAATTTCTGCAGCGCCCGAAAAGGACAGTATAGCCGTAAAAACACGCCCCTACGTACGTAAATTCTTCATTGGGACTGCACTTGATGCCGGTATATTTTCGACAGCTACTATTCAACAAGACTATACGAATGTCCTTGGGGCTCCCATCGGTTCTAAAACGACTTATGGTACGCTCCGGTTTTCCTATATCATCAACTTCGGGCTGACATTCAATTTCAACTTCGGCAGGCACTTTGGCGTTTATACAGGAGTGGACCTTAAGAACATTGGCTTTATCGAGAAACCGTACAACAACGAAACCATAAAGCAGCGCACTTATAATCTAGGCGCGCCGATAGGTATTAAAATAGGCAATATGGCAGACAAGCGGGAGTATTTTTTCTTCGGCGGCGGAGCGGATGTGCCTATTAACTACAAAGAAAAATCATTTATGATCAGGAACCAGAAAACGAAATTTAATGAATGGTTCAGCAAGGCCACTCCATCCGTAATGGCATATGTGTTTGCAGGCTTTGCCATACCACACGGCATATCTTTTAAGTTCCAGTACTACCCGGATAATTATATAAACCCGGATTACAGTAAGAGCGGAAACGAGGGCAAAACAGTTCACCTTATGTTATTCAGTATAGGGTTCACAGCTCCCTTCGGAAAGAACCCTGATATTATAAAGAAAAAAGTAGCCGACTTGAAAACTTCAACTATGTAGTTTTTTCTCCCCCCGGATTCACGGGATACATAAATCCACTAAAGATTTGGTTCAGCGAAAGACAATGGAAGACTTGGGCCGTAAAAGCCCCGAAGAAATGCTCGCTTCCGGCAAACACTCCATAATAGTGATACTTGACGATGTACGCAGCATGCACAACGTTGGATCGATCTTCCGCACCTGCGATGCATTTGCTGTGGAAGCCCTGTACCTCTGTGGCTACACGCCTGCCCCTCCCCACCGCGACATTCAAAAAACTGCACTTGGCGCAACCGAGACGGTGAAATGGAAAAATTTTACGACCACCATGGATGCCGTGGCCGATGCGCGCGAAGCTGGCTACAAAATTCTTGCCGTAGAGCAGGCTCATGAAAGCATCATGCTGGAAAAGCTGAATGTGCAACGGGAGAAAATCGCGTTGGTTTTTGGAAATGAAGTGACGGGAGTAAATGACGAAGTGCTTGCAGCAGCCGATGGCTGCATAGAGATACCACAATGGGGAGCAAAACACTCACTGAATATTTCGGTAAGTGTGGGAGTTGTGCTTTGGGAAATGGTGAGAACCTCTGCCCCCTAACCTCCTGCAGTAGGCAGGAGGAGTACCATCTATTTGGCTTTTGGAATGACATTAGCGAGGAATGCATTTCAGCTATTTTACTTCCTCAAAATGAGGGAAAGTTCTCTCTTGCTGGCGGTAATTAAGTAATGGATGATCTTATCGTAAAACCGAAAGTATGTTAGCAAGCGAAGCCCCTTTAGGGGCAGGGGTGAGGTCGGGACTATTCCTCTATCCTCTTCAAATTATAATCCGGTATCGCCGAAACGATGATCGGATATTTTTCAAGGGTAACATCAGATGGGTCAAGCCCGAAACCACGTTCTTCAGAAAGGCTTATTTTTTTGAGAATAAAGTAGCCACGCATCATGAGGCGCTCCCACATAGGCAAGGCATTATCTCGTGAAAGAAATTTCTCCATCACAATAAAACGGAAATCACCCACTACATTGTTCTTGCTCAGCGATTCGTAGCGGCTCACCACATTCACCTCCTTGTTCTGCACCATCTCCTCCACTACTTTTCGGAACATATATTGTATCCTGTGGTCTACGCGGAAGCCAAGACGGAATTCCACGCGAATGATCTCATTAGGTACAATGGTGTGAACTGAGTACTCGGTGGTATAGGGGTCGTCCAGCACGTCCACATGCACAAACCAGTATAAGTCGGCTCGCTTGGGTTTCCGGTACAGAATGGAGTAGATAACTTTGTGTTCTATTTCTTTGGGGTTGTTGGCGCTGGTGAGGTATACTAGGTGGGTGGCATACTTGGTAATGCTACTGTCGTTGCTTAGTTCCTGGATAATGGGCACATAGTTATCAAGGCGCACAAACTCCACATAGCGGTTCTTGATCTTCCGCGATTTGTACCAGACGATCATGGTCATAAAGAGTCCTCCAGCCACTACCAGCGTCACTACCCCACCCTCCACAAACTTCTCGATCAGGTTGGCCCACAAAAACGAGAATTCTATTGTAAGATATACAGCAAGATAAGTGGCTATCCAGATAATAGGTACCCTTCTCACAAACAGGTAATACGAAAACAGGCACGAAGTCATGATCATGCAGATAGTAATGGACAAGCCGTAAGCAGCCTCCATGTTGGACGACTTCTGGAAGTAGATCGTAATAGCGCTGCACCCTACCCAAAGCAGTAGATTGATACCCGGAATGAATGACTGGCCGCGCTCTATAGTAGGATAGTTGATCTTCATCTTCGGCCATAAATTCAGCTTCATAGCCTCACTGATCAGCGTGAACGACCCCGATATAAGCGCCTGGCTGGCGATGATGGCTGCTACAGTAGCTATGATAATGCCCGGGAGTATGAACCAGTTGGGCATAAGCTCATAAAAGGGGTTCTTCACCGCAGAGTTCCATACTTCATGCTTTATGGTCAGCAAGAACGCCCCCTGCCCCAGGTAATTAAGGATTAGGCAGGTCTTAACAAACACCCACGATACACGGATATTGCCCCGCCCGCAGTGGCCCAGATCCGAGTACAGTGCCTCCGCTCCGGTGGTACAGAGAAAGACGGCGCCCAATATCCAGAACCCCTTGGGATACATGGTAAGCACTTTTATGGCCCACCAGGGATTGAGTGCCCGGAATATCCGCCAGTCGTTCGCAACAGCCAATTGGTGCAGGCCAAGCACAGCCAGCATTGTGAACCAAACCAGCATGATAGGACCGAAAGCATTACCAATGGACGTAGTGCCAAACTGCTGGAAGAAGAACAATATCGTGATGATCGCCAGAACTATGTAAACGATGTGCAGTGTTGTGATGTGTTCAAAAATCGGAATATTTCGCAGACCTTCGATCGCGGAAGTGACGGAAATGGGCGGCGTTATCATGCCATCTGCCAGCAGCGCTGCTCCACCTATCATTGCTGGGAATACCGTCCATTTGCCATGCCTGCGCACTAAGGCAAACAGCGAGAAAATACCGCCTTCGTCTTTATTATCTGCCCTCAGCGTGAGTATCACATACTTGACAGTGGTCTGCAGGGTAAGCGTCCATATGATGCACGATAAGGCGCCCGTGATCAGGAACTCGTTTATTTCCTTGCCGTTACAGATGGCGTTCATCACATATAGTGGTGAGGTGCCTATATCTCCGTAAATAATACCGAGCGCAATTAAAATACCAGCCGCCGTCGCCTTATTAAAATTTTTTGCCAAAACCCTGTGTTGTCATTAGTTGTGGAAGGAATTACAAAATTAGGCCAAAACGCAGACCAAAAATCAAATTCTGTTATTTATTACGTAATTGCAAAGTATATTCGCAAAAAAGCGCGCCTCATGAAATTAATACAAACTTTAATACTTATCTGTTTTTCGATTGCGGTTAAAGCACAGGACATTTCTTTCACTTTGACCCACACCAGTGAAAAAAAGTGGATCGGGGTGGAAAAAACAAGCACATTGAATGGGCTGAAAAGCACAAACCTCGTTTTCCACACAAACCATAAGGCAGACATAATACCCGTAAACTCCCATAAAAAAACGGTGACAACCACATGGCAACTCATCAGCGGCGCCACCACTCATGATGACAATATTTTAATAAGAATAGGAGATATTGAATATACGGTTGTCTTTTCGAAAACATCAAACGGAGCCGATTTCATTACCCTTAGCTGGGTGAAAAATGACAGAGTGACGTCGAGAGCTTATTATTCCGAATAACCCGTTATACTTGATAAGAATTCGCATTGGCTATAGACTACTCTTATCCCGGCATAGCTCAAAACTCAAATTCTAATACTACTTTTACATTTCAATAAAAAAATCCCCTCACAAGAGGCTTACCATATTTGAGTAACATGGAAAGCCACTCCTGCCTGCCGGCAGGCAGGTTAGGGGGATTGGAATTTATTTATGTCAACAGCACAGGGAGAAATAAAGCGCGTTACTACACACACGCTGCAATCAATGAAACTGCATGGCGAAAAGATCAGCATGCTCACGGCATACGACTTTTCTATGGCCCGCATTTTTGACGACGCGGGTATTGATGTGATACTGGTAGGTGATTCGGCCTCCAACGTTATGGCGGGGCATGAGACTACCCTGCCCATCACGCTTGACCAGATGATATACCATGCCCAAAGTGTGGTGCGTGCCTGCCAGCGCTGCCTGGTGATCGTGGATCTGCCATTCGGTTCATACCAGGGCAACAGCAAAGAGGCGCTACACTCCGCCATACGTATCATGAAGGAAGCAGGGGCGCATGGCATTAAACTGGAAGGTGGCGAAGAAGTGTGCGAGTCTATCAAGCGCATAGTTGGGGCAGGTGTACCGGTGATGGGGCATCTCGGGCTTACTCCGCAATCTATTTATAAATTCGGCACTTATACGGTAAGGGCGAAAGAAGAAGAAGAAGCAGAAACGTTGCTCAAAAATGCACGATTGCTGCAAGAGGCCGGTTGTTTTTCTGTTGTGCTGGAAAAGATACCGGCTGCACTTGGCGCCGAAGTGTCTGCTCTGCTGAAAATACCCGTCATAGGCATAGGTGCCGGCGGTGGTGTAGACGGGCAGGTGCTGGTAATGCATGATATGCTGGGCATTACAAAAAATTTCTCTCCGCGCTTCCTTCGTCGGTATTTGAATCTTTATGAGGAAATATCCGGCGCTACAAAGCAATATATAAAGGACATTAAGAGCAGGGATTTCCCGAACGAGAAGGAGCAATATTAGAGGCTGGCAGTTACAGTCGGCATTTCGCTGCTCAGAGAAATAATGGCTTCATCTCGAGAAGACACTTAATATAAAAATATAGTTCTGCCTCAATGAATAAACAAGCGTGGGAAAAATTGCACGAAGAACTAGCTGGTAAAGGTGTAACCCTGGTGGCGGTATCCAAAAAAAAACCAGCCAGTGATATAAAGGAACTCTACGATTTGGGGCAAAGACATTTTGGGGAGAACTATGTCCAGGAATTAGTGGAGAAACAGGCGGTTTTACCGCAAGATATCCGCTGGCACTATATCGGCCATTTACAAAGCAATAAGGTAAAAGAAATAGCCTCGTTTGTGTATCTCATTCACGCAGTGGACAGCTTCAAGCTACTGGTAGAGATCAACAAACAGGCGCTAAAAAATAACCGGACGATAGATGTTCTGCTGCAACTGCACATTGCCGATGAAGAGACAAAATTCGGCATGGATGAAAAGGAGATTCTATCCCTGCTGGATTATTACGAAGCCCAAAAGGAATCGTTGAAAAATGTGCGCATATGCGGCCTCATGGGCATGTCCACATTTACCGATGATCAGGAAAAAGTACGTGCGGAATTTATTAGGATGCGGAATTTTTTCAATCTACTTGCAGGCACCTCCTTCCTCGGGCAGCCGCAGTTCGCTATTTGCTCCATGGGCATGAGCGCCGACTATCAATTAGCTATTGAGGAAGGCAGCACATTGGTTCGCATCGGGAGAATGTTATTTGGTAGCCGCGGGTAAATTTGCTATTCGTTTCAGTAACACATAACCGCCGCCAATACAACTTGTATCGCGTTCATAACATCCGGGCACCTTCTGAAGATCCTCTAGATCCACATAGAAATAATCGAAAGAACTGTCAACCTTCGGTAGATGAGAAATGACAACAGCCGGATAAAACTTATCGGGAAAGTAATATTTTATATCATAGATGAATGCAGTTTCTGAATACCACGAAATGCCCACTTTCAGTTTCTCGTTTCTGCCTTTTGTAGCGTTACTCATTCTTCTCAGCACAGCCAGGTCGCCAGCGTTGAAATACCAAAGTATAGTAGTATTTATGTTTGCCCACGAACAATAATTGTACCCAGTTAGCAAAAAGATACTCAAAAACGCTGCAACCGCAGGCACTTTAGCCATACTACTAATGTGATAAAGTATGTAACTAATATTCAGCGTAAACAGTATTATAAAAAATAACGCGGCCCTGTCCGTAAGATAATTGATGTTGAAAAGAAGGTGTTGCCCAATAAGTAGTATCACCGGCAGGATAAGTAATGCAAAAAACGTCACTCCATAAACGATTCGCTGGTCGGCTGCTGATTTGTGACGATATTTTTTCAAGTACACGTAGCACCAAAAAACCCCGAAAAAAAAAGTCAATGCAACGACAGACAAGACAATAACGTTTACCTCTTTCTCGCGAGCAGGGCCAGGTAGTGCCAGGCCCCATGTCACTAAAGACCTCACCGTATCCTGCAAGAATCCGGCATTGCCCATGAATGCCAGTTCTCCATTATGGTAAACATATTGTAGTGGCCCAACAATTAGTAGCGCCAGAACTCCGGATGAAACAAGTACTATCAATAATTCCTGTACGAAGCGCACTTTCTGTTTATTATCTGGGAACAACAGGAACAGGAGTAAAACGACAATGCAAAGGGTAACGTAATAATTTATGTACCCAAAATTGCTGTACACCGACAAGATCGCACAAAAAAAAGACCAGCTCAGAAAAGCGGCTTTCTTATCAGTACTATACTTCAACAGAAAAAAGATACTAAGCGTCATAAAACTCAAAGCAAGCCCATAACCGCGGCTCAGCCCCCAGAATTCAAATATCAACGGACTTACAAGATTGAGAACGATGTAGCCCCCGAGCTGCCACCATCTGTTCTTAAATATCAATCTGCATATCAGGTAAGAAAAAATAAGAAACGACACCTGGGCAAGCAGGCTGTCGAGCCTTAAAGTAAAAAGTGTGTTCCCGAAATTATCAACAAAAAATTTCCTTAAAAGTGAATGTAAAATATGGTTATTTGCACTTCCGAATTTGTCTTCCCACAGCTCCCGGTAGCTATCCAGTCTGCCATTCCATCCATACCCATTTTCATCGCAGGTAATAGATATATTAACAATGCGGAGAACATTAAGTACGACCAGAGTTGCAGCAAAAAAAAGCGCTATGATCTTATCCCAAACGGCGAACAACTTAAAACCAGGTTTATGAGGCATATTGAAATTTTGAGGAACACTAAAGCTCTGCTTCCTGTGCGATCAAAGGCCCGCTAATATACCGAGAAATCTCAAAAAAAATCCACCTGCTGATCCCTATTAGGCATACCGTCAAGGCAATCGCCTTCGATTGCAATGTTTGATCAGGCAGTCTTGGCCTCCCGAACCTGTAACCACTTAAAACCCGCAGCACCAATCAAACTGATCAAACCTATTGTCCACCAAAGAGCAACAAAGCCGAAACGCTCAGCGATCTGGGAACCGGCAAAAGGCCCCAGCACTTGCGCTATAGACCATGCGGCAGTATAGAGACCCGCATACTGCCCTCGGTTGTTATGGTCCGTTCGGTTTATCCAAAAAGAGTTCATGAAAGGCATGGAGAGCATTTCCCCGGCGGTAACTATGAAGGTGGATAATATCGCCAGCCATTTAGTACCCGGCACAATGTTGAATACAACAAATGAAAGCCCTATAAGCAATGTTCCCATAATGATGTACCGCATGTTTTTCCGCCTCGGCTCCAGTGTAAAAACAATTGCCATTTCAAATAACGCTATGATGAGCCCATTCAGCGCCATGATGCAGCCGATGAAGAATGGAGTTAGTAGTAACTTCTGTTTGAAAAATACTGGAATGGTCGCAAAAAGCTGGAAGAAACAAAAACCAAACAATATAGTAAGCACAATAAAAACAAAGTAGAGTCTGTCTGAAAATGCAGAACGCTTTTTTTCCATTTTCGGACGGTCTTTATGCGATGGCGTCTGCTTATTCCGCGATGGATGCAACACCACGCGAAGTAATATAGCTGCACCTATATTAGTGAGGCCGTCTATCCAGAAGAGCAAATGGTAATTTCTCGACGCAATGAAACCACCGACAGCTCCACCCACTGCCCACCCTAGATTTATCGACAGCCGGTTTAGCGAATAGGAGCGGGTACGGTTTTCCTCCTTGCTATATTGAGCGATGGCCGTAGCATTGGCTGGACGAAACGAATCATTAAGTGTTGCCAATAAAAATACACAGGTGCAGATAGCCAGATAACTGTCTAACTGCCCCAGGAAAACGAACATAATACCACCGCAGGTCAATGCGCCCAACTGTACATTGTAAAACCCAAACTTGTCGGTGAGTTTTCCCCCCAACATGCCGCCACAAATGGCACCGGCGCCAAAGACCGACATCACGAACCCTGCCTTGCCTATTGCATAATGTTTAGATTCTGTGAGATACAACGTCATGAACGGTACAACCATTGTACCGGCCCTGTTTATGAGCATCACAAGCGAAAGCCACCATGTAGCAGGAGACAACCCCCTGTAAGCACTTCTATATAAGTTGGTAACACGTGTTATCATCAGCAACTATTCTTTGGCCATGGCCGCCGGACAAAAATAGAAAGTTTAACCTCCGATATCGGAAAGCAGGAAAATATAATTTCTTTTTGCCGCTAAGTAGTTACGCGATGTTATCGATCATTTCAATGCAGGCATCTATCATCTTGTTATAACCTTCTTTATCAGTTGGCTTCTGATGAACCAGCGCCGCGCCGAATAACCCGCATTTTTCTGCAAGATTCTGATCAGCATAAGTTGAGTACACAAAAACAGGGATGCTTGCATACCGAGCGTTGCCTTTCAAATACTTCAAAGTTTCGAGACCGTTCATTTTCGGCATGTTCTGATCCAATAAAATAAAATCCGGCAAATCCTCATTATTTGCAAGAGCGTCCAGAAACTGTATTACCTCAAGGCCATTTTCTACGCAGTTTAGAATGGATATATCCACACGCTCTTCCAGGAAGTACACAAAAAAGAAATTATCGTCACCATCATCTTCTGCAAGCAAAACTTTCTTTTTCACCATATCCAGGCCAATTTCAATAAAACTGCGCTACCGGCAGCAAAATAATAAACTCCGACCCAACTCCCGCAGTACTTCGAGCGGTAATAAGGCCGTTGTGTTTTTCAACGATCTTCTTCGCCACAGCTAACCCTATCCCTGTCCCTTCATACTTATCCTTGGTATTTAGTCGCTCAAACAATGAGAAAACATTGGCCACGTATTTCTGGTCAAAGCCTATCCCATTGTCTTTTATGCTGATGCGAAAATATTTCCCATTGTTGCCTGGGGCCGCATCAAAATTCTTATCTTTTATCCTTGTAGCGGTGATAGTGATCACAGGCGGCACATAGTTTTTACTGAATTTTAAAGAATTACTCAAAATATTCTGAAAAACCTGTCTTACCTGCCCCTTATTCGCTTCAATAACAGGAAGCTGATCAAAATAAATTTTCGCCCTCTTTTCGCGGATCAGGATCTCATAATCGGTCATCCAGTCCTTTACTATTTCCGTCAGCTCCACGTGTTCCGGCTTTTGATCGTTGGCGGAGAGCCGGGAATAGTTGAGCACATCGATTATTAATTGCTTCATCCGTTCGGCCGACGAAAGTATTTTATCAATGAACACCTGCGCATTTTCCGATAAATTATTTGTATCTCTGTCCTTCAGCAGGCCCGAAAAGACGGCTATTTTCCTTAACGGCTCCTGCAGGTCGTGAGATGCCACTGAGGCAAATTGAAGCAAATCATTATTACTTGTTTCTAACGCGTGGTTGATTCTTTCTAATTCTTCGTTCTTGTTCTTAAGATCTTTCTGTGCGTCTTTTTCCGCAGTGAGATCAGTGACAATTATACTCAACGAAAAGCCTTCGTCAAGTTCCAGGGTGGTTAATGACAGCCGTACAACGGGATGCTTTCTGGCCTTCAAAACGACCTCGCCTTTACAGTCCTCTTTCCAACCCCGCTCCATTAAAAGCTTAAATTGGTTTTTATATCCCAATGAAATAAAGTGATCGAATGGCGCGCCCACCACACTGGAACGGGAAGTATTAACCAATGTTGCAAACTGTGAATTGCAATATAGAATGATGCCATCCTTATTCAGCGTAACCGCGCCTTCGTTCATCTTTTCGATGAATACACGGTAAGTCTGATCCGCACTTTTTAGTGTATATAACTGGTGCCCGTTCTCACTTTCCAACACAAGGGCATCTACCTGGCCTGTTCGTATGGCTTCAATAGTATCATTAGCCTCTTCCAGTTGCCACTGCAGCTCTGTAACTTGTGTCAGTAACTCTTCATATGTCCGCGCCGTTGCTTCCATCCGTCATCATTGAGGTACCAAGCCTAAACCTGTTAAAACTTTTCTTGTATTCGACATATCTCCGATCATTCGCCGCTCCGGTAACGGGTATTTCTTTACTAGCATCGGTAACGCTATGAGCCCTTCCGATTCCGCAATATCGTTTGACTGATAAACATCGATAATCTCCAGGGAATAGCTACCTGGAATATTTGCCTCACAGATATTTTTCAGATTAGTTATCGCACGGGAGGAATTTGGCGAAGCGCCAGTAATAAATAAACGAAGTACAAATTTACCTTGCACATTTTCGCCTTCAGTTTCCTCTACATCACTATTTTTTTTCCTGCTCATGCTATTTATTTACCGGGCGAATGTTTAATCCTACTAACACTTTTTCTTCATTGGAGAGATCCCCGATGATCTTCCTGATCGGCTCGGGAACCTTTCTAACGAGTGTAGGAATGGCAAGTATCTGATCCCCCTCGGCCAGTTGCGGCTGTAGCAGCAAGTCTATTATTTCGATGACATACTTGCCCTTCAAATGCTCTTCACAATATTTTTTCAGGTTGGCAAGCGCAGTAACGGATTTTGCGGTTTTACCGGCTACATAAAGCCGGAGTTCCCAAGTTTGTTCTTCCATGATCCTCAATTTGCTTTTCTGTTTTTTCCGGTTGCCGCTTCCTTGTTATTTCTAATATTGGTAAGCGCAGCGCGATTTTTCTCCATAACACTGTTACGCAAATCCTCTTCCTGATAGGATTTATTCAGTTCATCTGCTACTGATTCAAATTCCTCTTTCAGGCTGGTTATTTTCGCCTCTAGCACCGTTCTCTTTCTTTGAATTTCCTTATCCTTTCTTCCCACGGCGAAATCACGCAACACATGCCCCGCCTGCAGTTTCAATTGCTCTGCTTCCCGTGCAGAGCCCGTAAGCACACCTTCAGGGCCCAGGAAAACATCTACCAGGTCAAGCCCGGAGTCTCTAATTACAAACTCCCTAACCTGGTTAGAATGCTTCATACCCCGCGATTTCATAATGTACATCCCCCTGTTGCGTTCTCCGTTTGTCTCAATATCTCGCACCAGTAACCACGCATCAACAAGCGAAGACACCCCCTCATCGGTTTGCTCGCTGACAATAGTGTTGAGCGTTAGCGCCGTGAACATCACAGTGATCTGCTCCGCCTGCAAAAAATCTATTAGCCTGATCAGCATAGATTTTACTTCACTTACAGAACCTACGGTGATGAGATTTGTAATGGGGTCAAGAATAACGGTCTGCGGCTTGAATTTCTTTATGGTTTTGTAAATGCTCACCAGGTGCATCTCCAGGCCGAACAAAGTAGGCCGCGAAGCGTGAAACTGCAGTAATCCCTTTTTTATATGCGTGTCAAGATCCACACCTATAGACTTCATATTACGGATGATCTGCTGCGGCGATTCCTCAAAGGCAAAATAGACACACCGTTCCTTTCGCTTACAGGTACTATCGGCAAAATACGCAGCTATGCTGGTTTTACCAGTACCTGCTGTGCCGGACACCAATATACTGCTACCTCTGTAAAAACCTTTGCCACCCAGCATGTCATCCAGCACCGGAATACCCGACGAGATGCGGTCGGTCGAAACTTCGTGTGCTAAAAGAAGGGAGGTAACCGGCAAAACAGAGATGCCTTCACTATCGATCAAAAAAGGATACTCATTAGTACCATGCACCGAGCCGCGATATTTAACTATCCGAAGGAAGCGGGTGGATATCTTGTTAACTACGCGGTGTTCCAATAATATCACGCAGTCAGACACATATTCTTCAAGACCCTGCCTCGTGAGCAGCCCATCTCCCTTTTCACCGGTTATAATTGCTGTTACGTTCTTGTCTTTTAGCCACTGAAAAAGCCGTCTTAACTCTGAACGTAGGATTGCCTGGTTCGATAAGCCGGAAAAAAGATTTTCAATAGTATCCAGCACAACCCTTTTAGCTCCAATCACGTTAATGGCATGATCCAACCGGATAAATAATCCCTCGAGGTCATACTCCCCGGTTTCTTCGATCTCGCTGCGTTCTATGTAAATGTGATCTATTTTCAGTAAGCCGTCGTTTTGTAGTTTGCCAAGGTCAAATCCAAGGGAAGCAGCATTAATGGCAAGTTCCTCAGATTTTTCTTCAAATGCAATAAACACACCCGGCTCGTTAAATTCTGTAGCACCACGGACAATAAATTCTAACGATAGCAATGTTTTGCCGCATCCTGGTTCTCCGCAAACCAATGTTGGCCTGCCTTGTGGTATGCCGCCACCGGTCAACTCATCAAGCCCCACAATGCCTGTGGGCGTTTTCTCCAAAGTTAATTTTGGCGGTGTTTTTTCCTTCTTTGTGGCCATCTTATTGAAATAATTTTTTTCATTTAAATTGAAGGCTGCGGTCATTTTTAGTCTTGCACATCAATAATCTTTTGAATCTCAATTAATTCGTGACAATGCCGGCGGCCTATTCTTTTTTCCACATAAAAACCATACCAAGGTGATTTTAATTTAGGTAGCTATATAAACGAATATAGGGCCGCAGCGGGCCCTATAAAATATTCAACGAAATATGAAATTGTTATCAAACTACACCCGCATCATAGGCTTGCTCACCATGTATGGCATCATCCAGGCCTTTTACTTCTTCTGCTTCGTTCACCTTTACTTTGGTTACAACATTAATAACGGCCAGCATCACATAAGTAAACACAAACGCATAAATGCAGGTTCCTACAACTGCGATCAACTGGTGCATGAAGAAGGTTGTGCCGCCATATTTAAGGCCATCTGCTGTACCGGGATTAATAGAATGTGCTGCAAAAACGCCCAGTAATATTGTACCGAGGCAACCGCCAATACCATGTACGCCCCAAACATCAAGCGCATCGTCCCAGCCCATTTTATTTTTCAGGTGAACCGCAAGGTAACAAACACCACCTGCCGCAATACCAATTGTTACTGCAGAATTGAGCGATACGTAACCTGCCGCAGGCGTAATAGTGGCCAGGCCGGCTACGGCACCGGTAAGCAAGCCCACAAACTTTGGTTTCTTCACCAGGCTCCATTCGATGACAAGCCAGGTGATAGCGGCAAAGGAGGCTGCGACATCTGTATTAATAAACGCTTGCCCGGTAATCGCATCCACATCCAGTTCGCTGCCCGCATTAAAGCCATACCAGCCAAACCACAGCAGGCCTGTACCAATAGCTATAAGCGGTATGCTGTTGGGTGGCGACTCCCTATCCCGGCGCTTGCCTACATATATCACAGACGCGAGGGCTGCAAAGCCAGCAGTGGCATGAACTACAATACCACCGGCAAAATCACGAACACCCCAGGCTGCCAGAAGTCCATTGCCCCACACCATGTGCACAAATGGATAATAAACCAGCACCTGCCAAAGGATAAGGAAAATGAGATAGGCTTTGAAAGTAACCCGGTTAATGAACGCTCCGGTTATCAGTGCTGGCGTAATAATAGCAAACATCATCTGGTAAGCGAAGAATACAAATTCGGGCATTTTAGGATTACCGGAATAGGCGGTATTCAGGTTCACCCCGTGCATAAAGGCTTTATGGAAATCACCTATGATGCCTCCCATGGCATTGCCACTAAAGCAAAGTGAATAGCCAAAGGCCCACCACAAGATGGTAGTAATTCCCATGGATACAAAACTCTGGATCATTATACCCAGTATATTTCGTTTGCCCGCAAGACCGCCGTAAAAGAACGCGAGGCCCGGGGTCATTAACATTACCAGACTAGTGGCGAGGAGCATAAAGCCCGTGGAGCCGGTATCAAAAGCAGCCATAAGTAAACGTTTTAAAAGTTAAAAAATAGAAGGTGACCAACAAAATATAAAGAAAAGAATTAAAAAGCAAGCGCTTAGATCGCAATCAATTCACTGCTCATAGATAAAACGATAAAAAACGCGGCGAAAAAGCCCGGAGGGCTTAACCGTTAATAGCCCCGGATGAAATCCGGGGATTAAAAAGCTGGATGTACGCAACCACGATAGTGGTTGAATGCAGATTGGATCACGAACGTCTGAAACGCGCCAGACGCCTATATTTCGGTCTGCGCTTTCCCGGTCCTTTTACCAAGTTCTATTACCTCACAATTTTTCATATCGCTGCCATCAATAACAAAGCGAATAAGGGTACGCACTTTGTGCCAGCCATGATTACCAGCGGCACCTGGGTTCATATGCAGGCACTTCAGTTTGTCGTCGTAGATTACTTTGAGGATATGGGAGTGGCCACTGATGAATAGTTTTGGAGGATTGGCAAATAACTCCGTCCTGATCGCAGGTGCATAGTGTCCGGGATAGCCGCCAATGTGTACCACGAACACATCTACGCCCTCACATTTGAACCTTAGTTTTTCGGGGAACTCACTCCTGATGTCGTAACCATCTATGTTCCCATAAACTCCCCTCAGCGGCTTGAACGCTTTCAGTTTGTCTGCTATCGCCGATGTGCCAAAATCGCCGGCATGCCATATCTCATCGCAATTTTCAAAGTGCTTGAATACGGCCTCATCAAGGTAGTTGTGCGTGTCTGATATGAGGCCGATACGTGTAATAGGTAAATGAATCTATATTTTTGCAATTATAAGGCGAAAATCAGACTTTATCATAACACTTTATCAACCGGACTCCTGCCGGAAATATGAGACCCATCTGTCATTCATTTTTTGAATATTAAATCTCAATCAGTATCTTCACACCAAATAACAGGATACATGAAATTCATAACCACTATACTACTTGCCATCGCAGTTGCAGGAACCGTAATAATGACCTCATGTGGCAAGAAATATACCTGTCATTGCAATATCAAGTATAGTGGCACACCCGGCCTCCCCGATAGCTCTTCAACGGAATTCAGCATTATTAATAACAAGTCCGGCGCGCAGAGCAATTGTAACGCCCAATCAGGAACTTACGTGAACAACAACATTACCACAGTAGAGACCTGCTACCTTTATTAATAAAATTTTACCATCCCAATAAGCGGTAATGGGCTAATTTTGAGCCATATTCTCAATATGGATGCAGTTTTACAAACAGACCCTGCCGCACCGGAAGTAACGCCAAAGCCACGCAAAAGCGCTTCGTTTTACGTAAAGCGCACTATAGGTCTTCTGCTACTATTGGTCCTTGCAGGGGTGTTCTTTTATTCTGCCTATAGCAAGCTGGGCGTTTTCGTTCGATGGAGTATACCCTCTGATCACACCTCTTTCCCAATCACCATATACCAGGACGATAATACGTTCGACAGTTTTCAGTGGACTTTTTTCGACCTGGGAATAAGCAGCATATTGCTCACTGGTATCCTGGCGCGGGTGATGATAGGGCTGGAAGTGTTGCTCGGCCTGTTCTTGGTTTGCCACATTTTTCTCAGGTCTTTCACTTACAAGGCGGTTATTGCCATACTTGGGGTATTCATTATTTATCTGCTCATCGTGATCATGAAGCAGGGCAATACCGGCAACTGCGGCTGTTTCGGCAATCAGGTGAGCATGACGCCACTGCAGGCTGTGTGGAAGAACCTCGCTATGATCGCCGCAACCATCGTCTTGTGGAAAATATATGACGTTAAACCTTACAAGTACCAGGAATACATATGCCTTTTTGTGGCGGCGATTGCAATAAGCACACCCTTCCTGCTGCGGTTCATGTACGTCGGTACAGACCCGGAAGCGCCAAAGACAGCAACAACCATCAATCTGGACCCGCTGTATCGCTTTGACCCCGCACCTACCGTGGACCTGAGAAAGGGCAAGCATATCCTGGCCTTTATGAGTCTCACTTGCCCACACTGTAAAAAGGCCGCATATCTGCTGCAGATCATTCATCACGAGCATCCTGATTACCCTATGTACATCGTACTTGATGGCTCAGAAACCTTCCTGAAAAAATTCTTCGACGAGACCCATGCAGAAGATGTCCCCCATCTATACTTCCATCATACGCCAGAGTTCATGGCAATGGCCGGCCCCAGCGTACCGTCTATAATTTGGATAAATAATGGAAACGTGGAATACAAAAGCACCTACGCCTACTACCAATTGGACCCGAAGTTTATGGCGCAGTGGTTTAAGAAGTAAACAGTGCGTTGTTAAGGTCTCTACTTTTTATGCTTCAATTGCTCTATCTCTTTCTGCAAATGCAGCAGTGTAGCCTGAATGGACAATAGTATCTCTGATTCTTTGTTTTCCTTGCTTTCGTCTTCGGTTGTTTCTTCCTGTATCTCTACCACGTCTTCCTGTATCTCGTCCACATCCTTTTGTATCTCGTCCACGTCTTTTTGTATCTCTTCAATGTCCTCGCCTATCTCTTCGATGTCTTCACCAAGCTCCTCAATGTCTTCACTTATTTCCTCGATGTCTTCGCCAAGCTCTTCGATGTCTTCCTGGATGATCTCAATGTTTTGGTTGTTCATATTTATAGACATCTGTATAAATATGGACAGATATATAGCTTCCAGCGATACGATAGTGGTTAGGAATAACAACATCCTTTCAAAACTTACCACACCCAGATAAGGAAGAATAAATGAAACGATAAACAGAATAGTATGCAGCACCACTGAAGTTGTAGAGCCTACCCATTTAGTAATATTGGCAGCGCCCTTCTCTAGCACCTTCTTTTGCCGCTCCTTGATACTCATTGATAATCCTTTAGAGGGCGAAGTTAGTAAACGGCAACGTCAATATGGGACATTGTGGTCACAGCTAGTTTAACGTCATCATAGCAGAGCTATGATAGCAGGAAGAGATGAAGAAATTGTATCTTTAAATTAATGAAACGTCTCACATCTATCTTGCTGCTTTTCCTTGCCCTGGTAAAGGTATACGGCCAGACCCATGATACAATGCATATCTATTTTGACCTGGACAAAACGCAGATCAACGAGCGCGGCATACAGATGATAGACAGCATAGTAAAGGACAACAGACTGATGCACGAAACAAAGATCACCATAATGGGTTATGCCGACTACCTGGGAACGGATGGCTACGACAAAGTGGTCTCTGAAATGAGAGCAAAAAACGTGGAGGATTACCTTGTTATTTCGGGCTATGATAACAATGATATAAAACGGTGTACGGGCAAAGGCAAAATAACCCACACCATTACAAACGGCAGGAAAGGATTTTCAGAAGACCGAAAAGTGGATATTATTTTTGACGCCCGGAAAGACACATCCGACGACCAGCGGTTTCAGTACGATCTGGAAAAACTGCAAGTGGATGAATCGTTGCCGATAAAAAATGTGGACTTCTACCAGGGCTCGCTGAGAATGACACCAGAGTCTATACCCCGGCTGGAAATGCTGCTCCACTTCCTGCAGAAAAACAGTACCATTATCTTTCAGTTGGAAGGCCATGTGTGCTGCCTGGGTATTAATGACGGCAGAGATGAGCCTTATGACGAAGGTACACTTTCCCAAAAACGGGCACAGGAAGTAGCCGACTATCTCATTAAGAACGGAATAGCCAAAGAAAGGCTAAAAGCCGCCATAGGCCTCGGAAACATTAATCCCATAAGGGACGAGGAAACTGGCAGAGAGAATGAAGCACTGAGCCGGAGAGTAGAGCTGAGGATTATTAGTAAGTGACAAAAGGATATACAAACCAATCCTGATTCCCAATTCCAAAAAATCCGAATTCCAACCCATACGGGTTATCTTTGCGCCATGGCCAATGAGCAAGACATAGAAGATGTATGGGATGACGAAGACCCGGAAGAAGAATTAAATGAAGCGGATGCCGCCCCGGTGGAGCGACTTCGCTTTGTCACGCCGAGCCGGCAGGAGCCGCTGCGCATAGATAAATTCGTGATGAACCGGCTGGAAGGCGCTACGCGCAATAAGGTGCAGCAGGCTATAGAGAGTGGTTTTGTATTGGTAAACGACCAACCTGTAAAATCGAATTACCGGGTAAGACCAAACGATACGATCGTAGTTTTTGAAACACGCAAGCCGGAAAGCCAGGAAGTCATACCGGAAGACTTGCCGCTGAATATTGCCTACGAAGACAACGCCCTGATGATCATAAACAAGCCGGCGGGCATGGTGGTACATCCCGGCTGCGGCAACTATACCGGCACCTTGGTAAACGGCCTCTCCTACTACTTCCACACTACCCAGGTGCCACTGGATGAGCTTACTCGTGTGGGCCTTGTGCACCGCATCGACAAGGATACTTCCGGGCTGGTGGTAATTGGCAAGACCGATGAGGCAATGACGAGGCTGGCTGCACAGTTTAAAAAGCATACCGTTCATCGCCGCTACATAGCATTGGTTTGGGGCGACCTCGCAGAAGACGAAGGCACAGTGCATGTGAACATCGGCCGCAACCTCCGTTTCCGCAAGATAATGGACGCCTTCCCCGATGGCGATTATGGCAAGGATGCCATAACCCACTACAAAGTGCTGGAGCGGTTCAATTATGTAACACTGGTAGAGTTGCGCCTGGAAACGGGCCGCACCCACCAGATACGGGTGCATATGAAATACATAGGCCATCCGCTATTCAACGATGCAACCTACGGAGGCGACAGAATTGTGAAAGGCACCGTGTTCAATAAGTACAAGCAGTTTATTGACAACTGCTTCAGCATACTCACCCGCCAGGCGCTACATGCCAAGGAACTGGGCTTCACCCACCCCACCACCGGTGAATGGATACAATTCGACTCGGAAATACCTGCTGATATGGCGGAAGTAATAGAAAAGTGGCGGGCGTATACCGGCGGCATGACGCGGCAACTAAGGCAGAAACTGGATAACCAGTAGGGCCTTTTTCAAATGCACATTACAGTGATCGCTCCTGGAACCGCTCCGCGTAGCTGGCGCGAATGTAGCGGCCAAACATGACGGAGCAATAGACAAAGCCGACTACAAAAAAGATAGCAAGACGAAAATACAGCGCAGCTAAATTCACCAGTGCCACCTTATACTTGAGCATACCCGGTAAAATCAATTAGTATGCCAAACCCAGCCAAATCATTCTTAATATTGATCCCAACTCAGTAAAGTATTGTTTTTTACCGGAGATTTCCAGCAGAACTAATTTTGAATAACTTTGAAACAACTCATTTTTCTTATGGTTAAAACACTGCCAGCTGTCCTTTTAGGTTTTTTGTTACTGCTTACGAGTCACCACGGCGAAGCACAAAATACAGCAGCCGACAAAAACGTCGATACGAGTTTTAAATTTCCGAAAGCAATTTTAGTGCAATTAAGGTCCGAGCATAACCGGATTGAAGCACTCACAAAAGCCAGGCGCTATAACGAAGCGGAATTAGTGGGGGCAGATGCTGCCTACATCAGGGCAAAAATGATTGCTGACTTCAGCGATCATCTGTTCTTCTGCCCGGTTTACTATTATATCGACACAAACGTTGATTTGATCAAAAAAAGAAAGTTTGAAGGTATATTGTTCAAAGCCGATAGCACACCTGCTGCCAGTGACGTGATTGGCAATGACAATGACTATGTCATCGTGTATTACGGCTATCCCAACTATCAATCGAGAACGACCGATTCTTTGACCGATAATCCTAAAAATTATAATTATACGGCTGGAGAAACCCTCAACCGTGGAACAAACAATTACCTTATCGAGGAATATGGCTACCCGGCTTATCACACCAAAGTTGTTGACTCGACACCCAACAAGGACGACGATGGCTATGGTGCCAGGGAGCCATTTGGGAAAGGCTTGGTCATTAATAACAACCGGCTGCAGCAGGTATCCTTTCTATACAAGTTCGGTTATGAAAATGCAATCTTCCGGATGAAAAAAAGGAACCGGAAATACATTTATGTATCCAAACATTTCGACATGGAGTACTTCCCTTTCGCGGAAGAATTGAATTCAAAACTGATTACCGTAGACCTTCGGCAGAGAAAGATCCGGATCACCCATTATCCTGGTTTGGACATTATGAGCGAATTGTTCCGTTAGGCTAAAAAGGTGTAACAGGCTACTCCCGGCCCATCTTCCTCAGCATTTTGGCATGCTCACCAATTGCGTTTACAAACGTAGGCATCACTTTATAAGGCAGGCCATATTGTTCAGCCGTACTCTTTACGATCTTAGCGATCTTGGGATAATGCACGTGTGAAATGTGTGGGAACAGGTGGTGCTCTACCTGGTAGTTAAGCCCGCCAACAAACCAAAACATCCAATGGCTGCGTGGAGAAAAGTCAGCGGTATTGAGGAGCTGGTGAATGGCCCAGCTATTTTCCATTTTCCGGTCTTCTGTTGGCAGCGGGAACTCCGAAGATTCCAATACATGTGCCAACTGGAAGATAAGCGATAAGCCAAGTCCCGCAGTGAAATGCAATATCAGGAAACCCAGAACAACAGCCTGCCAGGACATACCTGAGAAAATGATAGGCAGCACCAAAATGTAAGTAAAGTAGATCACCTTATAAATGCTCAATTCGATCAGCGCCTTCCTTAGGGAAATTTTCTCTTTTTTAAGCAGGCCTTTTTTCTCATATTGAAACAGCAGGCGGTAGTCTTTATAAGTTACCCATTGCAGGGTAAGCAAGCAATACAGGAACCATGCATATATATGCTGAAAACGGTGCAGCTTGTATCTCTTGCTGTGCGGGGAAAAACGCATCAGTCCGCCTACCTCAATATCCTCATCCAGGCCTTCTATGTTTGTGTAGGTATGATGCAGTATATTATGCTGTATGCGCCAGGTAACGTCATAACCGCCCACTACGTTTACGATATCCCCTATTATTTTATTTACCGTTTTATTGTCGGAATAAGAGCCGTGATTAGAATCGTGATGCACCGAGCAACCGATACCAACCATGCCAAGGCCAGTTAAAAACCAAAGCCCAAAAAAGAGAAACGGGCTTATTGCGCCTACACCGGTGATAATAAGAATAATAGGAACAAAAAAGAGGCACAACATAGCAACGGTCTTCCACCTGAGCGCCCTGTTGCCGGTAGGCGCGATATTATTTTGTTTGAAAAAATCGTCTATATTTTTCTTCAGTGTATCATAGAACCCTTCTCCATTCTTTGGTGCGAAACGCACAATATTCAATTTACTCACCCTGTATTGATTTAGGAATGCAAATATACGCTTATAAAACTATTCTATCTAAACATTCATGTTAATAATTAAGCACGGCTATTGAAGACTGTCCAGCCGCTTCTTTATTTCCTGGGCTTTATCCATTTTGTTCTGGAGGGAATATATCTTGTTGAGTGCAGTCAGTGCATCTTTGTAGCTGACCATATCTTCGCCACTCAAGCCTTTTTCATTGGCCGAAAAAATGCCGCAGGCTTTCTCAAAATAGGGCATCGACTTAAAGAGCAGATCATCGCGTTTTGCTTTCAGTGCGTCATATTTTTTTTGCTCTTCCTTCGATGTGCCACCTATCGCGTTCATCTGGTCGTTCACATCGAACCCTAGATTGAAGTACAGCGCGGCGAGGTTGTAATTATACCCTGCATTGTCCGGCGACCGCCGAAGTGCGTGAAGGAAAGCGTTTTCCGATTTGGCCACAAATTCTGCTTCATTTGCCGGCCTCTGACCTGCTTTGGGACGGGCGACACTAAGATAGGCGGTCGCAAGATTAAACTGAATATCCGCGTCATTACTATCCAACACAGCCGTCTCCTCCAGCTTCTTGAGTATTTCGTCCTGCCGTCCGGATTTAATATAATAATTCAACTCGTCATTTCGCAAAGCTACATCGCGGGGATAAGCGGCAACCCCTTCCTGGAGCGCAGCAAATTCATTCTTGCCGTCGTTCTGCTTATTGTAGGAGTAGCATAAAAACTGATAAACGATGGCGCTCTTGGTAATCGGGTTATCTTTCGATTTTACCAGCATCGGTATTGCCTCGGCATACTTACCGGAGAGATAGTAGCTGTTCGCTATTGTCAACACCGCATTGGCAGTCACGGTATCCAGTTGTTTTGCTGATGGCGATTCTTTAAAACGTTTTCCATCATCCAGCCCGCATATCTTCAGCACATTATTCAGGTAATCAATTGCCTCCGGATATTGTTTACTGTTGAATGCCCGTACGCCGTCGTTGAAATAAAAGAATGCGCAATTCAACAATGATATATCTACAGTCTCCTTTTCGTACCTCGGCTTTACCTGCACCAGTTTCAGCAGTGTTTGCGCTGCTTCCCTATAAGGATTAATCGATTTATATTTTTCCAGCGTCTGCAAAGACAGGTATATCTGCGCTTTTACGTAAAGGGTTTTCGGCTTTTCATTTACCTCAGGCCTCATCATTGCCCGGTCTATATCCTGCTTTGCTTCTTCAATGTGTTTGTCATTAAGCGCGTCATTGGCAGAAGTCACATACTTTTCAGGAGCCACTTCCAGCAGGTTATCGTCGCTGTTCGCCAATGTTATTTTCTTTTTTCCCTGGGAGGAGCTGGTATCAGCCTGCGCGCCGGCACTAAAAGGCAAAATAAGAATAAGAGAGATCGCCCAACAGATTGGTTTCATATTGCATAATTTTTTACAACAGAATCAATAATACATATCAGGCTGCGCAAACCACTATTTCAGGCTATCATACTTCCGGTTCATTTCTGCGGCCTTATCTGCTTTGTTTTGCGCAGCATATACCTTCCCTAAAGCAGCTACAGCACCTTTATAATTGGCCTGATCTTCGCCTCTCAGGTTCGTTTCATTTGCGGAGTAGATACTATACGCCTTTTCGAGGTAAGGGGTAGACTTCAAAAACAGGGCATCCCGTTTTGATTTCAGGTCATCGTATTTTTTCTGGTCCGGAGCAGCAGATGCGGCAATTGCATTCATTTGCTCATTAAGGTCTATGCCCTGGTTAAAGTATAATGCACCGAAATTATAATTGCTGGAGCCATTTTCAGGAGACAACTTTAAAGCTGCCTTGAATGCATCTTCGGCCTTTGCTGTCAGTTGCGCAACATCGCCCTTCTTGCCGTCCTTCGCATTCGCCATCGACAAATAAGCGAAAGCCAGGTTGTTCAGAATTTCGGAATTGTTCGGTTCCTTCGCCGCGGCAGCTTCAAGTTTCTTTGCAAGCTCTTCGTGTTTGCCTGCGCTGAGATAGTAATTCAATTCCTGGTTCCTGATTATGAGATCATCAGGATAGGCACCTCTAGCCTCCTCTATGATCGAAAAAATATCTTTTGCATTTTTCTGGTGATTATAGGCGTCTATAAGACACTCAAACACAGCTGCAGATCTGGTGATCGGATTAGCCTTGGCTGTAGTAAGATAAGGGATCGCTTCGTCGTATTTCAGTAAGGTATAGGCACTGTTGGCCATGCTCAACGTAGCGGTTGCGCAAATGGTATCAAATTGCCTGGCTTGCGGCAGGTTTTCAAATTTCTTACTGCCTCCGTCTACATCGCGTACCTTTATCACATTCTTCATCAACTCTATAGTTTCCGGATACTTGTGGTCGCTATAGGCCTTCACGCCGTCGTTATAGTATGCAAAACCACAGTAGAGCAATAACTGGCTTACCGTCGCTTTCTCATAGTCAGGTTTTGATTCCATTAATTTGAAAAGCGACTTAGCTGCGTCCTGGTATAGTGTTGTGCCCTTATTCTTGTCCTGCTCCTGAAGCGAAATGTATATCTCTGCCTTTACAAACAGCGCCTTGGTCTTATCCTTCGTTTCAGGGGTGAATGCCTTGTCTATTTCCTGTTTCGCATCGTCAAGGTTATTTGCCTTTAAAGCCGTAAGCGCTGAAATAATAAACTTATCATCGCCGCTGGGCTTTGCCGGTTTTGCCTGGGCAAAAGCATTTATTGCAAGCCCTGTGCCAAGAAAAAATAAAATAACACTTCGTGATCTGCTCGTCATTTCTAATTTATTTGATCGCATTCAATTTCTTTTTCAGTACGTCCACTTTATCCATCTTATTCTGTATCGAATATATTTGCATCAGCACTTGTATGCAACTGGAATAAGCATTCTTCTCGGCTGCTTTTAGTGTTCCTGCTTTAGCATCATACGAATTGTATGCCTTTTCCACATAGGGGAGCGCCTTCTCGAAAAGTTCATCGCGTTTCACTTTCAGGTCGTCATACTTCTTTTGCTCAGACGCCGACGTTCCCGTGATCGCATTCATCTGGTCATTTATTTCCTTAGCCTTGTTGTTGTAAAAACCGCCAAGGTTATAATTGTAGTCCGGATTTTCAGGAGCTATTTTTAACGCATTTAGGTATGCCCCTTCCGCCTTGGTCATCAGCTCAGCCCGGTTATCGGGCTTCTTTCCGGTTTTCGGGTTGGCCAGCCCATTGTAAACAATACCGATATTAAACTGCATTTCCGCATTGTTTGGATCTTTGGAAGCCTCAACCTCCAGTTTCTTTACCAGTTCGTCTTGCTTGCCGGTGATCATGTAGTAATTCAATTCATCGTTCCTGAGGCCGTGATCGTCAGGATATGCCGTGCGTGCTTCCTGTATGGTTGCCAGCTCCTTGTCCATATCCTTCTGCTTCTCATAAGCATCGATCAGGTCTTCGTAAATATATGTGGACTTAGTTATCGGGTTGTCCTTCGCAGCAGTCAACATGGGTATGGCCTCCGCATATTTCCCGGTGAAATAACTGCAAAACGCCAGGTACATTTTTGTTTTGGCAACAGCAGTATCCAATCTTTGTATACCCGCAAACTTTTCAAATCGTTTACCACCATTGAGATCACGGATCCTTAGAACATTTCGGAACAATTCGGCGGAAGCTGTATACCTGCCGGAGTCGCTCTTATTGCCATATTTCGTCACAGCTTCGTTATAATAAAGCCCGGCCGACATTAATAAAAACATGTCTGTTTCTTCTTTTTCATAGTCTGGTTTTATTTCTGCCAGTTTTATCAAAGCCTGTGCGCCTTCACGGTAAGGGTTAGTTGCTTTGTATTTTTCCACTCCCATAAGGCCAACATAAATTTCACCTTTGGTCAGCAGCGCTTTGGGATTTTCCTGCATTGCCGGACCGGCCATGGCTTTGTCGATATCTTGCTTGGCTTCCTCAAGGTCGTTCGACTTTGTCAAGGCAGTGCGGGCCGCGGTAACATATTTTTCCTGGGCGAAAGCCGCGCATGAAATGCTCAGGGAGGCGATGATCAGAACTACTTTTTTCATTTATATCGGTTAAGATTACTGTTTGTGTTTTTTTACCTCATAACTATTCTGCGACCGGGGCTGGTTCATCACCTGCCTCGTTGGCTGTCTCGGTATGCTCATCTGTTCCATTTCCATTCTCATCTTCTTCCTGCTCTGCTATGCGCGCTATGGCTGCTATCTTATCGCCTTCATCAATATTGATCAGCTTTACACCCTGCGTTGCCCTTCCGGCTTCCCGGATGGCGGATACCTTCATGCGGATAGTAACTCCCGACTCGCAGGTTATCATCAGATCGTCTGTCTCAGCTACACCTACCAGCCCTATCAATGCTCCGGTCTTTTCGGTAACGTTGATAGTTTTCACACCTTTGCCGCCACGGTTAGTAACCCTGTAAGAGAGCAGGTATTTGTCATCGCCTATCTGAACAAGGTTGTGCGGTTCATCTTCGCCACTGCTTTCTTCGGCACCATCCACTTTGTCGATCTTTTCTAAGAATGGAGTACGCTTACCAAGGCCTTTTTCCGAAACCACCAGCACCTGCTTGGTCACATCTGTTTTAGCGACACACAGCATACCAATAACCTCATCATTATTTTCATCCAGTTCTATACCAAAAACGCCTATCGCGCCACGGCCTGTCGCCCGCACTTTCTCTTGCGGAAAGCATATCGCACGTCCGGATTTCACCGCCATCATAATGTAGTAATCTTCCTGCGTCAGTGATACATCAAGCAACTGGTCACCTTCTTCAATGGTAATAGCGATTATGCCATTTGCACGCGGACGACTGAAGTCAGCGAGTTTTGTCTTCTTGATAATACCCTTCTTGGTACATAACACTACAAAATGCGAATTGATAAACTCTTCATCTTCCAGCTTGGGCACGTCTATTACCGTGCGTATCTTATCGTCAGCAGGTATCTGTATCATGTTCTGGATCGCCCTTCCCTTTCCGTTCTTATCGGCTTCGGGTATCTCGTACACTTTAAGCCAGAAACATCTTCCTTTTTCTGTAAAGAACATGAGCGTATGGTGCGTGGAGGCCACAAACAAATGCTCGATATAATCGGCATCCCTTGTTTTGCCACCCATTGCTCCACGGCCGCCACGGCGCTGCGAACGATACTCATCGTTTGATGTGCGCTTGATATAGCCGAGGTGAGAGATAGTGATCACCACATCTTCCTTCTCTATGAGGTCTTCAATGCTCATCTCGTCGGCCATGTAGTGTATCTCGCTCTTGCGTTCATCGCCAAATTTTTTCTGCACATCCAGCAGTTCGTCCTTTATGATCTGGTAACGCATACCCTGGTCGCCCAATATCAGTTCCAGATGAGCAATAAGTTTCATCAACTCGGCATGCTCTTCGCGGATCTTCTCGCGCTCCATACCGGTAAGTCGCTGTAAGCGGAGCTCAAGCACTGCCTTGGCCTGTATCTCCGTCATTCCGAACGAAGTAATAAGGCCATCCTTGGCAATATCCGGGTTAGCCGAATTGCGTATGAGCCTGATCACTTCATCGAGGTGATCAAGGGCTATCAGGTAGCCCTCCAATATATGCGCACGTTTCTTAGCTTCCTTGAGTTCGTACTGCGTACGGCGCACGATCACTTCATGCCTGAAAATGATAAATTCAGAGATGACGTCCTTTAGGTTCAGTGTGCGTGGACGGCCATTCACCAGCGCCACATTGTTTATACCGTAAGACGTTTGCAGCTCACTGTACTTATAAAGCTGGTTGATCACGACCTGAGCTACTGCATCCCTGCGCAGTTCTACAACCACACGCGTACCTTCTTTGTTCGACTCATTGCCCACATGGGTAATACCGTCGATGATCTTGTTATTTACCAATGCACCTATTTTCTCGGCAAGCGCATCGCGGCTCACCTGGTAGGGTACTTCAGTTATGATGATCGTTTCCTTTCCGGATTTCGCAGTTTCCACGGTCACTCTTCCACGAAGCACTACCCTGCCCCTGCCTGTATGAAAACCCTGCTTAATACCCTCAATGCCGAATATGATGCCGCCTGTAGGAAAATCAGGCGCCTTCACATACTTCATCAGTTCGTCTATAGTAATGTCGTTATTGTCGATGTATGCCAGGCAACCATCAATCACTTCTGTAAGGTTGTGCGGCATCATGTTGGTAGCCATACCTACAGCTATACCCGACGACCCATTGAGCAGTAACTGCGGCAGGCGGGTCGGCAATACCGTTGGTTCTTCAAGCGTATCATCGAAGTTGAGTGTAAAGTCAACGGTCTCCTTCTCGATGTCTTCCATCATGGCCTCGCCCAGCTTCAGCATACGGGCTTCGGTATACCTCATAGCCGCCGGGTTATCGCCGTCCTGCGAGCCGAAGTTTCCCTGGCCGTCCACCATCATATACCTCATGCTCCACGGCTGCGCCATACGCACCATAGCATCATACACAGATACATCGCCATGCGGGTGATACTTACCCAGCACTTCCCCTACAATACGGGCACATTTCTTATGCGGCTTATTAAACGTATTTCCCAGCTCGTGCATCGCAAAAAGTACACGGCGGTGCACAGGTTTCAACCCATCACGAACATCAGGCAGTGCCCGGCCTACTATTACCGACATAGAATAGTCGATATAGGCCGTTTTCATCTGCTCCTCAATATTGATTTGTATTATTTTATTCGATTCTTCAGGCGCTTCCTGTGGTAAATTATCTTCGTTATTTTGGTCCATAATTCGCTTTAAAATAAGATGTGCAAATATACAGTTTTAAAGCGGCATTTGGCGGATGAAATGCAAGTATTTAAGCTGTTAAAATGTAGGGTGTTAATAACTTTGTTAATACCCCGTATAAGTCACTATTCACAAGCGTTTTCACAGTTTTATTAGTGGTAAAAAAACACTTATTGAATAGGTGAATTCCTGATACCGGCCAGGTGTTTTGCAAATAACTACACAAAAAGTATTATTCTCATATAAAAGCTTAAAAAACTCCTTTGGCGATTTTTCAGAATGTTCTGTCCGTTATCAGGCAAATGAAAACAAAATAGCCTGGGGAACATGACCCAGGCTATTTTTGTAATTACTTTTTTTAAGAATTACCTTACCAGCGTAACATCACCCCTATCTTCTATGGTGTTTCCGCCACAGTCATACTTGATATAGTAGTAGTAAACACCCATATCCTGTGGCACGCCATTAAAGCTGCCATTCCATGATGGAAAAGTGTTAGCACTTTCAAAAACGGTCTGACCCCAACGGTTCACTATACGGAATTCGTGGAAGTTATGATAACCACTTAAGATCGGGCGATAGAAATCATTAAGCCCGTCTCCATTAGGGGTGAATGCCGTAGGGAACAATACAGTACAGCAGGCATCAGGGCTGATCTGCTGGCTGGAAGAAGAGGTGCAGCCAAACGCATCCGTAACCGTCAGCGTGATCTCGGTTCTGCCCTGCTCCACTTTTCCCCATATGTCTGGCTGGTTGTTATTATTAAAGCAATGCTCAGGTTGCCACAAATAAGAACAGTTAGCATCTTTCAAGTGCGCACTGAAAAGCAGGCTATCCTCGAGACACAGCGTACCAGTAGATTTAGGTGTCATGCTAAAAGTGGCATCAGGCAGATCATGCACATCAAAAGTATCCGACACGGGTTTAGACGGACAATTCCCTCCCGACATTGCGGTCATCGTAACGATCTTAATACCCGGCGTTGGCCATACGATCCCGAATGGGCCTCCGTGATTAGACGAAGCAACCACCATGTCATATGTTCCCGGAGCACCAAAATCCCATATATAATCTGAAACGCCCACGTCTGTATGAGTTAAAGCGACGGTTACTGTATCACCTACACAAACATTGGGTTTGATGTAAAATGCAGCATCCGGTGAGCCCACATTTACGATCATAGGCACGGAGTCGGTGACATTACAGGGCACATAACCGTCGCCAACAGTTAGAAACACGACATTCGCACCAGCGGTTGTATCAAACGTCACCACTATACCGGAACCAGAGGCAGAGCCACCCGTTATCGCAGCATTTGAAGGTACCGTCCATGCAAATGTCTCACCGGTAAATGTGACGCCGTTATAGTTGTACCCGATCGGGGCGAACGCACAAGTAGACGAATTCTCCGGAAGAATGAAAGGCCTTGGTACTTTTATGTGAACTGTGACCGTTAGTGGCGCACGCGGGCCTTCGCAGCCAATAGTTTGGCTGACATACCACGTTGTAACCCCGGGAACCGCAGTTGAAGGAACAGGGGCTGAAGCAAGCGGTGATCCGCCTATGGCGACCGTATACCATTCCAGCCCGGAACCCACCGCCGTCAATGGCGCGGCAGGATCGTTTTGGCAATAGTTAAGATTTGTGGTAAGCGGCGCCGCAGGCAGCGTTCCCACATTTACCGTTGTTGTGATAATACAACCCGTGGGTAGCGTATAGGTGATTATGGTAAAACCGGTCGAAATACCTGTCACTACGCCACTTGAAAATCCGATACTGGCAATGCCTGCGCTGCTGCTAAGCCAGGTACCTCCGGCAGTAATATCGGTTAACGTAACTGATGATCCGATACATAAATTTGCTGCCCCGGAAATATTTGGGGGTGTGGGATTCACAATAAATGGGATCGTCGCAAAACAGCCGGTTGGCAGTTTGTACGTAATAGTCACCGTGCCTCCGGAAACACCACTTACAATCCCCGAAGAAGCACCGACCGAAGCGATCGCAGGATTGCTGCTGCTCCAGGTACCGCCGCCAGACGCATCGGTCAAAGTCGCAGTAAAGCCCTGGCATACCGATGTAGTCCCAGAAATTGGCGCTGGCAAAGGGTTTACCGTAACCACAATTGCATTTGTGCAGCCACCGCCTATGGTGTAGGTAATGGTTGCGGTGCCAATAGAAACACCATTAACAACACCCGAGGAAACTCCAATAGTTGCAACACCTGGGTTACCGCTGCTCCATGTGCCGCCAGTTGAAGAGCTGCTAAGCGTAGTGGTACTGCCTACACACATCTCTGGGGTGCCATTTATTGGCGCAACCGTAATAACAGTCAGCACAGCGGTTGCGAAACAGCCAGATGGCAGCAAATAACTTATAGTCGTCGTCCCAACAGCGACTCCTGTGACTAAACCAGTACCTGCAACAATAGTTGCTATGCCGGGGTTGGTACTGCTCCAGGTGCCACCTGCGGCATTATCCGTCAGTGTTGTCGTATATCCCAGACATACCGACAGCGAACCATTGATCGGGCCCACCGGGTTAACGGTAACGACAGCATTTGCCATGCAACCGGCAGGAGTAATGTACGTGATAGTGGCTGTGCCACCACTCACACCGGTTACAACGCCCGTACCGGCTCCAATAGTTGCAACACCGGGATTGCCGCTTTGCCAGGTACCACCGGTAGTGACATCGGTTAATGTAATAGTATTTCCCTGGCATACAGTCAAGGTGCCGCTGATAGGAGATGTAGCACTAACCGTAACAACGATAGAGGTTGAACACCCTGCCGCAGTGAAATAGGAAATAGTGGAGGTTCCCGCTGAAACTCCATTTACCACGCCAGTTACACTGCCTATAGTCGCAACCGCAGTATTTACACTGCTCCAGGTACCACCTGCTGTTGTATTACTGAGGATTGTTGTACCTCCTAGACACAACGTCGGCGTTCCCGTAATAGATGATAAGGGATCTACGGTGACTACCGCAGTTGAGGTGCAACCGGTAATACCCAAAGAACCCGGTGTCGTATAAGAAATAGTTGTTGTCCCGCTTCCAATTCCGTTTACAACTCCTGAGGAAGCGCCGATGGTTGCTACAGAAGTAAGCGAACTGGTCCATGTGCCACCTGGTGTTGTATTGGTCAAGGTTGTGCTACCTCCGGGGCAAATAGTAAGTGTTCCCAAAATAGGTGTGGCGCCAACATGCACTTTGAAGGTGTCACTGATTACGCTGCACAGATTTGAAACATTGACCCAATAGGTACCTGACGCTACCGCTAGATGAGTGGCCGCAGTAGTGCCATCATACCAATAATAAGATGTGCCGGCAGGCGCATGCAGGATAATACCGGATGATGCGATCACGCAAAGCGTCGTATCATGTTCCTGGAATGAAGTATCGTGCACCACATTCTGCACTACATTGGGCATACCTTCTTGCGCATAACTGTACCCTACTCCCGATAAGGTGACTATATTGTTCGCATACCCACAAGCTGCACCCGACGCGTTCGGACTATTGATCACACTCAGGTAGGACTGAGGTAAGGATGTCATGGAACCAAAGTAGATTTTATTGTTCACCGCCAGCTTCGGATCGGTATAGGGTTCGTTTGCGGCAGCCGAGCTCGTAACCACTGTATACTTGGTGGCCCTTATCGCAGCCGCCGTAGCGCCCGTTATATCATACTGGGCTATCTTCGAAACCCCTGCCGCCGGAAAATCTTCCATAGTGTACAGCTTGGTATTATCAGGTGAGAATTCCGCACCATACTCTTCGTCAAGAGAATCCAGCAACCTGCAGTTAGATACTATCCCCGTATTTGGGTCAAAATCATATAGCTCCGTACCATTCAAATGCGTCCCTGCAATATCTGTGATCGTGGGGTCATTCCAGCTTTGAGTCACAAGGTGCAGCCTGTTCGGCGATGCCTTAACCACCCCGATGCCATATGCAAAGCCGCCTGTCATGTTGCCTAATGTAGATACAACCGGTGTCGCGCTGATGCCCGTAGTAGTTATATCATAAACATAGAAGCTTTGATTTCCCCGCCCGTGTGTGATCAGCCATAGATCGCAGTTATTACCAGGCACAACTATCATTTTTTCCGCCACAGGGCTTGCAAAGAATGTACCCAGCGTACCCGGCACCACATTACCCAGGCCGCCCGCAAGTGTCATGTCGACGATGCAGTAATACATACGCATAGCCCCCATATCACCTGATAAATAATCTTCCGCCTCTTCAATAGAAAATACATAGTATTGATTAGGATTGGAAAGCACTGGCACGATAAGCGCCGCCTGGGTTGTACTCCAGGTGCTGTATGGTGTGAGCCCGGCAGCAGAGCCCGGCATAATGTTTCCCGCGCTGTTCCAGATACTGGTACCGTCGGTATAAAACAGCAACGCTCCCGTAGTAGGATTGCTTACAGACGCAGAGCCTTCGTACTGGTCTATTGGTGTTGCTGCGCCTGCAATAGTTGGAGAAATATTGACTGGAGAACCAGAACTGAAACTCACCCCGGCACGTGTTCCAAAGACCCAGTTATAGTTTTGAGGTGTGTTATATTGCGCGGACAAATCCTCACCTACCAACGTCAGTAAAACAAATAGAATAAATAGCTTTCTCATAAAGAGCGAAAAAAGTTGTTACTATATAATAGTTATATGGAAAATTATCTGGCAAAATATAACATAAAGGTAAACAAAACAAATATTGTTAATAAATACCTGCCGCTAATCCAACAGGATTAATCAATAGTTATAGAAATGAATTTTTTTATTGGATCGCCAAAAAACGAAGCAGGTACTTTTTAAATAGAGTATTAACGAAGCAATCCAAACCGGCCGGCGGTTCAAAGTACGAATTCCTAATTCCAAAAAAAGTTACATCATCCCATGCACAAGATTTCCAAGCCGTCTCAAAGCCCGGTCCACCTCATTTGTCCATGGCATCCCGTAACTGAGCCGCATACAATTCTGGTAACGGTCTTGAAGGGTAAACATGGTACCCGGAGCTATGCTTATTTTATGCTGCATTGCCTCCTGGTAAAGATGGTAGGTGTCTACCTTTTTGTCCAATTCAAGCCATAATATAAATCCGCCCTTAGGGGTTGACATTTTAATGCCGCCTGGAAAATACTCTCCTATCGCACGGGTAAATTGCAGGCTGTTTGCATGAAGCGTCTGTCGCAACTTGCGGAGGTGATACTCATATCTGCCGGTCGCCAGGAAGCTCGCGATAGCTGCTTGTTGTGCAGTGGCACTTGTTATACTGTGGTACAATTTCAGCCGCTTCACTTTATCCATGTATTTACCAGGGGCTGCCCACCCCACCCTGTACCCCGGCGCGAGGGTCTTCGAGATCGAGCTGCACCAAAGTACATTCCCTTCTTCGTCAAAGCTCTTACATGACTTTGGCCGGCTCTTACCAAAATACACATCTCCATACAGATCATCTTCTATCAGCGGCACACCATGCCGTGAAAGCAGTTTTACCATTGCTTCCTTTTGCTCATCGGGCATACAATAGCCAAGCGGATTACTGAAATTAGTAACGAAGAAACAGGCCTTGATGGCGTGTTTGCGCAATGCTTTTTTCACATCATCCGGATCTACGCCAGTATCAGGATCAGTTGGCAGCTCCAATACTTTCAGGCCTATACTCTGCGCAAATCGCAATACGCCAAAATACACGGGACTCTCTACCGCAATAGTATCTCCCGGCTTGGTCAGCGCCATAAGGCAATAGGAAATGGCGTTCATACAGCCCGAGGTTGTAACCAGGTCATCTGCCTGAAGATGGCCGCCCCAGTGCATAGACCAACGGGCTACTTGCCTGCGCAGCAGGTCGTTCCCCTGCACCTGCTCGTAAGAGGTGCCATTCGCCGGCAGGTCGCGGAGGGCCTGCATCATCGCCTTATTCAGCTTTGCCAGCGGCAATATCTCGGGGGCCGGCACGCTGAGAGAAAACCGGGTAACACCGCTCATCGAAAAAGTGTCATACACTTCACCGATGATAGCCTCCACATTCTTCGTTTTTACTATTTGCTGCGGGTTGCTCTTTTCTATCTTCTGCGGAAACCTGGATGGATTGAACCGCACATAGTATCCTGACTGCGGGCGTGACTCTATAAGCCCTTTACCCTCAAGATGATAGTATGCCTGCAGTATAGTGCTTACGCTAATTCCATGCTCCTTGCTTAGCAGCCGCACAGACGCCAATCTATCGCCTATTTTCAGTACCTGGTCCAATATTTGTTGCTCTATTGTTTCCGCAATACGCAGGTACAAATGTTCGGTCTTGCTGTTGCTGATCGTCTTCATAAAAAAAACTGTTATGGTCAAAATTATGGAAATTGTATCTGTTTTGTTTTAATTATTTTTCACAATTTTGTGTCGGAAATGAAATCGAACACCAAAGCATATATCGCGCTTATTTTCGTCTGCATAGTATGGGGAACTACCTACATGGCTATATGGGTAGGCGTGGAACACTATCCGCCTTTATTATTTGCAGGCGCACGGCAAACAATTGCCGGCGTCATATTGGTGCTCATAGCATTGATGGTAAGCAAGAAAAAAGACCTGTCGTCACAGAACATACTCCGCCAGATGCTGGTAGGTTTTCTGATGCTGACTATGGGTAACGGCGGTGTGACATGGGGCGAGAAATATATACCTAGCGGCATTGCTGCGCTGCTGTGTTCTATGATGCCGCTTTTTGCAGTGATGTTCAATCTCATGTCTTCGAAAAAAGATCATTTCAATGCAGCAATTGGTTTTGGTATGATTCTCGGGGTTTGTGGCGTAGGACTTATTTTCCGGCACAACCTTGCGGACATCACAAAGCCCGCATATATAGGCGGCATGCTCGCAGTTCTGCTAGCCACCTGCTGCTGGGCATTGGGCAGCATTGTAAATAAAAAGCACGTTAACCCCGTCAACCCGTTCTTTAACTCTGGACTGCAATTATTATTTGGCGGTCTGTTCATGCTGTTGCTCAGCCCGGCGATTGATAGCTATCAAGGCTTTCAATTATGGAACAAGGAAGGGATGGAGGCGCTGCTCTATCTCGTCACATTTGGCTCAGTGCTGGCATATGCCGCATACATGTATGCACTTAGCGCCTTGCCTGTGGGCATTGCCACAATATATGCCTACATCAACCCGTTGATAGCCGTAATCGTGGGCTACCTGTTCTTGAAAGAGGATGTAAATGTATATACGGGCATGGCTTTTGTTACCATCGTTATCAGTGTATACCTGGTAAATCGTGGCTACAGGAAACAACATAAGGCAGAAAAAGAATTAACTTCAAAAATGGCCGCAGCCTTTCCGGAGGCCCTGCAGGCTGATTCATAAACAATCTAAAACAGAAACTGTATGGAACACACTATTTCAGTTACCTCGCAGGCCGAAAGAAAAGTCACGGACACCAAGTCGCTCCCTTTCGGTAAAATACCGACCGAGCATATGTTCATCGCCGAATACAAAAACGGCGAATGGCAGAATGCACAAGTAGTGCCGTTTCACGATCTTACCCTGAGCCCGCTGGCGCTTTGCCTGCACTATGGGCAAACAGTATTTGAAGGCATGAAAGCGTTTGTGATGGAAGACGGCCATATAAATATTTTCCGTGCAGACAAACACTACGATCGTTTCATAAAATCACTGCACCGTATGTGCATGCCGCCTGTTCCCCAAAAACTATTTATTGACGCTATACGTAGTTTGGTACAGCTTGATGCCGATTGGGTGCCAAAAGAAGCGGATGGTTCACTATACATCCGTCCATTCATGATTGCTACCGAGGACAGGATAGGTGTAAAAATTTCCGACGAGTATCTGTTTATGGTAGTTTGTTCGCCGGCATTCCAGTATTATGCCAAACCGCTCAAAGTAAAAGTGGAAACAAATTTTGTGCGCGCTGCCGAGGGTGGTACAGGCAATGCAAAATGCGGCGGCAACTACGGCGGCGCATTTTACCCTACACAGTTGGCGCGGGAAGCCGGCTATGACCAGGTCCTTTGGACAGACGCAATCCATAACGAATTCATTGAAGAATCCGGCACTATGAATGCTATGTTCTTTATAGACAATGTTTTGGTAACGCCACAGTTAACGGGGACGATTCTTGACGGCGTAACCCGTGATTCGCTGCTTTCAATAGCAAAGGCAAAAGGAATTACTATTGAAGAAAGACAAATAAGCTACGCAGAACTAATTACAGCTTTCGAAGACGGCAAGCGCGTGGAAGCGTTCGGGGCTGGCACTGCAGCAGTAGTCGCGCCTATTGAGATCATCGCCATTGGCCACAAAGAGTACAAATGCTATATAGAACCGGATGCAATGATGTATCAATTACAGAAAGAACTGTTCAACATCCGCCGTGGGCTCACAGAAGATGTCAATAAATGGAACTACGTTATCTGAAATGGAGCCGGTGAAAGAAAACTTTAAAGGATACATTATAACTACGGATAAGTCGCTTATGGATGTCCGCGACATTCATAAGTGGCTTTCAGTGTTATCCTATTGGTCTCCCCATATCCCATTTGACGTCGTAAACAGGGCATTTGAACATTCCTACTGTATCGCCGCATTGTTTAATGGGCAACAAATAGCATACGCAAGGTTAGTGACCGATTATGCCACATTTGCCTACCTCGCCGATGTATACGTAGTTGAGGTGCACAGAGGCCAGGGTATCAGCAAAAGGATGATGGAACTCATCTTCGGCATGGAATGGGTCAGGGGCCTGCGGCGCATAATGCTGGCCACCAAGGGAGCTCAGGAGCTCTACCGAAAATATGACTTCACAGAATGTAAATACCCCGAGCGAATAATGGAGCTGACAAGGCCAGATATTTATACCCAAAGCACCCCTGTCCCCTAAAGGGGAACCATAAATTAAGGGTCATTGAAAACATTGAGCATTGAAAAATAATTAAGCAATTTTATTTAAACGCCAATTCGATCAATAGGGGAATAGCCCCTTTAGGGGTTGGGGTTAACGAATACTAAACAAGAGGAAGCCCCTTTAGGGGTTTGGGGTTTATGATTTCCTACTTAGAAAGCGCGAAACGCCAGTTCGCAATGTATAAGCAACTTGGCGAAAAGGCAATGGCGCAGATCGAAGACAAAGATCTGTCCTGGCATGCAAACGATGACAGCAACAGCATCGTCACTATTGTTAAACATCTGTGGGGCAATATGCTCAGCCGCTGGACGGACTTCCTGACGACTGACGGCGAAAAGCCCACCCGGAAACGTGATGCCGAATTTGAGAATGAAACCCTCGTCCGTTCAGAATTGATGAAAAAGTGGGATGAAGGCTGGCAATGCTTGTTCGATGCACTGGATAGCATTACTGACAATGACCTGGAGCGTATCATATACATCCGCAATGAAGGCCATACCATCCTGGAAGCCATCAACCGGCAGATAGCCCACTACTCCTACCACGTTGGCCAGATCGTATATATATCAAAACTGCTCAGCAAAGACGAATGGAAAAGTCTCTCTATTCCCCGCAATAAATCGAACGAATACAATGCAGATAAATTCTCGCAGGAGAAACAGGTCCGTCATTTTACAGATGATTGGATTGAGAAAAAATAAAAAAGCCACTCACGAAGAGCGGCTACTGTGCACAAAAACTAAACCCTTATTAACCATCAATTTTCTTGTCTACCCACTCCTTCTTTTCGATGCGGTAAGAGAAAAACAGCCCCAGGCCGCCACCTATTGCTATCAGGGCAAAGTAGATAGGCACATTTTTAGGATCATTACTTCTTACATCCACTATGCTATGATCGTCATCATCGTCATCATCATCGGCAGTATTACTATTTTTAGCAGCAGCACTGCGGGCAGCTAAAGACGTATCAGTTGCAGCATGGCTGGTATCTATCATACTGATTTTACTACCACGCTTAGTATGGTGGCCGCCAATAGCGATATTGGTTTGTGACAAAGTTTTATCCTCTTTCAAAACGGTATTATCAATAATAAACGCAAGCAACAACCCAAAGCCTGATCCAATCAGCAAAAGTCCCCATTTCAGGTTAATAAATGGTCTAGGCCTTGGGTCTTTGTTTCTGGGGTTCAGGCCCTTCTCTATCATAGCCATGTTCTCCCGGCTGCGGATATAAGTGATACCGAATATCATAGCAAACATGCCCGTCATGATTACCATTGGAATTAAATCACCGATCATAATATTAAATTTTAAGAGTTAAAAATCCGGTTTCTGAATGAACCGATACAACTAAGACTACCGACTTTCAAACCAGGTTACAGAATTTTTGAACTATTTTTCTGAAAAATAATAATTAGTTGTAACCATTGCCTGGGTTTCTGCGTCTTAATAATACAAATGTTTACGGAGTCCGACGATACTGAGGTTATTCAATTGGTGCTACGCGGGCAGCAGGCTGCCTACGCAACCTTGGTAAACCGTTACCAGCAGTATGTATTTACCCTGGCTATGCGCTATGTTAAAGACCGCGAATTGGCTGAGGAACTTGCCCAGGATGTTTTTGTAAAAGCATACCGTTGCCTGGCGGATTTCAAGGGCAACAGCAAGTTCAGCACATGGCTATATACAATTGTAAATACTACTTGCCTCTCGCACCTCAGAAAGAAAAAGGATGAAACGATTCTGCTGGAGGAAGAAAAAATGATTTCTATTTCCGACAACAGTAACGCAGAAAAGCCATCAGAGCGATTGGAACAAAAAACGCAAAAACAAATGCTGAACAATGCCTTGAAGCATTTGCCGGAATCAGAAGCGCAGGCGTTATCACTGTTTTACCAGGGAGAACAATCGGTAGATGAAATAGGCGTGATCATGGGACTGACCACAAGTAACGTAAAAGTAAAACTGTTCAGGGCAAGGCAAAAATTGAAAGAAGTATTGGAAAGTAAGTACAGCAGGGAATTGGTTTAGCTTATTTATACTTAACTTTAAACTAAGGAAATGGGACAGAACGAAGAAGATATAGAAATGCAGTTGTGGGAGTACCTTGATGGTACTTGCTCTATGGATGATATGCCACGCATATCCATCCTCATAGAGCGTGATCCGATATGGAAAGCTAAGTATGCGGAGCTCTCCGCATTGCATACCAGTATTGGTAATACCCTTGAATTAGAGCAACCCTCTATGCGCTTCACCCAAAATGTAATGGATGCTGTGGCAGCCACACATGTCGCACCCGCCACTAAAAGGTACATTAACAAGGGAATTATTCGCGGTATTGCGGCATTATTTATCGGTATGATAGGTACAATACTTGGATATGCATTTGCACATCCCGGTAACGGCACGACGGTCAAAAACATTTTACCTAAACTGAATCTGGGCAATATCAACAATATTTTCAGCAGCGGAACAATGATGATGATCATTGCCGTAAATATCGTTATTGGCCTGGTGTTTTTAGATACTTTGCTGCGCAGAAAAATTGCTGATCGCACGGTTTAGCTGTGATTAAGCAAATCTAGGTTCCAATCACCCCAAGATCAAAATCCTCCAAACTTCTCAGTTTTCCATCTGCTAATGCAAAGCGGGGGTCATCAAAATGCAGTTCATCAGGCACTACGATCACCTTCATTCGTGCAGCTTTGCCTGCTATCATACCATTTACGGAATCTTCCAGCACCAGGCATTCATTCGGCTTTGAACCAAGGGTTTCTGCACAGTGCAGGAACACTACAGGGTGCGGCTTACCGAGTTCCACGGCGTCAGCGGAAGTGATGACATCAAAGTATTTCGTAAGTTCAAAATGATCCACAAGGGCATCTATCATATGCTTGGGCGACGATGATGCCAGGCCCACCTTATAATTGTGCTTTTTCAACAGTTTCAAAGATTTCACCACGCCCTTCAGCACACCGGCGCTCGTTTTCGATGAGGCAATAATATCATCCAGTATTTCGTCGGCTACTTCCCTTGGAGTGTTTCCTTCCCATGGAAAGTGTATAGCCCAGTGGTCGGTAACTTCATATATCCTCAGCCCGGTTGTGTCTTTGAAACGCTCCTTCGTAATTGGGATATTGTGTTTCTTAGCCACCCGCAACATGCTTACGCCCCACAATGGCTCGGTATCCAGCAGCAAGCCATCCATGTCATATAAAACCGAATTTATCATTAGCCCAAAATTCTTTATTTGCCGTAAAGGTATTGATACTACATCATGCGTGAAAGTGAATTTCCAAGACGGGCTTTGCGCCTATATTGACCGAAGAATTTCCTCGCACCTGGCTCCCTTAAAAACAACAAAAGAGGATTGCGAGCTTTGCGCCTTTGCGAGAGACTTCTTTTTCTCAAAAATAACCCAAATACTGCTGTGAGTGCGTCGTATACTCTATACTCACTTCATCGCCTTCATTCAGCCGCTCAAAATCGTTGGCAGACACCTCAATATTCAGTTTTATTCTTGAGTCGATATAAAAATAGTACGCTTTTTTGGCCGTTATATACAATTTCCGGGTAATGCGGATGGTATCTATGGTTTTTGTCCCTTCTTTGATATCGAGCTGCAAACTACGCTGATTGATATAGTAACTCCCATAAGTTGCGGTGCTTGAAATAAGCAACATCAAAACGACCGAACCAAAGTACCTCGTCGGAGAAAACGCATTGGGCGCACCATCGAAAGCCTGGTACCATGCACCGGCAAACGGCAATACAAAGCTCATGACCATAAGTATGCTGAATATCTTGTAGTACATCTTCCGCTCTTTCGATTCCTTTCTCAGCAGAAAATCCAGCTCACTTGGCTCCAGCGGCTCCGTATATCGTTGCAATTCAGAAGGCACATTCAAATGTTTATGCTGCTCATCACATGCAAAATTACTGAAAGCGCCTCATTTCACCTTAGTCGTTCTAACCATGCCGCAAATGAGTAACAATAAATTACATCCTCAAAAGTTTATTTTTTTCTTAAAAATCACACTCAAATGCCGCAGAATCGAGGAAATGATTATCTTGTATCGCACTACCTGCTACCCTAGGGTGTGCAATTGATCAAATTTATCTGGTTGTTATGAATCTTTTTGTTGGTAATCTTAGTCCGGAAACAACTGCTGCCAGTTTGCGCAAATTGTTTTCTGAATTTGGGGAGATCGTTTCCTCGAAAGTAATAATAGATAACGCTACCGGTATGTCGCGTGGTTTTGGCTTTGTGGAGATGGCCGACAAGTTCCATTCTTATGATGCCATTGACAACCTGGATGCTATCTTTTTTGAAGGCACTGTGATCTCGGTAAAAGAAGCGAAAGGCAATGCTACCAAAGGCGGCGGAAATAAAAGCGGCGGTGGCTTTAAACGCCCTTTCAAACCACGCTTTCCACGCACCGATTCCCGTCCTCCGCGCAATGACGCCCGCCCACCGCGCGAAGACGACTTCAACAGCCTAAAATACTAATTAACATAGCTAGAAGGTTTGCGGTTGTCCGATCATTCAGTATCTTCAAGATGATTATTTTGAAGCTGTGCTCTACGTGTGCCTATGAGATCATTTTGTAACATCCGATTTAAATTCGCCGGCAGTGCCATATGCGCTGGTGTGGTGCGAGGCTTATGTTTTGGAGCGATTCTCCTGATCACACTCCCCTTCTCGGTGTTTTCACAACAAAAGAGCTACAAATTGGTTGGGACAGCAAGCGCAAGACTTGGCACTACCTATCTTTATGCAGTGTCTTTTGAAACAAAGGGCACCACCGTCTCTGGCTACTCGGTAACCAAACAGCCAAACGGCGCAGAGTTCAAAGCAGAAATAAAGGGCCATATCAACCGCAAAGACCATACTCTTGTATTCTCTGAAACAAAGTCACTGGACAAGGACCAGCACAGCGAACTTACCATTTGTCTTTTTGATGCGACGCTCACTTATAAGAAGCTCGGCGCGAAATACGAGGTAACCGGTACGTTTACGGGTAGAGACCTGAACAACGAACCTTGCACCAGTGGAACTATGACATTTGAGACCCAGGGCGCTCCGGGCAATATGTTCCAAAAAGAGAAAAAAACGCTGCCACCGCCTGCTCCAAAGCAAGATACCCTCGTTCCTAAAGAAACGACCGTCGCCTTACCGGCCAACACGATAACCGCAGGCGTTCAAAAGCAACTGGAGTGGAGTACAGATAGCTGCATCATAGAGGTCTGGGATGGTGGCGTCATTGACGGCGATGTAGTCAGCATATTGCTCAATGATATCCCAGTACTGAACAAATACACCCTCACAAAAGCACGGAAACAGCTAAGGCTGCCGTTAACAAAAAATGCCAGCACAATAACTATTGTAGCAGAGGATGAAGGTGTCAATCCACCCAATACCGCCGAAATAGCGCTGCATGATGGAAACGCGAGCCACCGGATCACCGCCTTCAATAAAAAAGGAGACAAAGCCATCATTATTATAAAGAAAACAAACGCGAAGTAGGTGAACCTTATCTGATTAGTACTGCATTACTCCTGGTTTTAGTGAAGACGCTGTGCATGGCGTCACTACGCCACGCAAATTTGCTGTGTTTACCCCAACATCCAATACTTTTTGTAAACAAACCATAGCTACCCTACCTTTGCCGCACTCAATGGCCGTTTTCTTCGACATACAACACTTACCGGAATTTAAAAACGCAGTACTTACCATTGGCACCTTCGATGGCGTGCACCGGGGGCATAAGGCAATACTCGAGCAAGTTGTAAACCACGCCCGCCAGGTGCACGGAGAAAGCATACTGCTTACTTTTGAGCCTCACCCCCGGAAGCTTTTGTTCCCTGATCAACCGTTAGGAATCATCACTCCACTCCGGCAAAAACTAAAGCTGATAACGGATTTAGGGATAGAACATATTGTTGTCGTGCCATTCACCAGGGAGTTTGCACGCCTCTCGGCCCAGGATTATATAGAGCGGTTCCTCGTCGGTATTTTTCACCCTGCTAGCATTGTTATCGGCTATGACCATCGCTTCGGGCACGACCGTATGGGTGACCTGAAATTGCTGGAAAAATGCGAACAACAAGGAGGATATGAACTTATGGAGATACCCGCACAATTAATAGATGACGCGGCCGTAAGCTCCACCAAAATACGCCACGCTATAACCGATGGCCGCGTGGATGATGCCAGCCATATGCTGGGCCGTGATTACTCTTTCACAGGAACGGTAATGCACGGGCACAAGCTCGGTAGAACTATCGGCTATCCAACAGCCAATCTCAAGCCGGTAGACCCCGAACAAATAATTCCCGCGATCGGAATCTACGCCATACAGGCCTTATACAACGGAACAATGTATAACGGCATGATGAGCATTGGGTACAATCCTACAGTCACGGACACGAAGAGCATAAAACTTGAAGCCAACCTGTTTGACCTCGAAGAAGACCTGTACGGCGCTGAATTAGAAATATCGTTTATCAAAAGAATCCGCGATGAGCAGAAATTCGATTCTATCGAGGCTTTGAAACAGCAACTGCATAAAGACAAGGAAGATGTCTTAAAAATCATCAGTTCAAATTCTAAAATGTGAGGTGTAGAGGGCATGCATGGCCTCTACGAAACCCTATTTCTACATGATGTCCACATCTAAAAAATAAAAACCGGTATCCCACATACTCCCTTCCGGAGCTTTATATGTTTTGTGTACTATGTCTCCCGTTACTATAGGAATAGGAGAACTGAAATACGGCGCATTATGAACAAAGGTGTGAAACTCGCCTTTCTCACCGCAGGGATCAACATTCTTGGGTAGCTTGTCTAAAAAATCCCTGCCTATTTTCATCCCTAAAAACTCTTTCCCGAGGTATTTTTCATTTACGCACACAATTATTGCCTCTATACCCGCGTCCTCAACCAGCTTTACCAATTCCCTTGTGTCCCTCTTCCACAGTGGAAATATGCCCTCCATCTCCACTTGCGCCAGTTGCTGCTCCCGATATACTTTCAGGTCCTCCAGAAAAATATCGCCGTAAGCTGCCGCGGCTATGCCTTGCTCTTTAAGACGGGTAAGGTTACTCAGCATAGCTTGCCGGTATAGATCGTCGACCGGGCTTGCAGGGAGCTTTACTTTCAGCAAGGGGAGCGACATGCGCTCAGCTTGCATATCCAGCAGTTTTTCTCGCACACCATGCATAAACACACGGTCATGTTCTTCGCTAAGCGTAGTAAGCAATTGCACCACCTTGTAATCGCCCTCCTTAAGCATATGATAAGCCAGCGCAGCATCCTTGCCAGAGCTCCAGTTTAGCACTACTTTTATTTCACCGACGTTCCTTAACATTACCTTTCAGCAAATCAATGTAATTTTCCGACAACAAACTAATATTTCTATGCCATACGCAATTGTTACCGGAGCTTCACAGGGAATGGGAAAAGCTATTTCAGAAAAATTGCTCCACGAGGGTTTTTCTATAGCAGTATGCGCCCGGAACAAAGAAAAACTGGCGGCTCTGGAAACGCAATGGAATGAAAAATTTCCGGAGGCATCTATCATTGTTTATGGTGCAGACCTGACAAATAAAGAAGAGGTAGCTGCATTCGCAGATACCGTTTTATCTGTTTTTCCCGAAATAGACCTGCTGGTAAATAATGCTGGAAATTACTTACCGGGCACTATAGCCGAAGAACCAGATGGTATGCTGAACCAGATGATCGGCATCAATCTGTACAGTGCGTATCACCTGACCAGGAAGATATTGCCGGTAATGAAAGCTCGCAAAACAGGGCACATCTTTAACATGTGTTCCATTGCCAGCCTGCGCGCCTACCCCAATGGCGGCTCCTACAGCATTTCCAAATATGCGCTGTTGGGTTTTTCGGAAAATCTGCGGGAAGAACTCAAGGAACATGGGATCAAAGTTACCGCCATCTGCCCCGGCGCTACTTATACACCATCATGGGAGGGAAGCGACGTGGCCCCGGGCCGAATAATGGAGGCCGCAGATGTCGTTTCTATGCTCTGGAGCGCTTATAATTTATCTCCGCAAGCGGACGTGGAAACCATCATTATGCGCCCTGTTAAAGGAGATATATAACGGAGGTTTTTAACGTAGCTTTAACCCTCCCTGTTTTATTTTTGTGAGCACCCAAAATGAAAGGCATAACTAACATCTGGCGTAGTGGCATGGCATCCCTTCTTATGATTGGGGCTGCCTCCTGCGTTTATGCGCAGAATGTGGTATTTACTGCTCAGGCGAGCGCCAACAGGATGGGTGCTAAAGACAATGTGCAGGTGGAGTACACTATCAGGGATGCACAGAATGTGCAAACCATGACCCCTCCTGCCAGCAATGATTTCGATGTAGTGCAAGGCCCGTTCACAACACATAGCGTAAATAGTTCTTTTAACGGCAGAACCAACGTTACATCTGAAAGCATCACCCGCACTTACATCCTTCATCCCAGGCGGGAAGGTACGCTAACTATACCGCCGGTAATTGCAAAAGACGCCGCAGGCCATACTTACCAGTCCAATGCGGTTGTTATCCAGGTAGTGCCAGGCACATTGATGCAGCAAAGGCGCGCACCCGCACAGCAAGACGACGATGCATTTGCTATGATGCAGCGCATGAACCAGCAGATGCAACAATTGCAGCAGCAGATGATGCAGCCGCAGCCTCAGCCGCAGCCGCAGCAGCCACAACAGCCCCAGAAACAAAACCAACCGGACGCTTCGGACGAGGCCGAGATCAAGAAAAACATGTTCATAAAGGTGGAGGTGGATAAAACCAAGGTCCATGTCGGCGAGCAGATCACCACCAGCTACAAACTTTATGTGCATGAGATGGCGATGAACGCGCAGATCTCTAAGTTGCCTTCGCTCAATGGTTTCTGGACACAGGATTTTGAGATCCCCCGCCAGCCCAAGCCCGAGATCGAAGAACTGAACGGAAAAAAATACCAGGTCTTTCTGTTGAAAAAATCTGCTTTATTTCCGCAACAGACAGGAACGCTGGAACTGGATCCGGCAGAAGCAAAAGGGGTGGCGCGCATCGTAAAACAGGTGCGGCATAAAATGTCGGATATGTTCCGGGGAACGCTGATGATGAACGATCCGGCGTTCAACAACTCGTATTACAACACCATGGATTACAAAGACGTGGAGTGGAAGCTGGAAAGCACTCCTGTAAAAGTAACCGTGACAGCTTTACCGGAAAAGGACAAACCCGCGGATTATGGCGGTGCAGTAGGAAAGTTCACCATTGGCAGTAAAATAGACAAGCAGGAACTAACCACAGACGATATAGCTACCCTCACGCTAACCATAACAGGCAGCGGGAACCTGAAACTGATAGAGCCCCCAAAACTGAATCTTCCCAATGGCTTAAACTCCTTCGATCCGCAGATCACGGATACCATCACAGGGCGCAGCACTACCATCAGCGGTTCTAAGATCATTAATTATGTGATTTCCCCTCATTCTCCCGGAGATTATGATATTCCCGCTACCGCCTTTACTTATTTCAATCCGCAGACCGGAGCCTATATCACCGCCCATACCCAGCCTATGAAGCTGCGCGTGAAGGCAGGCAAGCGGTATACACCGGTTACGGCCGGCAGCAATATCGCTTTGAAGGATATTCATGACATCGTCAAAATGCCGCTCGCAAGCATTGCGCTGCGCAGCAAGCCGATGCTGTTTACGGGTACCTATTGGTCTATGTTTGCATTCCCCCTGCTTGCCTTTATCGGCCTTGTGGTTTGGAAACGCAGGGATGAGGAACTCTCTAAGAATACGGTATTGCTGAAGAGCAAGCGCGCGAATAAAGTAGCGCTCCAGCGACTTGCAACAGCAAAAAAATATCTGCAGGAGAATAATAAAACGCCTTTTTACGAAGAAATATCAAAGGCTACCTGGCTGTACCTCAGCGACAAATTAAATATTCCGCTGTCTGCGCTCTCACGCGAGACGGCAGCAGAGGCTATGAGCACCCGAAACGTGCCTGATGCCGTGCAAAAACACCTGGAAGATGTGATCTGGGAATGTGAGACCGCCCTATATGCCTCTGGCGGGTCTCAAAAAATGGCCTATATTTACGACGAAGCCATCAAGGTTATCAGCGACCTGGAGGATGTATTTAAAGCATGAGCAGACCATTACTCATATCTTTACTCTGTATGCTAAGTTCTTTTCAGGGCTTAGCCACGGGAAATTATAGCGCCCAGTGGCAAAAGGGCGCAGCCTGTTATGAGCAAACAAAATACGACAGCGCGGCATGGTATTTCGAACAGATTGCCGCACTGAAGCCTAAGAATGCAGAGGTGTATTACAACCTGGGCAACACCTACTACCGGCTCAACAAAGTGGCGCTTGCGGTTCTTAATTATGAACGCGCACTGCAGATAAACCCCGGATACAAAGAGGCAAAAGATAACTTACTCCTCACGCAGAGTCGCATCAGCAATCGCATACAAGGCACCGGCGATATTTTCTTTATTGACTGGTGGCAAAATATTACGCACCCCCGAAAGGCCGGTCTTTGGGCTATTGCAGCAATCATCACCTTCACCCTCATCATTGTTTGTCTTGCCGTAAGGCGTTTTGTAAAATCCGGAGATAAACTGCCGTTGCAATTGCCGGGAATTCTCGGATTTATTTGTGTCTGTTTCCTTATCCTGGCTTTTGCCGCTTCGCAACGAACGTATGAGGTTACCGCCGCGGTTGTGATGCAGAACGACGCGCCACTCATGAACAACGAACAAAAAGGCAAACCTCTTGCCTTGGTACCGGAAGGCACCACGGTGAAAATAGTGAGCGAAAAAAGTAACTGGATCGAAGTTACCTTACCAGATGGCAGAACCGGTTGGTTAGCGCAAAACCTGGTTAACAAAGTTTAATGCTTCCCCTTTCGCATTACCGACGAGACGAGACGCATATCATCTTCTGATCTTTAAAATAACGGCTCAGCTTTTTTTCGTAGTTTTCATTATGGTTACATATTGGGTAAAGACCCCCCAATGGTTAAAAAAGTTCTTCCCCGAACGAATGATATGGGATATGCCCGCAGACACTGAACCTGCGGTATATATCACATTCGATGATGGCCCCCACCCCGTCGCTACACCATTTGTACTGGAACAACTCGAAAAATACAACGCTGCCGCTACCTTTTTTTGTGTGGGTAACAATGTAGTTCGCTACCCGGAAGTTTATGCCCATATTCTTGCAGACGGGCACAGAACGGGCAATCACACCCACGACCACATTAACGGCTGGAAAACAACCAGCAGCCGGTACCTGAAAAATATCGAGCGTGCCGATAAGTATATCCACAGCACTATTTTCAGGCCGCCCTACGGCAGGATAAAGTATTCACAGATAAGAAAGATCAGGAAACGGCATCCCTCATGGAGCATTTATATGTGGGATATTCTGAGTGCCGATTTCGATAAGGCCATCACGCCTGAAGACTGCCTGCAAAATGTACTTGCCAACATATGCCCGGGCTCAATAATTGTGTTTCATGATAGCGACAAAGCTTATGAACGGATGAAATATGCACTACCAGAGGTACTGGAATACTGCCAAAAGCAAAACTGGAAAATGAAGGCATTACCAGGTGAAAACTCCAAAGTCTAAAAAACAAATTCCAAACCCTTGCTATTAATCGCTTGCTTGTAACTTTATTCCCGGACTTACGACTTATGACTCACGACTTACGACTAAAAAAATGAGATATACTGATACCCATACTCACTTGTACGATGAACGCTTGATGGCCGATGACGGCCAGATACAACGTGCTATAGATGCCGGCGTAACAAAAATGTACATGCCCAATTGCGACCGCAACACCATAGAAAATATGCTGCTGCTGGCCGATAAATGGCCCATAAATTGCCTGCCCATGATGGGCTTGCACCCATGCTATGTAAAAGAAAATTACAAAGAAGAACTGGCAATAGCTGCAGACTGGTTTCAAAAAACAAAATTCTACGCAGTGGGTGAGATCGGCCTCGATTACTACTGGGACATGACCTTCAAAGCCCAACAGAAAGAAGCATTTGAAACACAGATAGACTGGGCGCTGCAACATGACCTTCCCATTGTCATCCACAGCAGGGAATCCACACAGGATTGTATAGATATAGTGCGCAACAAGCAAAACGGAAAGCTAAAGGGTATCTTCCACTGCTTTAGCGGAACACTCGATGAAGCACAACAAATAATAGGCCTTGGCCTCTACCTCGGCATTGGCGGCGTAGTGACCTATAAAAACAGCGGCCTGCAGGAGGTTGTAAAAGAAGTATCGCTTGACCACATCGTTTTGGAAACCGATGCGCCATACCTCGCCCCCGTTCCTTACCGCGGCAAGCAAAAAAACGAAAGCAGTTTCATACCCGTAATCGCAGAGAAGATCGCTGAATTAAAGAACTGTGCTGTATCGGAAGTTGCAGCAATTACGACTGCCAATGCGGAGAAGATTTTCCCGGTGCATTAAATTACACTACTTGCATTTGTAACAGAATGAGCTGCACGATACCACCCCGCCTGTTTTCTGGCCGGGGTGGTAAACTCATTTAAGGTAACGTCCCATTAGGTCACTACAATAAAGGTGTAAGTGCTTTATCGACCAAATACATTTTCAGGTTTCCTTTATTCTTGGCGGATATTTCACCCCTATAGGTGCATTGAAATGTATCGCATACAAGGTCGAAAGTGGCTTGGGATATATTGATCCGCCCCGGTACTCCACTTTGTTCCATTCGCGCTGCCGTATTTACAGCATCACCCCAAATGTCGTAGGCGAATTTCTTAATACCTACTATTCCGGCAATGACAACTCCGCTATGAACACCAATACGCAAATCGAAAGTCTGCTCGCGTTTGTCTATTCGTCGTAGGCGCATAAATTCCGCTATTTCCATTGCGGCCGATATCATTTGTGTTGCGTGATGGGCGCCTGGAATCGGCAGGCCAGACACAGCAAGGTACGCATCGCCTATAGTCTTTATCTTTTCTATATTGTGCTTGACTATGATCTCGTCGAACGCTTTGAAGCAAATATCCAGTTCCCTGATCAACTCATACGGCCCCATAGTTTCCCCGGCCGTAGTAAAATTGACAAAATCAGTAAACATCACTGTAACATTGTCAAACTGTCGTGCAGACGAAGAACCATTTGTTTTAAGTTCTTCTGCAACCTCTGCAGGCAATATATTGAGTAGTAATTCGTCCGATTTTTTCCGGGCCTGTTCCGACTGCTCATGAGCTATTAGCAGTTGGCTTTGCGCAGAGGTCAGGTCGTCCAGAGCAGCCGAAAGTTCTTTTGTGCGCTCCATTACTTTCTGTTCCAATACCATGTTGTCATAGTACAACTCATAAACGTATAGTGGCAAAAAGACAAAAATGAGCAGGAAAGTCCCTACTACCAATTGAATATTGGCCGGAACGAATTGCAGCATCTTGAAAATTGAGCCAGAGACAATGAACAAACATCCAACATAACCCGTAATGATGCGGACCTTGTACAAAACAGGCTTCCGTGAAATATGCCTACGGGCGGTTATAAGGGCAGTTGTCGAAGCAACAATAAGACAAACAATACCTATCAGGTATAGCGCAGATCTCCAGGGCCAGTGGTGGTAGCGAAACAAGAGGCTTATTGATAAAAAGAATGCAGCCCCAAATCCGGAAACATAACTCAATTTTCTCATTGCAAAACGCTTTGCTTGCCGTATTTAAACAGGGACATGTTACAAAGTACTAAATTAAATCAATGGCAGATATATTTTCGGCGTGAGACAAATTGCACTTTTTTGAAAAACATATCCAATTGCCCCGCACTTCAGGGCGGGGTGATAATGACAATCACATCAAACGGCTTTAGCCGAAACCGTGCAAAAAGAGTAGTTTTAATGTCTGAACAGGATAAATCAATGCCAATGCCGTCATTTGCAATAAAAAATCACTTCTGTTTATTGATGCTCTTGAAGTTTCATCAGCTCATCATTCAAATATTGAAAACCGGGCCGGGACATTACATCAGGTGTAATAGCTGCATCCCTGAGTTTTTCAAGTTTCATTAAAGATGGGCTTTCTTCTGTTTTGCCTGCTAAGAAAAGTAGGTCATCAAGCAAATGGCCAAAGGCACTTACTTCGATCCGCTCCAGGGCAAAAGCAGTCGTTGCGTCCGTTCTGTCGTAAAAAGCAGCCGCACCAAAATCACCAAACAAAGTATTACCTTCATCATCCACCAACGTATTGTGGGTATATAGATCACCATGCATAATTCCCTTGCGGTGCAGTTGGGCCGCTACAGAAGCAATGGTCGCAGCAATTTTCAAAGCTTGCTCCACCGAAAGTTTCACATCATCTGCAAAAACATCCCGCGTACAACTTTCGAAACTGGGTGGCAGGCCCAGGTTATGAAAATGCTCCGGTATCAATTCCATAACAAGCCCATGTTTCCCGTCCGGATGACCGGCAACCCGCCCTACAAGCCCAACCAATCCTGGGTGAGCACCTGCCGCGATGAACGCATTCATTTCACACTCGGGGAACCCATCACTCGTTACAGCTCCTTTAAAAATCTTAACCGCTACTTCCCTTTTAACATCTTCAGTGCCCTTCACCCCTTTATAAATAATTCCGGATGCACCTTCGCCAAGCACATTAAGTATCTCCAACTTATTCCAACCAACGAAAGGAAGGGGTACAGCATCAGGACTAACACTAAATAAATTGCCCGAAAAAGCCAGCCACGAAAGTTTTGGCATCGACAGCAGCCATTTGGGCAGTTCCGTCAACCGGTTGGCAGAAATACGCAAAAGAGCCAGGTTGCGGCAATTACTCAGTTCTTCCGGCAGTTCGCTCAGCCTGTTACCGGCAAGCATTAGCTTTTGCATCCGGGCGCAGCGGCCTATCTCCCCGGGCAACTCCGCTATATTATTATCTGTGAGGATCAGCCAGCGAATATTAGGGTTGAGCGATAACAGCGGCACCGTTTCTATCTGGTTGGCTTTAAACCCTACAATGTCCAGCAACGGGCAATCCGCTAGTACTTCCGGCAAAACCGTAAAGAGGTTATACGAGCAAAAGAATATCCGCAATTTCGTCAACCTCCCAAGATCTGCCGGCAACTCTTTTAATTTATTATGCGAAAGGTCAAGCACCTCCAGTGTATCTGCAAGCTCAAATATCTCCTTCGGGAACTCAGAAAGCCCCTCAGAAAGCTTCAATGAAACCGCTCCTTTAAGTGCTCCGCTCCGTAATTGTGCAAGGGTCTGCATAAGTTGTCGCGAATATAGGGGATATGCCGGAAGTTAGCAGCAAACGTGGAAATTCCGTTTTCAACGGAGAGAAAAGAACTTGCCTCAGCCCTCAGAAGGCCATGTTTCCGGCGTTGGACGGGTGAAAATCACCGCGCTCGGATTAGTACAGTATTCACCGCAAAACGCCTTAAGTGAATCAAAAATCGCATGACCACGCGCATAGTCAAAAGGCGAAATATTGATAGGCCCTACACCGGCATTTGTTGCCTCATTACCACTGATCGCATTCTTGCCTTTTAAGTATATGTATATCTGATCTCCCTGCCGCGGAATGAAGTCCATTTTCACTTTCTCAATGTTATCCCATGAAATAACAATGCCTTCGCTTTCCACATAGAGGCCTTTTTCGTCCATTAAAAGTGCCGGTGTTCTCTTGATAGCCAAACGGACACTTCCTTTGAAAACGCGAAAACTAAGATAAATGAATATGGGCAGTAATATTCCCGCAAATACTCTTTTGCCAACTACTATATCCGTCGACAAGAGCGCGTATAAAGATATTCCAGCCATTAGCAGAAGTGCAACAAAATAAAATATAGCCGCACCTTTTGAATAATAAAATACTCTTGGTTCCATAATAGAATTAGCAAATTGAAGACTATTCAGAGTAAAAATAACACTGTATTTACTAATAAAATACGGGCACGATACATGTGTTGTAGCACAAAGGACGGGGATTCGAGTCTTAATACCCTTAGAGATAGACACATTTCCGAATAACTAAAACGACAAAGCCCGCGCTACGCGCGGGCTTTGATTTTCTGCGGAGAGACAGGGATTCGAACCCTGGATACCCTTTGACAGATATACACACTTTCCAGGCGTGCCTCTTCAACCACTCGAGCATCTCTCCGTTTCCCTTTATCAGGGGGCTGCAAAGGTAATCATTCTATTTATTCAGGAAAATCTTTTTCGACCCTATCTTATCGGGCGGGTTGAGGCCTTTATCCCTCCATTTTAGGCAGCGTAAAATAAAAAGTGGCCCCTTCGTTTACTTTTGCGTCCGCCCATATCCTGCCACCATGCCGGGTGATGATGCGCTGCACGATGGCCAGGCCAATGCCCGTGCCTTCAAACTCGCTGTTGGCATGCAGCCGCTGGAATACGCCAAATAATTTATCAGCATACTTCATATCAAAGCCCGCCCCATTGTCTTTCACGTAGTAGGTTGTCTCGTGCTCTGTCTCCGTTGCGCCTACTTCCACTTCGGGAGACTCCTTCTTATCCGAGTATTTTATCGCATTCGATAACAGGTTCACCCACACTTGCCGTATCAAAGACGAGTCGGCATATACAGTTGGCAATTCATTCACCCTGATAACGGCTTTGTATGGCGACGCCAGGTTGATCTCGCTCAATATAGCTTCAACAATTTCCTTGGTGTTTACCAGTGACCGCTGCACCTCTTTTCGTCCAAGTTTGGAAAACGCAAGCAGATCGTCAATGAGCGTCCCCATTCTTTGAGCATTATAATTGATTTTTGCCAGGAGCTTTTTTGCGTCATCATCTAAAATGGCCGTATAGTCTTCTTCAAATATCTTTGAATAGGCATTCACCGCACGCAACGGTGCGCGCAGGTCATGCGAAACAGAATAAGAAAACGACTCCAGTTCCTTATTCATGTTTTTTAGTTCAGCTACATTATTTTCAAGGTCTTTATTCAACTGGCTGATCTGCCCATCCGCTATTTTCTGCTGCGTAATATCGCGTTCGGTTATTGCAATAGACTGCTGGTTGCTCCCGGGGTCCGATATCACCGCGGCGGAAAGGAGCACATCTACAAGCCTGCCATGCTTGGTTATCCGTTTTGTTTCAAAGAGTTCTATCTTCTCACCCTGCAATATCTTGTGCACGATCTCTTCTATTTCCACCTGCATGTGGTGAGGAATGATATTCCATATCTTCATTTTCAGGGCCTCACTCTCTGTATAGCCATATATTTTTTCAGCGCCCTCATTCCACGAGATGATCTGCCCTTCATTATTGTGTATGTATATAGCGTCATTCGATTGCTTTACCACCGTGGCCAGGTAATTTCTTATCCGTTCCACCTCCTTGATCTCGGTGATATCACGGGCGTTCACAAACCATTTCCTGTTTTTCACCACCACCTTCCATTCCAGCCACTTAATGCTCCGGTTCTTGCAATATATCCTGGTATCAAACGAAAGACGATCTTTCGTTTGCCGGGCCATATCGCTGAACAATACTCTGTCCTCATTACTCAAAAAAAATGTGATCGCTACACCCCTGGTCTCTTCAAGTGTGTAGCCAACTATGGAATGAAACGCGAGGTTGATCTCTTCTATCTTAAAAGTTGCAGTGTCGATGATACCAATTATATCGGCCGAATTATTGATCAGCAGTTCGCTCTTTTGCAGCGAAATATTCTTGTCGATAAGCTCCCTTCTCTGGAGCTGCATTTTTAAATGAACATTCACCTTCGCTTTAACCACTTCGGGATCCAGCGGCTTAAACAAATAGTCTATGGCACCTTCGCCGAAACCCTGCATCATAAACTGGTGCTCGGTGCGCTCCGCAGTCGCGAAGATGATCGGTATCTCCTTCGTTTTGTTGTTCGACTGTAGTATCTGGGCCACTTCAAAACCATCCATATCAGGCATTTGAACATCCAGGATGATCAGGTTGATATTTTTAGTCAGTGCTATCTTTAGCGCGCTTTTGCCATCCGCAGCCTGTAGTATCACCCTGTCTTTACCTGCAAGCAGGTGCTCCAGCGCAAACAAGTTTGCCGGCTTATCATCAACGATCAGGATCACTGCCTTACTGATTTGCTTCATCGCTGGAGAAAAAAGTCGTTAAATATTAAGTATGCGTGCGTGGATCTCCGTTAACGTCAGCACCTGTGCTGCACCACCTTTGTCTATCGCAGCTTGTGGCATATACGGGTATTCCGCCTCTGCCGGCGATTGGGCAATCGTCAACCCTCCGTTTTTCTTTATTGCCAGCAAGCCGGCAGCTCCGTCTTTATTTGCGCCGGTCAGCACTATGCCAATAAGAGCCCGCTTATAGGTCTCTGCTGCAGATTCAAACAACACATCAATAGAAGGCCTGCTAAACGACACCGGCGGGTCACTGGATAATGAGAATGTCAGATTACCCTCAACAAGCAAGTGATAATCAGGAGGAGCTATATAAACGATACCGGGCTCTATTTTTTCCTTCTCTTCAACTTGCCTGATTTGAATTTTACATTTATTCTGCAGTATTTCTTCCAAAAGATTCATCTGGTCGCGATACCTGTGCTGAACGATCATTATCGGTAAGGGATAATTTACTGGGAGCGCTGCAAGCAGTGCAGTGAGCGCAGACAGTCCGCCGGCTGATGACCCAATTACTATGGCTTCATATTTTCTCTGTGCGGGCATCATTTAGTTTTCATAAATATTTTTTGTTTCCTGTCCACATCTTCAAAGAATTGCTTTTTATCCGAGAACAACAACGACTCTTTATTCCCCATCCCAAAAAAACCAAACGGGCACAAGCTCTCATAAAAAAGGTTGATGACGTGGTTCTGGAGTTTCTGATTAAAATAGATCAGTACATTCCTGCAGATGACGAGTTGAAATTCATTGAATGACTTATCAACAGCGAGGTTGTGCGGGGCAAATACTATGTTTTGTTTAAGCGATTTGTCAAACATAACAGTATTGTATTTCGCTGTATAGTATTCTGAAAACGACTGGATGCCGCCGGCCTTCTGGTAGTTGGCCGTATGCTGCTTCATATGCTCCAGCGGGTACATTCCTTCCTTTGCGGTTTGCAGCGACTTCTGATTAATGTCCGTTGCATAGATCAAAGTGCGGTTCAACAGCCCTTCCTCCTTAAACAGAATAGCGATCGAATATACTTCCTCACCGGTTGCACAACCCGCCACCCATATCTTTATGATAGGATAGGTTGCAAGGCGCTTCAACACGTTTTCGCGCAGGCTCTTGTAGAACGGTGGATCCCGAAACATTTCCGTTACGGTAACTGACAACTCCTGTACGAACTCTTCAAATAACTTTTCGTCCTTTAAGATCATTTTCGCAAGGTGGTCTATGGCAGCTATCTTATGGTTGGCCATAAAGTTTACGACACGTCTTTTCACAGATGCCTCAGCATAGTCCGTGAAGTCATAGCCATATACCAGCCGTATGGAGTCGAGTAGTTCCTTAAACGCTATATTTTCTGTTTCCATACTATACTATCCAGGAGCTCATTTTTTCCACAAGCAGTTTTAAATCAACAGGTTTGGAAATATAATCCCATGCACCCGCCGCCAGGCATCTCTCCTGGTCGCCCTTCATTGCTCTCGCTGTTACGGCAATAACCGGGATATCTTTAAGTTCATAACGCTGCTTCATGATCTCCAGCGCCTCATAACCATCCATAACAGGCATCATCATATCCATCAGCACAATGTCCGGCTTTGGCGTCTTTTCCATCATAGCTATGGCCTCCGCACCATTCGTAGCAGTGACGATCTTCATATCAAACGTATCCAGATAACTACTAAGTGCAAATACATTATTTCTTTCGTCGTCAACGATCAATACAGTCTTGTTCCTGAATTTTTCCATGATTATTTTTTAGCGGTATAGCCATACGCGCATCAGAGATAAAAGTTGTTCAATGTTTACCGGCTTTGAAACATAGTCTGACATACCGGCAGCAAGGCATTTTTCCCGGTCACCCTTCATCGCTTTGGCTGTCAGCGCTATGATCGGCAGTTTATCAAATTTGCTCATGCGCCTTATTTCCTTCGTGGCGTCATAACCATCCATTTCCGGCATCATGATATCCATAAGCACAATATCAATTTCGGGGTGGTCGGCCAGCATTTGTAATGCAGCCTTCCCATTTTCTGCGGTCAGGCAATTCAGTCCCTCTTCCTCCAATGCATTGTTAAGCGAATATATGTTCCTGATGTCATCATCTACTACGAGCGCCGTCTTGTTCTTTAGTACCTCGTCGGTTTTGTGCAGCTTTCGGATAATGTTCTGTTTTTCTTTAGGCAGCCGCGACTCTACCCTGTGCAGGAATAGCGTCGTTTCATCCAGCAACCGCTCTTTTGAGTCAACCGTTTTAAGCACAACCGTATTTGCAAGTTTGTTCAGGCGGCTGGTTTCGTCTTTCGAGAGGTCTTTGCCCGTATAAACGATGATCGGCGTGTTTTTAAGCTCATTGTTATCTTTTATTTTCTGCATGAGCGCAAACCCCGTCATATCCGGCAAACCAAGATCAACGATCACACAATCAAAACTGTCCTTGCACATTATTTCATACGCCTCGTTCCCGGAATAAGCCGAGAAACATTTTACATCCCCATTACCTATCAGTTCCCTTATAGCTTCATTATGCTCTTTGTTATCCTCAACGATCAATAGTTTTTTCAGTTTTTTGCTGATAAAATCTTCGATCCGTGTAAACGCCGACTGCAAGTCGTTTTGGGAGATCGGCTTTTGCATAAAACCAAATGCACCTAGTTCTAGTCCCTCCTTTTTCATGTCATATCCCGAGATGATCTGAACCGGAATATGCCTCAGCTCAGGATCCGCCTTCAGCAGTTTCAGCACATCCGTACCATCCATTACCGGCAGTTTCATATCCAGGATTATCGCATCCGGCTTGTAGTGCCGCGCATAGCTGAGCCCAGTATTTCCTTCGTAAGCAATAATTCCTTTGTACTGGCGCTCCTGTGCAAATGACAGCAGCACCTTCGCAAATTCCTTATCATCTTCCATGATCAGCACCGTCTTATCGTTCTCACCTATACTGTAACGGTCATCAATAACTTCACCTTCCACCACGTGAGGTTTTTCAATTTTCCGGCTTTTTTGCGGCGCACCCTCATTGTTCTGTTTTACTTCTATAGTACGCGCCGTAGGTTCAGTAATCGAGGCGTCGAACTTCACGGGCAAATAGAGTGTAAATGTACTCCCCTTACCTTCTTCGCTTTTCAGTTGTATCTCACCGCCAAGCGCATTGGCAAGCTCGCGGCTGATAGAGAGGCCAAGTCCCGTACCTCCATACTTACGTTTTGTGGATCCGTCTGCCTGCTGGAATGCTTCAAATATAATATTGAGTTTATCGTTAGGTATCCCTATGCCGGTATCAGTAACAGCAAACGAAATAATTCCAGGCGATTGATAGAGTTTAGGATTTTTAAAAAGGAGATCGTTCTTATTAGCCTCATCTATCGCGAGTTGCACTTTGCCTCCCTTGCCGGTAAACTTGAAGGCATTGGACAAAAGATTTCTGAGTATCTGCTCCAGTCGTTGCTTGTCAGTTTCTATATCGCCGGGTACTTCTTTTTCGTTTAGCTGAAATGCAAACTCGATCGATTTATTTTTCGCGACTTCCGAGAACATTGCGCTGATATCTGTTTTGATATCCGCCATCGAAACATTTGCGATATCCAGCTCCATCTTGCCCGACTCCACTTTTGAAAGGTCAAGTATCTCGTTGATCAGGTCAAGCAGGTCCGTACCGGAATTGTATATATTCCTGGCAAACTCCACTTCTTTTTCAGCCAGTGATTTACTCTTATTTTCCGCGAGCAACTGGGCGAGGATAAGAACACTGTTAAGTGGCGTGCGCAGTTCGTGCGACATATTAGCCAGGAATTCAGATTTATACCTACTGGTTACTTCCAGTTCACGCGCCTTGGTCTCTATATCCATTTTCGCGTTTTCCAGTTTCTCCTTCTGCTCTTCCAGCAGATTGGCCTTCTCTTCCAGCTCTTCATTGGTCTGCTGCAGTTCTTCCTGCTGGGTCTTCAACGCTGATTCTGATTTTTCGAGCATTTCTGTTTTCTCCTGCAGTTCTTCGTTCGACTGCTTCAACTCCTCTTGCTGTGTTTCTAATTCCTCAGCCTGCCGTTGCGTTTCTTCCAGTAGTTCTTTTAATTTGGTGCGGGATTGTGCCGCACTGATCACGATGGCTATATTCTCCCCTATCTTCCCCAGGAGTTCCATCTGCAAAGCAGAAAACTCTTTGGCCGAACCTATTTCCACTACACCTCTCAGAGAATCCTCTTGCAGCAATGGCAACAAGAGCAAGTTCTTAGGCACAACGTTCCCTAATCCCGAATTTATTCTTATATAGTCGTCCGGTACTTCGGTAAATACAATTGTTTTCTTCTCAGCGGCAGCCTGGCCTACGAGTCCTTCTCCTATTTGTATAACCTTTGTATTCTGTTTGCGGAAATTGTACGCATAAGTGCCGGATAATTTCAGCTCCTGGTTGTCTAAAAGATATACGGCGCCAATCTGGGCGTTCAAAAAAGTGCAAAGCTGATTGATGATCGCCTGTGCGATCTCCCCTTCGGTTTTTTCTCCCCTTATCTTTTCATTCATCTCAAAATTGCCCGTAAGTATCCAGTTCCGGTCTGCCGCTTCCTGTTCTGCTTTCTTTAGCGCGCGAAGATTCGTGTTAATAACGACAAACACACTTATCAGCACAACCGCGATAACGATCAGTAGCGCTATAAAGACGGTGTTGAAACTTCGCGCATCATCGGCACTAGCCTGCTTTCGCTCCGTAAGCAGCTTATTTTCCATATCCTTGCAACTCGCTATCGTCCGCCTGATGTCATCCATCAATTGTTTCCCTGTTCCCGTAGCCACCAGTTCCCGTGCTTTTTCAAAATCCTTCCTCCGCAGGCCTATCAGTTCCTCCAGGTATTTTTCGTTAGTTTCTATTTGTTTTTGCAGCGTAAGGATATTTTGTTGCTGTGCCGCATTGTCCAGTGTCAGCGTCCGGACCCTGCTTAAATGCTCGTTTATGGAGCTCTTAGCCGCATTATAAGGTTCCAGGAACACATCATTGCCTGCGATCACATACCCCCTGGTACCCGTTTCGGCATCAAGCACGGCTCCTTGCACCATGTCAAATTCCTGCAATACCTCATAGGTATGATTTACCCACTGTGTCGTATCGCTGTATTTTTCGTTGTTGCGGATGGCAAATATGGCGGTGGCAACCAGGATAACGGTGCAAATAAGAAAGCCGGCCAGAATTTTCTGGCTGAGTGTCATTTTCATGGGAAATTTGTTAGGTGGTAAAAGGCAGAATAAAGATAAAATATTATTTGGGTAATAGTTAACATACACCTCTAAAATCGAGCCAATAGAATTTATTGATTTTATTGCGTCCAAAAAGCTGGCGCGATTCGGGCAAAACCACACAAAAAAAGGGTGTTTTTCCCACCTGATCAATAGCTCTAAAAGGCCTATTTTTGTTGTTAACCATTTACACAATTCCATCTAATGGCTTCATGGTTATGAAGATAATTATGAATGTGTGGCTTGGGGTTAATTCGTGAACATGGATAAAGTATTGAAAATTCTTTTTATAGAGGACCTGGCATCAGATATTGATCTGCTGTATTTTGAGTTGAAAAGAAACAAGCTTCCATACGTTTCTGAACACGTTCAAACCCGAGAAGCTTTTGAAAGCGCACTTGAAAAATTTACGCCTGATATAATACTATCCGATTTTGCACTTCCTTCGTTCGATGGATTGACTGCATTGCAGATCAAACAGGAGAAAAATCCTGATATTCCGTTTATCCTGGTATCGGGTACCATCGGCGAGGAAAACGCCGTACAACTGATTAAAAATGGCGCTACTGATTACGTACTTAAGGATAAATTATTTACGCTCATACCCAAAATAGCCCGCGCACTTGAAGATGCGCAAAAAATGAAAGAAAAAAGAATAGCCGACGAGATATTAAGAAAACAATATAAGGCTTTGTTCGAGATAGCTTCACTCCAGTCTCACCAGGTGCGGGGGCCTATAGCCAGTATTTTGGGCCTCATCAACCTGTTTAATTTCGAGGATCCAAATGACCCGATAAATACGGACATAATCAAAAACCTGCAGGTAGCTACCCTTGCCTTCGACGATGTGATCTACTCCATCGTTGAAAAGACCAATGAAATAAAGGCTATGGTGGCGTAATACCAAATAGCGTTCAAAACACAATAATGTAGACGATAGTTGGTGTGAAGTTGAGCCTATGATGGCGCCTTAAGGCTGTCGTAGATACGAATTCAGTAGTCTAATTTCTAGCGTTGAGCTGATACGATCGAATAGTTTAATAGAGCACGGATAGGCAGAATTTCAGCGCCATGGTGATGATAGATGCTGTGAGATAACCGCGTAGAGCCCTGTTTTGGCCGGCGGAGCCTTTGGCCAAAACTCGCCTTTTTCCCTGCCTGCCGGCAGGCAGGTTTGTTACTTTCTTTTTGGCGAAGCAAAAAGAAAGTAAGGATATAAGAGCAGTATATAAGAGCTTCGTTGAGTATGCTGTTAATGTTAATCTCCAATTGGTATAAAAACTAAAAATCCCCGGGAGCTACTGTCCGACAGCGCATTGGGGGAAATTTCGTGCAGTTTGCCTGCACATACTATACTACAATTTCTGTGCCAGTTTCGCTTTCATCTGCCGGTGGTAGCATGCCCTCGTTACGCTCCTCTGCGAGAGGCACATCTTGCCGCTCCCCTTCCGGGTTCCATTCCACAATGAAGTTATTTCTGCCCGTGCCTATAAGTATGGCCATGAATTTCTGCTGAATGAGTTCCAGCATGGCCAGGAACGTAAAAATAGCATGTATCCTGTTTTCACAGGCAGCAAACAACATTTCAAAAGGCACGCGCTTTTTCTCCTGTAGGTGGTCTATCAGGAAAGTACGCTGCCCTTCCAGGCTGTAGTTGTATTTTACTACCACGTGCTGTGGCTTCAGGTTGCGCTCGTTGAATTTCTTAACCACCTTCTCATATGCCTGCAGCAGCTTGTACATCGTCACCGTCTGTATCTCTGTACCCTCTGCATACGACTCTCCCAGCCGGTCCATTTCCAGCTTTATGTTTCCGCGTTTCTGCTGCATTAGTCGGTCGGCTTCCATCACCATCATCATCTCAGATGCCTCTTTGAACCGCTTATACTCCAGTATTTTGTCCACAAGTTCCTGGCGGGGGTCAATCTCCTTTCCGGTAGCGTCTACCTCGCGGCGCGGCAGCAACATACGCGCCTTTATGCGCATGAGGGTGGACACAAATAGGATGAATTCGCTTGCCAGCTCTATATTCAGATTCTCCAGCGTATGTATGTAACTAAGAAATTCGTTAGTGATCTTGGCAATAGGAATGTTGTAAATATCCAGCTCGTCCCGCTCTATGAAGAATAGCAGCAGGTCGAATGGCCCTTCAAACTGGGGCAGCTTTATCTGGTAAGATGCGGACATTTAAAATTCAAAAGTAAAAAATCAAAAACTCACTTGTTGTTTCGTGCGTGAGGGGGACAAAAATAACTTTAAAAACGCAGTTATTTGTCGAAAATCCAATAGGCGAAACACATATTATACCATTACATAAAACGAACAGACAAGGCAAGCGCAATTAAACTCAGACCCTCGCTGACTTACGACTTACGACTTATGACTCACGACTTATTTACCCGCCGAAGCTATTTCAGCGAAGGAGGGCGATTAGAATTTGTACGCTATCCCGAAAGTAAACACCTGGCTTACCTGTGCCCAGCCGAGGCCTTCACCGGGTTGGTTTTTATTTACAGTAAGGCCTGTGGTCTTGTCCACATAAGTGGAACTATAAGGGAAGTTGTTATCATAGACAATGGTAAGCCCAAAAGTGAGGCTTAAAGCCTTGTATGCTTTCAGCACAAATAAGTTATCCCACAAGCACTGAATGTTTCCGGGATTGTCTTTTTTCACGATCACACCGGCGGCATTGGTGGTGTTTTTTGCCAGGTAGTTGCTGTAAAGATCAAGACGGGTGGTAAAGGTCATGTTCTTTTTCACATCCACTTTGTACCGGCCGGAAAAATACGCGCCCAACTGAAACTTGTTAGTCTTGCCGGAATCAATACCAAAAGCCCCTTGTGGAGATAAAGAAGTATATATGGAATTAGCCAATACCTCGCGTGCAGCAACCGGAGAAAGGAAGAAACTGATATCTGCACCCTTCCTATATTCCATACCTAGCGCCAGTGTCATATAAGCCGGAGACATAAAATCGGAGGTAGGCGCATGCTGCCAGCCCGGGATGGTATAATCGTAGCCTTTTGTGAATTGCGATTTAAAATTGAACAAGGCAGAGTAATAAAAGTCGGTCGACTTATTAAGCCTGCTGCCAAATTTAGAGGTGAAATCTATGCGGTCGTCTGTTTTACGTGGAACAAAGCTATTGGAGTAAGCGTAGTTGAGGCCATAGGCCAGGTCAAGCGTGTTGCTCCAGATACTACCATGGTTAACGTAAGTAAGGTTGCCCTGAAAAAGACTGTTCACGGCCAATGAAGCTATTTCACCACCCGCTGCCCAGTTGTGCAAAAAACCTTCGTTGATGCCAATGGAGAACAGGCCTTCGTGAAGCCATGCCACGGTATCCTTATTAGTAGTTTCCAGCGATTTTTTCAGGTCGTCTACATTCTTACTTATCTGGCCCTGCGCAGAACAGCAAAAAGAAAGGCAAAACACAACGGGTAAAAACAATTTTTTCATTCGTGCGATTTTTTAAAAGTTGCGCAAAAATAGTGCGCCTTGTTGCATTTGCAGCAACAAGGCGTATATATTTTCCAAATTATGCTTGTATTAGTCTATGCTATTCAGTTGGGGGCGCGGGCTCACCACCCTGCTTACGGGGTTCTCTGCTCTCGCCTTCTGGCCGGTCCCTGCGCTGTTGCTGCGGCCGGTTTGGCCGGTCCCTTCTTTGTTGCTGTCCCTGTGGGCGTTCCTGTCGTGGCTGCCCACCCGGATTATCCCCTGAAGGTTGCGCACCGTCCACCGGCGGCTTTGGTGGCCGGTTCTGCTGTTCCGGGCGTGGCGGCCTTGATTGTCCACCCTCAGGCCGGGGAGGTCTTGGCTGGCCTCCCTGGTTTGGGTTTTTGGGTTGTTGCGGCCTGTTACCCTGCGGTTGGCCGCCTCCCTTATTACCCTGCGGCTGCCCGCCCGGATGATCCGTTCGGACGGGTCCTCCACCTTGCGGCCTTGGCCCCTTATTGCCTTGCGGGCCACCGCCCTGCTGTTGGGGGCGTGGGCCTTTATTTCCTTGTTGTGGCCTGGCGGCCTGTTCACTGCCTCCCGCATCCTGTGAACTGCGCGCTGCCTGCTGCGGCCTGCCTCCTGCCTCCTGCGAACCGCCTCCACCCTTGCCACCGCCAGACTTCTTCTTCTTTTTGTTCTTATTCTCCAGGTTCTTCAACGTTATCTGGCCCACATCATTTACATAGCCCATATCCGGCTTTATCCCGGCCTTGCTTTCCCTGGTTTCCAGCTCCACAGGCTGTAACTCGCCTGCTTTCTGGCCCTGCTTATTTAATTTTTGGATCTCTTTTACACGCGCTATAGTCAGTGGATACTGCTTATTATTATCAGAATAGCTGTACCACATCAGGCTTTTGAAGATGTCCTTTTTTTGCAACTGGGCTATTCCCTTCTCTGTTTCCAGGCGTTCGGCCTGATCAGGAAATATGGACAACGCATCCATATAGGTGTCCAGTTCATAATTCAGGCAGCATTTCAGCCTGCCGCATTGGCCGCTGAGCTTTGTCTGGTTTATTGACAGGTTCTGGTAACGCGCAGCCGTGGTATTCACAGATTTGAAATCGGTAAGCCAGGTACTGCAGCATAGTTCGCGTCCACAGGACCCTATACCGCCCACTTTGCCACTTTCCTGCCGGGCGCCTATTTGCTTCATCTCCACCTTCATTTTGAAGTCGGTGGCATATACGCGTATCAGTTCGCGGAAATCCACGCGCTGGTCCGCGGTGTAGAAAAAAGTCCCTTTTTTGCTGTCTGCCTGCACTTCCACTTCGCAGAGTTTCATATCCAGCTTCAGACTGCGTGCGATGGCCCTGGAACGCGTGAGCAGTTCCGGTTCGCGCTCTTTTTGTTTGGCCGCAGCTTCCAGTTCTTCCTCGGTAGCAGGGTGCAGCACACGCTTGCTCACCTCTGCTTCCTTGACACCGTATTTCTTTAGCTGCAATTTCACCAGCTCACCTGTAAGGCTCACCTGGCCAATATCGTATCCACCCAGGCCTTCTACAGCAAGCCAATCGCCCTTTTCGAGCATGTAGTGGGTATTGTTCTTAAAGAATTCCTTCCGGCTGCCTTTACTAAAAGACACCTCTATTATTGGGTAAGGTTTTGCCCCATCGTGCAGGGGCAGGGCGTTTAGCCAGTCAAAAACATTCAGGCGGTTACATCCGCCCGTGCTGCACCCACCATTACCTTTGCACCCGCCCGGTTTGCCACTGGCACCCGATCCGCAACTGCCACATCCCATCTAAATACGTTTATATAGAGCAAGCGTGCAAGAAAACTTATCGATTTATATATAACAGACACCAACTATCGTTGTACCACACCACACGTTTAATTGCACTATCAAGCCAATTGTTAAAAAATAGTCACAGGTACAAACATACGCAAAAAACATCGAAATAGTTAACAACACACTTTTCAATCACTTGTGTTTCGATACCGGCGGACAACAAAAAAAGCAACGCGGGTGCTTATAGTTTTTTAACAAACCTGCACACATATTGGCATTGTATTTTTAAGATTAACAGCGGAAAGTAAAACTTAAAACTAAAAACAAGATACTATGAAACGGATATTAGTAATTCTCGCACTTATGACGGCAGGCTACCCACTCTTCGCACAAGACGACACCCTGCAGACAGGAAAAACCCTGGATCAGATCCAGCAAGATGCGGTGAAGAGAGAGCAGAACGAGCCAGTTGATAACGCCGGAACACAAAAAACAAGAACAACTGATCAAAGCGGCACAATGACCGACCAAAATACAACAATGACAAACCAAAACGGTGTGGCAACAACCGACCAAAATGGCGTCAACCGAAGCAAATCGTATGAAGGGTATCGTAGCCCATATTTCAACTTTAGCAATGTCGGTACTCCTAAGAATATACAAAAATTAGGTACCGATCCGGAATTCCCATTCTTACAGCACAAAGCCTCTGCGGCACAGGTATACCAGGCAATCAAAAGGAACGCAGACAAGGACAACCACCAGATGTCGGAATTTAACAATATACTGATGGCGATTGGGTTTGCAAATGGAGCTAAAGATGTACGCCAGGCAGATGTCACTTCTGCAACCATACCAAGCGGCACAATGGGTAATATGGGCGATGGTACCTATACTGCCTCTTATTCAAAACTGGATCTTGGCGATGACGGAGTTAAAGCATGGAAGGTTACCGGTTCAACTGGCTATGTGTACTTCCTGGCTGCTTGCGGGAACGCCTTTTACCCCAATAGTGGAAAGGGTGGAACAGCTTGTATCACCGCACCAGTTAACATAACCTCTAAACCAGTGGAAATAACTGCTAGCGGCCAGAAGAGTGAAGTTACCGACAAGGTATTTGTATACTACCATATGAGAAGGCATCACAAACACCCTAAATATGCAAATGCAGCCATCGCTGATGCAAACCCTTCTAAACCCTTATTGCTGAACACCACAATGAAAACAGATGTGGTTCCGGAAACTTACAAAGTAACCGTTAATGACCAAGACCAGAACATTACCGTTTGCCCTGACTCAGCGGCAGTGGTTAATGCCAACATCAACGTGGAAAAAATATCTGGTTATGCCGGTTATAACCCTGCCCAACCAACTGATCAGTACAAATTGATAAAAAGGCACGCTTATATGAGAGCCGAAAGGAAAATGAGAAAAGCCGAACGTAAAGAAGAAAAGGTAGCACGGATAACAAAGACGGAAGTAACCGTAGATGAAAAGGTGCCGATGTAAAATTTGAAAAGAGGGAATAATCTGAAAATGCTGCCATGAGGTCATGCCTTGTGGCAGTTTTTATTCCATCGTCTTTTTGAAATAACATCCCAAACTTATCATCACCACCAGCAACGCCCCAATTACATTCAGCCATAGAAAAGAAACAATGTCCAACCAATAAATGATTATCACACTTACCTCTGCAATTAATGCTGCCGTAAAAACGGTATTCCCATTAGCACGCTTCATATAGAATGCTACAAGGAATATCCCTAGTATAGTGCCATAGAAAAGAGAGCCCAGAATATTTACTGCTTCTATCAGCGACCCAAGCCGGGCCGCAAACATGGCGATGCAAATGCAAAATACTCCCCAACAGAGCGTGTGCAAGCGGCCATAACGCAACTCCTGTTTTTCGGTGATCGTTTTGCCCGCTATCAACTGCACATCCATAAGTGAGCATGCCGTAAGAGAATTAAGCGCCGCAGATATAGAGCCCCACGATGCAAGTATGATAACCGCAAATAACAAACCCACAACCCCCACAGGCAAGGCATTCTTTACAAAATATAGAAAGATATAGTTAGTGTCATTCTTATCAGGTGTATAATGATGTGTGTACATCATCTCTGAAACCTTTTCCCGGTGGCGCTCTATCTGGTGCTGAACGGATGCAAACTCATAAACGGCATCGTCCATTTGTTTATCGCCAAGCAGGGAGTCTATCGCAGTATTCCGACGACTGTTCCGCGTTTCGGCATTTTTCCGCATCTCAGCTATACGCTTCACATTACCCTCATTCATCGTGCGAAGCATCTGGTAATAAGCAGTTTCACTTGCGGCAGACTCCGGTTCATGGGCTCTGTAAGCATCATACGCCGCAGTATTAAAATACACCGGCGCAGGCTGAAAGCTATAAAAAGCAAAGACCAGCGCACCTATAAGCAATATGCAAAACTGCATGGGTATCTTCACGAGGCCGTTCAGTAAGAGACCTAGTTTGCTTTCCCGGTCATCCTTGCCGGTGATGTACCTGCCTACCTGGCTTTGGTCAGTTCCGAAATAAGACAGCGCAAGAAAGAACCCACCGATAAGGCCACTCCAGATATTATATTTATCCTTCCAATCGAAATGAGTGGTAATGACATTGAGCTTACCACTCTTGCCAGCAATGTATAGCGCATCCTTCATGCCTATACCCGGCGGCAAACGATGAACAACAAGAAATCCCGCTACCCCCATAGAGCCGAGGATGATGAGGAACTGCAACTTCTGTGTATGTGCCACGGCCTTAGCACCGCCCGCATAAGTGTATATAAGCAGCAGCCCTCCCATCACCACATTAGTGAGGTAAATATTCCAGCCAAGAATGGAGGAAAGAATAATAGCCGGCGCATAAATACTGATACCCGTAGACAAACCGCGTGACAACAAAAACAAAGATGAGGTAAGCAGCCGGGTCTTGCGGTCGAAACGCTCCTCCAGGTATTGATAAGCGGTATATACATTCAGCCTCCTAAAGATGGGGATGAATGTGACACAGATCACGATCATAGCGATAGGCAGGCCAAAGTAGTACTGCACAAACCGCATCCCATCGATATAAGCCTGCCCCGGCGCCGAAAGAAAAGTAATAGCGCTGGCCTGCGTGGCCATAATGCCCAGCAGCACCACATACCACGGCATTTGCTTATCTGCCAGCAGATAAGAATGCGCACCGCTCTGCCCCCTGCCCTTGTGCAGCCCATAGGCTATCATTGTGGCGAGTGTGACGAATAATACGATCCAATCGGGGGTGCTCATAAATGGCAGGTCTGATTGGAAAGATAATCGTATTTATATTGACGTTCCAAACGCAAAAATTATTTTCCGGAAAGATTCACATCAAAAAGTCTGATAGATGTCTTTTTCATATCCGCCTGACCCTCCAATATTTTCGATATAATAGAGGCTATTATCGGAAAAATAGTAAACCAGGCTTATCGTTGTATTATAATTATTATTATTTTCAAAATCAACTTCATAAATATTTTGGTATTGATTTCTATTTCCAATAAGCGTTTGTGAGTTATAGAACAAAATCGATGTGTCATTTATAAAGTTTATTGAAAAGGAGACATCCGAATTTATTACCGTATCCGGAGGGAGGCTACCACCATAAGTCCCTGATACAGAAAAGTGATGCCAAAGTCTTGTGCCGGCCATCAGTGCTCTGTATTTTGGGGAAGGTACCGAAATATTTTTTTTAATCAGAGACGGGGTTTTATTTGAGAATAATTTCACCTCATATGTACCACCAGAGCGATAAACGTGGCAAAAGTTAGTCGAATCTGCCGAAATAGTTCCATCACCAAAATCCCATAAGTAATCACTGTCTAGTTTGATGGTTGTCTGAAAACAGCCTTCTGTATACGTTAGTTCGGCAGTAACACTGTAATTAAAATCCAATGTTGAGTCAGTTTGTTTCTTACAACTGTTCAAAAAAACAAAACATACAATCGAAAAAACAAATAAAAATCCAAAAGGACATCCGGTTTTCATAAAAACATTGCCGTTTAATATAAAGTTAGGGATACGTATTCATTTCTAATAACGTGTGGATCAATAATAAATTACTATCACAAATAACGTCCGCGAAACGGTCAAAGATAATTATTGCTCTACAGGTATATCTTTCGCTTTAACGCTAATGTCATGCACGATATTATCAAGTTCATCCGCAGTGGCATCAAAATAACCGACCCATCTATCGAACTCTTCAGAGCCCATATCTATTTCCCGCAGTACATTCACAAGCCCCATCATTCTTGCCAGTGGCGCTCGCACAACATGCGATTGCACCCATGCTATTTCCCGCAGTTTTTTATTTTGCGCCTCGATGTCACTTAGATATTTTACCCGTTCGGTTATATCGTGGTAGTTGATGATGTATGCTTTCACACTTTCATTGTGGAGCAAGTTCGTAATTGTCCCTTCTATCCAGATATAGCTGCCATCCTTGTGCAGAGAGCGATACTGGCCATTCAGTGGCACACCGGGCAGAGCCTGGGCTTTCTTGAACAATTCTATACTACGAGGCACATCCTCCGGGTGAATGAATTCAAATATTGTTTCGTCCTTTATTTCCTCTGATGTGTACCCGCCAATGCGTCCTACTGCAGCACTCTGGTAGGTAATCTTACCGTTTTTGTCAATGAGCACTATTGCATCGGTCAGGTTTTCCGTCAAGGCCCGGTGCTTTTCCTCGCTTTCCCGCAACTTTTTTTCTATTGATTTACGTTCAGTAATATCGCGCGCTATAGCCAGATACCCTTGCCCTTCAAGTACCTTGGTATGCACCTCCATCGCCAGTATTTTGCCGTCCTTTGCCCTCCATTGCCGTTCGGTCAATAATGTTTTATGTTGCCTGAGATATTCCGTCTGCAAAGGGCGCGTTTCGATTTCCTCCAAAGCAAAAAGATCTGCAAGCTTCATCTGCAACAGTTCGTCACGCGAATATCCCAACGCTTTACACGCGCTGCTGTTTACTTCAATGATCGACGTATCGTCGTTCATCAGCAATATCGGGTCACTGGCTTGCTCGATAAGCGAATGGTAGCGTTCTTCCTGGTGGCTTATTTTTTCAAATGCAAGGCTAGTCTGATGATTGACTATGTATTGCAAAACGCCCATCACAAGCGCAGCCGTTACAAAACCCAGCCAGTACGCGATGGGATTTTTAAAAAGCGGCGACACCGGCACGAAACCGTTTACCTGGAGCACAAGCATGATAAGCGTGATAGAAATACAAACCGCAGCTGTTATGAGCCCGCCTCTTTTCCCAAACAATATACCGCCGGCAAAAATGGCTGGTGGATAAGTCATCATTGCCGGTGTGGTTACGCCACCTGAAATAAAGGCTGCAATTGTAGTCAGCCCGATACACGTACAGATAAACAAATATGCCGCAGTCGGCGAGTTGCCTTTTCTGTTGACCAATAAAGTAATAGTAAAGGTTATATCCAGCGTAAGAATAATACTAAGATCATGTACCAGGAATGCATGGTTGATCAACATTCTGATCACAAGCAGTATGGTTACAATCGCGGCCCACATCCAGCATAAATAATATACCAAATAGGCTCTTCGGTTTTCCCCGGTAATGCTGCTTTCTACAGGAGCAAAGGGAAGAAATTGTTCCAGGGGAACAGGTTTCATGGGCACGATTTAGGCGTTAAAAGTATTACTTAAACAGGGAAATATAAGCGCAAATCGGCCACCGGGGCAATATTTTTTGTGCAATTTCAGTTTTTGATAAATCACTCATTTGTAATGCTGTGTGAACCAATAGTACAAAACGATCTGCGCGGCCAATACAACGACAACCGCTATGTACCAGGCCTTGTAAGAGTGTTTTTCAGGGAGACTCATAGGAGGTGAATTAATTCCCGGTTGTATCATAGCTGATCACTGTATCATCTACGTAATTGATATTGTAAATACCATCTGTAAGGTTGATGGTATTTGCATTGTAGTTATAGTTCAGCGTTATCTTACGGCACGACGGGCCACAGTACAGACCAGTGTCGTTTACAAATACTATTGTCCCGCCTGCAGCATATTCATCGACAATATTCAGTTTCACTCCGCCTACTTCTACGATGCCTTTATCAAGCACAGAAATAAGAAAAGAAGTATCCGGCAGGGCGTGCCTACTATCTATGACCAGCGACCCATTATGATAATGCCTTTGAAAAGTGGCGCTCCATGCGTGTGTGCCCACCATCCGCTGCATCCCGAACTTATCGTATTGATAAGGCTTCTTGCAGCCTTGTATTAAGCAGGCAGAAAACAGCAGCAGGCAGGCAACAGAATATCTCATTGGGGATAAAAATACTAATAAATCGGAATCCTTATACTCAAAAAAATTATTTGCGTCCCGATAGCTATCGGGACCTGTTTTTATTCGTGGTCTTCGCGTGAAATAAACTACTACTTCCCCACGCTAAGCATATTCATCAGCAGCCTTATCGCGCCCTTATTCCCCGCTGGTATCTGGCGGCTGAAGGACAATGATGTATAAACATAGTTGCCTTTACCTACTTTGGCGTAGAGCGTACCGCCTTCGAGCGGTTTTTCCCCTTCATCGTGCATGGAGAATAATGTCTTGTACTTTTCATCCCACTTGGATGCGAAGTAGAGGCCGCGCTCCTGCACCCAGTCTGCAAAATCTGCCTGAGTTATAACATTCGGGTAGTTGAGCAGCCGGGCTTTGGGGTCCACAAAATCCACTTTCGCATCTTCTTCAGTCACACGGTCGGATGTGATAGTGAAAGGATACGGCCCTACTTTGGTTGTCGCGAGATCCTGGGTAGTGTTGTATTGCATTACTAGCGTGCCACCGTTTTGAGCATACTCAAAGAGAACCGGCAACCAATAAGACATTCGTTTTTCCACATTCACAGCTCGTATTCCGGTAATTATGGCATCATACTTTTTCAGCTTCGCAGCATTGGTAAGATCGCTTTCTTTCAGCACATCCACTTCCAGGCCCGCAAGGCGCAGGAAGGTAGGTATATAATCACCCGCACCATCTATATATCCGATCCTTTTCACCGTGCATTTCCAGTTAGAACGCAGCACTTTCGCAAATGGCTCTGTAAAATACTGTAATGAAGGCAGGTGGCTGTATTGAATGAGATGCATTGATTTCTTGTATACTTCAGCCCCGGTGGTCAATTGTGCATTCAGGAAAAAATCATTGTTTCCCTCAACGGCAAGTGCTTTTGCATCTATATGAACAGAGATTATCGTATCGGTGGCTGAACTTAAATTGAGCCCATGTACAGACGCAACCGGCTTCGGCGATTTGGTGCTTATGAGGTCCAGTGTTCCGTCTTTAATGTCCTTATATGTATGTAGCCTTACCTCTGCCTGCACTGACCCGTCTGGGTTGGTAATAATGAGCCCACTGTTAAATGCTACGGTAGCACCCGGCACTATCCGCAACTGCTCCACTACATCCCCTTTTATGGGGTCTGTTTTCTTATAAGACAGCGGTACCGGCAACGAAAAATCGACATCATTTATGCGCAACTTCAGGGTTATATTCAGGTTGTTCGGCGTTTCCGGCAGGCCAACGAGTGTATCATTGGGAATCGAAAACATATCATTTTCCGGGTGCGGATTTGCCAGCCAGTAAGGCTGTGTCAAAGGTGCATTGGCAGGAATAGAAATGCTGTGGTCAAAGGTCAACAAAGTATCCATAGGTAAGGTCATATTTGTTGCCGTATCTGTATTACCCCACTGAATGCTATTCAAACTCACGGGCATTTGCGATCTGGCAATTACGCGCAAAGTAAACGGTAGGGAAACACCAGCTACAGTCTGCGGCTGCCTGGCATACACCTCCGCCATAAGCCCGGTGCAATCCAATATCACCTGATCTATCTCCTTTAGTTTTTCGTTGCGCCAATAATCATCCTTTACTTGCTCTATTTTCTTGCGCACTGAGAACAATGCGATAAGACTAGCCTCGGGCTTCTTAAAATCAAAATAATCGGCTATCTGCTTTAGGTCTGTGCCTATATCGGGGCGCCCTACCCTGCCCCAGGTCATATCAATTCCATCAAACAAAGATGTAGAAAACGAATCACCGGCAGTTAGCTTAAAATATTCCACCTTAACGCCGGGAACGCTTGCGGTTCCCGCCCCCTGGCTCTTATGTACACTGCGGCTGATACCGGCGATCTCACCTGTACCATATCCCAGCGTTGGTTCATAGTTGCCTACAGTCATTTTAAACATATCTTCGGACTGGGTACTGAAGCTGCCAAATTTGTAAGCGTTGAAGAGCAATCTTTTTGGCTGCCATGCATCATAATATTTTAGCTGCTCTGTATACTGCTGTTTATCGCCGGTTACTTTAAACGCATCCGCCGCGATTATTGCTGACGCCGCATGTTGTCCGTGCCCTGCCTGTGTGTTCGGCGGGAAGCGACAAATAACTATATCCGGCCGGTATTTGCGCATCACCCACACAGCATCATAGGTAAGCAGGTATTTTGGCCAGTGCTTAAAGGTTTCTTCGTTTGTTTTAGAAAAACCAAAATCTATAGCTCGCGAAAAAAACTGCTCGGCGCAGTCGATCTTACGTGCCTCCATGAGCTCATGCGTACGAATGAGACCAAGTGCGTCACCCTGTTCACTGCCCAATATGTTTTGTCCACCATCTCCCCGGGTAAGAGAAAGATAGGCAGTGCGGATATGCTGATCGTTTACCAGCCAGGCAAGCAGGCCCGTATTCTCGTCGTCGGGATGGGCGGCTACATACAGCACATTTACAAGGTGCTGCAACTCCTCCATTTCATGGTATATCTTCTCAGAATTAGCCGGGCGAACCTGTTGCGCATTTGCATTAAAGGCGAAACTGGCCAGCAAAAAACACGAAACTATTTTTCTCATCGATGTGTGGTTGGTAAATGGTGCACGAATTTACTGTATTGTACCAAAACAAAACCGGCAATCTGGCTATAGCCAAATTGCCGGAAACTATTATCATTAACCTTTGCTCCTACTTTTCTATATCCTGCTTGTGACGGATAGAAGCATTGATCTCATCAATAAGCTTTGTATTGTTAGCTATATACTCAGCTTCATTAGCGGAGCCTTTTGCCATCTCCATAGATTTTTTAGCAGCCGATATAGCTTCGTCGTTATTGCCTTTCCTTCTTTCAATACGTGCCTTCAGGTACCATACATAAAATGCCTTCGAATCCTGCTCCAGCGCCTTGTTTACATAGCTGCTGGCAATGTCAGTCTTCTGATTTGTTTCGTAATAGTAGTTAGCCGCCTGGAAATAAGGCAGCGGCTGTGGGTGGTTTATTGCTTTGTCAATGTTGGTTTCAACAGCCTCGCCATTGTGAGCAGTTACCGGGAGCACCACTTTTGTCTTTTCCCACATCAGTTCTATCTTACAGGTAGTGAATGTAATGTCACTAACTTCTATAGTGAACGTCTGTACTTCAGTTTCCATTGCTATTGACTTCACCGTAAAGCGGGCCACATCATTTTCTTTAGAATATCCATCGGCGCCCCAGTTGCCGGTACCAGTATTGAGTATTATTCTCCACTGATCTTTATCCGGCATAGAATACATGGCATATTCTCCTGCCTTTATTTTCTGTCCGGCAATTTCCACGTCTTCACCGAATTTTATTTTGGTAGCGGCGTTAGCACCTGTGCGCCATATCTTGCCATAGGGCACCACATCGCCAAATATTTTACGACCCCTCATAGACGGGCGGCTGTAGTTGATCTCGATATTAGAGATAGAGAAGTCCTGGGAAATCTTTGCTGTTGGGCTCAGCGCCGGAAGTTTCAGTGAACTTTGAGCATAACCCACGAGCGATGCTGCAACAAATAATACGGAAACGAAAAATTGTTTCATGAGCTGTTGTTTTTTGAGACCGCAAAATACGAAGTAAGTTGATAAGTTGAAATGCCACTGTCGAAATGTTACGGGACCTGGCTGCAAAAAAATCGTGATGATGGTGAAGACTGCTTCATAATGATGCACGAATTTGCGGACAAAAAAAAGTCCCGATACCGCTAACGGCATCGGGAAAGGACTGAGCTTACTAACCCATCATTGTATAGCAAATCTACATAAAAAATCTGCATTTTAAAATAAATATTTTAAATATACTTAATCTAGTTTAGAATCTTTTCAACAACCCAGGCGAAGCGTACAACCTCTTTCCCCCACCTTCGACGGAAAGGTCATATGTAGGTAACAGAAGACTTATTCGTGCACTATTTCATAATAAATGCCTGAATTGGCAAATATTTCAAAATAAAACTGCCAATTAGGCATTTTATAAAATCGAAATGCGCCATAATTACCTATTTTATGGAAAGGTACGCAGTTTGCAATAGTATTTGCAAACACTAAAACTAAAAAATATGTACTACAAGAGAAACTACGGCGTAATGCCACGCACCTTTGGCGGATTAATGGAAGACATGGTTCAGAACGGTTGGACCAGGTTAAATGAAGAAGTAAATTCATTTGTTGCCCCGGTAAATATCCAGGAAACAGAGACAAGCTACGACTTGCACCTGGTAGCTCCAGGCCTGAAAAAGGAAGACTTTAAGATAAACCTCGAAAAGGATATCCTGACGATCTCCTACCAGCATGGCGAGCAAAAAGAGGAAAACAAAGAACAGCCAAAAGAAAAATGGCTGAGAAGCGAATACCGCATGAAGTCATTCAAGAGAAGCTTTTCGCTGAATGAAAAAGTGGACGCAGGCAACATTGCCGCTAAATATGCCGACGGAGTGTTACTCGTGACTTTGCCTAAAAAAGAAGTAAGCGAGCCTGCCAAGCAAGAAATTTCGGTGAACTAAGATTGTGCAAAACGGGGGATGTGAGTAAAGAAGAAAGGAATGGCGGCTAAAAACCGCCTTCCTTTTTTATCCCAAAACCCTAGGGAGACCAACCGCGTTACGAAACGACGAAAAGCCCCTTTAGGGGTTTGGGCTTAAAAAACTACAAAACCTGTAAGCCGGATCCTGTACCCCCGAAGAAGTGGCTATCATTTATCTGGGATGTTGCTCGCGCAACACCTCGAGCTGCCAACCCACGCACATCGGACGAGCCGTCCTCAAGCGCACGCTTATTTGGCATTTCAGCACGCAAGGTTTACCCCTACACATTGTTGCCAATGCATACCGTAGTCTCTTACACTACTTTTTCACCCTTATCCGCCATAGCTTCAGCGAAGGCGAACCTTACTAAATCTATGACTGACGGTTATTTTCTGTGGCACTGTCTGTTCCCGCCAGGGCGGGACCTACCCGTTAGGTAGTGCGCTGCTCTTTGCTGTCCGGACTTTCCTCCTATATCTATATACAGGCGATAACCCGGTTTTGTAGCGGGACAAAGGTATGGTAAAAGTTAAAGGTTAAAAGTGAAAACCAAAAAGTACCTGACATTAATCCTAATTTTACAAGATGAAAAGAATCATAGCCTTTCTAACAGCATCGCTCGCGCTGCTCATAAATTTCACCGCAGGCGCCCAGCAAAACACCGACAACAGATCCCTGCTCTGGCAGATAACAGGCAAAGGCCTATCCAAACCCTCTTACCTTTTTGGTACCATGCACCAGATTTGCCAGGACGACTATATATGGACAGACAAGATGAAAAACAGCCTGGATAAAAGCGAAAAGGTTTGTTTCGAAATGGATATGGACGATCCGGGCATGATGATGGCCGTAACCAACGGCATGATCGACAAGAGTGGCAAAGAATTGAAAGATTACTTTACACCTGATCAGTATAAGCTTGTAAAACAATATATTAAGGATAGCCTTGGCCTGGACATAATTATGTTTCAAAAAATGAAACCGGTAATGCTGCAGACCATGATGAGCCTGAAAGACGTAAACTGTAATAACCCGGTATCCTATGAAGAGAACATAATGAAGGATGCCCAAAAAGACAATAAAGAAATACTGGGCCTTGAAGATCCGGCAGAACAACTAAAAGTATTGGAAACCATACCAGTGGATACTGTAATTAGTAAACTGCTTGAAGAAATAACACTACGCAAAAAAGAAGGTGACGAAGAATATCAAAAACTGATCCTTGCCTACAAACAACAGGACATCCCCGCCCTCTACAAAATGATCACTGACTCCAAGAGCCTTAACGACGACATGGGCGAGTTCCTGGACGTGAGGAACAAAAAATGGATACCGCGCATGTCCGACAAAATGAATAAGTCATCTGTTTTCTTTGCAGTAGGCGCAGGGCATTTGTGGGGTGATAATGGAGTGATTAATCTTTTGAGGAAGGATGGATATACCCTACAACCTATAAAATAAACCCTAAACCCCTAAAGGGGGTTCGCTGGTGAATATGTTCTCAGCATAGTACATAAACTAAGTTCTGATATAGCTGCCCAGTAAATAGCTACCGCTAAATGTCTCTTCCTCAAGCTAAGCCCCTTCAGGGGGTTTGGCGTTTTACAATTTGAACGTCGGATAATACTGCTTCGCGATAGCCTCATACTTCAATGCCATATCCATTTTCCCAAGCCCCTTATAGGACAGCGCTATATAAGGTATATCCTTCACATCCTTTGGGTCCAGTTGCAGCGCATGACTTATTGCTTGTATACACTGTTCATATTGTTTCATATTATAATAGCAGTGACCCAGGTTAGAGTAGGCGTTTACAAAATTCGGATTCGCTGCTATCAGTTTGTTCAGTATGTCCACCGCCTGTTGATATTTTTGCTCATAGAGATAAGTCGCTGCCAGGTTGTTGCCGGCATTCAGGTCATTTGGATTTATCTGTAATGCTTTTATAAATTCCGGCTCCGCAAGATTGAAACGATTTGTAAAATAATAAACAAGACCTATCTGCTGGTGTACGTCCGGCGTATTAGGGTCGTATGTCATCGCCGCATTAAAATAGGCGAGCGCGGAGTCAAATGAATGCAGGTTCAGGTAGCAGCAGCCAATGTTGTACAATGCCTGTGTAAAATCGCCCTTTATCTTTATCGCCAGCAAATAGTAGGGCACTGCTTCCCGTAGCCTGCCGGTGCGCATATACACGGTGCCCAGGTTATTGGCTGCGATAGATGAATAATCACTCAGCGCGATGGCACGTTTAAAATGCATTTCGGCAGAGTCATAGTTAGGCACGCGGAACCACGCATTGCCCGCCTCTGTATGTGCGTCGGCATAGTCGGGCAGTATTGTCGTAGCCTTGCTCAGATAACCGATACTTTCCTGTAGCATCTGCCGCTGTTTGGCCGTATCTTTTTCCAGCGTATATTCATTCTCGATCAGGTCATTGCCCAGGTAGTAGTTGAGCCTGCCATCATTAGGCGCTTTTTCGGCATCCACTTTATAAAGCGAATGATTGGTCCGCCAGTCGGCATTCCGCGCCATGGTAAGCCCGGAAAAAATAAGGCATACCGGCACCATCACAGCCATCAGTTTTACGTTTTTCAGCAACGCCGGATAAGTGATATCTCCCCTCACCAGCCATTTCTCCAAGGCTAGCGCGATAAGCCAGCAAAATCCTGCCGAGGCAAAAAAAGTAAAGCGCTCACCAAGCTGCGCACCCATAAGAAAGAACACATTGGTAAACAACGCCATAGTTGCAAGGAAGTAAAGCATACCAAATGCCCAGGGATCTTTCTGGTCTTTTATGAAACGATATATGCCGAACAGGCCTAGGAATAAATAAATAGCAAGCGACAGCAGCACCCAAACATTTCCAAAACCAACAAAAGGAATGCTGTTGTAACAATAATCACAGTTAAGTGGGTACGGCAGGATCAGCAACTTAATATACATGCCAAGGCCAAATATAGCGGTAGCAAAACGCATGGCCACATTCGGCGGGCCATAGGTGTGCCCGCCATATACAGTGGTGGAAAGCGCATTGTCAATAAACTCCACTGCGCTCGTGCTGGCCCCATAGTCGCTTAATATTTTACCGCGTATAATAAGATATATGCCGGCAGCAATACCCGCCCCCACCGTCATCAGTGAAGCATGCAATACGGTCTTCTTTTTGTCCTCGTTTTTCTGATAAAAGAAAAACACAAAAGGAATAATGAACAGGAATGTAATGACGGTCTCCTTAGAAAGGAACGACAGAAAGATCATCGCCACTCCGGCCAGCAACTGCCATATCTTCCCGCTCTTCTGGTAAGCCACAAATACATTCATCGCCGCAAAGGCAAAGAAAAAGCAGAGTATCTCATCAAGGCTCTTAATATTGGCTACCACTTCTGTATGTATGGGATGGAGGGCAAATAAAACCGAGGCAATGAACGCAACGCCTGTTCGTTTACGGTCAAAAAGTTTATCCAGGAACAGGAATAGCAGGATAACACAACCCGCAAAAAAAACAACGTTGAAGAAGTGGCTGGCACCCGGCCTGTCACCAAATATCTGGTACTCCGCGGCAAACACCGTCAAAGACAAAGGGCGGTAGTTCTCATTCTTCAAATACCCAAAACCTTTAAGGCGGGGCGTCCTCAGCAGCTCTAGTATACCCTTAAACCCCTGCGTAACGATCGTATTCTTGGACAGCACCATGGAATCATCCAGCACATAGCCATTCCATAAGGTATTAAAGTAAACTGCAAATGAAAGTATAGCAAGGATAAAGCAGAGCTTCGTGGTAACTGACATTGACTTTCTTTCCGCCGCCTGTGGTTTATGCTCTTCGGCTTTACTTACTACTGCAGGTTTGGGTACAACCTTCGCTACGGGTTGTTTGTTCGGTTTTTTTGCCATGTATTTTTTATTGCACGATAAAGATAATAATTAACGGTAAACCCCCAACAAAGGGCCTCTCCCCATCCCGCACTAAAAGAGAAGGTGAAGTAGAATGAGTTATCTGTTCGACCAGAAACACCAATTGGCACGATTTTAGCGAGTTCTTAATAAAGCACTACAAATGAAAAAGATTACCTGGATACTGATTGTTGTTATAATATGTGTTTTAGGGTTCTCCTGTTCTAAGAGTGATCCTACCGGTATTTATAGTTGTGTTTGCAACTACGAGCTCAACGGCACCTATTACACAAACGATACCCAGGCTACTTTCCCCCGGCAATCAAAGTTGGTTTCTCAGTCGGAGTGCATAGATGATGGCGCAAGTCTCACCACCAGCGGCGCCAAGCAGGTCAACTGCGTGACAAAATAGCGATAACACTTGCTCATTTTTTCCGCCCTTGAAAACATATGGAGGGAAACCGCACCTCTGCGCCTTTGCGCGAAACCCTTAATTTTGCGGGCAATGACCCGCGAAGAATTCTCTAAAATAGTTCAATCCATACCGCACCAGCCGGGCTGCTATAAGTATTACAGCAAGGAGCAGGAACTCCTCTACGTAGGCAAGGCCAAAGACCTCCGCAAACGTGTCAGTTCCTACTTCAACAAAACTGTCGACAACTTTAAGACACGCAAACTCGTTACACTTATCCATGCGCTCGACTTCACTGTCACCGATTCGGAGCATGACGCTTTCTTACTGGAGAACTCGCTCATAAAGCATTATCAGCCGCGCTTCAACATTTCGTTGAAGGATGATAAGTCATACCCCTTTATTGTTATCAAAAAAGAGCCGTTCCCGCGCGTGTTCTTCACCCGCCGGGTTATCAAGGACGGCTCCGAATACCTCGGCCCGTTTACCGGGCTTATGCGGGTAAAAGAGCTGCTGGAACTTGTTAAACAAAATATCCCGCTGCGCACCTGCAACCTCAATCTCACTGACTACAACATAAAACGCGGCAAATTCAAAGTGTGCCTCGAGTACCACCTGGGCAACTGTAAGGGCCCATGCCAGGGCTTCCAGACTGAAGAAGACTATAAAGAAAACCTCCAACAGGTGCGCCATGTACTCAAGGGCAACATAGGCGATGTGATAAAACACCTGAAGGGCGAAATGACCGCCTACGCAGCCGACATGCAGTTCGAACGGGCGCAGATCGTGAAGAAGAAGATAGAGTCGCTGCACAGCTACCAGGCTAAAAGCACTGTGGTTAACCCGCGGCTGGACAGTGTGGACGTAGCCTCCATAGTACAGGATGAGCACCACTTCTATATCAACTATATGATGATCACCGCCGGCAGCGTCATCCATTCCAATACCATACAGATAGAGAAGTACATAGAGGAGGAGGAAGACAGTGATGTGCTATCCCTCGCGCTGGATAATCTCATGGAGCGCTACCAGAGCCTCGCCAAAGAGGTGATCGTACCCGTGCCGGTAGACGTTACCGATACAACGATTAGAGTGACCATCCCCAAGGCCGGCGACAAAAAACAACTACTCGATCTCAGCATGAAGAATGCAGAGATATTTATGCAGGATATGCGCAAGAAAAGCACCCTGCTGCTTACCGAGAAAACCCGCGAGAATAATATACAGGTACTCGAGGAACTGCAGGAAGCCCTGCAGCTATCAGAGCTACCCTTGCATATAGAGTGCTTCGATAACTCCAACTTCCAGGGTGCCTTCCCCGTTGCTGCCATGGTGTGCTTCAGGAACGGTATACCGGCCAACAAGGAGTACCGCCATTATCACATCAAGACCGTGCAGGGCATCAACGACTTTGCCTCTATGAGTGAGGTGGTATACCGCCGCTACAAACGCCTGATGGACGAGCAGCAACCCCTCCCCCAACTCGTAATTATAGACGGCGGCAAGGGCCAGCTCAGCTCAGCTATGGAGAGTATTGAACGCCTCGGGCTCACCGGGCGCATGACCCTGGTGGGCCTCGCCAAGCGCGAGGAATCGCTCTTCTTCCCCAATGACACCGAGCCACTGCAATTATCGTTCTCCACCCCCGCCCACCTGCTCATCCGCCGCATCCGCGATGAGGTGCACCGCTTTGGCATCACCTTCCACCGGCAGGTGCGCAGCAAGGGTACCATAAAAAACGAACTGGAAGATATCCCGGGCATTGGTGAGAGCACCGCTACCCTGCTCCTCAAAGAATTCCGTTCTGTAAAAAACATAAAAACACTTACCGAGCGCGAGCTTACCCGCGTTATCGGCGCCTCAAAAGCAAGAGTGGTGTGGAGTTATTTTAATCCATCGGAGTCTTAATTAAAGGATTAACGGATGTTCACGATTGCAAAAATTTCCGACCTTTATTAAGCAAAGCAATGAAATTCTACATCGAAACAGAAAGATTGATCCTGCGCGACTTGCTGACAACCGATGATAAGGGGATGTTTGACCTCGACTCGAATGCGGATGTTCACCGGTACCTGGGAAATAACCCCATACATACCATCGAACAGGCTCGCGAAGTTATTGGAATTGTTCGTCAGCAATATGAGGACAATGGGATTGGGCGCTGGGCGACCATTGAAAGATCTTCCGGCAATTTTATTGGCTGGAGTGGGTTGAAATACGTCACTGCAGCGGAAAATAACCATACCAATTATTACGATGTGGGCTATCGTTTCGTGCCGCGATACTGGGGCAAAGGCTATGCTACTGAATCCACAAAAGCAGCACTGGCGTTCGCTTTTAATACCCTTCAAGTAAAAGAAGTTATTGGCACTTGCCATGAGGAAAACAAAGCCTCGCGCCGGGTTCTGGAAAAATGCGGGCTAAAGTTCGTTGAGCAATTCCTTTACAAGAACGAATGGGTCTGCGATTGGTTGAAGATCACAAAAGAAGAATGGGACACATTGATATGAGCCTGGACAGATTCCTTGAAGCACAAAAAGGGGTTTACGAAACCGCCCTGGCCGAAGTCAGCAATGGCCGGAAAACCAGTCACTGGATGTGGTTTATATTCCCGCAGATACAGGGTTTGGGCCTTAGCGAAACAGCAAAGTACTACGCCATTAAAGACCGGGCCGAAGCAGCACAATATTTAGCCCACCCGGTTTTAGGTGCGCGGCTGGTGGCCATCAGCGAAACATTGCTACTGCTGGATAACAACGACCCCATAAAAATATTTGGACATACCGACAGTATGAAATTAAAGTCGGCCATGACACTATTCTCTTTCCTCGAAAATACGCACCCCGTTTTTCAAAAAGTTCTGGATAAGTTTTTCGGCGGTGAGCGGGATGAGCGAACGGTGAGGATAGTGAGCCATTAAAAGATAGAGGCAGGGATGCCCGTGACGATTTGCGAATCGGACACAAACTATTACAAATCTAAAATCCACCTAATCAAAAGTCACCCACGCTACCCGCGCCACTTTGTCGCGACCTTTGCATTCCATTATGACTGTTGCATATGTATTGGTAATATCGCAATAATCAGTACCGTCCATGTAACTGAAAATATTGGAATCATCATCAGGTTTTCCGAAAAATAAAAACTTCTCAAAGCTACCCGCATTCAATTTGTACGCGACCGTATTGGTCGCAGAAACTGATCTCACTTTTTTGTGCTTTGAATCGTCCTCATCCTTACTAAAATTAGACGCCAGGTCGTTGATCAGTACAAAGTTTCCCCTGCGTGTACTTATGTAATCGTAAGATAAGAATTCGTTATGGTCGTCTTTCGTTTCCTTCTGCGATTTTTGTATGGCGTAACCGTTTAGTTCGGCACCTGTATCAGACATAACAGATATCCCTATGTCGCCATCAAGCGCATTTTCCATCCAACTTGTAGTTTTTTGCATTAAAATGGTTGTGGTATTATCTTTATTTAGAACCATCCTGCTCGGCAGGCCTTGAAACGCATAATCCTTGTCAATGTGCAACGCCCCGTATTCGTTCACTTTTTGCACAGAAACAGGTTTTACTTGCTCTATTCCAAGCGTCTCAGGATCAAAGTAAGTGACCAGCGACAAATAGTAACGGGTTGTAATTGTGGACATTATTTTTTTCTTCGATTCAGAAAGAGACCTGGTGCGCAACTGAACCTTGTTGGTGTTCCGATTGTATAACATCTGTGACGTTATCTCGCTCATATCTACATTAAGTTCCAGCGTCTTATTCGAAAACGTTTTTTCTCCCGCGTTAAGTCTAGATATTATTACCTCGCAATCGCCAATAAGAACAGGCCTTCCGGTTCCATCATATTTTGGTTTCTCTTTGTAACCACACAAGATCAGATAGATCCGCTTATTGCCCTCGACCATTGCCGAATTGTAGACCGTGAACCTGAAGCCACTCGGATCCCCTACTTTATAATCTGCTTCATTTATCTTTTTATGTTCACCATCGAAATGAACAACTTTTATTTTGTCCTGAAAATTTCTATCCCGTACGCTGGAGACCACCGCATAATAGTCTGACGCCGGATCTTTCGCGAGGTCCACGGAGCCGATTTCAGCAGCGTTGCTTTTGGGCAGGCCTACCTTCGCCAAGACTTCTTCGCTTATCAAAGTGCCATCTGAGGCATTGAATCTTAGGCGTACCATCATGTATTGACTATGATCACGTACATTGAAGAACAGCACAGCCTCTCCGTTTATTTCATAAAGCCATTCCTTAACCACATCGGCTACATCGCACAACTTGCTGGTAACATTTTTTGTACCGTTAAGTTTCCGGTTTTTATTAAAAACCGTAACATCTATACTGCCTTTATCTGCGATATGAAACAAGAAAGTATTGCCATTCTTAAGCTGCAGCAAATGGTTCCACCCAGGTTCGGGCTCCTCAAATACATCGCTCTTTGTAACATGGAATTCCTGCGCAGTAAGCGCGCTGGCGCACAGCAACAGTGTAGATAAAAGCAACGGCATCAATCTCTTAAAGTTCATAGGTCTCAATTCGGAGCCCAAAACTAACAAGTTCGGTTGATTATCTTGTTTCTCTGCCACTAATTTCTATAGTGTGGTCAATGTCGGAAACTTGATGTCCTAACATCCCACTGGTCCTCGGCTGCAATAGCCTGTCCCGAAAGCTTTCGGGAAGGATCAAACGCACCGCTCTTGCAACGCCCTTACCCGATAGCTTTTCTCTTACTATAAGTAGAAATTTCGTCTTGGCTCGCATCTATTATTTATAGACCTTTGTACCAGAAATTGCAGTTATTCCACTCCGCATTTTTCATTCCCGGAATCAAATTAAAGTACCATATGATCGGTAAATCCCGGCCTATAAAGGCAACTGCCGACTGAAAACTGCAAACTCCTCAAATAAAATCAAAGTACCCGTTGATCGGTAAATCCCGGCCTATAAAGGCAACTGCCGACTGAACACTACAAACTGGTTTGGGGTATACCGGGGCACAATTTGGGTAATTTTCCAGGGTGCTGAACCTGACAAAACACTTTATCAATAACCACCCCACCCATGCCCCAAACAGTCCCCCCGCAGGGCATAATGGGAAATTAATAAAAACCGTAATAAATAAGCGAAAGCGTTATCAGCAAAGGCTTACAGCAATTAACCAGGAAACAACAATGCCCCATATATGCACCAAAAAAATTTGAAAATAATGGGACATTGCCCGCGATGCGGGTAGCACCACCCCGCACAAAAAAAATCATCCGCTTTCAGAAAAATCTGATTTACTTTGCAAAAATTATTTATTTTTTTCAAACCAACTTTATGGAACAAGTAAAAGCAGGAGATAAAGTAAACGTACATTATCACGGAAAACTGGAAGACGGCACCACATTTGATAGCAGCGAAGGCCGTGCGCCACTGGCCTTTACAGCAGGCAGCGGCCAGGTAATAGCAGGCTTCGACAACGCAGTGATTGGCATGAATGTGGGCGACAAAAAGACCGTGCACATCCCGGTAGCAGACGCATATGGCGACCGCGATAACAGCATGATCATCGAATTGCCCCTCACCGACTTCCCCGCTGACCAGAAGCCGGAAGTAGGCATGGAACTGCAAATGAGCAACAACCAGGGAAACCTCTTCAATGTAGTGATCACAGAAATAAGGGAGCACACCCTTGTGCTCGACGCAAATCATCCCCTTGCCGGTATGGACCTCGTTTTCGATATAGAACTCGTATCTATAGGCTAATAACAGCGCTGAAAATACACATAGAAAATGGCGCCAATGGCGCCATTTTCTATCTTGAATTTCGGTATCTACTTTAAACTTATTCTTTTACCAACTGTGCCACAGCCTTTTTGTTGCCACTTGCATCGAACACCTGCAACACATAAACCCCTGTAGCAAGTGACTGGATGTTGAAGGTTTGCGCACCATCTGCCATTACAATCCAGGGCTCACCTACCTGGCGGCCCACCACATCATACAAGCATACCTTGTCATTCATAGAAAGTGTACTCAGCGTCACGGTGTTTGATGAAGGATTAGGATACATTTCAACGTCGTTATGGGTGAAAACGCTGCTCACACCAAGGGCAACCAGGTAAACTTCCCGTATGCGTTCGTTGTCAGCATCAGCGATATAGATATTACCCGATACATCGGTCGCAACGCTGAAAGGCACAAGCAGACTGGCACCAAGGGCGTTACCAAGATCCCCGCCAAAGCCGGCAGAACCATTCCCTGCTACGGTAGTAATGGTACCGGCAGTATTTACCATCCTGATCACGTTGTTGTGCGCATCGGCTATGTAAAGATTACCTGCGGTATCCGTTGCTATGCCCGAGGGATGATTGAGCGTAGCTGCGGAAGCAGGCCCGTTATCACCGCTATATCCATAGGTCCCATTACCTGCAAAGGTGCTGATACCGCCGGTGTCGTCTACTTTACGGATGACATCGTTGTTGTAGTCGGCTATATACAGGTTGCCCGCACGGTCAACAGCAACGGCATAAGGAGAATCCAGTTCGGCATTCACAGCAAGGAAGCCATCGCCTCTGTAGCCAAGTGTATCGTTGCCCGCTACCGTGCTAATGACACCGGCAGTGTTGATCATGCGCACTACATTGTTTGTAGCATCGGCAACAAAAATATTGCCAAAAGTATCCACGGCAACACCACGTGGTGCACCAAAGGTTGCATTGCGGGCAGGGCCGTTATCACCGGTATAACTATGCACTCCTTTCTGGCCTGCAATCGTGGTAATAATACCCAGGGTATTCACTTTACGGATCACTGAAGACACACCATCAGCAATATACATATTACCATGCTTGTCAAACGCAATTCCCTGTGGATCTACGTCGGCACTGGTTGCAAGGCTGCTGTCGCCAGTGTCACCACCCATTCCGGTTCCGGCAACTGTAGTGATGATCCCGGTAGCGGTATTTATTTTGCGTACCCGGATATTGAAATAGTCGGCAAAATACACATTGCCACTGGGGTCAAGCGCTACACTGACCGGACCATAAACCTCGGCTCCGGTAGCAGCAGTACCATCGCCGCTGTATCCCTCAATACCATCACCCCCAATAGTTTTTATTATCCTTAACTGCCCGTAGGAAGGCAGTGATAGCATTAACAGGCCAGAGATCAATAAAGAAAACGTACACTTCATAGGAAATATTTGGCCAAATATAACATTATTCAGTTAAAAGTTAAAAGCCCTGCGGCTGCAAATTCCGAAAATGGAAATTCAAAATTGCCAATATCTGCCGATAGAAAGGCTTCATTGCGCTATCCCCTGCCTGAGTACGGTTGCGACTTCAGGCGCCAGTCTTTCTACCCAAAGCGCATACCCTATCGAAGATGGATGTACAAAATCATTGATAAAAAGGGAACTGTCCCGCGCCTTGTCGCGCAGTATGCCGGATATATCTACATATTTACACTTTTTATCAAGCGTCATTCCTTTTATAGCGGTATTGTAGGCAGCTACGCCAAGCGCCATCTTTTGCCGGTCCAATCCTTCAAAGTGAGGAGATGCGCTCCAGTCGGGCACAGAAAGTACGAATACACGTTCAGTATGGCCATTCACGTAACCTATGGCCTTGTCAAGAATCTCCGCGAATTGCTGCCGGAAATTGTTCAAATCGAGCCCGCGAAGTTGATTGTTAGCGCCTATAAGCAGTGTGACAAAAGTGACTGTGTCCTGGAGGCTTTTCCTGCGTACAGCTTTGCACAGGTCAGTTGATGTCCAGCCGGGACGTGCCATAAAAACAGGGGGACCAACATCAAACCCCTGCCCTTTGAGATAACTAACTAGCTGGTTCGGGTAGTTCTCGTCATACTTTACACCAGAGCCGAACGTATAAGAATCACCTAGCGCGAGGTAGGATAACTTGTGAGGTACGGGCTTAAATACGAAATAAATGGCTGAAGCAATAAACAACAAAGCAATTCCAAATAGCATAACTGTAAGCTTCATCCCTTTCATAAGGTCAGTGGTTTTGCTACTTGTCTTTAAGCGTGGCGGCAACCAGCCCCGCCAATCGCTCCGCCCAGATTTCATATTCCTTGGCAGAAGGATGCAATCCGTCTCCAGCCAGGAAGCCCGGTATCATAGCATGTTCCCGGGTACTTTGTGTGATCTCTAAATACTGGCATTTATGATCCCGCGTAATTTCCTTGCATGCAGCGTTATATCCGTCGATCTCTTTCCCCACTGTCTCCCGGTCCCTGCCCTCTGCAAATGGTGTCGCACCCCAATCGGGAATAGACAGCACAAATACATTTTTCGCAATACCCTTCGCGAACACAATTGCCTGGTCAAGCAATTGAACAAATTCCAGCCGGTAGTTCTCGAGGCTGCGCCCACGATATTGATTGTTGACGCCGATAAGCAGCGTTACAAATGAAAAGCTTTCGTGGATGTTATGCTCACGAATAGCCGCTGCAAGTTCATCCGTCGTCCAGCCTGTGGTAGCAATGATCACCGGGTCCGCTACATCAAATTGTTGTTTGCGCAGTAATTGAACAGTTTGGTTAGGGAAGTTATCATGGATGGGAACCTGCTCCCCAATGGTGTAAGAATCGCCAAGCGCTAAGTAAGAATACATATAAGTCAGAAATTAAAAAAGCAAGAACAAAGTACCAATTTCCGAGAAAACAAACACTACTTCACATAAACCGTCTTAATGTTCACAAACTCATGTATGCCAAAGCTGCCTAACTCGCGGCCATAGCCACTCTGTTTGGTACCGCCAAACGGTAAATGAGGATCCGAATGAACAAAGTCGTTTACAAAGCAACTGCCCGCCTGCAATTCTTCAGCCGCAAGTTTCTCCGCTTTTGCCCGGTTCTTTGAAATGATGCCTGCACCAAGCCCATAAATACTATCGTTGGCAATACGAATCGCATCTTTTTCATCTTTTGCTTCGATGATCGCAGCCACGGGGCCAAATAACTCATCGTCATAGGCGGGCATGCCTTTCTTTACTTTAGTAAGAACAGTGGGCGGATAAAATGCACCAGGGCCATCTGGAATAAATCCGCCGCACAAAATCTTCGCACCTTTTTCAACACTTCTTAACACTTGCTCATGAAGCTGGTCTCTCAAGTCCACTCGCGCCATAGGGCCTATCCTGCTATTTTCGTCCATGGGGTCGCCATAAGTAGCCTTCTTCATTTGCTCGGCATACCGCTCTACGAATTCCTTATAGACCTCCTTTACAACTACGAACCGCTTGGCTGCAATACAGCTTTGACCACTATTTACTAATCGGCCTCGTACCGCAATTTCAACCGCCACATTAAGGTCAGCATCAGCAAGTATCACATATGCATCGCTGCCACCTAGCTCCAGCACTTGTTTCTTCAGGTTACGCCCCGCCGCCTCGGCGACTTTACTGCCCGCCGCAGTGCTGCCGGTAAGCGTCACAGCGGCTATGCGCGGATCATCGATCAGTTTTTCCACGCGCGACGATGGTATCAACAGCGTTTGCAGCAACCCTTTGGGCGCACCGGCTTTCAATATCAGTTTTTCTATCGCCGTTGCGCATCCACTTACATTAGAGGCATGTTTCAAAATGATGACATTGCCTGCCATAGTAGTGGGCGCCATAGCCCGGAACACCTGCCAATAAGGGAAGTTCCACGGCATTATCGCCAGTATCACACCCAGCGGCTGATAAGAAACATAGCTTTTGCGCGCATCCGTTTTCACTATTTCATCAGCCAGGAATTTAGCGCCATGATTTGCATAGAATTCCAGCGTTGCAGCACATTTCTCGACCTCATAATATCCCTGAGAGATCGGCTTCCCCATTTCCATCACAGCGAGTTTTACCAACCGGTCTTTTTCTTTTCTTATTTCCTTAGCGATATTCTTGAGCACCACTGCTCTTTTGCTGAACGGCAAAAGACGCCACTCTTCAAAAGTTTTCCTGGATTGTTTCAACGCTCTTTCGACCTCTTTCTCGTCATGTATTTCGTAAGAAGCGATCTCTTTTCCTGTGGTGGGATTAATAGACATTAATCTGTCTGGCATATCAATAAAATTTGCAGCAAAATTAATTAACCTTATCTGTACAAAACGTTTTTATAAATTTGCCGCTTATAAATTAACAAAGCAGACACTCACTATTAAACCGACACCTGATGGTAACAGAAAAAATAAAATTCGGAACAGACGGATGGAGAGCTATTATAGCACAGGATTTTACCGTTTACAATGTAGCCCGCGTTAGCAAGGGACTTGCAGAATGGCTGTTGCCGCAATTTGAAAAACCGGTGGTAGTTGTCGGTCACGATTGCCGCTTCGGCGGCCAGTTATTTACTGAAATTACGACTAAAGTATTGTGCGCCAATGGTGTAAAGGTGTTGCTTGCCAAAGGCTTCATCAGCACACCAATGATCTCTATGGGTGTACTGACGCTTAAAGCGCACCAGGGCGTTGTCATCACAGCTTCGCATAACCCACCTTCATACAATGGTTATAAACTAAAGGGCGCACACGGCGGTCCATCCAGCCCCAAAGACATTGCAGCCGTGGAGGCACTGATACCGGAAGAGGTGGATGTTCCGGCTCAATCATTGTCTTATTGGGAAGAAAAAGGCTTGCTGGAGTATATCAACCTGGAAGATATGTACGTTGACTATCTGAAAGAGAAGTTTGACTTCGAAGCGCTGTCGAAATCACCTTTCAAGATGGCATATGATGCGATGTTTGGCGCCGGGCAAAACGTGATACGCCGTCTGCTGCCAGGCGCTGTGTTATTGCATTGCGACAATAACCCGGGGTTTCATGGGCAAGCACCTGAGCCGCTCGATAAGAATTTAAAAGAGCTTGCGCGAACGGTAGCCACAACTCCCGAAATAAAAATAGGGCTTGCGACAGATGGCGATGCTGACCGCATAGGCTTGTACGATGGCGATGGGAATTTCGTAGATGCTCACAATATCATTCTCCTCCTCATCCATTACCTGCATAAGTACAAGGGTATGAATGGCAAGGTGGTTATTGCGTTTTCAGTAACCGACCGTGTAAAGAAGCTTTGCGAGCATTATGGATTGCCAGTAGAAGTAACTGCAATAGGCTTTAAATACATCAGTGAGATAATGGTGCATGAAGATGTGCTGGTAGGCGGCGAGGAAAGCGGCGGTATAGCCGTAAAGGGCCACATCCCTGAACGCGATGGCATTTATGACGGGCTTGAGATCTACGAATTCATGACAAAAACAGGCAAAACGCTGAAAGAACTTTGTGAAGAGGTCTATGCCATCGTTGGCCATTTCCATTATGACCGCAATGACCTAACCCTGGATAACGACAAGAAGAACGCCATCATTAAAAAAGCGGCCGACGGCGGCTACACCAAGTTCGGCAAGTATGGCTTTAATCGTATAGAAACCATAGACGGCATAAAATACCATCTTGACAACGGCGGATGGGTGATGCTGCGCGCATCTGGTACAGAGCCATTATTGCGCGTATACGCTGAAGGTAACAGCCAAGAAGAAACGCTTGATATACTGGAAGACGTAAAGAAGACTATCCTGTAGCGGGTAGTTTTTGCGCAGCCTCTTCTTCAAGTTCCTCCTGTTCCAGCTTTCTTACGTACTGTGCCCTCATGTGGTCGTAAAAAGAATGCTTGTCAACGATGAGGGCAACCACGCTCGCGATCATTCCAGCCAACATCAGGTGGAAGATAACGTTGTGGCTGTCGGTCATCTCCAGGACAAGAATGGCAGAAGTGAACGGAGTGCGGGTAACGCCTGTGAGAAAACCAACCATGCCGGCCAAAATGACGAGATTGGTGTTCGTGGCGGAAAGATCAAACCAACCGGATACAAGGGCTCCAAAACTGGCACCGGAACTCAATGCAGGGGCGAAGACACCGCCCGAAACACCCGTTGTAAAACAGACTACCGGCCCAGAGAATCTTAAAAAAGGTATGTACCAGGCTATTCGTTTGTTAGCGGAGAAAAGCACCGAATTCATTAATTCCTTGCCAGAACCCATCACTTCTGGGCTGCAGGCCACGGCCAGCAATACCATTATGAGCGCGCAAACGGTAACATAAGTTACTGTCTGGCCTTTTGTAAAGCTGTTCTTCCAGCGAAAAATAGCCAGTATGAACTTGCACATGAGCGCGCCAAGCACGCCGGTAATAACCGAAACGATGATAACGACCAGGAATATGTAGCCGCTTAGCTTGCTCACATCAGGATAGCCAAGATACAGATAGGAGCCCAAAAAGTACTGTGCCGTTAGGCCGGCAATAATTACCGCCGAGAAAATGGCAGTGCGATAGTACCGGATATGCGTGCGTGTCAACTCTTCTACGGCGAATACAATACCCCCAAGTGGTGTATTAAACGCGGCGGCAAGACCAGCGGCGGCGCCCGTCATGATCATATTTCTCCGGGATATACGCGGCCATGAATCAGGTATCCATTGATTTACCTTCCTGAAGACAGACCCTGCGATCTGTATCGTGGGGCCTTCCCGGCCTGTTGCGGCCCCACCAACAGCAACCAGGATATTTGAAATGATCTTTACAACAATGACCTTTATACTGAGCAACTTTTTCACTTTATGATTATCCTTCGGATTGGCGAGGTCTATGGCTGCCATAACCTGGGGTATGCCACTACCCCTGGCATACGGCGCGTACCTGACAACAATAAAATAAGCGATAAGAAATAAGGCAGGCGTTACTAGAAACAGCCACCAAATGTGATGGTGTATAAAGTATCTGGAAACAGACTCCGCACCGGCAAACAATTTTGTATAAAGTACGGCGACCAAACCGGTAACAAGCGAGGCTATCCAAAATGGAACGGCCTGTAATAAGGTAGATTTTAATTTCTCATTCCGTATCCGCTCAAAGGACTTTTTTAAAAACAACTTGACTTTATAATCGGTGCTCATGCCCTGAATTGAAAGCCAAAGGTAGTGCAGCAGAAACAGTTTTTCCGAGTCGTCAGTAGGTTTGGAACATACAAATCTTCGATTCTAAACGCATATCATGCAGTCTGCGGCTGAAACTATTTATAGCCAACCTTTTATAATTAGAAAGCGCTTACATCATGTATTAAAATAATTTTAAAAATATACTCAAAAAACTCAAAGCAATTTTGATCTTTTATTTTTACTTTTTGTTCTTTTTGATGTACTTTTGCGCCCCGGCAAGTCTTATACGGCCAGCTCCCGATGAATCCCCCAGGGCAGGAATGCAGCAAGGGCGTTTGGTTGTAGCGGTGCGATGTGAGTAACTTGCCGGTTTTTTTTGCCTTCAATCGAAGCACGCTTTCCGCCTTATGTTCTTACTTCCGCACACAATATCCCCATTAGAATATCTTCACCTTAACTTAGCTATTGTTTTGATTAACTTTGCCCACGAAACAGAACAAATATGAAATTTTTCATCGATACAGCAAACCTCGCACAGATAAAAGAGGCACATGACCTCGGTATCCTCGACGGCGTAACTACCAACCCATCACTGATGGCAAAAGAAGGCATCAAGGGACATGATGCGGTGATGCAACATTACAAGACCATCTGCGAGATGGTGGACGGCCCGGTCAGCGCCGAGGTGCTGGGGACTACCTTTGAAGGTATAATAGAAGAAGGAAAAAAACTGGTGCAGATCCATAAGAACATAGTGGTGAAAGTACCTATGATCAAGGACGGAATAAAAGCCATAAAATGGTTCACTGATAATCACATCCGGACCAATTGTACACTCGTATTTTCTGCCGGACAGGCAATACTGGCCGCCAAGGCGGGTGCTACTTTTGTGTCTCCGTTCATAGGCCGCATAGACGATAGCAGTTGGGATGGTGTGCAGCTTATCGAGCAGATCGTGGGCATCTACAATTCGCAAGGCTTTATGACCGAAGTGCTTGCCGCTTCCATCCGCAATCCGCTGCACATCGTTCGTTGTGCGGAGGCCGGTGCCGATGTTTGTACTTGTCCGTTGTCATCTATTTTAGGTTTGCTCAAACATCCATTGACTGATCTTGGCCTGGAACAGTTCCTCAAGGACGCGCAATCGATGCAATAAGCTATCAAAAAATCAGAGACAAAATCAAAATCCAGGAAGAAATAATTTAAAAATCCGGCTTGTTTGCCGGATTTTATTTTTTGTACCTTACAACTACTTAAACAAACCAAGCCATGCTTAACCAAAACGAACTGCGGTTCGCTGTACTTATTGACGCCGATAACGTGCCTTATGCGAACGTAAAAGGAATGATGGCGGAGATAGCAAAGTACGGCACCCCCACGTTTAAAAGAATTTATGGCGACTGGACAAAGCCAACGGTATCGGGCTGGAAATCTGTTTTGCTGGAAAACGCCATTACGCCAATACAACAGTATAGCTACACCACGGGCAAAAATGCCACCGACTCTGCCATGATCATTGATGCAATGGATATACTCTATACCGGCAAAGTAGACGGTTTTTGCATCATATCCAGTGACAGTGATTTCACCCGGCTGGCGCTGCGCCTGCGTGAGGCTGGGGTTAAGGTAATAGGCATGGGCCAGCGGAAAACCCCCTCCCCTTTTATTGCCGCCTGCGACCAGTTCATCTATATAGAAATACTTGCCGAACGGGCCGTTGATACTGTAAAAGAAGAGGAAGAGCGAAAAGAAGAACCCGCCACGGGAAGTACCATTAAACCCCTTGACAAGAAAGCCATCCAACTGATAGCATCCAGTGTGGGTGATGTGGCAGATGAATCGGGCTGGGCGTTCCTGGGTGAGGTAGGGAAAATGATGCTAAAAAAAGAGCCTGACTTCGATCCGCGCAATTATGGATTCAACAAGCTGGGCCAGCTAATCAAAAGCACACAGCACTTTGAAATAGACGAACGGCAGACAGATAAAAGCAATATAAAGCTGGTGTACATTAAGGTGAAGCCCGCGAATAAAAATAATGTTCCCAATAAAAAAGTTACCAAGAGAAAATAATGAAACGCACCGTCCTATTCCTTACGCTTCTGGCAGGCCTCTCGGTTTTATCGGGCTACTTGTTGTCCAAGGCATCGTGGATCGGCAAGGTGGGCATGACCTTCTTTTATAAAGAATACAACCTGCTGAAAGTATGGTGGGAGGGCGCAATAGCAGTGTACCTGTTCCTTTTGATATTATTCGTAGGGCATACAATTGTTCAAAAAACATTGCCGCATATTACAGCGCGATTGCTGCATATACTGGCCCTGATGACGGCAATAACCGCACTGTATTTTACTTACGACGATTTCACCTACGACCTGTCGCATAAATGGCTGGGGAGGCGCTTCCACTATGGCTTTTACCTGATCTGGATAGACTGGATGCTGATCTGCCTGTTCTTTTCGTTCAAAAAGAAAAAACCGGAAAACGTTAAAGATCAAGGTAAAACGGCGAAAGCAAATCTATGAAAGCCCGGGTGTAATTGTTATCGCCGCCCTTTATCACTAACTGTTCGTTTGTTATAATTGTATCCTTCCTAGCGAACAGCCCCACCACCCTCTTTACCGGTGCATCAGCTGTATGGCTAACTGACAATCTTCCAACTTCATAGAAAGAGGAACCAACCAATTCTTTCCACTGGATATACTCAGTATTTGGCAGTAATATCGAGAAATACCCATCCTCATTGAGGTTGACAGAGATGGACTTTAATAGCTCAGTATAAGTAAGTGAAAGTGTATGCCGGGCAGTATTCCGGCTTTTTTTATCCCCCAGTAAGCTATTATTGAAAAATGGCGGATTGGTGATGATCAGATCGTACTTGCTACCGGCAATATGATCGCGAATGTCCCGATCAATAACCTTTACACGGTCTTTCCACGGCGAAGCGTTGATGTTTTCCGCAGCTTGCATAGCAGCCGGTTTATCGAACTCTACTGCTTCAACGGTAATGTCGCCATTTCTCTGTGCAAGCATCAAAGACAGCAAGCCTGTTCCGGCACCGATGTCCAGTACCCGCTTTACTTCCGGCATTAGTGGCGTCCATGCGCCCTGTATACAGGCATCAGTAGTTACCTTCATGGCGCACCTGTCCTGCTCTATCCGGAATTGCCTGAATTGGAAATAATTATTGCTCATAATCGCCGGTTAATGCCATGTTGCCCGTGCGGTAGGCGTTACCGACATATCTGCAAAGTCACCTTTAAGGAATTTATGATAGCCCGTTATACCTATCATGGCGGCATTGTCTGTGCAGTATTCAAAACGGGGGATATATACCTTCCATCCGTATTTTTCTCCAGCTTCTTTTATTGCCTTGCGCAAGCCGCTATTGGCCGATACACCGCCGGCAATACCTACCTGTTTTATATTCAGTTCTTTCGCGGCTTTGCGCAGCTTGGCCATCAGCATATTAACGATCGTGTGCTGCACAGAGGCGCAAATGTCGTTCCTGTTCTTTTCTGCAAAATCCGGGTCGATCTTTCGTTGCGCCTGTAAAAAGTACAGCACAGAGGTCTTAACGCCGCTAAAGCTGAATTCATAATCCTTCATCTCTGACATCGGAAATTTAAAACGCAGAGGATCGCCCTCCGCTGCGTACTTGTCAATGAGCGGCCCACCTGGATATGGCAGCCCCATCATTTTGGCTACTTTATCAAATGCCTCTCCCGCGGCATCATCTATGGTCTCTCCCAGCACTTCCATATCCAGGTAATCGCGGCAGAGCACGATCTGCGTATGTCCTCCCGAAACAGTGAGACATAAAAAAGGGAAGTCCGGCTTATCTTCAATAAAATGCGCCAATACATGCGCCTGCATGTGATGTACGGCTATGAGCGGCAAATGCAACGCTTGCGCAAAGGCTTTTGCAAAACACGTCCCTACCAGCAAAGACCCTATCAATCCGGGAGCCTGGGTAAATGCTACCGCTGTAATTTCTGCTTTATTTACTCCGGCATCAGCCAGCGCGGCATCTACCACCGGCACAATGTTTTGCATATGGGCGCGCGAGGCCAATTCCGGTACTACGCCCCCGTAACGCTCATGTACTTTTTGCGTGGCAATCGTATTACTCAGCACCTTGCCATTTTGTATGACGGCAGCGCTCGTTTCATCGCAGGATGACTCAATGGCTAATATGTTTATTGTTTCTGAAGGCATGGGTATATAACTTTTTATCACTTATCTTCTTTCTCCGGCTTTACGATCTCCTCCAGCTTAAAATCTTTGTTCATTTCGTCGATAAAAGCAAGTATTTCTTTACGGCCAAGGAATTTTATGGCGCTCGTTATAAAGCTGCGGGGGATGAACTCCCATTCCTGCTTCATAGCCTCTATAAACTGGCGGGCGTGTTTGGCAGCCTCGCGCTGGGTGCTTTTATCGGCCTTGGTGAATATGACATTGAATGGCACACCCCATGCGCCTAGCTTACGCAGGAAGGCAAGGTCTATGTTTTGTGGCTCGTGACGGCTATCTATAAGTACGAATACGGTAACAAGATTGGTGCGCTGCTGCAGGTAGCCGGCTATCATCTTCTCCCAGGTGGAGCGGGTGTTTTGGGAAACCTTTGCAAAACCATAGCCCGGCAGGTCCACAATATAGAACGAGTTGTTGATGAGGAAATGATTGATAAGCTGTGTCTTACCTGGGGTATTAGAGGTCTTGGCCAGTTTGCTCTGGTTAGTGAGCATATTAATCAGCGACGACTTCCCCACGTTAGAGCGGCCAATAAAGGCATACTCCGGCATGTCCGGCTTGGGGCATCCTTCCACCTTGGGGCTGCTGATGATATATTTCGCGGTTGTTATTTCCATTGTTACGTAAAGATTTCTCGCAAAGGCTCAGAAGCGCATTTTTCCCGAGATACTATTTATTTTTTTTCAAGACCGCCAACGCTCAATGTTTGCGCCCTTAAATACGACATAAGAGAACGCGCGCCTTTGCGTCTTTGCGGGAGACATTCTTGCGCGGTTAAAACACATAAACCGTACTTTTGCAGCCATGCAATCCAATCCTGCTGCCAAAATAGTACCTGATGCGGCCTCAAATTTAAGCAAGAAAGCGCAAGTAGCCGATATGTTTAATAATATAGCCGGCCGCTACGATTTCCTGAACCATTTTTTGTCGATGGGCATCGACAAAGGCTGGCGCAAAAAAGCGATTGCCGAAGTAGCTCAAATAAAACCCCAGGCCATACTGGATGTAGCCACCGGCACCGGAGACATGGCCATAGCTGCAGCCAGAACAATACGGCCTAAACGAATAACAGGTGTGGACATAGCCACAGGCATGCTGGATGTGGGCCGTAAGAAAATAGCTGATAAAAACCTGCAACAAGTCATATCCCTGCAAACCGGCGACAGTGAATCTATGCCGTTCGCGAACGGAGAATTCGATGCGGTAATGTGCGCCTACGGTGTCCGCAACTTTGAGCACCTGGAAGCTGGCCTTACCGAGATGTGCCGTGTATTGCGCCCCGGAGGCAAAGTGGTGATACTGGAATTCTCACACCCCACCCGCCCGGGAATAAAACAATTATACAGCTTCTACTTTCGTTACATACTGCCTACACTCGGCAAGCTCGTCTCCAAACATAGCAAAGCCTACACATACTTGCCGGAATCAGTAATGGCCTTCCCTGAAGGAAAAAAGTTTTGTGAGATACTGCTGCAGTGCGGCTTTAAAGATGCAAAAGCACGGCCGCTGACTTTTGGGGTGACGACACTTTATGCTGCTGAAAAGTGACGGTCATTCCGCAGTGAAGAGAGCGCAGCGAACCAAACGGAGAAATCTTCTGAAAATTAGCTACCCCCTCATCGTCTTTAGCGCCCCAGCCCATTTATACAGCTCATTGAGCATCATATCCGCTGACTTATCCAGGCCGGGGTCATTTATAAATTTGCCGTTTTCGTCAATATGTTTTGTAAAAGCAGGGATATGCACGGCCATGGATATCGGCATCATGTCTACCGCTGTGATCACGCCCTTCAGCATCTGTACAGCCCTGGTACCTCCGGATACACCACCATAGCTCACAAAGCCCACTGCCTTGTATTGCCATTCTTTTGAGAGAAAGTCAATAGCGTTCTTGATCGTTGCCGGATAGCCATAGTTGTACTCTGAGGTTACGATCACAAAGGCATCTGCCGCATTAATAGTAGCACTCCAGTCCTTGGTGTGCTGATGCTGGTATCGCTGAAATCGCGGGTGTTCTGGCTCATCGAGAAAAGGCAGATTAATAACCGCAAGATCGAGGACCTCAACATTAAAATCGGGATGCTTCATTGCTATTTCCGTAAACCAGCTAGCTATGATTGGCGCCTTGCGGCCCGGGCGAGTACTTGCGATAATAATTTTCAGGTTCAGCATGCTGCAAATTCAAAAGTCAAAAATCAAAAACATAGGAAAATTTATCCGATAATTTGTACACAAAAAAAACGGGCCATCTTTACAAGATGACCCGGAATTCGATTTCAAAATTTTGATTTGTGAATTGTTACTTTTGAGTTTTAAATTAGTTCCTCCTGTCACCGAAAAGCCTCATCAACATAATAAAAAGGTTGATAAAATCGAGGTAAAGGCTCAGCGCACCCATTAAGGCCAGCTTCTTCGTGTCATTAGCCGATGTACCCTCATACTCAAGGCCTGCACCGATACGCTTTAATTTTTGCGTATCATAAGCTGTAAGGCCTGTAAAAACAGCCACGCCAACGATACTAATGATCCAGTTCATGCCGGAACTGCCGATGAACATATTTATCAGGCTGGCGATAATGATACCAACCAAGCCCATCATAAGCAAGCGCCCCATGGACGTAAGATCTTTGTCTGTAGTATATCCCATCACCGCCATCACACCAAACATTGCAGCAGCAGCACCAAAACAGCCGATCACTGAGCTGGTGGTATAAATAAACAGCAACACGCTAAGGCTCATGCCCATCGTGGTAGCATAAAGGAGGAAGAATAAAGTAAGCGCCGGAGCCGACAAGCGCTGGAATGCAAATGACATGATCAATACAAAGACGATGGGGGCAAATGAGATGAACATGCCGAGGCCTGTCATGCTTTTGCCAACCGACCCATTCCGTAAAATTGCGTCGTGATACATCAAGCTGCTTAGAGACGCGTCATAAGTGAACAAAATGGCAAAAAGAGTGGATATGCCCAGCGCCACAAACATCCACGCAAACACATTAGCCATAAATTTTTTAGCGACGACACCGGTGCCGCTTACCTGGTGACTATCAACAACTGTATAGTCAGAGAAGTCCTGTTGATTGTAGTTATTCATACGTTTTTTAGAAAATTGTTACGTAAAGTTACGTATATACAGGTGAAATCCGAGTGTTTTTTACGGTGTTTTAACTTTTCAATAAACAACGGATACCACAAGTTATAGACGCTAACAACACCGGCTTTTGGCCACGGAAATACAACTACATCAGAAAGGCTTTGCAAGCAGGGTCTCCCTTCAGGGGGCTGTGGTTGTTACCGCTGTTAGTACGTTATTTCAACGTTGAACTTCACCCGTTCTCTTTTTTTAGTCAGCACGTGCCAGTTGCCGTCATAACTAATGCTGGTAGGGAACAGCCTGTCTCCTATTTGCTTTGTACGCACTTTCATTTGCACATCAAAATCATAAACGAAAGTGTGGTAGGATAACGAATAATCGCGTGCCAGGATACTATAATCACTTCTCCGGAACCAGGTTGTCAGGTTGTCGTAAATAACCAAATGTTGATAACCGGGCTTCGGTGTTATCGAGAACACATAGCAGTCCTGCCCATCATACTCCCGCTCCTCTATTTTGAAGTTATATTTCTCAGCCTCGCCAGCCTCAAAAATAGATGCGCGGTCGCCCATCAGCGGCACGCCGCTTACTTTAGATCCAGGGTTGAAGATAAGTTGCTTCAGCTCATCCTTGCTCTTTTCATTTTGCCCCCTACCCTTTACGTCCATTGAGCCGGCCACAACGTCGGTTTCATTGCATACAGGTTCGGACGCAAAGAAAAGGTAATCAAAAAGCTCCGCAGTATAATAATTATACTGTCCGTTTTCCTTAAAAAAATCTCCTGTTATTTTCTGATCCAGTACCTTGGTAGTACGGCAGCCATTCGCGCGCAACTGTTGCGTTTTGCTGTTCATCGATGCAATAACATTTTCCCTTTTGCCGAAAACACTCATACTGTTTACGGCAGTATATGGTACCAGGTGCATGCTTTTGAACGCTTTGTAGAATGTAGTGTCGGATCGCACTCTTCGAATAAACGCATCCACATCAAAACCACTTTTCACCGTAAATGTGTCCAGTGAGATAGGCAGTTTGAACACGCTTGCTGTATCCTGTAATTGCGCATAGCAATCCGGGGGAAAAAGAAAGATTATGGCGAGTATCGAAAAATAAACCGATATTTTACTCAGTTGCTTTTTCAAAAGTGATAACGAAAAGCCGGTCTGCAAAGCCATTCCATAAAAATACGCAGGATTTGCCAGTGTGAGAAACGGCACTGGTAGGGTGACAGACTTATTAACCTATTGCCTCGTTAAACTTTTTAAGAACTTGCTTTCAGCAGCGTTTCTGCTATCAGCATATCTTCTGGAGTGGTTACTTTGATATTCTCTAAAGCGCCGTCAATAAGATGAATGGGCGTGCCATAGGACTCTACAACATTTGCTTCGTCAGTGAAAGAAGGCTGAAATGACTGCTGGAACGCCGGAAGGATTATCTTAGTGAGGAATGTTTGCGGCGTCTGTATGATACGCAATTGCTCCCTGTTGATAGACTTTGAGCCATCAACGTCAATAATACGTATGCTCTCCATAACCGGAATTACCGGAATGGCACTACCCTTTTCTAAAGTCTGCTGATAGCAACGCTGAATCAGTTCCGGTGAAAGCAAAGGACGTACACCATCATGCACAAATACCACTCCATCATCGTTAACTTTTGAAAGGCCATTTTGCACACTTTCATAACGGGTATCACCACCCGCTACGGTTGTAACATCTATGTTGCCGAGGTATGATTTGAGCACAGTTTTGGCGCTGTTGAGCTGGTCGGTTGGCAACACAAGAATAATGTGGATACCCCTCAATGTGGCCGCAAATGCCTGGATCGCGTAACACAGCAGCGGCTTGCCCAGCAGCGGCAGAAACTGTTTTGGAACCGCCGCGCCCATGCGCAGGCCGCGGCCACCTGCTACTACTACTGCGTATTTCCTGATGTCACTCATAGTGTTTACTTTTATTGGGCTTACAGCACACAAAAAAACGCATTTCCTATGTCATTACAAAAGTATTCTTACAGATTTCTTTTTATTATGATTATTTCCACATTCAACCTTATGTCATATGGACAAGTTGTCTATTCAACCAAGTATTCCAGTGATGCGAATGTGAAAGTGTATGTTACCAAGTACAAAAGCGATGCCGACCTGGTCGTGTATAAAACACAATACAAGAGCGATGCAGATGGAAATAATGGCATCTGGTACTTCACAGAATACCAAAGCGATGCTAAAAAGAAGATCTACTTCACAGACTATAAAAGTGATGCAGAGCTGGTCATTTATTTCACCGAGTACAAGAGCGACGCCGGCTGGCAGAACAAGAGCAAGCAGCAGACGATGTACTGAGAATTATTGATCAGAACTTCAACCCCTCTTTTGCGCGCTGCTGTTTTACAAATTCCGTTCCAAAAGTGAGTTTCTTTGCGACAGGAGCCTTGCTATCTATAATTCGCCAGAATGGTGTTATTTTTTTCATTGATTTGCCCGCTGCAAATTGTTCATATGCAGCCTCCGCTGCTATCCGTAAAAAAATACCGGATGTTATAGGACAGCAATATTGGGCATGATAGTCGGCTGCCAGGTCTTTTCGCATTTGCTGTAATGTTGCACCAATGCCTTCCGGAATAGAACGGATGTATGTATCCACGATCTCTGGCGTAGGGACCAACATAGTCGATCCTTCCGGAATATCCGCAAATTTGTGGTCAACAACTTCCACTTTCCACGAGTGGCCGTTATTCATTTTTTCCTCCCAGGTTTTGCGTTTGTATGCCATATAGGTATTTGATTGCCGTATCAAAATTATCACGCCGGAGGGTCAAAAAATATGATTATTATCAGCGGAGTTGTGGTCCTATTGGCCTATAAACGTATCGAATAAGCATTTCTTTTGTAATTCGTACCTTTGCGCCTCATTATGAGTAAGAGAGGGAAGGTTTTAGTGGCTATGAGCGGCGGTATAGATAGTACTGTGAGCGCACTTATGCTGCATGACCAGGGCTACGAAGTGGTGGGCATTACGATGAAGACCTGGGATTATGCTTCAGCCGGTGGTGGTGGCAAGGGGAAGAAAGAAACCGGCTGCTGCAACCTGGACTCGTTCAACGATGCACGGATGGCCGCCGTTCAGCATGGATTCCCGCATTATGTGCTGGATATAAGGGAAGAATTCGGAAATCATGTTGTAGATAATTTCGTAGAAGAATACATTGCCGGGCGCACGCCAAATCCATGTGTGCTGTGCAATACCCACATCAAGTGGGCCGCGTTGCTGAAGCGCGCTAATTCGCTGGATTGTGACTATATAGCTACCGGGCATTACGTAAAAGTGCGTGAAGAAAACAACCGGCATGTCCTATCCAGGGCGAAAGACCTGACCAAGGACCAGAGTTATGTGCTGTGGGGACTGGGCCAGGACTGCCTCAGCCGCAGTATTTATCCACTCGGCGATCTGCTGAAAACGGAAGTGCGCCAGATAGCCTTCGACATGGGCTACGAAGATCTCGCAAAAAAAGCGGAGAGCTACGAAATCTGCTTTGTGCCGGATAATGACTATAGGGGCTTCCTGAAAAGGAATGTGGCCGGACTGGAAGAAAGAGTGAATGGCGGTGACTTTGTGCTTACAGACGGCACTAAAGTAGGCAAGCATAGCGGTTATCCATTTTATACCATAGGGCAGCGAAAGGGCCTGGAGGTAGCGATGGGCAGGCCAATGTATGTTACCAACATACTGCCGGAAACAAATACAGTGGTGCTAGGTGAAATTCATGAACTGCAGGGGAGCGAAATGCTCGTTCGCGGTCTAAATATGGTAAAATATGACTCGATACCGGATAATATGGAAGCAATTACCAAGATCAGGTATCGTGATCCGGGAACGGAAAGCATACTAACTAATGTGCCGGGCGGGGTGCATGTGAATTTCAGGCATGCGGTGAGCAGTATAGCCCCGGGGCAGTCGGCAGTGATCTATGAGGGAGATGACGTAGTAGCCGGTGGAATCATTCAGAAGATGGGGTAAGAGATAAGTTGATAGGTCGACAAGTTGAGTGATACATTATTGATAGTTTGATCAGGTTTTATCCGCATACCGCTACTTATCCACATATCCTTATCAACTTGTTACCTTTTTCCCAAGTATTTTTAGCTAATTTCGATTCTTTATTTATATTTACGTGAAATATCACAGCCGGTATATTATGTATAAAAAAATCTTAACTGGTTTATTGTTAGTGACGATCTGCTTTGCCGCATTTTCTTGCAGAAAAAGTAACAAAAGCACTGCCGACGCAACGATGAATTATTTTCCGATAAAATTCGGACACTATGTTACTTATTCGGTTGACTCCGTGTACTATATCGGCGCTGGAAATAATTTTTTCGGGTTCGATACTTGCGTAAGGTATGAAGTGAAATGCCAGTTGAAGTATGCAGTAACAGATACGTTCAGGGATGATCAGAATCGTTTATCATACATTATGGATGTGTATTATCGCCCTTACGACGGCGGATATTGGCAAGGAAGCAGCGTTATCCTGCTGACGCCGACTGAAACACCCGTGACAGACCTTAACGCACCAGTGACTCAGAGTTTGCTTTATACGCAGGATGGTACACAGTATGTGAAAATGATCTTCCCTATCAGCAATGGTTACACCTGGAAGGGCAACCAATATGCGCAAATTGGTAACCCTACTTTCACTTACCTGCAAAACTGGAATTATTCTTATCAGAACTACCACATGTCCTATTTCAACGGCCAGATCAATTTTGATAATACCGTTAGTGTACTTGAGGACAATGAAAACGTTAACTATACCAATGTTGATTCTGCAGTTACCGGGTATCGTACGTTTGCAAAAGAAGTATATGCCTATAACGTAGGTATGATCTATAAGGAATGGACGCACTACACCTGGAATGCCAATGACGCCAGTTGCTGGAATGGATATTCCGTGATCATGAAGGCGATAGATTATAACTAATTATGTTCAGGAAAGTGAAATGGCTGTTTGTTATGCTCGCATTAATGCAGGCATATCGGACAAATGCACAGCAACAATTTGCTTTCCAGGTTACCTTCACTGATAAGAACAACACCCCTTACAGCCAAAGTACTCCTTCAGCCTATTTGTCACCGCGCGCGTTGGCGCGCCGCTCCACACAAGGCATAGCTATTGACAGCACTGACCTGCCGGTAAATGCAACCTATGTGGATAGTGTAATTACCCTCACAGGCGGTGTCCTGCACGAGACCTCTAAGTGGCTGAATATGTGTATGGTACTGGTTACCGATTCCGCACAGATACTCTCGCTTACCGGCAAACCTTATATCAGCAATATCACGCTCGTTGGTTATTACGCCACCGGCCTTCATCATCGGTCATCGAATACTGCGGGAACGTTATCCTCAGCATCTTCCAGATCAACCGAGACTTGTGATCTTTCCTATTATGGCAATACCTGCCCCCAAACCGTACTTGTGAACGGCAATTACCTGCATGACAAGGGTTACAACGGTGAAGGGAAACTCATAGCCGTATTTGACGCGGGATTTATCGATGTGTTTACCAACCCGGGGTTTGACAGCTTGTTGGCCGCCGGCAGGATAGTGGATACATTCGACTTTGTCTGGAATAATGCTAATGTCTTTCAGCAGGACAGTCACGGCGCCATGGTTCTGTCAGAAATGGCGGGCTACTGGCCGGGAACATTTGTAGGCTCAGCGCCCAAGGCATCGTATGCTCTTTATCTCACTGAGTACAATCCGGACGATCAACCGTTGGAACTCGACAACATGCTTTGTGCGGCCGAACGCGCTGATAGCATAGGCGCGGATGTAATTACGGAATCCCTGGGTTACGACATTTTTAACTATCCGCCCGGTTCGGGGCAGGTATTTTCACAGCTTGACGGAGCGACAACTATAGCCGCAAAAGCCGCAAATATTGCTACCAGCAAAGGGATGCTCTTTGTTGCTACTGCGGGTAATGATGGCAGTTCCGTACCAGGCTGGGGCACACATATACTCACGCCCGGGGATGCCGACAGTGCACTGACCATCGGCTCTACCGATAATGCCGGCACCGTATCCCCTTTCAGCGGATACGGACCTAATGCGGCGGGAGTGATGAAGCCTGATGTAAGCGCTATGGGAAGCGCGGCCGTAGTACTTAACAGCGGTTCGTATACCTCTGCTGATGGCACCTCTTTTTCTACGCCGCAAGTAGCGGGCTGGGCCACTTGCCTTTGGGAGGGGACCCCGGCAGCCACACCTGCACAGATCAGGAATGCAATCATAAAATGTGCCAGTCAATACACTACGCCCGGAAACCAGATAGGTTTTGGTGTACCAAACTTTGAGTGCACGGCGCAGTTGCTTAATGTGCGGGATACCCCTACCCCATTTGCACCAGGGAAATGGGTAATAGCAACTCCAAATCCATTTACTGATGAGCTAACTCTTTCTGTTTCTCCCAACGCATCGGGCAATATTGATTTCCGACTTATGGATATGGCTGGCAGGCAGGTATTTTCTGAACAGTACTATCTGCTCAAGGGCTACAACTCACCATTTGCCATTCCCGTTCCGGAGCTACCAGCTGGTGTCTATATGCTCAAAGCAAACTCCGGCACACAGCAACAGGTGCTGAAAGTAGTGAAGCGATGATGATCCTTTCTGGTACTAATTGAATTTATATAATTGGAATTATTTCCAAAATGTAACAATAGTTGTTACATTTGCAGAATGATCGTCAGCATTAGTCATAAAGGTTTAAAACTGCTATGGACGAAAAATGATGCTACAAAGTTGGCCCAAAACCAAGTAAAAAAAATCAGAAATATATTAACGCTTCTCAACGGTGCGTCAAAAGCAGAAGACATGAATTTTCCAGGCGCGGACCTACATCCATTAAAAGGAGAGCTAAAGGGATTCTGGTCTGTTACTGTGACGGGAAATTACAGAATAATTTTTCGCATTGAAAATGGGGATGCTCATTTAATAGATTATTTAGATTATCATTAAAAAAACGATAGAAATGAAAAGAGAAATGCCCCCAGTACATCCTGGCGAAATATTGAAAGAGATGTATATTGAGCCGCTGGGTATTGGAATTTCGGATTTTAGTGCAGTCCTTGGCGTCGGCCGTAGAACCATATCCCTTATCATTAACGGACATTCGGGTGTGAGCGCGGAAATGGCGTTACGATTGTCAAAAGCTCTTAACACCTCTCCGGAACTCTGGATGAATATGCAACGTGATTTTGACCTGTGGAATGCCGGAAAGAAAATCGAGCTTAAAGGAATCAGAAATATAATCAAAGCCGCATAACGGTAGTTCAGCCCGGTTTTAATAAAACAGGCGTACTCAACTTCTATTCTCCTGACAAAAGTACTTGCCACGCTTTATCTACGTCCTTTGCATCGAGCAATTCTTTAGCATATTGATGGAGTGCTTCTTTTTTGGCGGTCTCATCATGAGTATAAGTCCTCATAATATTTGCCAACCGCTCGTCTTGAAGCAACTCGCCAACTACTGGTACGGTAGTGCAGTTGCCCAGCATACCCAGGTTGTTGCCGGTTAGTATGCTACTGTGGCGTATATAGGCCGGTAGTGCATCTACACCTATACCAAGCTCCACATTTGGTTTGTGCACTTCAAATATTGCGCTGCCAGACGCACGGCAGTAATAGTCAGCCCCCATACGCGCTACGAGATCTATTTTATTGGGATCTATTTTGCCGTGTTCATCCAGCACATTATCGTCTATGTGCATGCACACCACCTCACAGATGATAAGATTGGCTGCCCCACCCTCTTTGCCTGTTTCAATTACTTGGAGCAACTTGCACTCCAGTTGTACAGGTGATTCCTTCACGCGGAACGGCCTTACCAGGTCCGACTTAACCGGTGTAAATCCCGCCTTCACAAATTCATCCACACCTTTTGGGTATTCACAGCTAGCGAGGTTAGTCTGTTGCACTATGTTATAGTTCACAACATTTATCACTACTTCCTTAGTCTCGTAAACATTCTCCAGCGTATGCTTAATGGTGTTATCGCGCACCCTGCGCGCCGGAGAAAAAATGCAGATCGGCGGCTTGCTGCCGAATACATTAAAGAAGCTGAAAGGGGCAAGATTGGCATTGCCGTCCTTATCTATGGTGCTGGCAAAACAAATAGGCCGCGGTGCTATTGAACCCAGCAAATAGGCGTGTAACTGGGCCGTCTTAATTTCTCCAGGTATTATCTTCATTCTCTATTAATTTCGTAGAGACGCAATGCATTGCGTCTCTACACCATCTACGAAAAAACTAATCAATTTCTTATTTCAAAATTCGCCAGATTTATAAATTCATTTACCCTCGCATCTATATCTGCTACATTTATTTCCTTCATCCTTATCGGCCCGAATTTCTCCACACAATAAGATGCAAGCGCAGAACCCATTATGATAGCCGCCTTCATGCTCTCGAACGATATGTCATTTATCCTTGCCAGGTAACCGATAAATCCGCCGGCAAACGTATCGCCCGCGCCCGTGGGGTCAAATACATCCTCAAGTGGCATAGCCGGGGCTGCGAATATTTTGTTTTCATAAAACAGCAGGGCACCATGCTCTCCTTTTTTAATGATCACATATTTTGGTCCCATTTTCTGAATGGATTTGGCAGCTTTAACCAGTGAATGTTCCCCGGTTAACTGGCGCGCTTCACTGTCATTCACCATCAGCAAGTCTATCATGCCAAATACCTTTTTCAGGTCATCTATGGCTGTATCTATCCAGTAATTCATGGTATCCATGATCACCAGTTTCGGGCGCTTGCTCAGTTGGTTTAGTACGCTTATCTGTATTGCCGGCGCCAGGTTGCCAAGCATCACATAATCAGCACCCTGATAGCTGGCCGGTACCTTGGGATTAAAATCAGCCAGTACGTTAAGCTCGGTAACCAGTGTATCACGTGTATTCAAGTCGAGATGATAGCGGCCACTCCAGAAAAAACACTTACCGTCGGGCACCACTTCTACACCCTCAAAGGTTACATTGCGGGCTTCCAGTTCCGTTTTCTCTTCTGGCGGAAAATCCCCGCCCACAATGGAAATGAGATGTATAGGTTTTGTAAAGCTGGATGCCGCCCACGCAGCGTATGTGGCGGAGCCGCCTATGATGCGTTCTACCTTACCAAATGGAGATTCCAGCGCATCAAATGCCATGGTGCCTACTAACAATAAAGACATAAGTGTTTAAAATTTGCAGCAAATGTAATGGATATGGTTTGGATTTTGGAACCTCTGCCGAGGTATGCTGGGAATTGGGATTGAAATGCCCCAACCTCATTCGACCTCACCCTCTCCTTTGTGGGTTTGCGCCAGCGAAGGAGCGCAGCTCGCGGGGTGAGGGCTCCCTACTTCTTACCCTTTACTGCAACTAGATAAGTGACAATTTTTTTTGCCGTAACAGAATCAATAGGCGCGTGATACTTGCCGATCATTTTGTTCACCTCAGCCTCCCACGTCTTTTGCGGGAAATCGGGCTGGGTACTAATATATTTTAACGAATGGCAAATGGCACAATAGGAAATGAATTCAGTCCTCCCATCATGTTCAGGAAATGCAGGTGGCGGGGCCGGATTTAAATCCATTTCACGCACGCTGCCCTTAACGGTAAAAGTGTTCTCTGGTGCGTTGGCAACTTCCTGCGGCGCACGGTTACACCCATATACTACCACCTCAACACAGCAGGCAACTAAAACAATATATACCCAGTATTTATTCATAAATTATTAGCTAATTAATGACTAAAACCCGCAACTCACGGACTTACGACTTATGACTGACGACTCACGACTACTCCACATTCACGTCCAGCATTTCGATAAACCCTCTGGCATACCCGCTCCGGTTCCACTGCTTGTCGGTTTGCATATGCCCCGCATTATCGGTAGCTCTTACTTTCAGATGGTATTGCCCTTTAGTTTCCGGCGTCCAGGTATATTTCCATCTTCTCCATGAATACTTGCCCAGTTCCGGATTCAACGGGGCATCAACCCACGTTTTGCCATCATCAAATGACAGTTCCACTTTTTTGATACCTGTACCATCATTAAATGCCAGCCCTTCCACGAGACACGGTTTATGCGCCGCAACCGTTTCGCTGGTGTCTGGTTCCACAAAAATAGAGTGCATGTTAATGTTTGAAATTGGCACAGTGACTTTGGCAAGGCTGTCCGGTTTTTCGTTCGGCCCCGTCGAAGGAACGCGATAAGCATTCTTCATCCAGAATCCCTTGAATGTGTCCGTCAATACATTAACGTTTGCAAGCGCCCCTACCCAGTAGGTAGCGTACCAGCCGGGCACCACCAGTTTCAGCGGATAGCCGTTAAGCATCGGTAATGGCTGGCCGTTCATCTCATAGGCCACCATCACCTCTCCGTCCATCGCATGGCTCACGTCCAGCGACTTAACGAAGGCGGGAATGTCAGGCAGCGCCCCCCTATCCAGCCCCTGAAACGTAACTTCTATGGACCCTTTCTTAACCCCCGCCATTGCCAGTATGTCTTTGAGCTTTACGCCCTTCCACTTCGCATTGCCCATAGCCCCATTATTCCATTGGCTGCCCGGAACTTTCGGGTTAAAGGTTGACCTGGAGTTACCAGCACATATTGCGAGCGCGATCATAGAATCCGCTGCAAATTTTGTTTTAAGATCATTCATCGAAAGCGCCAGTGACTTATCAACGGTGCCATCTATGCGCAGACGGAACGTATCAATGTCTATCCTGGTGGGTACCTGGGAAAGATGCCAGCGCACAAAAAAAAGATCGTTTGGTGTAATGTCTTCTCTAAACGCTTTCAACGGCGTTTCCAACTGCGGCGGACGGTCCGTGAGCAATATCATTTCCTTTTTCTCAGGGTATTTCACCAATTCAGGACCATTGCTACCTGCATTATTTCCGCAGGAAAATAAAGTAGTATAAACAATGAAAATGGTAAAGTAAATGGATATTCTTTTAAACATCAGTTTGGATTAATGATTCGGTTTCCGTCATAATATTATAGGGATCCGCAATTTTTACTAAATCCTTATAAATTTACTTATTTTACCGGCAAATGCAAACAATGAAAAAAATAGCTTTAGTAATGTTGGCATTTATTGCCACTGTATCAATTTACTCATGTGGCGGTACCTCCAATCCAACCGAAACTACAAGTTCGCCTGCCACACCGTCTAAAGTAACCGGTGATGTTGTGTATAAAAAAACCTGCATCACCTGCCACCAGACAAACGGGGAAGGGATACCCAATACTTACCCCCCACTCGCTAAATCTGATTTTATTGCTGATAAAGAAAAAACCATAGCGCAGGTAATTAAGGGCTACTCAGGTGAGCTAACGGTGAATGGCAAGAAATATAACAGCGCTATGCCCGCACAGCAGCTCAACGACGAAGAAGTGGCGGCGGTACTCACCTATGTCTATGGCAATTTCGGAAACGGAGGAACTACAGTAACCGCAGATGAAGTAAAGGCTGTGAGGGGAAAGATATAATTAGCTGGCTTTTGGTATTGCTTTTTTACTTTTTACTTTTGAATTTTTACTTTGCAACATGAAAGCAATGCTTTTTGCCGCAGGGCTAGGCTCACGCCTGAAACCATTCACAGACCATGCCCCCAAGGCATTGGCTGAAGTTAATGGTAAGTCGCTGCTGGAACACAATATCAGGTACCTGCAGCGCTTCGGTATATATGACGTGATCATAAATGTGCATCACTTCGCCGATATGATAGAAGATGCCTTGTTTGAGCACGATAATTTTGGTTCCGAGATAACCATTTCAGACGAGCGGCCGGAAGTACTGGAAACCGGAGGCGGCCTTAAAAAAGCAGCCCACTTTTTTGAAGGAGAGGCCAACTTTGTGGTCATGAATGTGGATGTACTCACCAACCTTGATCTTGAAAAAATGATCGCTGCACAAAACTCAGGCAGTGCAATTGCCACGCTCGCTGTAATGAAACGAGATTCATCGCGCCAGTTGCTATTTGACGACGAAATGACTTTGTGCGGATGGATCAATAACAGCACCAAAGAAGAAAGAATTTCCAGGCCGGTGTCATCGCTGAATCCTTTTGCTTTTAGCGGCATCCAGGTCCTCTCGCAGGCAGTGCTGCAGGATATTCCCTTCGATGGCAAATTCTCGCTTATCGACCTTTACCTCCACCTTGCAAAAACGCATGTGCTCAAAGGCTATGACCATACCGGCAACATTTTTATTGATGTGGGCAAGCCCGGCAGCATAGAAAAAGCAGAGTACCTCTTTCAATAGAAACCCTTGCCTGGTAAATACTCTTGCGGTCTTAAAAACGAAATAAGAAAGAATTGCGGGCTTTGCGACTTTGCGAGAGACCATCCTCGCGAGAACTATTTAATGCAGTATTGCCCGCAACACAGATAGCGACCGGATATTGCCCATGTGCTGTGTGTGTTGCTGCAGGTAGCCCACATACCAGTCTATAAGCCGTAGCCGCATCTCTGCATTCATTGCTACTTGTTGCAAAGTATCTATGCTGGTTACCTGCAATAAAAGGCTCAATACTTGTGCGTCCTCATTGCTGATGCCCGATTCGGCAGGCGCATGATCCGTAAATCCACCTTCGGTCATATTGAGATAAGGTGTTTCGCCTGTATAGCTCCCCTTGAGCGGATAACCTAATTCGCGGCTACATTCCATGATGAAAAACAAGGGGAAATTAGCAACATCATGATGCGACATTTTATCAAGGGCCATAAAATATTCGAAAGTCAGGGCAAAAAGAGAAGGCAGCGGCCCTAACTCGGGCAACAGGCGCAGAAGCAGTTCCACAGAGAACAACACAATGCTGTTTTTCACCACGTCTTCCTGCAAGCCGCTATAGATATGAGCCGCCTGGAACTCACGAATGTGCTGCATGGTTTTTTGCGGCTGGTGATACACCACCATATCCAGTAACGTACCCGGCTGAAAGAAAACGGCACGATTCTGTTTTGCCTTAACAGCCCTTACTCCGCGCACCATGTAGGTTTGCACACCGTAGATCTCGGTAAACATAGTAACAACCAGGCTGGTCTCACCATATTTTACCGATCGCAACACTATTCCATTCGTCTTCTGCAACATTGTCTTTTATGGAATTGGGAATTAGGGTGATGGAATTAGGATTGGATGGCAACTCTTTATTTTTATCATCACCCACGTCGCTAAGCTCTATACTCACGGCTCACGACTCGCGACTTATTTACCTGTCGTAGCTTCAGCGAAGGCAGGCGACTTATTTACCTGCCGTAGCTTCAACGAAGGCAGGCGACTTATCACTAAGTTATTGCAGAAAAACCATTTTCCCTGAATATACCTGTGAGCCATCGCTACTGGAAGCAAAGACAAGATACACGCCGCTTTGCGGCCTGTGCCCTTTATAGTCCACACCATTCCATACCGCCTGCCCACCCAGCGCCTTGGTGCGATAGACGAGCTGACCGGTAACATCTGTGATGCGCACATCGGCATTGGCAGTCAGGCCCTTTATAGCTATCGTGCCGCTATATCCGCTTGGCACCGGATCGGGGAATATCAATACGTTCGAATTGGATTCGTTCCCGTCCGTCGCGGTACTTCTATAACTTACCAGCCCCTGGTCAGTGCCAACGTATACCTCTCCGGTTACCGGATCCACGGTTATCTTCTCAATATGGTCTGATGGAAGAGGACTATTGTCCTGGGTAAACCGGTAAACGATCTGGCTGGCATCCGGCGATAACAGCCATACGCCTGCATCCGTTCCCACCCACTTCCGGTTGGCGCCATCTACTGCAATTGTCCTTACATTACTGCCGGCAAACAGGTAGCCGGCGTATTGGTCATACTGCACTATGGGTATCTGTGCGTCACATGGCGGGGTCCCTGTAAATGGCGCATAACAATTGCTGACTATTCCAATACCATTGTCTGTGCCGATCCAGATATTGTTGTTTTTGTCTTTAGCAACGCAGTATACAGTATTGCTCGGCAGGTTTCCATTTCCAACCCCGGTCGACAACTTATAATACTTGTCGTCGGTCGGGTCGGTCAGCGTGCCATTCGCATTGTACACAAGCGCCCCACCACCGTAAGCGCAGGCCACCCATACTTGCCCGTTATCGTCTATCGCCAAAGGCCCACCATTGGGTACGCCGGGAACATAAAATTTGTACCAACTGCTGTCTGGCAAGGGAGTTCTTACATACAGCAAGTCCCGTGCACTAAACGAACTGAGCCATAAATTATCATTTGCATCAAAAGCACTACCGATGATCTGTTTTTGCCCGGCGCCAAAATAACTGACACTTGAATCAAATATCGAGTTCTGTTTTAGTACATTCAGTGTTTTGTCCGTCTTTAAAACGACCAGCCCATCAAGAAATGACCCCGCGTATATTGTCCCGTCTTTTTCATCTTTCGCTATCGTACATATGTCATGTACCGTGTCAAAAGCAATATTAACGCCCAGCGAATATTGTGTCCAGTTACCGTTATTCAAGTGGGAAAATCCATCACGGTTAAAATCCGCACCGTATTTATCATTAAACCCACCATGCGCCACCCATAAGTCGCCATTATTTGCATAAATGTCAAATGAATACTCATCGTCCGGGCCGGCTGGCACATCATAATATGCCTGGTATCTTCCAGTGTCCACGAATCTTCTTTCTAGTCCCCGGTAGGAGTCTGATATCCATATCTGACTATTAGACAACTTCAAGGTCTGCACAGGTATTCCCGAAACAGGGATCGAATCGATCAGCGCGCAAGTCCCCGGTTCCATTACTTTGACTTTCCCGCTGTATATGGTTCTGATGTACATGGTTATAAACAAACTATCCGTATAGCCGTCAATATGTTCTATCGTTGAGTCAGATACAAAAACAGCCTGCGCCGTATCATTTACAATTTTATAAACCGTACTCGTATTTGACAAAAACACGGAATTACCTGCCGCGGCTATATTGTTAAAAACATGCTTGTTACTATCCATCAGTTGCCAGACAGCAAAGTCTTGCAATTCCGAGTTGTTCTTATTTGCGCGAAAAAGTCCTGATCCGGTGACTGCATAAAAAGAATCCCCGACGCCGATAAAATCCTTTACAGGCGCTATCCCACCGTTCACAGTGAACTGATAGGTCTGCAAAATGTTGTGCGAGGCAAGGTCTACTACGACCACACCGATCGACGTACTCAGGTAGGCAGTGCCGTTTTCCGTATAGACATGATAAACTGCTTTTGTACCCGATATAGTTTTCAGTTTCAGGTCTGGAATATTATAAAAGGTATTATTTTTAAAGAGATCTATATTGCAATCCTTATACACCAATACCGTCATCGACGTGGCCGCATCATACCCTACGCAAGCCATACCAATATCCGACATACCATTCACTTTGCTGTAGGTTTCTGTGACATTGGTCGTTGGATTGAACGTGTAAAAACCCTGATTGCATATATTAAAAATAGTACTGCCATCAGTGGCCATACCCAATGAGGAATTGTAAGGTAGATAGGAGTCCCAATACCCAACAGGCTTATCTTGCCCTTTTAACACGCCCGCGAATAAAATAAAAACAATTAAAAAACAATATGTGCGCTTCAAAATGGTATGAGTTAATTATATGGCCAAAAGTAAAGAAATAACGCATTTCCTGCATTGATATTGCGTATAAAAGCAGTAAGAGGAAAGGTTTACTGAAAAAAACAAAGCATTGCAAACAAATACGTCGCAATGCTTTGTAATATAAGGAGGTCGAAAGCGGACGTGTACCTACTATACTTAATTATATCCCATTGTGTCAATTTACTCTATTAAACCATTGACAGTAAAGGCTTACGCGTTATTACAAAAAATACATAAGTATAGAAAAGTATAGGAAAAGATAAAAAAAGTGTACCCCCAAGTGTACCCCATATTTACTTTCTGCTTACCTTTACATCCAACTAATTAGAAGATGGAAGTATCATTTTATCTCAAGAGGCCAAAAGCAACTGACAACACTGTAATCTTTGCCCGTATATGTTACGAGGGGTACAAAATGAAATTTTACACTCCGGAAAATATCGCACCCAAATTCTGGAATGGTGCTACACACCGAGCCAAAGAATCTAAAAAGTTTGTTGAGTACCCGGAATTTAATACACGTCTGGATAACATAGAGGCAGCTATCAAAACCACTATAAGAAAATACGTAAATGATCACGAGCACAAATACCCACCGCCGGCCATTCTAAAGCCGTTACTGGACATTGCGATCAGGCAAGGTGGAAAGGTGGCTAAATTAACATTCATGCAGTTTTATGAGGAGTTTATAAAGCGCAGTGAATCCGGCCTTCGTTTAGTTGACGGAAAACCAATAACACCGGGGACAATTAAATCCTACTATACAACTAAAAAATGCATTGAAAACTATCAGCTACATGCCAAAACGAAAGTTGACTTCGAAAATATAGATATGTCTTTCTATACAGACTTTACGAAATATCTTACATTGACGGTTAAGCAATCTACTAACTATATTGGGAAGCACATAAAAGTTATAAAAACAGTTTTAAGGGATGCAAAAGAACATTTTAAGATAGCAGTCAATGAGGACTTTGCAGCCAGGAACTTTAAGACAATTAAGGAAGAGGCAGACACTATCTACCTGCCAGAAGATGAATTAAAAGAAATAGCGGAATTAGACCTCGCAGATAATCAGAGATTAGATAAAGTAAGAGATTTATTCCTGATAGGATGTCATACCGGTTTAAGGTTCTCCGATCTTTCAGCATTAACACCAGACCAAATCAGCAATGGTATGATTACCATTACCCAAATCAAAACAGGAGGCAAAGTTGTAATTCCAGTACATGATAAAGTAACAGAAATATTAAAGAAGTATAATGGTAATTTACCTAAATCAATATCTAACCAAAAGACAAATGCAGCCTTGAAGGACCTCGCTAAAAGAGTAACATCATTGAAGAAAAAAATAAGTTCTAAGATCACTAAAGGTGGAGCTCGTACAATTAAAACAATAACTAAAACGACAAAAGACGGGGTAGAAAAAACAGAAATATCCGAAAAATGGCAGCTGGTCACAACGCATACAGCGCGAAGGTCATTTGCCACTAATCAATATTTGAATGGAGTACCAACTCTCTCTATAATGGCAATTACTGGCCATAAGACAGAATCTGCATTCATGAAGTACATTAAGGTCACAAACGAAGACCAAGCAAAAATACTTAAGGGGTTTTGGAGTCAGCAGAAAGAAAAGACATTAACGGA
>CAIVEW010000049.1 GCA_903905065.1 uncultured Bacteroidota bacterium | reverse complement strand
TCCAGCGACATCACTACTTTTTCTTTAGTATCACGACGCGCTACCTCGGCCTGGTTATTTTCCAGGTCGCGGGCACCCAATGCTATACGTACAGGCATTCCCTTCAACTCATATTCTGCAAACTTCCAGCCCGGACGATTATTATCGTCATCATCCAGTTTCACTCTTATACCCTTTGCCTTCAGTTCTTTCACCAGTTCCTTCAGCTTATCACTTATTCTTTTGCGTGCTTCTTCGTCTTTGTTAAAGATCGGGATGATCACTACCTGTATTGGCGCCAATCTTGGAGGCAATACCAGGCCCTCATCATCGCTATGCGCCATCACCAATGCTCCCACCAGGCGGGTAGATACCCCCCATGATGTAGCCCATACATAATCAAGCTTATTTTCCTTATCACTGAATTTTACATCAAATGCTTTTGCAAAGTTCTGCCCCAGGAAATGAGATGTTCCTGCCTGCAATGCCTTACCGTCCTGCATCAAAGCCTCTATACAATAAGTATCTTCTGCACCGGCAAAACGCTCATTAGCTGTTTTTACACCCCTTACCACCGGCAGGGCCATATATTCTTCTGCAAAGGTTGCATACACATCCAGCATTCTTTCTGTTTCTTCTACTGCCTCCTGTTTGGTAGCATGGGCCGTATGCCCTTCCTGCCATAGGAACTCCGCTGTACGCAAAAACAAACGGGTACGCATTTCCCAGCGCACCACATTGGCCCACTGGTTTATCAGCAGGGGCAGGTCACGGTATGACTGAACCCAGTTCTTATAGGTACTCCATATTATCGTTTCTGACGTGGGACGAACAATAAGTTCTTCCTCCAGTTTTGCATCCGGATCTACTATCACCCCACCCCCATTCGGGTCATTTTTCAGGCGGTAATGGGTAACAACAGCGCACTCCTTTGCAAAACCCTCCACGTGGGCGGCTTCTTTGCTCAAAAAACTCTTAGGTATGAACAAGGGGAAATAGGCATTTTGATGCCCGGTATCCTTGAACATTTTGTCTAAAACATCCCTCATATTCTCCCACAAAGCGTATCCATGAGGCTTAATCACCATACATCCGCGAACGGCTGAATAATCTGCTAATCCTGCTTTTAAAACTACATCGTTATACCACTGCGAATAGTCGTCGTTCCTATTTGTTAAAGTTTTTGACATAATAAACCTTGAATGCTTTTCGTTGTCTATAATTATTGGTGAAGTGTGGCAAAAATACTAATTTCACTATGCAATTTCCTTAAAATAAAGTCATGACAATGAAACGGCTCATATTAATGTCTCTGATGATACCCGGGATGAGTATCATGGCACTTGCCCAGGATGATGTTTATCCGGGTAGTGGCAACAAAACCAATCAGTCAGAGTATAATCAATACCACCAAACCGAAACTAAAAGATCGGCACCTGACAATGCGCGCGGCAACTATAACAATGGTCAGCAAAACCCGCAGGATGACGCTTACAACAATCAGGAGCAGGCTTACGCAGGCGACGATTATATCGATTATGAAGGTGACAACTATTACGCGTCACATATAAATCGTTTTTATAACCCTTACTCCAACATGGGTTATTATAGTACTTTTTACGATCCGTACTGGTACAATCCATATTGGGTAGATCCTTATTGGGGTTGGAGCCCATGGTATCGCCCGGGCATCACTATCGGTTTTGGTTGGGGTAACCCATACTGCGGCTGGTACAATTGGTACGGCTATCCAGGCTTTTCTTCTTACTATGGCTATCCTTATTATGCAGGCTACTATGGCGGTTATTACGGTGGTTATTATGGTGGCTACTATGGCGAAGGTTATCACGCCCCTGGTCGTGCTTATGCCTACGGGCCACGTAGCACCACCGGTAATGCATTTGGCACAAGTATCCGTGGGGGTTATCGCACAGTTCCCGCTACTGGTAGCAATACGGCATTGTATCGCAGTGCCGCTGGTCAGCGCGTAGGTGGTTATGCGCCCGTAGCTTCAAATACCGGTATGACCAGGAGTTCTTATACTTCTCCGGGTGCACAGGGTGCTGTTCGTCAGCAATCCAATGTTCAGGGACAGACCAACAATACACAACAGTTCCGCCAGGGTTCTCAGGGCTCTGCACAGCAAAGCCCCGCACCTCAGTCTCATGGTGGTGGTTTCTTCCAGAGATTGGGCAATAACATCAGACAGGCCAATGGCGCAGCGATGCAGCAAGGCGGCAGGAATTCCGGTGGCTTTATGCGCTCAGGTGGTGGTGCTGTTTCCCGTCCTTCAGGCGGTGGCGGTTCTCGCCCTTCGGGTGGTGGACACAGCTCCAGCGGTGGCCATAGCGGCGGACGCAGATAATTTTAACATTGTCAAAACACAACATTGTAACCAACACCACGCTTAACTTTGCGTGGTGTTGTGCTTTAAATGAGTATCGGTATGCTTTTTGATTGCTGATTTAAGTCACTTTTTATTTAAACATTTTAACTGAATATTTGTCTAATACAAAATTGGTTTTATGAATAATATCAAATCTTTGCCCCTCGCTACCTTACTGGTTTTAGGCTCGGTTTCAAACGCCCTGGCGCAGGACTATACAGATGCGCTCCGTTACGCTTACTTATCTCCCACAGGTACTGCAAGGTCTATGGGGTTCGGCAATGCACTGGGCTCCATTGGCGGCGACTTTTCCGCCCTCAGTGTCAACCCTGCCGGCATAGCAATATATAAGTCTTCAGAATTGATGTTCACTCCATCTCTAAAACTCAACTCCGTTCAGGGCGATTACCTAAGCAACAGCGTAAACAATAACAATACTCGTTTCAATTTTAATAATATAGGTATTGTTTTCACCACTGCACAAAAGGGAAGGCGCGCAGCAAAAAGCCCATGGAAATCCTATTCTTTTGGTGTGGGGATGAATCGCCTTGCAGATTTCAACAGGGATTATTCCTATAGCGGCAGCAATTACAACAGCAGCGCCACGCAGGCATTTGCTGCAGATGCTACCTATAGCGGCAATATTCCCGCCAACCTGGAAACTGGCAGCCTCGGCTACTTCGGCTACCAGTCCTACCTTACCAATTACGATTCCGCCGGCCGTGCCTATTCTTCTATTGTCGACCCTACGAAAGGCGTTAGACAATTACGCAACGTCAGTGAAAGAGGTGGTATTAATGAGATAGTATTTTCCTTTGGTGCCAATTACATGGATCAGTTGTTGCTCGGCGCGACCTTAGGAGTACCAATCATAAATTATAGTCGCAATGCTACTTATTCGGAATCTTCTCTTACATCAGGCACAGATTTTAATTCTTATTCTTTCAACGATAACCTTACCACCCGTGGTTCGGGTATCAATCTGAAATTGGGCCTCATATACAAACCGTCCGATTACTTACGTTTTGGCCTTGCATTGCATTCCCCTACCTACTACACTATGCACGACGATTATACCGCCACGCTCACAAGCAATATCAGTTCTGTAACTACCACACCGGTAGCTGTTGATTATGCCCCGGGTATCGATTATAATCTCACTACGCCCTGGAGAGCTATTCTGAGCGCTACAGGTTTTCTGGGCTCACACGGCTTCATTACTGCCGACTATGAATATGTAGATTATAGTTCTGCAAGACTTCATTTTGATCCCAATTCATCTAACAATGCTTCTGCAATGGAGAGTGTAAGTAATCAGCAGATCAAACAACTCCTCACTGCCGCTTCCAATTTCCGTGTCGGTGTGGAGGGACGTGTCAACAATTTCTTTTCAGTTCGCCTGGGTTATGGATATATGGGTAGTCCCTACAAAAGCAGCGCTGGTATCAACACCTCCAGTAATACGATCTCAGGTGGTATAGGTTTCCGCTTCGACCATTGGTACCTGGATGCAGGCTTGTCACATATCATGTATAATGATGTAGAACAGCCCTATCCTTCCGACCTGTCTTATGCCGCCGTACCTGTCGCAACATTAAAAAATAGTTACAACAATGCCTCGCTTACGGTAGGTTTCAAATTCTGATAATAAACATCTCATACACATATAAAAAACCTCTTGCTCAAGCAGGAGGTTTTTTACTTTACTTTTGGCTGAAATATTCCATGGTCGCATGGTTGTTTTTTTTAATTTTTACTTTTTACTTTTGAATTACAAAAATGGCTGATCTTTTAAATCAATATAACGAGGATAGTATCCGTTCCCTCGACTGGCGTGAACATATACGCTTGCGCCCGGGTATGTATATAGGTAAATTGGGCGACGGTACCAGTATGGACGATGGTATCTATGTATTGCTCAAAGAGGTGGTGGACAACTGTATTGATGAGTATACCATGGGCCACGGCAAGCGTGTGGAGATCAAAATTGATAAAGGCACAGTTACCGTGCGCGACTATGGTCGCGGTATACCTTTGGGTAAAGTGGTTGACGTAGTAAGTAAGATAAATACCGGGGCCAAATACGATAGTAAAGCCTTCCAGAAGTCTGTGGGTTTGAACGGAGTAGGTACAAAGGCTGTGAACGCCCTTAGCTCCTACTTCAAAGTAGCGGCATTCCGCGATGGCCGCACCAAGATAGCCGAGTTTGACAAAGGCAACCTCATCAAAGAACACAAAGAAGTTGCAACTACTGAACCTAACGGAACATTAATAACTTTCACCCCTGACGATACCGTTTTTAAGAATTTTCATTACCTCTCGGAGTACATAGAAAATCAGATCTGGAATTATTGTTTCCTTAATGCCGGCCTGCTGATAAATTTCAACAACAAGAACTACGTCTCCAAAAACGGCCTCTTAGATCTTTTACAACGCAAGACCAACCCTGACGATTTGCGCTACCCTATCATTCACCTCAAAGGTGAGGACATCGAAGTAGCACTTACCCACAATGGCGACTACGGCGAGGACATTTATTCCTTTGTAAACGGCCAGCATACTACCCAGGGTGGTACCCATCATGGTGCTTTCCGCGAAGCCTTCGTAAAGGTGATCCGCGATTTTTACAAAAAAGATTATGATGCTGCAGATGTTCGCCAAAGCATCGTAGCCGCCATATCCGTTAGGGTACAGGAACCTGTATTTGAATCCCAAACCAAAACCAAACTCGGCTCGCAATACGTTTTTGAGAATGGCCCATCCATGAAATCCTTTGTGCTCGATTTTCTGGCAAAAGACTTGGATAATTTCCTGCACAAAAACTCCACAGTAGCTGACGCGCTGAAGAAACGTATAGAACAGAGCGAACACGAACGTAAAGAACTTTCAGGTATACGCAAACTGGCTAATGAACGTGCCAAAAAAGCCAACCTGCATAATAAGAAATTACGCGATTGCCGCTTCCACCTCAACGATGAACCGCCAACTAAGGGACGCGAAGAGTTCATACAGAAACAACTGGAATCCACCATATTCATCACTGAGGGTGATTCCGCATCAGGCTCCATTACCAAAAGCCGCCAGGTGGAAACACAGGCAGTATTCAGCTTGCGTGGTAAACCACTCAACTGTTATGGTCTTACCAAAAAAGTGGTGTACGAAAATGAAGAATTCAACCTCTTACAACACGCGCTGAATATAGAATCCGGCCTCGAAGGGCTGCGCTACAACAATATTGTAATAGCCACCGATGCCGACGTGGATGGTATGCATATCCGTCTCCTCATCATGACCTTCTTCCTCCAGTTCTTCCCAGACCTGGTGCGTGCAGGGCACATCTATATTTTGCAGACCCCTCTCTTCCGTGTACGAAATAAGCAGAAAACTATCTACTGTTATAGCGAGGAAGAACGCAGAAATGCAGTAGCTGAGCTAGGCACCAAACCCGAGATAACGCGCTTCAAAGGTCTGGGTGAAATATCTCCGCAGGAGTTTGCACAATTCATTGGCGACGATATCCGCAAAGACCCTGTTCTGTTGAGCCAGGATGCGCATATTCAAAAACTGCTGGAATATTACATGGGCAAGAATACCCCCGACAGG
>CAIVEW010000048.1 GCA_903905065.1 uncultured Bacteroidota bacterium | reverse complement strand
ATCAGCTATACGGTTACCAACGGCTGCGGCACTGTTTCTGCTACTGATATAGTTACGGTAAATGCGTCTACAGTGGCTCCGATCACCGGAACAATGAATGTTTGTGTATCATCTACCACAGCACTGACCGATGTTACGACAGGTGGCACCTGGAGCAGCAGCAATACCGTTATTGCAACTGTAGGCACATCTGGCATAGTGACTGGTATGTCTGCAGGTACGGTTACTATCCGTTATACGGTTGCAGGAGTTCCAGTAGCTGCGATAGTAACGGTTAATCCCAATCCATCAGGTATTGGCGGTGCCAGTTCGGTATGTAATGGCTCATCAATAACCCTGAGTGACTTTACAGCAGCCGGCGCCTGGACAAGTGGTTCGGGTGTATCGCTGTCAGCAGGTACATCTGCTTCGAACACTGTTGTTACCGGTTCAACTAACGGTACAACTGCGGTGACTTATACACTGCCAACGGGCTGTTCTGCTACATACAATGTCACTGTAAAAGCGCTTCCACCAGCGATCCTGGGGAATACATCTGTTTGCGGTTTGGGATCAGTAACCTTTTTATCTGACCCTGCTACAAGCGTATCATGGACCGCGAGCCCGGCAGGCGTTGCTACAGTGAGCCCATCGGGCCGTGTATATGGTGTTTCAGCAGGTACTGCTACCATCACATTTACAGGAACTAACCTGTGCGTTGTGACAACAGTGGTTAGTGTAAATGCGGCAGTTGCCGTATCTCCGATAACGGGCGCAACTAACGTAAGCAGCGGTTCGACCATTGCGTTGTCCGATGTGACAGGGGGTGGTACCTGGACCAGCAGCAACAGTGCGCTTGGAAGTGTAGACGGCTCTGGCAATGTAACTGGTGTTGGTGTATCCGGCACGGTTACAATAAGCTATACTGTTTTATATGGTATGTCGAACGCCTGCAGTGCGGTTGCTACCAAGCCGATCACCGTACATACTCCGGCACCTCCAGCGCATGGCGGATCTGTGAACCTGACCACGGGTGCATCCGTGAGCCTTACCGAAGAGATAGCTGGTGGCGAATGGAACAGCAGCAATACGGATGTGGCTACGGTTGTAGACGGATTGGTTATTGCTATTGCTCCGGGTGTTGCAAGTGTGACGCATGTGGGGACTAGCAGTACAGGTGCTATATCCAGCACTATTACACATGTTGTAGTAAACGCGATGCCGATGGAAATTAATGTTATTCCTAATCCGAATAATGGCACGTTTACTTTGAGAGGTACTGTAGGCTCCACCCAGGATGCAGAAGTAACATTGGAAGTAACCAACGTACTTGGCCAGGTTATCTACACTAACAAAGTAACCGCTGCAAATGGTAATATCAGCAAGACCATATCGCTTGGCAATACTCTTTCCAATGGTATGTATATGCTAAATGTACAGAGCGGAGGCAACAACAAAACGGTACATTTTGTGATCGCGAATTAATGATTTTTAAGACTTGAAGTTAAGGGCTGGTGGAAACACCGGCCCTTTTTTTTGCGACCGCCACCAAGGATCACCGTTTACTGGCGTTGCAGACCTGCCTACCGATAGGCGGGCACAGCCCCGTTCGATCCCGAGCTGCAAGTGAGGACCAGTGATGAGGCGGGAACCAGTGAGCTTCCGTGGCTCAATCTTTGTTGACCAATAAGTTTATAACAAATAAATTCAGATACCATGTCAAGTACCACAGAAATACGCAAGGAAACAACCACGGAAGTAACGGAAGAGTCCGGACAAGTAAAAAAGACGACAGAAACGGTAAAAACGGAAGTTCAACCAAAAGAAACAGTTGTGAAGGAAACAACCACCACTACTGTTGAAACAGAAGAAGAATAGACCGCCGGTCTGTAACACAATGACGGAATGTGAGGGTTGGTGGAAACACCAGCTTTTTTTTTGGTGGCCAAGGATTACAGTTTATTGGTGTTGCAAATCTGCCTGCCGGTAGGCGGGCGCCACTCCGTTAGATCCCCGCTGAAAGCGGGACATATTCAGAAAGTTGATCAATCGGCGGATTTACTTGCCCGGCATGATTTGCCCTGCAATTCACACCTGTTTAAAAAAAATCGCCAAACGTAAGCCGCTATGAATTATTTTGCAGACAATAATTTATGGGAGAGGGGCTATTAATGGATGATAAGAATGAACTTGGCGGCGGTGGTGGATCCGTGATGATCAACCAAATGTATGAGAGCTGGTTCCTGGACTATGCCAGCTACGTAATACTGGAGCGCGCGGTGCCTGCTATGGAAGACGGGCTGAAACCTGTGCAACGCCGCATACTGCATGCCATGAAGGAAATGGATGACGGCCGGTTTAACAAGGTGGCCAACATCATCGGGCAGAGCATGCAGTACCACCCACACGGGGATGCGTCGATAGGCGATGCCATAGTGGGACTGGGGCAGAAAGACTTACTTATAGAAACGCAGGGTAACTGGGGCGACGCCCGTACGGGTGATAGCGCCGCGGCACCGAGGTATATAGAGGCGCGGTTATCGAAATTTGCGCTGGAGGTGGCTTTTAATGCCAAGACCACCGAGTGGCAACTGAGCTATGATGGCCGCAAAAATGAGCCAGTAACGCTGCCCATGAAATTCCCGCTGCTGCTGGCACAGGGCACAGAAGGTATAGCGGTGGGCCTGAGCACCAAGATATTACCCCATAATTTTTGCGAGATCATAGAGTGCGCTATAAAGCATTTAAAGGGCAGGAAGTTTGAATTGTTCCCCGACTTCCTGACCGGTGGAATGATAGATGTGAGCAATTACAATGATGGCGCGCGGGGCGGTAAGGTGCGTGTGCGCGCGCGGATAGAGGAGGCAGATAAGAAGACGCTGGTGATAAAGGATGTACCTTATGGCATCACCACTTCTCAACTTACGGACAGCATACTAAAGGCTAATGAGAGTGGTAAAATAAAGATAAAGAGCGTAACGGATAATACTGCGAAGGATGTGGAGCTGAATATACAGTTGGCTCCCGGGGTGTCTACCAACCAGACCATTGATGCGCTATACGCATTCACAGACTGTGAGATATCGATATCGCCTAATGCCTGTATTATTATGGGTGAAAAACCACATTTTGTGGGGGCGAGCGATATGCTGCGGCACTCAGCGGAATTCACCAAGAAGCTGTTGCTGCGTGAGCTGGAGATAAAGCTGGGTGAACTGAACGAAGATTGGCACTACTCGTCGTTGGAGAAGATATTCATAGAGAAGCGCATATACCGTGATATAGAGGAGCAAACGACATGGGAAGGGGTGCTGAAAGCTATTGATGATGGACTGAAACCGTATAAAAAGAAGTTCCGCCGCGAAATAACCACCGATGATATCCTCAGGCTGACAGAGATACGCATCAAGCGCATATCCAAGTACGATACCTTTAAGGCCGATGAGCACATAAAGGGTGTGGAAGCGGATATAGCCGAGGTGAAGAACAACATAGCCAATCTGAATGACTACGCTATAAAATACTATGAGAACCTGCTGAAGAAGTATGGCAAGGGCAGGGAGCGCAAGACCGAGATACGGCCATTTGAGCAGATCAATGCGAATGTAGCCGCTATTGCCAATACCAAGCTGTATGTAAATTATAAAGAAGGCTTTATAGGCACCGGGCTTAAGAAAGACGAGTTTGCTTTTGACTGCTCAGACATAGATAATATCATCGTATTCCGAAAGGATGGGAAGATGCTGGTGACGAAGGTCTCGGACAAGACGTTTGTGGGTAAAGACATTACTCACCTTGCGGTTTTCCAAAAGAATGACGAGCGCACCACATACAATATGATGTATATGGATGGTAAGACGGGCATTACCTATGCCAAACGATTTAACGTGACGGGAGTGACGCGCGATAAGGAATATGACTTGACCAAGGGCAATACCGGCAGCAAGGTGCAATATTTTACCGTGAACCCAAATGGCGAGGCAGAAGTAGTGACCATCAACCTGCACCCGACCAGCAAAGCGCGCACCAAGATATTCGACTTTTCATTTGCGGACCTGGAAATAAAGAGCAGGGGAGCGCAGGGTAACCAGGTAACCAAGTACCCCGTAAAAGGCGTGAAACTGAAAGAGAAGGGCCGTTCCACACTTTCAGCGCCCCAAATATGGTATGACGACAGCGTGGGCAGGCTGAACAAGGACGCGCACGGAATGTTGCTAGGCAGGTTTGATGAAGCGGACCGCATCATTACTTTTTATAAAGACGGCACCTATGAGGTGACTTCGTGCGACGTTACCAACCGATATGATGCAGATAATGTGGTGCTGATAGAGAAATTCCACTCGGAAAAGGTGATCACTGCTGTGTACTTTGATGCAAAAAGCAAGCACTTTAATGTGAAGCGCTTCCTGGTGGAGAGCCAGACGCTGAGGAGCAGGTATACGTTTATTAAGGAAGGGCCGGGTAACTACCTGGAGCTGGTGACCACCCGACAGGAGCCGGTGGTGATACTGAGAAGGGGAAAGAAAAAAACAGACTGGCAGGAAGAAACTGTTGCGCTGCATGAAACTGTGGACATAACCGGCTGGAAAACAGTGGGTAGCTTCCTGGCAGGGGATGATCTAAAGGAAATATCGCTGGTATCAGATGCTGTGGACGAGAATGGGGAGCCGGAAGCGCCGACATTGTTTTAGTGAAAAAAATGCCCGTGGCAAGGGGCCAGGTCAATATTTTATGGGCTGCAAATATAATGTTCGATGGCGGAATGATTTTTTACAAAAATTATTATCTTCACAAAGTAATAGGCAGTAAGTACATACAGATTAGATGAAAAAGATAGAATTAGAAATTGTTGCTTTGTCTCACAGTATTACCCAGACACATTCTTATGCAGTAGTGCTGGGCGAGGTTAACGGCCTTCGCCGTTTGCCGATAGTTATAGGCGGTTTTGAGGCGCAGGCAATAGCTGTGGCATTGGAGCGGATGCAGCCCAGCCGCCCGCTCACGCACGATCTATTCGCTAATTTTATGACCACGTTTGGCATCGAGCTTAATGAGGTGATCATTTATAAACTGGAAGAAGGAATATTCTTTGCCAAGCTTATTTGCCATCATGATGATGAGAGCATCGAGATAGATTCCCGAACATCGGACGCACTTGCCATGGCTGTGCGTGCCAACTGTAAGATATATACCTACGAAAACATACTTGAAGCTGCCGGTCTTTACCTGGAACAGCCGGAAGGTGGCGGAGAGCCGGCCTCTGACTCTAAATCGGCACAGATACCTGTGGGCAGCAAAGCTGTGCCGGATACCGAGATGAAGGGAATGAACCTGGAGGAACTGAACCAACTGCTGCAGAAGGTGCTCGAACAGGAAGACTACGTAAGGGCTATTCATATACGCGACGAGATCAACAGCCGGAAGAAAGCGTAGATTAGTCGTAAGTCGTAACCTGCCGGCAAGTAGGGTCGTGAGTCAAGCTACATGGGGAGTCACCCCGCCATCCCTTTTATTCACCCCAAAAGGATATAATATGACCATCAAATGATAATATTCGGGTCTTGTTTAGGTTAAATACCAAACGATTTTCCTAATTTTATCTGGATCACGATTTTACTTTCTTTTAACAAAAACATAAGATGAAAAAGATTTTACTCCTGCTAGGCGGAAGTGTGCTGCTGCATACCGCTGTATCTGCACAAACCCAGCCGCATTATAACAGGTGTGGTATGCAGATGTACCATGCTGAGATGATGGCACAGGATCCCACCTATGCTGCAAAGTTAGCAGCACAGAAAAACTCGTTGCAGGCTGCTGCAGATTATTATATACAATTGAAACGGTCGGGAGAGTTGGAGCGTACTTCATCGACCGTTTCTGCTGTTCCTATCATTTTCCATATTCTCGTTGACTCGGCGCAGTTCAATTTGCTTGGTGGCACCGCGGGTATCATCCAGCGTTGTGATTCCCAGATCGCTGTGCTGAACAGGGATTATAACATGCAGAACCCGGATTCGACCAAAATCCCATCGTTATGGAAATCGCTGTACGGTAATGTGGGCATCCATTTTGGGCTTGCCAGGGTAGACCCAAGTGGCAACTGCTCTCCCGGCTATGAAATAAGGATCATTCCGGGTTCTACTACTACAGATGGTGGCTTTTCAAGCATCAACCAGGTAAAGGGAGCAACCAATGGCCTTGCAGCATGGGATGTATCTAAGTATTATAACGTTTGGTGTACTAATTTTCTTGGTGGTTTAAATGGTCTGCTTGGTATTACCCAGCCAAAGTCTGATGGAGCAACATCAACAAAAATGGGCGTTGTTATCCTGTTTAATACGTTAGGATGCACTGCGCAAAATGGTGCCGTACCACCTGGTACCGGCGGCTCGGCAGGCTGGCCTTACCCTTATAATCTGGGCCGCACATTGACACACGAAACGGGGCATTTCTTTGAGATATGGCACCCATGGGGCGATGATGGCGGAGCATGTCCATGGTCTGGAGGATCGGATGATGGTTTGACCGATACACCGCCCGAAGCGGATAATATTTACGGCAACCCAACCTACACCGTGGCAGGTGGAACGATCACAGATGCTTGCCTGGATAGCACAGCTATAGATGTGCAGCCAATTGGCATAGCTTGTCTCAGTTATATGGATTATACGGATGACGATGCCATGTATATGTTTACCACTATGCAGGCGGCAGTTATGTCATCTATGGCGCTTGTGCCTCCCGGAAGCGCAGGAACTACAAGCGGTACGGGGTCGGTTGGTGAGAACTATAACCTGACACAAAATCCAAGCCTGCTTATTCCTTGCACTACATCTTCTACCGCTGTAGCGCCATCGCCCACGGAAATTAACAGCAGCCTGAGCGTTTACCCCAACCCAACTACCGGTGAGATCAATGTATCTATCAACTCACAGGCAGAGACACTCCACACCATAGCCGTTTTCAATTTACTGGGCCAGCAAGTTGCAGCAGTCAAGGGGATTGCAGGGAAGGACTATTATTCTTTAAACATCTCTGGTATGAGCAAGGGTATTTATTTTGTTAAGTTCGACTTTGCATCAGGAAGTGTTACCAGGAAGGTATTGCTGCAGTAATTTAAGCATTGATAAAATTGAAAACGTCCTGCCGTTGGTAGGCGTTTTCTTTTAACAGGAGTAGGATGTGCTATTGTTTTGCTTTTTGTTTAAACTTTCACGGATCAATGTTATCCAAGAATGGCAGTGCTTAACTGATACCTGGAAAACAATGCCTTTTTTAATACAACGAAAAATATGAAAATGAGAATATTATTTCTTGTCGCGGGAATATTGTGCGTTGGTGGAGCGATAGCACAGACACAGCATCCGGTGAAGTGCGGCATGCAGAAAAGACATGAGGCGATCATCGCCAGGCATCCGGAATATGCCCAGTTTTTAAAAGATCAGAAGGCTTCCTTGCAGGCCTCCGCTGATTTTTACAAACTATTTAAGATGCAGGGCAGTGGTGACCGGACAACTGCTATATCAGCCGTACCTGTGGTTTTTCACATTGTTGTAGATTCTGCCCAGTTCAATGACATGGGCGGTACGGCAGGAATTATCAGGCGTTGTGATTCGCAGATCGCAGTATTAAACCACGATTACAACAGGCAAAACGCTGATTCTACCCTGATCCCGTCCGGCTGGAGGCCATTGTATGGGAATGTCGGTATTTCGTTTGGGCTGGCGCATAGAGACCCCAGCGGCAATTGCTCACCCGGTTATGATGTTAAGATCATACCGGGAACATCTCTTACAGATGTAGGATTTGATATCGACACGGAGACCGTAGCGGCTGAAAAACTGGCGGGTACCGGCCTGCCTGCATGGGATGAAAGCAAATATTACAACGTTTGGTGCGTCAATTTTACCGGTACTTCTAATGGTACGCTTGGTATCACCACCTGCAGAAGTGATGTAACAGGCGGTTTTGCCAACCCATGGGAGGTAGGTGTGGATATACTTTATAACACGCTTGGTTCTACGGGGCCTACCGGTGCGGCGACCGGTATGGGCAGCTGGCCAAATCCTTTCAACCTTGGCCGTACACTTTCGCACGAAACGGGCCACTTTTTCGAGATATGGCACCCATGGGGTGATGATGGTGGGCTTTGTCCCTGGGATGCGGGAGGTGCAGACGATGGACTTACTGATACGCCGCCGGAATCTGATGCTGTATACGGTACGCCAAGTTACACTGTACCGGGCGGGACTATCAATGATGCGTGCCAGGACAGTTCAGGGATAAACGTGCAGCCGATCGGGATTGCCTGCCTCAGTTATATGGATTATACGGATGACAATGCCATGTACATGTTTACAACGGACCAGGCGAATGCTATGGCCTCTATGGTGCTATTGTCACCATCATCCGTCACCGGTGCAACCGGCTACGGGACCATTGGGGAGAGTTATAGTCTCACCCAAAACCCAAGCCTGCTGGTTCCGTGTACGCCATCAGGTTTGGCACCTTCACCAACAGAACTTAACAGTAGTCTGAGTGTATATCCAAATCCTACTACCGGAGAAGTGAATATCTCGGTTAATTCGGCCGCAGAAAAACTTAAAGATATTGTAGTATTGAACCTTCTGGGGCAACAAGTTGCTACCGTGAAAGGCCAGAATAAAGATTATTATTCTATAGACCTATCAGGATTGAGTAAGGGTATTTACTTCGTAAAATGTAACTTTGCCTCCGGAAGTGTTACCCGGAAAATATTGTTACAATGATCGCAAAGCCACTGAATCTTGCAGAAGTTTTAAAACAATCGAATTTAGATAAAGCCCTGCTTACCATAGCAGATAAAGTACAAAACGGGGAACGCCTTTCGGAAGAGGAGGGCGTTCTTCTTTTTGAAAAAGGGGAGTTGGGCTTCGTGGGCGCTTTGGCCAACTATGTAGCAGATAAGCTGCATCATGGCAAGGTATATTTCAATCGGAATTTTCACATTGAGCCTACCAACGTATGTGTGTTCACCTGCAATTTTTGCTCTTACTCGCGGCAATACAAGCATCGTGATGATGGCTGGGAACTTGGCATGGAGCAGATGCTGGATATAGTGCGCAAGTATGACGGGCAACCGGTAACGGAGGTGCATATAGTAGGTGGAGTACACCCTAAGATGAACCTGGAGTTTTTCTGCGAACTTTTGACCAAGATTAGAGCACACAGGCCTGACCTACACATAAAGGGCTTCACGGCAGTAGAGCTAGACTATATGATACGCAAGGCGAAGCTGAGTATAGAGGACGGTATGCAAAAGCTGAAGGATGCAGGGCTGCAATCTATGCCTGGGGGAGGCGCAGAGATATTTCACCCGGATGTGCGCAATGTAATATGCGCTGATAAAGTAGATGGCACCGGCTGGCTGCATATACATGAAGTAGCACACAACCTGGGCATGCACTCTAATGCGACCATGCTTTATGGCCACGTAGAAAAATACGAGCACCGTATAGACCATATGAGCCGACTGCGCCAATTGCAGGATAAAACAGGAGGTTTCAATTGTTTTATACCACTCAAATTCCGGAATAAGGATAACGATATGTCGCATATTGCAGAGTCGACAATTGTTGAAGACTTGCGTCTTTACTCGATAGCGCGCATTTTTATGGACAACTTCCGCAACCTGAAAGCCTACTGGCCCATGCTAGGACGCCAGACAGCTCAGCTCACACTTTCCTTTGGTGTTAATGACCTGGACGGCACAATAGACGATACCACCAAAATATACTCTATGGCCGGCGCTGAAGAGCAGAAGCCATCACTGAGCACGGAGGAACTGTGCGACATGATACATGCTGTAGGACGCACACCTGTTGAGCGGGATACGCTTTATAATGAGATAAAGGTGTATGAGGAGGCGGTTCTTTAATTGGAATTGGGATTTAGGAATTTGGATTGCCATGTAATAAACGTCCTGTTTCTGTGATACTACATTGAACCATGTTGCATTTTTTGTTGCAGCGAAAAAATGGGCAAGGCCGGGAAGATGGATTGAACGTGCTGGAAAAATAGACTATTTGTCATATTTTCTCAGACTAAGCCAGCTACCGCCATTATAGACTTCAGCATAGCTTTTAGACAACAGTACCTTTCGCGCTATACTACTGCGCCCACCAGATGCACAACAGGTTATGACCGGCTTGTCTTTTTTTATTTTATTAAGATTGGTACCCAAGCTGTTCAGCGGAATATTGATAGAATTTTTTAAGTGGTCATTTGCATATTCAGCTGGTGTGCGCACATCTATTATCTGCGCTCCTTCGCGGATCAATTTTTCAAAATCTGCCTTGGGCGCAATTTTGAACAACCTCTTTATTAAATCAATCATTATATCAGTGTGTTGATTTTCTATGTGGTTTCAGTCCGAATACCCAATAAAAAGGGCAATAACCGGTATAGCTGGTTACCAGCAACGTGGTTGCAATGATCAACAATATCATACCGATGCCGCCCGAAACGACATGTGTAAAGGAAAGAATAATTAATGTTACTGCCACCAAAAACCTGATCGACCGGTCAATATCCAACATGTTTGTTCTCATAATAGTCTCTTTAGAATCCAAAATTATTCAATTGCCATGTTTCAAAAAGTGATTGCCGTCAACCCGGAAAATGATTGTGATCATGCAAGGATAGAAATGCTTTTTATATTGCCTTGAACTCACTTGCTTTTTTGTGCGGGATTATGCTTTTATCTTTGGCCTATGGACCGTAAACAACTCGTAGATGCCATTTTTAGTAAGAAATCAGTGCTCTGTGTAGGGCTTGATACCGATGTAACCAAGATACCTAAACATCTGCTACAGGAGGAAGACGCGGTATTTGCGTTCAATAAGGCGATCATTGAGGCCACTAAGGACTATGCAGTGGCTTACAAGATAAATACAGCATTTTATGAAGCGCAGGGCCTGAAGGGGTGGGTGAGCATGGAGAAAACTCTGAATCATATACCTCCGGGTATTTTTACTATCGCAGATGCAAAGCGGGGAGATATAGGTAACACCTCAGAACAGTATGCACGCACATTCTTTTACACTTATCCTTTTGACAGTGTGACGGTGGCGCCTTACATGGGTGCAGACAGCGTGAAGCCGTTTTTGCAGTTTGACGGTAAATGGGCAATAGTGCTGGGGCTGACCTCCAACGCAGGCAGCGCAGATTTTCAGTTGCAACAGTGCGGTGATGAAAAGCTTTACCAAAAAGTGCTGAAAACCGTGTCTTCATGGGGCACGCCGGAGAACATAATGTTTGTGATAGGGGCTACGAGAAAGGAGCAATTGCAGGAAGTAAGGGTATTGCTGCCGGAGCATTTCTTGCTGGTTCCCGGTGTAGGCGCCCAGGGTGGGGATGTGGATACAGTATGCCGGAACGCATTTAATAAAGAAGCCGGGCTGCTCATAAATGTATCCAGAGGAATAATATTTGCTGATAGTAGTGCCGCATTTGCAGACCGCGCGAATGAAGAGGCGAGGAAGTATCAAAAGGAGATGGAAGTGTTTTTTTAAGCCCACTTTTATTTTGTCAACTTCCTTAAAATGGGTAATTTTGCCGCGGTTTTATCATCGTTATTTATAATTTAATATGTCGGGACAACTTAAAGAGGTTCGTAATCGTATCAAGTCAGTAACATCGACCCAGCAGATAACCAAGGCTATGAAGATGGTGAGCGCCGCAAAACTGCGCCGTGCACAGGATGCCATCATCCAGATGCGCCCATATACTCAGAAGCTGCAGGAAATGCTGAGCAATATAGTAAGCAATACATCGGCCGAGGGTGGTATGCCGCTGGCTGATGAGCGCCCAACAGAAAAAGTGCTGATGATACCCATCACCAGCGACAGGGGCCTTTGCGGCGGTTACAATACTTACGTGATAAAGATGACCCGTGACATTATCAAGAGCAAGTATGCGAGCCAGTTCGCAAAGGGAAATGTGACGGTGCTGCCGATAGGTAAAAAAGGTTACGAATATTTCTTGCGCAACAACTATAAATTAGTGGATGACTATTGGAACCTGTTCGCTGATCTGTCATTCGACAACGTGCGGACCGCTGCCCAATATGCGCAGCAGGCGTTCCTGGATAAACAATATGACCGCGTAGAGCTGGTATACAGCCAGTTTAAGAATGCGGCTACGCAGGTATTTGTTGCAGAGCCTTACCTGCCGATACCAAAGACCCCGAAAGTTACCGGATCTAAAAAGAGCGTGGATTTCATTTTTGAGCCATCCATGGGCGTATTGCTGCAGGAATTGATGCCCAAAATACTGAACACACAAGTATTCAAAGCTGTACTCGACGCCAACGCTTCTGAGCATGGTGCGCGGATGACTGCAATGGATAAGGCGAGTGAAAATGCGAATGAATTGCTGAAATCGCTGAAGATAAGCTACAACAGGGCCCGCCAGGCGGCGATCACTACCGAGCTTACAGAGATCGTGAGCGGGGCTGCGGCATTGCAGGGATAATCGAAATTAAAAAATCAAAAATAAAAATTTAAAAACCCTTGCAGAGATGCAGGGGTTTTTACTTTCTGCAAATAGTGGCATCTTAGTTATCTTTGGCAGGAATGCGGCAGTTTTTTTTTAATCTCACACTTGCTTTCAGGGCTATACGCACCAATCGATTACGGTCGACGCTTACCATCGCGATAATAGGGCTGGGCATCATGGCTCTTGTGGGCATTCTCACTGCCAAGGATGTAATGCAGGAGGCGATTGAGACCAATCTTAGCAGCATGGGCGTTAACTCTTTTCAGATCATCAATGAAGTAGTCAAAAAGAGGAATCATCGGGGCAGACACAATTCTGTAGAGAAGAATATAACATTTGATGAAGCAAGGTCATTCCGTGAACGTTTCACTTTTCCAAGCATAGTTAGTATTTCCGTGGACGGAACGAGCATAGCTACGGTTCATCATGCTTCTGATAAAACGAATCCTAATGTTCATATAACCGGCGTAGAGGAAACCTATCTTTCGGCGATGGACACTAAACTGGATGCCGGCCGCAATTTTTCGGTGCCGGAAATACAATCGGGCAGCTATACTTGCATTTTAGGCAGCGGTGTGGCAAAGAAGTTGTTTAAGAAACCGAGCAAGGCAATTGACAGTATGGTATCGATAGGTGATATTAAGTACCGTGTGATAGGTGTGATGGAATCAAAAGGAGGAAGCATGAACGGCGATAATGACAATGCCGTGGTGATACCGCTGAATACGGCGAGAGGATTGTATGGCGGTGATAACAGTTACCTGATAACGGTGATCGTGCCCGATGTGAAAATGAAAGACTTTGCCGCTGAAGAAGCCGAAGGTTTGTTCCGCGTTATCCGGAAACTACCGCTGGGGGGAAATGATAATTTCTCGATCTCGCAAAATAATGAGCTTGTAAGCATAGTGCTGGATAGTACTAAGTACGTGAGATGGGCCGGGGTGCTGATTGGTATCATTACTTTGCTGGGCTCAGTGATCGGACTTATGAATATAATGCTGGTGTCCGTTGCAGAGCGAACGCGGGAGATAGGAGTGAGCAAGGCGCTGGGCGCCCGGTCGTCAACAATCAAGCGTCAATTTCTAACAGAATCGATAATGATCAGCCTGATGGGTGGACTGGTAGGTATTATCTTCGGGATGTTGATCGGGAATGTGATCGGTATCTTTTTTCATACAGGGTTTGTTGTGCCGTGGCTATGGATAATTATGGGTGTCAGCCTTTGTGCTATTGTAGGCGTTATATCGGGGATATACCCGGCAGTGAAAGCTGCGAAACTTGATCCTATAGTGGCGCTGAGGTATGAGTAGGGGCCTCACCCCGCGAGCTACGCTCCTTCCCTTGCGGGAACTCCGAAGGAGAGGGTGAGGTCGAGTGAGCGACGTACTACCCCGCAATAGACAACGCAAGTAAAGGCGTTGCATTGCAAAGTCTCTACGAAATAAATGGAACGATGAACGATTTGTTCGGCCTTTTGAGTTTTTACTTTTTACTTTTGAATTTGCAATGCAGGGATTAGTTTATAAATCAACGGGAAGCTGGTACCTGGTGCAGGACCCGGAAGGGAGCTACTGGGATGCGCGGATAAAAGGCAAGATGAAAATTGATGAAGATATCTCATCAACCAATCCGATTGCGGTGGGAGATAATGTGGTATTCGATGTTGAAGAAGAAGCGACCAACATAGGCATTATTAAAGAAGTTACAGACAGGCACAATTACATGGTGCGTGTTTCTCCTCATAATAAGAACCAGAAGCACATTATCGCTGCCAATATCGACCTCGCGCTGCTTGTGACGTCTATAGCAGATCCACGTACTTCTACCGGCTTTATCGACCGTTTTTTGATCACCGCAGAAGCCTACCATATACCTGCTATTATCGTGATTAATAAAATGGACCTGCTGAAGAAAAAACATGAAGATGTTGTGCAATTGTGGAAGGAAGTATATGGAAAGGCTGGTTACGAGGTTTACCCGGTTGCGGCAAAAGATAAAAGCACTTTGTCTGCCCTTGCAGCAAGACTGACAGATAAGACAACTTTGTTTAGCGGGCACTCGGGGGTAGGTAAAAGCACATTGGTTAACCAGTTCATTCCCGGGGTGGACATCAAGACCAAAGTTGTATCAGGATGGAGCGGTAAGGGGCAGCATACAACTACGTTTGCAGAGATGTTCGATCTGCCCGGTGGTGGCAGAATAATAGACACGCCGGGAGTCAAGGAGTTTGGCCTGATCGATTTTGAAAAAGAGGAACTATCACAATACTTTCCGGAGATGCGCGCAGTGATGAAGGACTGCAGGTTCAACAATTGCCTGCATGTAAATGAGCCCGGATGTGCGGTGAAACAGGCCGTAGCAGACAAAAGGATTTCAGAGGACAGGTATGTGAGCTATGTGGCGATCTTGGAGAGCATAGAGAAGAAGTGGTAGTTGGTGCGGCCATGGTTAAAAGGTTAAAGGGTTAAAAGGTTAAAAGGTTAAATGGAGTATCAAATTTTAAACGATCATGATAATTTATAACGTTACGATCAAGATAGACAATGGTGTTGCCGACGAATGGGTGAAGTGGATGAAAGCAGAGCATATGCCAGAGCTCATGAGTACGGGATTATTCAATGACTACAGACTGTGTAAGCTGCTGGAGCAGGAGGAATCGGAAGGCGTCACCTATACCGCACAATACATGCTTGACAGTATGGACGACTACAATACCTACATAGATAAGCATGCCGGGAAAATGAGAGAGAAAATATTTAAGCTATTTGGTGGGAAGTTCGCAGCGTTTCGCACTGTGATGGAAGTTGTGTGATAAGGCGCGGTGGTAAAGGGTTTCCGGCATTTGTTAATGAGGCAAATTTCCTGCCAATCTTCCGAAATTGGCTATTGCAGGGTGTTTCAGGTCTTTCTGTTTTTCCTGGAGACTGCCGCGAATGTTAATAACTTGTGGAAACCTGCTTCAGGCAAGGGTTTGAAACGGGAAAATTCTTTTTCAGGGTATTTGGAAGTGTAATAAACGTGAGTATATTTGTCCCATTCACAAAAATATTATTTCACATCTAAAAACGAAAAAGCATGAACAAGGCTGAATTAATTGACAAGATTGCAAAAGACGCCGGCATTACTAAAGTGCAGGCAAACGATGCATTGGATGCATTTACAGGCGCGGTTGTAACTACGCTTAAAAAAGGAGATCGTGTTACATTAGTTGGCTTCGGTACATTCTCTGTATCTGAGCGCGCTGCACGTAACGGCCGCAACCCACAGACCGGCGCGGTTATTAAGATCAAAGCTCGTAAAGTTCCTAAGTTTAAGGCAGGTAAAGAATTTTCTACAAAGATCGGCAGCGGTAAGAAATAATCGCTCCGGCAAAGAAAGAAAAAGCAAGGTGCTTAAAAGTCCTTGCTTTTTTTTACTTTTGCACCCTAAACAAAAATAAATCATGGGAAGAGGTGATAAACGTACCAAGCGCGGAAAGATAAGTTCAGGAAGTTTTGGCAAATCGCGCCCCGCACGCGTAGTAAAGAAAGTTGTAGCTGCTACTGCTGAAAAGAAAGCGTAGTTATAACGAAACGAAATTCAGGCCCCTATTAATAATAGGCGGCCTTTTTTTCTATTAGGGCATACCAACTAAAAAAGATTCGATGGCTGTTTTTCACACTAAGGATATATCTGGCAAGCGCTTCCTCGTTACCGGGGGGGCTGGCTTTATCGGTTCGCACATCGTAGAGTACCTGGTTAATAACGGGGCAGGAAAGGTGCGTGTGCTTGACAATCTGGCCACAGGATTGCGTAGCAATGTTTTGCTGTTTGAAAACAACAGTCGTTATGAATTCATAGAAGGAGATATTCGTGACGCGGGTACTTGCGCAAAGGCGTGCGAAGGGATAGACCATGTGACGCACCAGGCCGCGCTTGGCTCGGTGCCGCGCTCGGTTAAAGATCCTGTTACCAGTAATGAGGTGAACGTAAGTGGCTTTGTAAATATGATCAATGCCGCTAAGGATGCGCAGGTGAAGACATTTGTCTATGCTTCTTCATCGTCGGTATATGGCGATGAGCCGAACCTGCCAAAGCGGGAAGAGCGCACGGGTAATCTTTTGTCTCCCTACGCAGTAACCAAAATGACAAATGAGTTATATGCGTCTGTGTTCAGCAGGTTATATGGAATGAAAGTAATTGGCTTCCGTTACTTCAATGTATTTGGACCACGACAGGACCCCGAGGGGCCATATGCCGCAGTTATTCCGCTGTTCGTAAGCGGTATCCTTAGCGGATCACCTGTATACATAAATGGCGACGGCATGCAGACCCGCGATTTTACTTTTGTGGAGAATGCGGTGCAAGCTAACATAAGAGGTATGCTTACCGATAACGACGCAGCTTTCGGCCAGGTATACAATGTGGCAGTGGGAGCAAATTTTACGGTCAATTTTTTATACGAGGCTATCCGCGAACTCTTGTCGAAGGAACATCAGGCAACTTATAGAGAGGCCCGCTCGGGCGATATAAGGGACTCGTTGGCGGACATTTCAAAAGCCCGGCAATTGCTGGGATATGAGCCAACAAAACAATTCCTGGACGGGTTGAAATTGACTGTGGAGTTTTTTACGAATAAGTGAGTCTATTCTATTCCCGCCAACACCTCATAAAATTTATAGCAATCCTCAAAAGTATTGTACAGTGGCACAGGGGCTATTCGTATCACATTTGGTTCGCGCCAGTCGGCGATGATGCCTTTGCTGGTGAGGGTGTCGAATACTTCGCGGCCTTTGTCCCCGAACAGCATGGATAGCTGGCATCCACGTTTTGATGGGTCTGTTGGGGTAATGATCTCGAAAGGAAGATGTTTTATTTGCCGAAGCAGGAATTCCATGTAGCCGGTAAGCTTTGTGCTTTTTTCCCTGAGGGTATTTATCCCGGCTTTCTCAAAGATATCAAGCGATGCGTTGTGGGCTACCATGTTAAACACCGGTGCGTTGCTCATCTGCCAGCTTGCAGCGCCCTTTCGCGGCACAAAACCTTTCTGCATTTTAAAGCGGGTTTTCTCGTCATTTCCCCACCAGCCACCCAGCCGGAATAGTGCTGGGTCATTGCCATGGCGCTCATGCACATATGCGCCGCCCACGCCACCCGGGCCGGAATTGAGATATTTATATGAGCACCAGCAGGCGAAATCAACATCCCAGTCATGTAGTTTCAATGGTATATTGCCTACAGCATGGGCAAGGTCGAAGCCTGCATAGGCGCCGGCGCTGTGGGCAGCTTTAGTAATATTTTCAAGGTCGAAAAACTGGCCGGTATAGTAGTTGACTCCGCCTATCATCACCAGCGCCAATGAGTCGCCGGCTTCGTTAATCGCATTGATAATGTCCTCGTCAGCTATAAGGTTAGCGCCCTCCGCAGGAGTTATCTCAATAATAGCGTCTTCGGGGGCATAACCGTGCATTCGAACCTGGGTTTCTATCGCATATTGGTCCGATGGAAATGCGCCAGCCTCCATTAGTATTTTGTAGCGTTTGCCCGACGGGCGATAAAAAGAGAACATCAATATGTGCAGATTCACCGTAAGGGTATTCATGGCCACTACTTCATCTTTTCCGGCGCCTACTATTTTCCCAAGCCGCTCTGCAAAAAAATGATGGTAAGAAAACCATGGATACCCGGCTTTGAAATGCCCTTCTACTCCATATCGTGCCCAATCGCTTAGTTCCTTATCCATAAGATAGCTTACGCTTTTGGGCTGCAAACCCAGCGAATTGCCGCAGAAATAACGGACATCTTCGCCATCGTGCTGGGGGAACAGGAACCGCTCCCGGAATGGAAATAAGATATCGGTCTGGTCCTGGTCTCTTGCGTATTCTTGCGTGGCTTCGTATGAAGTGGACATTGGATTTTCTGGTTTTCGCAAAAATAACACCGGCAATCTTAAAAACTTAATTGCCAGCGCGTTTTGTAGCATAATTATTTAATTCATTATTGTTCGATTCGCAATGCCATTGACCGATAATAGCATGATTTTCAACGCATATAAACTGATAATCACCGACAAATTCTTGCTGCCTGCCGACTATTAATATAATATTCAGCTTTCATGACTTACTTTTGGTGAAAATTTATAATTCTATGAAAGGAGT
>CAIVEW010000047.1 GCA_903905065.1 uncultured Bacteroidota bacterium | reverse complement strand
GGTAGAATGAGTTAAGCAAAAAGGATCAAGTAGGATGAGTTGTGTATAAGCACTGAATCAAAGAGATCGGGTGTAGCAAATTGTTTACGCAGGAAGAGCACTTCTAATTAACTAGTAAAGCGGAAAGCCCCAAAAGCCGGTAAAGATAGCCAGGCATAACATGGTAAGCCCCAGTACCAAACCCGCTATGGCCAACGCGCTGTTGCGGTGGCGGCGGCCAATGCCCATGATACCGAACAATATGGCGAGTAATGCAAACCCGCCCCAGAAAAACCCCGCAATACCACAAATCAATGCAAATATGCCCTGCCAGCCGGCGTACCGCGCGCGCTGATAAATAGGGTGCAAACGTACTTTATTCACATTTTCTGATGTTGCCGTTACGGTGCTTTTATTTGTTTGGGCGGAAATGGCTGTTAGTACCTGTTTTTTGATCACGAACCCGGCATGGGCAGCGGGCATGGCGGAAAGCAGCAAAACAACGGAAAGCAGGCATAATAGCATGTTCTTCATACATCGGTGATTTATGGAATCAAATATAGTAAATATCAGGTACAGTGTATATGCGCCGCGTTAAGGACGGTATCAAATCTTCGCACTTAATATCACATTCAACCCCGTTGAGGTTGGCGCGTTTTGCTCATTTGCCACCGGCTTCACCGGTGGCTATTCACATTGAAGCCCTTTGGGCTTCTTTTTCAACAAATACTATTCTTGTTGCTATGCCAAAGTTTGAATTGCAATCGCGGGAAGAACCTATTAAAGAATAAATTTTACCACCGGCGACATCGATGGGTATTCACATTGAAGCCCTTTTGGCTTCTTTTTTTAATAAAATACTATAGTTGCTTCTATGCAAATTTGAATTGCACAGGCGGAAGAAGCTATAAAAGAATGAGCGAGAGAACCGTGACCCCGGCTATTAAATAAAGCGCCAGTTCTGCCACACCGAGAATAAAACCAGTGACCGCCAGGCCTTGCACCTTGCATCCCCGACCCATGCCCAATACGCCAAATAATATGGCCAATAAATTCAAGCCCGGCACCATCAAACCGATGATCCCACAACCCATGGCAGCAATGCCCACCCACTCACTTGCCTTGGCCGTTCTATAAGGGTGTAAAAAAGAAAGCACTTTATTAACCTTTACGATAAATCCGGATGTCTTTTCCTTATGGGCAGTTGTACCCGCGTTAGTAAATACATGGGTGGCCGCTTCGCGAACTGCGGACGATTTTTTAACGACAAAACCCGCGTGCAGTGCAGGCGAAACAAATAACAGGCAAAGAACAGAAACAAGCGTGAAAAGTTTATTCTTCATACAACCATTGTTGAGGCGGAATAAAAATAAGTTATTTTACTTCACCTTGGTTATGTTTTGGGAAAATGCACTTCAAAAAAGTTTTTCCATACCTTTAATAAACTAATAATTAATATTAGATAGTACACCCGCAATGCTAAAGCCCACTTTATTTCTCATAACTGTTTTTGCTACGGTTACTGCCATGGCACAAAAAATATCGATCAGAAAAGATACGGTGTATGCGGGCCATGAGAAAGTTGCGCTTTTTAAGAAAACACCGAGACCACCTTTCGCGTATTTCATTACCACACTAACCGGCGATGAGCTGATCTCGTTTCACTATAGCCACGTTCAGGAAAAAGGGAAGCCCGGTTATGTGATCAATTTCGTGAATGATGACAAACAAGGTATGCTGGCACAGCAACCCGGGTTTCCCACGTCGCTGGTTGCCGAATTGTATAAATGCCATTTATTTAAAAACGGGGCGATAGACGCAAAATCCGAAGCTGCATTCCTTGTGGCTCATCCGCTACCGAAAGGATATACAGATACAGACCAATTGATAGAGTACTGATCCCGAACCAAATGGAGCGATAGCATTTAGTTAAGGCGGGTGCTTTTCCTCAAAAATCATTACGCCCCTTCAGGGCTTGTGAGCCTTTTGTCTGTTCACCACGGGCTTCGCCTTATCGTATAAATTTTTTAACAAACCCTACTCTTGTTTTTCTCCTATATTTATACGCTATTAAACAATACGAGAAAGCCCTTTTAGGGTTTGGGGTCTATGAAGATACAACGCGCCGCACCTGTAAATGAATTATTGGCCAAGCTGATCTTCCTGATGCTGCCTACAGCAGTTGTCGGTTACTTCCTGTTGGATAATGTCAATCATTACTATTCCATACTTCAAAACCAGGCGCTGCAGCAGGCCATGTACTTTGCCGCGGGAATGGGCATTGCCGCTATTATCTATTCGTTCCGGGTGCGTTTCCTGCCCACCTATATCATACTTATCATAGCGTTGTATTCGGTTTATAAAGGGTTGGATAAATACAGCAGCGGCGAGTTCGATGCGTTCTTTATCGCACGACGTTTCCAGGTCTTTGCGAATCTGTTTGTCATCGGCTGGCTCGTGGGCTGGGGATTTGTGCGCTGGCGATACTGGAGCGTGGGCATTGCGGCACTGCTGCTGGCGGGCTGTATCTTCTTAATTGCCAAAGCTAATGCTGACACCGTGGAGGGGTTGCTGTGGTCATTTACACCCGCGCTGTTGTATTCGGTATATCTCATTTTCACGGCTGAGCAGATCTATAGTTACAAAGACAAGTCACAAAAATTCTGGTTATTCCTTACGCTTCGGCTGGTTCTGTTCGGCATACTGGCGGCATTGCTGGCTGCGGCTGTTATCTATAAAATGCGCAAGGAGATAAAGGAAACGGTGGCAAACTATGGCGGCGGCGGTAAAACCGGCCAGAATGCCATGCTGCACCAGCGGCCTGACAGCACCTTTGACCTTAATGATTATACCCGGCTCAGCAGCTCGCTCAGCCGAAGTAAGCAATTGCTTTTTTGTGCACATATCGACAATTTCTTCCCGAATACGGAGATACCCAACCCCCTTTATTTAACCGCATTTTACTTCACTAAGTTTGACACCCTCACCGAGACCTTCGAGCGGGATTCCACCATACCGTTCAATGACCTTTTCCAGCCCGACCCTTCTAAAATACCGATGTTCACTACACAGTCTGACTCTTCGGTGATCAAGAACAGCCTTGGCTCTAAGCTAAGGCAGACCGTGGAGATACAGGTTTACAGCAAAATGCTTGCGCCCAACACTTACCTGGCCCCAAATGTGGGTTACTTTGTGCAGCCTATTGCGATAGAAAAGGATTTCAGGGAAGAGTTCAAATTTGCCTTCCGGGCGAAGAGCTACGTGTCTGCACTGAACAGCGCTTACTTTGTATACAATGTCCAGAACCCGGAAATAAAGAAATTCCAGGAGATGCGTTTTGAAGTGCTGCGCAGGATACACGGATACGATAGTGTGGATGCCGGTTTCATGAAGTATTACACTTTTATGCCGGGAGGGGATAAGTTCAAGACTATCAGCGCCCTTGCCCATAAAATAACTGACACGGCACATACACCTGTTGACAAGGTGCTGGCTATACGCAACTACTTTTACTCTAAGGACGAAAATGGAGATAGGTTGTATAGTTATACGGACAACCCGGGCATTCCAGATATACCTAATGCGTCCAAACTGATCTACTTCCTCACCGAGAACCACAAGGGTTACTGCGCATATTATGCAGGCGCCACACTATTCATGTTGCGCTCACTTGGTATTCCTTCCCGCATTGCAGTAGGATTCCTTACTGAAGACCGGAGCGATAAAAATAAAGGCTGGTACTGGTATTATGCCAACCAGGCACACGCATGGGTGCAGGTTTACTTCCCCGGATATGGCTGGCTGGACTTTGATACTACAGTAGGAAACGACAACGAGAACCGCCCTACCCCTCAACCCGACGGCACACCACCTATGCAGCCACCAAAGGCGTGGCTGGCGGCGGAAGGCGTGGTGGAGGACGTAGATACCGTGAAGAAGACCATGAAGATGTCGGTGAAGCAGTTTGTGTTTCATGACAAAGAATATAAACTCACATCGCCGGTATCCGTAAGTATGGATATGAAGGTGGCTGTGGTGTATCGCGACAGCGCGGCGGCACCTTTGAAGACGGTTCAGAAAGGCGATGAAGGCACGGCTGTGTCCTATGCCGACGCCATGAAAAAAATGGAGGCGCTTCCTAATGAAAGCGCCGGCGCTCTTGTGAAAAGGCTCCCTGTGCCTGCCGCTATTGACGAAGTGTATCTAAAAAGGAAGGATGTAGAAAAGCCGAAAGAGAAACCACAATTAATAGCACAAGAAAAAATTATGTCGTGGAAAAGCATGGCGTTGCTGGCTGCGGCAATCGTGCTTGGGCTGATTTTGATACTACTATCCCTACCGATCATCATTTTCGCGTTGTACCGGAGCCGGTATAATAATGCTACAAACGACGGAAATAAATCCTATTGGGCATATCGCGCGACCACATTCTACCTTCACCAGCTCGGCATATTCAGGAAGGGGCGCACACCTATGCAGTATGCGCGCAATGTGGTAGATCCCGCCTATGGAACTTCTTTCACCCAATTCATGAATATTTACCTGAAAAAGAAATACGCTAAACAAGAGCTGACTGCATCCGAGCGGCAGTATGTGGCGGGCTTCCTTAAGCCATTCCTTACGCAGGTGCGCAGTAAAATACCCGGTGGGAAAAGGTTTTCAGCATTTCTAAATCCGTTAAGGAGTCTATCCTTTTTTATGATTCCGGAAGAAGAAGAAAAAGAAGCTTAAATTTGAGCGAAACGTTTTAAAATATTTTCGACTATATACTGTAGGAATGGAAAAAGAAGTTGAAAAAACGCAAGGAAAAAAACGGAAACGCTCGATACGGATCCTTTGGATATCCTTTATTTCCCTGCTGGTGATTTTTTTACTGCTCATTATTGCCATTGATAATGGAATGGTGGGCTATATGCCTTCCCTAGCAGAACTGGAAAACCCCCAAAGCGCGATATCATCTGATGTATACGCTGCGGATGGCACCCTGCTGGGCCGCTATTATGTATTGGACAGATCAAACAGTAAGTTCACAGACATATCGCCCAATGTTATTAACGCACTGATAGCTACCGAAGATAACCGCTTTTACGAACATGCCGGTATCGACCCGATGGCTACGTTAAGGGTGATTTTCAAGTTAGGCCACGCCGGAGGTGGCAGTACTATTTCACAACAGTTGGCCAAGAATCTTTTTCCGCGCACCAGCCACAGCATTTTTTCGCTGCCGTTCATGAAGCTGAAAGAATGGGTGCTGGCGGTAAAACTGGAACGAAATCTCACCAAGAACGAGATCATTACCATGTACCTCAATACAGTGCCTTTTGGCGACAATGTATACGGCATACGGAATGCATCTATGACCTTCTTTTATAAAACACCTGATAAGGTATCTGTTGACGAAGCCGCGATATTGATAGGTATGCTGAAGGGAAACACTATTTACAACCCACGCAGCCACCCTAAAAAATCGAAAGAAAGGCGTAATGTGGTGCTGGAGCAGATGTTCAAATATAATTACCTTACCCAGGCGGCCCTGGATTCGCTGAAGCGAAAGGACACACCGCTCGACTATCATAAAATTGACTATCATGACGGTGTGGCCCCTTATTTCCGGCAAATAGTAGAACAGCAAGTAAAACAGGTATGCCACGACCTGAAAAAACCGGATGGCACACCATACGATATCTATAAAGACGGATTGAAAATATGGACGACCATTGACATACGCATGCAACTATATGCCGAAGATGCTGTGCAGGAGCACCTCACCACCTGGCAAAAAGCTTTCATGGCACAACCGGCTTATAAAGACGGAAGCGTATGGAACAAGCCTGCCGTACAAACGATACTGAATGCGAGCATCAAATCGTGCGACCGCTACCAGATGTATAAGACCCAAGACCTGAATGAGTCCAAGGCAATGGCGGAAATGAAGAAACCTATAAAAATGAGGGTTTTTGGCTGGACGAAGGGGCATTATAAAGATACGGTTATGAGCCCGGTCGATTCCATTAAATACATGAAGACCATTTTGCAGGCGGGCTTTATAGCGATGGACCCCTTCACCGGCGAAGTAAAGGCATGGGTAGGCGGCATAGACCATAATTTTTTCCAGTTCGATCATGTGAATATCAATACCAAGCGGCAGGTGGGCTCCACAATAAAACCACTGTTGTATTCCTTCGCAATAGACAATGGCTTCTCCCCCTGCGGCGAGGTCTCTACCCTACCGGTGGATTTCCCGACCAAAGCAGCTTACAATGCCGATAAAGATGCCCATTACGATCCGAAGGTGACAATGAAAGTGGCGCTGGCGAAGTCCATTAACAACGCGGCGCTGTACGTGCTGAGCCAGGTAGGCATTGATCCGTTCGTTGATTTTGTGCACAAATGCGGTATTACCAGTCGCATGGACCCTGTGCCGTCAGTTGCGCTCGGTGTTTCAGACATTTCGCTTTATGAGATGATCGGCGCTTACAGTATGTTCCCTGGCGGAGGCATGAACACCCAGCCTTTCTTTATCAGTAAGATCGAGGACAAGAATGGCATGCTGATAAAATCTTTTGCAGCCTCCCAGAAGGAGATCATCAACCCGAACACGGCATTCAAAATGGTAAAAATGATGCGTGGCGTGGTTAACTTCGGAACCGGTGCCCGCCTGCGTTTCAAGTACGATATTCGTAATGACATAGCCGGTAAAACGGGCACTACCAGCAACCAGGCGGATGCATGGTTCATAGGTTATTGCCCCCAGCTTATAGCGGGTGTGTGGGTAGGTTGCGATGACCGCGAATTCCGGTTCCGTACCGAGCAAATGGGACAGGGCGCCTCATCAGCCCTGCCTATCTGGGCCTTTTTTATGAAAAAGGTGTTTTCAGACAAAAAGCTGGGGATCGATCCTAATAAAACTTTCAAACAGCCACAAGGATTTGATGACTGCGACAGCACCGACCAATTCAGCACAAGGCCAGTGAATGACACCGAAGCTAATGAAACGGCTCCTTCGCTAGAGCCGTAAACCATCGTGGGTAAAGATTTTTAAATGAGCATTAAAGTAAAGATCATAAATGATCCGGTTTATGGGTTTATACGCTTCCCTGAGCCGGAGCTGATACGGGTTATCGACCATCCTATGTTTCAGCGGCTGCGAAACATAAAGCAGATGGGGCTGGCGCAACTGGTGTATCCCGGGGCCGTGCATACCCGCTTAGCGCATTCACTAGGCGCCTGCCACCTGATGGGCAAGGCACTTGACGAACTGAAGACCAAGGATATAAGCCCGGATAGAGATGAGTGCATAGCGGCGCGCCTGGCTGCCCTGCTGCACGATATAGGCCATGGGCCATTCTCCCACTCTCTTGAAAACGCACTGGTAGGCGTGCCCCACGAGACCCTTTCGCGCCTCATTATGCTCCGTATGGATACTGAATTTGGCGGAGGGTTGCAGAAGGCCATCGAAGTTTTTGATCATACCGGTACACCCGGCACGGCAGAAGGAAGTAAATACTATCTGCATCAACTGGTGTCCAGCCAACTAGACGTGGACCGGATGGACTATCTGAACCGGGACAGTTTTTATACCGGTGTATCTGAAGGCGTTATTGGCTATGACAGGATACTGCAAATGCTTACCGTGCGGGATAACGAGCTGATGGTGGAAGAGAAAGGCGTTTATTCGGTGGAGAAATTTATTATTGCGCGCAGGCTGATGTATTGGCAGGTATATTTGCATAAAACCGTTCTTGGTGCTGAAATGCTACTTATCAATATATTAAAGCGAGCAAAAGAGTTGGCCCAGAACGGTGAAAAACTATTTTCCAGCCCGGCGTTAAACTATTTTCTTTACAAGAATCTAAGAGAGGAAGATTTCCTGCGTGATCCGGAGCACTTGGAAAATTTCCTGCAGCTAGACGATAGTGACGTAATGGTGTCAATAAAAGTGTGGCAAACGCATACTGATAAGGTGTTATCTACCCTCTGTAAGATGCTTATTTTGAGAAAATTATATAAAGTTTCACTTAGTTCTGAATCTTTGGCAAGCATTTTGGAGGACAAGAAGAAAAAAATAAAATCATTAATGGGGTTAAATGACAATGACCTGCAATATTTTGTTTTTGCAGGCGTTACATCTAACAGTACTTATAATATTAACGACGAACTAATAAAAATAGAGACAAAAAGCGGTACAGTTAAGAATATTACAGAAATTGATGATTCATTGGTTAACCAAACACTTGCCAGAGCCGTACATAAAAACTACATTTGCTATATTCAGTGAGTTTGGGGTTTAAATAATTATGATTTTTTGGGGTCAGAAATAAAGGATATTGTTCAGCGTATGAATAACAGAAATTAACGCACATGCAGTTTACAGCGCAGCAAATAGCTACCCTGTTACAAGGCCAACTGGAGGGGAACCCCGACGCCAAAGTAACTGATGTGGCCAAGATTGAAGAGGCAGTTGAGGGCTCGCTCAGCTTTATATCAAACCCAAAATATGCGGAATACGCGTACACTTCTGATGCATCCATTATAATTGTTAATGCCTCGCTTGAGTTGTCCCGCCCTGTAAAAGCTACGTTGATAAGGGTTGAAGATGCGTACAGCAGCTTTGCCTTCCTGCTTGAAAAATACAGGGAGATCATCTCCGGCGCCGCAAAAACGGGAATAGAACAGCCATCTTATATCTCCCCCTCCGCAAAGATAGCCGCTGATGTCTATTTAGGCGCGTTCTCTTACATTGGGGAAAATGTAGTTATAGAACAAGGAGTAAAAATATATCCCGGTTGCTATATCGGGAATAATGTGATCATTAAGGAGCATACGAAATTATATGCCGGTGTGAAGGTGTATGATGAATGCCGCCTTGGCTGCAGGGTAGTGATACACTCCGGAACAGTAATAGGCGGTGATGGTTTTGGATTTGCGCCCTTGAGCGATGGCACCTACAAAAAGATACCTCAGATAGGTAATGTGATCATTGAAGACGATGTGGAAATAGGCTCAAATACTACCGTAGACCGCGCCACCATGGGGTCAACAATCATCAGGAAGGGCGTGAAACTGGATAACCTGATACAGATAGCCCACAATGTGGAAGTAGGTGAAAACACGGTGATCGCGGCCCAGACAGGTATTTCCGGCAGCACCAAAGTAGGGAAAAACTGCTCTATAGGCGGGCAGGTAGGCATGGTGGGACATATACATATTGCGGATGGCACACGCATCAACGCACAAAGCGGGTTGTCGAAATCTGTGATCAGCACAAATACGACATTAAACGGAAGCCCGGCTTTTGAATATAAAAGTTCGCTGAAAAGTCAGGCAATTTTTAGAAATTTGCCGGACCTTCAGCATCGTCTTCAGAAACTGGAGGAAACGGTGCAGGAATTAACCGCATTATTAAGTACGCAAAACCTGGAGTATAAAAAGTGATTGAAGACATTTTAATTAAACCGGAAAGCAGAAAAAAAACAGAAACTTTGCATTCAAGCAACAATAGTCAAAACCAGCAAACGCTAAAAGGATCTGTTACGCTGCATGGCGTGGGGTTGCATACAGGAGCAAATGTAACGATGACAATGAAGCCAGCCAGCCCCGGCTATGGCATTCGTTTTCAGCGGGTAGATCTCCCAGACAAGCCTATTGTTAAGGCTGATGTGGATTTTGTAGTGGATACCTCACGCGGAACGACGATAGAATACAATGGCGCACGTGTGAGCACTATTGAGCATACGCTTTCTGCGCTGGTGGGCCTGGGCATTGACAATATCCTCATTGAGATGGACGGCCCTGAAGTGCCCATAATGGACGGCAGCGCCTGCCAGTTTATGGATGCCATAGAAAGCGCCGGCATACAGGAGCAGGAAGCAAGACGTATTGTTTACTCTATAGATACCAACATACATTATTACGACCCGGTGAAGAATGTGGATATGCTGGCTGTTCCTTCAACCGAATACCAGATAACTGCGCTGATAGATTTTAATTCTCCAGTGCTAGGCACACAGCATGCGGCACTGAAGCACATTTCAGAGTTCCGGGACCAGATAGGCCCCTGCCGTACATTTTGTTTTCTTCATGAGCTGGAATACCTTCTTGACAATAACCTGATAAAGGGCGGAGACCTGAGCAATGCAATAGTCGTTGTCGATAAGATAGTGAGCGATGATGAACTGCAACGCCTCGCGGGGATATTTAATAAACAGAAGATAGAAGTAAAGCAGGAAGGCATACTGAACAACATACAACTGCACTACCCCAACGAACCTGCGCGTCATAAACTACTTGATGTTATTGGCGACCTGGCGCTTGTAGGGCACTCTATAAAGGCTCACATTATAGCCAGCAGGCCGGGCCATGCGACCAATGTGGAGTTTGCAAAAAAGATAAAACAGTACATCAAAAAGAACAAACACCTTTCTGATATACCACATTACGATCCATCGCAGCAGGCTATTTATGATATAACACAGATCGAGAAGGCGTTGCCCCACAAGTTCCCGTTCTTGTTTGTTGATAAAATCATAGAGCTAAGCGACAACCATGTAGTCGGAATAAAAAATGTTACTTTCAATGAGCATTTCTTCCAGGGCCACTTTCCGGGCAACCCGGTAATGCCAGGCGTGCTGCAGATAGAGGCGCTGGCTCAAACCGGTGGTATCCTTGCTCTTAACAATATCCAGGACCGTGAAAACTACGATACTTATTTCCTGAAAATAGATAAAGTACGTTTCAAGCAACTGGTGCGGCCCGGAGATACACTTATATTGAAACTGGAATTGCTGAACCCGATACGCCGCGGTATATGTGAAATGAGGGGAACCGCATATGTTGGTAATAAACTTGCTACGGAAGCAGAGCTCGTAGCGCAAATCGTAAGAAAAGACAAAAAATGATCCACCCGCTTACATACGTCCACCCGGATTCAAAGATAGGTCCTAACGTAAAAATTGATCCCTTCACAACGATTCACAGGAATGTGGAGATAGGTGAAGGCACCTGGATAGGATCAAACGTAACTATAATGGAAGGTGCGCGTATAGGTAAGAACTGCCGCATTTTTCCTAGCTCGGTAATATCAGCCATTCCGCAGGACTTGAAATTCAAAGGTGAAGACACGATCTGCGTCATTGGCGACAATACGACGATACGCGAGTGCGTGACTATAAACCGCGGCACGTCGGATAAGAATATGACCAAAATAGGCAACAACTGCCTCATTATGGCATATACCCATATAGCACATGATTGCGAAGTGGGCAACTCCTGCATATTTTCTAATAATACGACCCTTGCCGGCCACATAATAGTGGGCGACTGCGTAGTGCTTGCGGGCCTTACCGCTGTGCAGCAGTTTGTACGCATTGGTTCGTATGCTTTTGTGACCGGAGGGTCATTGGTGAGAAAAGATATTCCGCCTTATGTAAAAGCTGCCCGCGAACCACTTTCTTATGTCGGGGTTAATTCGGTAGGATTGAAACGCCGTGGTTATTCGATTGAGAAAATCAACCAGATACTGGATATTTACCGCATCTTATTTGTGCGGGGCTACAATGTATCCAAAGCACTCAGCATTATAGAGACTGACCTCCCTGTCTCCGACGAACGAGACGAGATCATCAGCTTTGTACGCGAAACGGGCAGAGGCATCATGAAGGGCTACATCCGCCGCCATGGCGCTGAGGATATGCCTTAGGAAAGTCAAAATTCAAAAGTTAAAACCCTCCTCGTGGTTTCGTTGTGTGCCTTTTTTGAACCTGCCTATCAGCAGGCCGGTTTTTATTTTTACTTTTGAATTTGAAATGAAAATTACCCTTGAGCATATAAGCAAACGTTTTCAGCGGCACTGGATATTTAAAGACATTAATTATTCCTTTTCGATAACGCAGGCTTATGCGCTGTTAGGGCCAAACGGTTGCGGTAAGTCTACGTTGCTGCGTATAATTGCTGGTATGCAGTCTCCCTCTATCGGGAAACTTTTTTATTATAACAATGACGAGCCCGTTCCCGCCGATGAAATATTCAGCCACATCAGTTTCAGCGCGCCAGGAATGGAAATTGTAGAGGAGTTAACCCTTCGTGAATTTTTTGATTTTCATTATTCTTTTAAGCGCCCACTTTCGGGCCTCACCATTGATAAGATCATTGAATTGACCGGATTAAAGGCTGACGTAAATAAACCCATTGGCGATTACTCGTCCGGTATGAAACAACGTGTAAAACTGGCGCAGGCTATCTTCTCCGATACAGCAGTGCTCCTGCTAGATGAGCCCTGCACGAACCTTGACCAACAAGGAGTAGAGCAATACCGTAAATGGATAGAAGAATATGGAAAAAACCGTCTTATACTTGTCGCGTCAAATGACCAACGGGAGTACTTTTTTTGCAGGGAGCATTTGGTGATCGAGGATTATAAGTAGGCCGCCTATTAACTATTCAATCTTTTAACTTATCGCCCAAACCCCTACCTTTGCACCTCTCCCGATAGCTATCGGGATATGGCCTCGTAGTACAATGGATAGTATAAGAGTTTCCGAAGCTCCAGATCCAGGTTCGATTCCTGGCGAGGCCACTGATAACAAACTGAAACGACCTGTAAGATTGACTTACAGGTCGCTTCGGTTTTGTGAGGAACTAGCATAAAGAGCTGGAATGGTGTGGAAAAAGAGCCCGCAAAATTTATCCCAAAGCATGTGGGCTTTCTATTTCTTATGAGGCCCTTCGGCTATCTCTTCGGTCATTTTTTTGCAAAAAGCCGGCAGGTCCCTGGGATCCCGGCTTGTCACCAGACCGTTGTCTACAACAACCTCCCTGTCCACCCATGTTGCCCCGGCGTTCGTGAGGTCCGTTTTCAGAGACGGATACGAGGTGAGCGTTCTTCCCTCTAGGGCGCCCGCTTCAATGAGTGTCCACGGCGCATGGCAAATTGCTGCTACCGGCTTTTTTGCCTCCATAAATGCACTCACAAAAGCTACCGCATCTTTATTCCTGCGCAGCTGATCGGGATTCATTACGCCGCCTGGCAAAACCAGCGCATCATAGTCGGCGGCCCTAGCCTGTGCCACTGTTTTATCAACAGCCAGCTCATCGCCCCAGTTCTTGTCTTTCCATCCTTTTATTTTTCCCGCTTCCAGGGATACTATATCCACTTCGGCCCCGGCCTCTTTAAGCGCAGCAACGGGTTGTTCGAGCTCGGATTGTTCAAAACCATTTGCTGCAAGTACGGCTACTTTTTTTGAATTCAGCTTTTGCATAATCAACGTTTTTTGCTTTTGCAACAACAAAACCATACCAGAACCAGCTCATGGGGAAATTCTATAAACAAAAAAGCACCCCTTTAGAGGTGCCTTTTGGCTTTATTTTGTTAACAGAATCAAAGGGCATAGGACATTGCTTCCTTGCCAATCATTTTGCGCAGCATACCCAGTTGCCCAATGTGATAGGCTTCGTGCGACACAAGGAATGCAGCCAGCCCCAGCATTGTGTCATCAGCTATTGGCGCCTGTACTGGCGACTTGGATGCAAGTACCTCTTCCGGTATATTGCTTATGCCATTGCCGATCGCATCTGCCGTAGCCTGCCATTTTGCCCTGATCTCGTAGATGGGCGGATAAGTTGCGTTCGGGTCGTATGAATTACCCCTTCCAAATTGCGCATTATAGGATTCGTCCGGAGCCAGGCCCGCAATTTTGCTCAGGTTCCCGAGTCTTGTATTGAGCAGGTGGCCTGCTATCCATTTCATGTTATTGATGTGCTCTGATTTGCGAGCGCCTGATTCGTCTTCGGAGATACCTGCTGTGGCATTATTGAAAAGCCGTGTTTGCAGGTCGAATTGCGCTTTAAGTGATGCAGTAGATGATGCCATAAAATATTTTTTATAAAATGAGATAAAAAAAGCCCGCAAGAAGTGAGAGCAAGCGGGCTTTGTGTTTATTAGTTTATCTATTTATTAGTTGCCAGAGTGAAGTGCGACTGCGTTCCCTTCAGAGTCCATGAAGAAACCCATGTACCCGATCTCATCGCTGATCTTCGTCTTTGGCATAGTTACCTTGCCGCCGGCCGCTTCTACCTTATTCAGCGCTACTCCCAGGTCGGGGTTGCCGTTGAAATAAAGTTTCGCGCCGTCTGCGCTTGGTTTGTGCATCTGGCTTTCCACCAGTGCACCAGATACCTTCCCGTTCATATTCTCTGATGGGAACATGGCCATCTTCATGCCCATCATTTCCGACTGCTCCAGCTTTGTGTCGAAAATGGTCTCATAAAACTTTGTTGCCCTGGCGATATCGCTTACAGATACTTCAAACCAGTTGATTGCATTTGCGTTCTTGTCCATGATGTTTGTTTTTTAGATTGTTTAGAAAATGATTGATTGGATTTGATTAAATTAATTTTAAAATAGTTCGAACCGGAATTAAGTAATTATGAATAATTGTGCACTGCCTAATTATGATACAAACCTACTGTCATTAAGCGACAATGGCGGCGTGTAAATACGCCAATCTGAGGGGGTGATTGCGACAACATTTTGGCATAAATTTGCATAATAAAATCAGCGAGCATGAAGCATGTCTCAATAATAGTACCGCAGGGAGATAGTATTCTGAGCAGCATCATTGGCCCATTCAAGGCAATGAATGCAGCAAATGATTACCTGCAGAAAACAGGCCGTGCACCAATGTTCGACATTCACCTGGTGGGGCTGAGTGATGAGACCAAACTATATGGCGGGCTTTTTTCTGTTCACCCGAACGCGATGATGCGCGAAGTAAAAAAGACCGACCTTATTATCATCCCGGCGTTAAACCCAAAATCGCTTTCTGTAAACCAGGAATTTATACCGTGGATCACCGAACAGTACAAACGCGGCGCGGAAGTGGCAAGCCTGTGTGTAGGCGCCTTCCTGCTGGCATCGACCGGCCTGGTAAAAGGAAAGGCTTGCACCACACACTGGATGGCCGCCGATGCATTCCGGCAAATGTTCCCCGACGTAAAATTAGTAACCGAGAAAATAATCATTGACGAAAACGGCATCTACTCCAGCGGCGGAGCCTACTCATTCGTAAACCTCGTACTGCACCTGATCGAAAAGCACAGCGGACGGGACGTTGCTGTATTTGTATCGAAGGTGCTGGAAGTGGAAATTGAACGAAAGAGCCAATCGCCTTTCACCATCTTTATGGGGCAGAAGGAGCATGAGGACGACCCTATAAAGAAAGCGCAGGAGTATATAGAAAGCAATGTGGCGGAGAAAATATCTGTTGACTACCTGGCGGGCATGTCGCTCATCAGCAGGCGCAATTTTGAGCGGCGTTTTAAAAAAGCGACCTCGAACACTCCGGTAGAATACCTGCAGCGTGTAAAAATAGAGGCTGCCAAGAAGAGCCTTGAATCCGGGAGGGAAAATATAAACGAGATCATGTATGCGGTTGGATATTCCGATAGCAAGGCGTTCCGCACTACTTTTAAAAAGATAACAGGCTTGTCGCCATTAGACTACCGTAAGAAGTATAATAGGGAAATGGTGAGTTAAATTCCAAATCTGAAAATCCAAAAAACAATTTCCCAAGCGAATGGAACAAGTAATACTGGTAGGAACGGAGGATAATGAGATCGGCTCAATGGAAAAACAGCAGGCACACATAGAGGGCCGGCTACACCGTGCCATTTCCGTATTTATATTCAATACCAGGGGCGAAATGCTCTTGCAGCAGCGCGCAGCGGGTAAGTACCATTCTGCAAATTTGTGGACCAACACCTGCTGCAGCCATCCCCGCCCTGGCGAATCTGTGGGCGAGGCCGCAATACGCAGGCTTCGTGAGGAAATGGGTATGCAATGTGAACTGAAAGAAGCCTTTAGTTTTGTGTACAGGGCAAAGCTGGATAATGATCTTACAGAACATGAATTCGACCATGTTTTCATTGGTATTTCAAACAGTGTACCGCTACCTGATCCTTCTGAAGTAGGCGCATGGCAATATGTATTCCCGGCACAAATAGAAAAAGACATTAACAGAAACCCGGAAAAATATACGGAATGGTTTAAGATCTGCTTTCAAGACTGGCGAAAGGAGCTTTTGATCGATAGTGCCGGTGGGTAATCACTTTCAGCAGTTTACATTTTACTGAATAAATACAGTGTTCCCCGCTTAAACCTTTTCCTTATATTTCCGTCTTATTGGCTATCAGAAATCACATCATGCTCCAACGATTTGTACTTGCGCTTGCTATTTTATTGATATCATCCTCCAGCTTCTCGCAAACTTACTCCATTAAAGGCCGCATTGCTGATTTTAAAGATACCTCTGCGCTCATTGGTGTTTCGGTAGTCTTAAAAGATGGCAATGACACCAGCGTAAAAACAGGGCTCGGAGATGTAACAGACGCCAGCGGCAGTTTCAACATAAAAGATGTGAACCCCGGCAAGTATTTGTTGCATATCGAATATCTCGGGTATAAATCGCAAAACAAAATGCTGACCGTTACCGACCGGGATTTCCTGGTTGGCACTATCGCTATGAAAGCGTCGTCCAATGAGCTGAAAGGTGTGACCGTCTCCGGTAAGCAGATACGCGCTGAACAAAACGGAGACACAACCGCATTCCATGCGGATGCATTCAAAGTAAATCCTGATGCAACTGCCGAAGACCTGATCAACAAAATGCCCGGCGTATCATCAGACAACAGCGGTGTGAAAGTAAACGGAGAGGCCGTCCAGCAGGTATATGTCGATGGCAAGCCATTTTTCGGCACCGACCCTACCTTGGGCGTCCGAAACCTGCCTGCCGAAATAGTGGACAAAGTGGAGATATTCGACCAACTAAGCGACCAGTCCCTTTTCACCGGTTTTGATGACGGCAATTCTCAGAAAACCATGAATTTCGTCACCAAGCGGGATAAGCGCGAAGGTCAGTTTGGCAAGATATATGGGGGCTATGGTACCGATGGCACATTTCTTGGCGGCGAGAGCTTCAACTCGTTCCAGGGCGACCGGCGAATTTCTATCATAGAGTTGTCTAATAACATCAACCAGCAAAATTTCAGCTCCCAGGATCTGCTGGGGATATCTGGCAGCGGTGGTGGTGCAGGCGGTGGCCGTGGCGGCGGAGCATTTGGTGGCGGTGGTGGTGGTGGCGGTGGCGGTGCCAGCAATTTCCTCACGGGACAACAATCAGGAATCACAACGACTCACTCTGCGGGCATCAATTACAGCGACCAATGGGGTAAAAAAATAAAGGTTACCGCAAGCTACTTCTTCAACTATAGCGACAATGTAAACAACACACAAACAAGCAGGAATTACACCTTCCCATCAGACGCCCCTATTGACAGTAACCAGGTGGGCCTCTACAACGAGCAGGACGTCAACAACACAAAGAACTTCAACAACAGGTTCAATTTGCGTTTCGAATACACTATTGATTCCTCAAATTCGCTCATCGTTACACCGAATCTTAGTTTGCAGGAAAACTATTCCACCTCAAGCCAAATAGACAGCAGTTACTCCCAAAGAAACCAGCTTCTGAGTAATTCAAACAATACCAGTATTGCAAACAGTGCCGGATACACATTTTCCAATAATATCCTGTTCCGCCACAAAATGAAAAAGAAGGGCAGAACGTTTTCTATAAATGTTGGCACTTCGCTAAATGAGAAAACCGGTGACGGTGTCACTAACACGCTTACTGAGAGCGCAGACAGTGCCAATGTATACCCTACTACCCCTACGCAGGTTGACCAGCACTATAACTTATATAACAACAGCAACACGATCTCCTCCAATATAAATTACACAGAGCCGATTGGCAGCAAAAGTCAACTGATGTTCAACTATAACCCGTCCATTACCAACAGCAAATCGGATAAGGCTACCGATACAGCAAACGCGGTGTCTCAACAATTGCAACCTGACGATATACTTTCCAACAAATATACCAGCACCTACACCACCCAGCGCGGCGGCGTTAACTATCGCATAGGAGACAAAAAAATGAGCCTCATGTTTGGTGCCAATGTGCAATACGCAGTACTGGAGGGCAGCCAGGAGTTCCCTTCTACAATAACTATCGGCCCACGGACCTTTGTAAACGTGCTGCCTACTGTGTTTTTCAATTACAAGTTTAAGAACGGCAAGAACCTTCGTGTCACCTATCGCACCAATACAAGTCCTCCGGGAATTACCCAACTGCAAGATGTAGTGAACGTCAGCAACCCATTGCAACTGAGCATGGGCAATAAAAACTTAGTTCAGGACTACGAACAAACCTTCCTGGTGCGCTACGGGCTCACACGTGGGAAATCGCAGCACAATTTCTTCCTGTACGCATATGCAAACTACATCACTAATTATATTGGCACTGCTACCTACTCAACTTTGAAGCCAGATTCTGTGATCGCTAATGGCATCCTGCTGACCCGTGGCGCCCAGCTTACTGCCCCTATGAACCTTAACTACTATTCGAACAACAAGGTATTCGTGACCTATGGTATACCTGCGGATGTGATCAAGAGCAACCTGAACCTTACCGGCGGCCTCAACTATACACACACACCGGGACTGATAAATAATGTCGCGGATTACTCAAACGACCTGGTGCCATCTGCCGGCATTGTGATCAGCAGCAATGTAAGCCAGAACCTGGACTTCTCGCTTTCTTATACCGGAACTTACAACTTCGTGAAGAATTCCCTTCAAGGGCAAGCCAATAACAATTACTATAACCATACGGCAGCCTTTAAGATCAACTGGATTTTCCTGAAAGGGTTTGTGTTTAATACAAATATTACCCATTCCTATTACAGTACGCTCAGCTCTTCTTCGGGCAATATAGATTTCCTTTTGTGGAACGCCTATGTGGGCTATAAATTCTTCAAAAACCGCTCGCTGGAAGCAAGGATCAGCGCGTTTGACATTCTTAAGGAAAACAAAAGCATTACCCGCACTGTGGGCGCCAATTATGTAGAAAATGACCTTACCAATGTGTTGCAGCAGTATTTCATGCTACAACTAACCTATACGCTGCGCCACTTTAAGGGCATGGCTATGCCTGAGGAAAACGGCGATCAAAAGAATATGAATTTCCCGGGCGGGCCTCCGGGAGGACCGCCTCCGGGCGGCGGGCATTGGCACGACCATGATGGTGGCGGAGGTATGTAACTCTCACGAGTTGATCACATTTGTGCATGCAGGATTTTTATTCCTGAGGTCCAGACCACCCTCTAAGACGGACTTGATATCCCCTTGATAAAATGCCCAACCCGTTGAGCAGCCGACATGATAGTTCCACATGCCATCCTAGCCTGTTGGTATCGAGAACTTGCTCTAGTCTTGGAGTGACATAGAATTGATTTTTGAATAAATGCACTAAATCAGGGTAAAATAATTATTTTTGAGGTAATGATGTACCGTAAAGCATACCTGCCGCTGATCATTGTACTAATATTGGTCGGCCTTAAATTACTGGCGCAGCAAAAGGCACCCGGAAAAGCCAAAGTTTTCGTTCCACCCGTTTACCTCGGTCATTCGGACCTGAAGGGTGGACCGATAAAAAAAGATCAGTTTAATTCATTATTAAAGCAGGGCATTACCTGCCATGACTCTGCAGGTAACAAGTACCGCATTGTAGCTTTTGATTTTGGTTACTCAGAACGCAGATTGTATGAAGACTCTGTGGGCAACATGGTTACCATGATGGATTACAGCGCTGAATACTGCCTTGGCGATACAATAAGCCCAGATATATCCACAACCCGCGCCCCGGCTGTGAAAGACCCCTTCTACGGCGACCAAGACAGCAGCGACGTATCTAAAAGCATTTACGAACGTGTAAAACCGGGAGATACGGTTTACTTCTACCATGTGGTTGTGGCTAAATACCTTGATGCTACGACATCACTACCAGACAGCTCCGGCATACGGGGTGGCAGTATGAAATTCTATTTTGTGAAGTGACGTTAGTTCAGCAGCAGCAAATTCACGCTGCGCTGCAGAATATTGAAGGCGATCTCGGCCATCAGGTTTTCCTTATCCAGGGTAGGATTCACTTCTGCTATCTCAAAACAGCATATTTTATGGTGCTGCATGAACGAGGCCACGAGGTCTTCCGCCTCACGCTCCTTTAGGCCGTTGCTTACCGGTGTACCCGTACCACGGGAGATAGAGCTATCCAGGCAGTCTACATCAAATGACACATAGATATCGTCGCAGTTGGAAAGGTGCAGAAATGTTTGCCTTACTACATTTTCCACGCCTTTGCGCCGCACTTCGGCCACAGGTATCACTTTTATATTGCCTTTTTTCAGGATAGCCTCTTCTTCTTTTTCAAAATCGCGTAGCGCAATAAACACTATATCCTCTGGCATAATCTTAGGTTCGATCTTGCCCAGAGATTTCAGTTTATTCCAGTATTCCAGTGTCTTCGTATCCGGATTGTGCACCTGGTTATCAATATTATCATCAGCCAATGATATGGACAATGGCATGCCGTGCATATTGCCAGAAGGCGTTGTGTATGGTGAGTGCAGATCGGCATGTGCGTCTATCCACACGACGCCCAGGCGGCGTTTTGGCCTTGCCATTTTAAGCCCGGCTATGGTGGCACCAGCCGTGCTGTGATCGCCCGCGAGCACCAGCGGAAAAAGTCCCGACTTTACTGTTTCGCAGACAGCCTTTGACACCCGGTCATACATGGTGTATATGCCCTGTATACGCTTGGCATAGGGGGATGCTATAGGCTCATATAGCAACCTGTTCTCATTTTCAATTACATCCGAAGGGAAGTTCACGAAAAGATTACTCATGAAGTCGAGCGCGGCTATCTTGATCGCGTCAATGCCCAGGCTGGCGCCACGCGTCCCCGCCCCTATCTCTGACCTTACCTCTATGATCTTAATGTTCCGCATAAAAAGTCAAAGATAAGAGATAAGGTGATAAGTTGATAAGAGACCGGTTACCAAGCGATAAGAGATAGGTTTAAAAGTAGACAGAAAAGTTAATTGATGCACACGTGCGCGTTTCCCTGATCAACTTATCACGTATAAACTTAAAACGGATAGCCTATCGAAATATTGAGAATGATATTGTTAGCACGCCACGAAGAGCTTGCGGGATCAATCTGATTAAATACCCACCCGCCATCATTAGAAATGTAAGGTTTTTTAACGGGCATGCCAATGTCAAGCCGAAGTGTAAGAAACGAGGCAATATCAAAACGGGTGCCGACCCCTATGTCGGCGGCTATATCCTGTCCGAGCGTATTTAAAGCGAATTCGCCACCAGGATAGCCCGGATCCTTTTTTGCAAGCCAGATGTTTCCTGCATCTGCGAATATGGCGCCATTCATTTTCACGGCGCCTGCGAAAAGCGGCGTTATCGGAAACCTATACTCGCCATTCCATTCCAACTTAATGTCCCCCGTCCTATCAATTGTTGTGGTGTTGTTTACTGCGCTGGCGTCATAATAACTGCCAGGACCGAGTGTGCGAATGCGCCAACCGCGCAGGCTATATGGCCCGCCTGCAAAATATTGCTTTATATATGGCAGAGCCGTTGACTGCCCATAGGGCAAGCCTACACCCCCGTAAAAATGAAAGGCAAATACAGAATGAGGCAACGTAAAATAGTGCCGCGCATCGAAATCAAACTTTGTGTATTGAGCGAAGTTCTTCTCAGAATAACCATCAATCCACTGCTTGCCTAACTGGTTAAGGCCACTTAAAAGTCCTCCGGCTTCTTCTATTGAGAGCTTTAAAAACGAATAATTCCTGCCGTGTTTCCTGGCGTTATTGTCGAACGTAAAAGAAAGATTTTCGCCTTCAATGAATGCCTGTTTGTAGCTGTTTTTCAGATACTCATTACTATCGAGCACCTGGATAAATGAGGGTGATTCCTGCGGCAAATGGATAATATTTACGAAAGCCGGTGAAAAACTCCATTTTTTTGTCTGCGTTTCCTGCCAACTGTAGGACAGGTTGGCGCTGGTGTTCTCCAAGGTAAAATAATTAACCCGGTCGATCACATTCTCACCAACGCCCAGAATCGTATGCGGCAAATTGCCGGTGCCAAAAAGATCAGATGGAAAAGGAGCTATAAACTTGGGGAAATCCAGGCTGGCATTGACACCATAGTACTCGGTGAGCAAGCTGAAATTATTGACGAACTCTTTTCCGGCGGTATACAAATACTCTATACCGCCATTAACTCCTACAGTCAGCAGATTGGCGCCTTTTGCAAAATTACGGTTACGCACATTCACACCTACAGAACTGCCAAGAGAATACGTGGACCCGCTTGATACCACAGGATTGATCGTAAAGTCAAGCTTTTTTATTTTATTCAAAAATATGTAGCAATCAAGCTGCCCAGGTTTCCCTTTTCTTTCATAGAACTTGATGCTTATGTATTGAAACACTCCAAGTTCGTTCAACTTGCGAACGGTCTTGTCATAGTCGGCCTGCGAGTATATTTGCCCGGGCGAAAGATAAATATGTTCGTACAGTACCCGGGCATGTATATACTCATTGTGATATCTGAACACAATGCTATCCAGAGTTTCACTTAACATCGAGCTGTCTTTCAGGTCTTTGAGGCTCACAAAATCCGGGTATACATTTACAGTTGCTATAGTAAACTTCCTGTACGCGGCAGTGTCATCCTCCTTCCTTATCTTCCCGGTTAAATCAATTTTATGGTCAGCTGTTCCCTTAACAGGTGCAATAAAATTAATTGCATTTTCAAAAGGGCTTTCCACGTCTTTGAATATCGCTTTATCTACGGTATCCAGCCCATCCAAAAAATTTACATTTTCCAGGGTGAAATTGTAGTAGCCATTATTGCGCACTAATTGTGTGATCCTGCTACGCTCATCGTCGATCAATCCCCATGTGAACTCCTTGTGCCTTTCCAATGCTGTTTCATCCATCGCAGAACGAACAATGCGGGCTATAGCACTGTCGTCCACATCGTAGGTAAGGTTATTTATCCGGTAGTTAATGCCCGTGCTTACGTCATATTCGGGATAGGCTTTCTTCTTTGCTAACCTAACCGTGTCCTTCACTTTGGCATAAAAGAAACCCTGAAAGTTCAAGTAGTTCTTCATATTTTCTGCTGACTTGACCATTTTAGAGGAGTCGAAAATTTCCGGCCTTTCCACCGAATTAGGCAACAAAGAATCTGGCTTTTCGTGCAGCCTGTAGTAATGGCGGTTATAAAACAGCAGTTTGAACGGAATACCGAATAACGTACTGTTTCGTTTTTGAATCATGTACCGGCCAAGGTTATCCTTTAGTTCTCCTTTATTAGCGATCTTTTCTTCAGATTTTAACGTGAGCTTGTTTTTGCGTACCAGGTATTGCTTATCACTGAGGTGTTTTGTTGTATTGCAGCCTGCCAGCAGAGCAAAGGCCAGCAGCAGTAAGTAAAAAAAGTTTTTCCTTTTATCAAATAGTCTTTTGCCCATGTAGGTAACTACAATTATTATAGTTTTGCAGCGTATGCTCTCGAAAGCGCAAAATAAATACATTCGGTCGTTAACACAGCCGAAATTCCGCAATGAATATAAGGTTTTTATTGCTGAGGGCGAAAAGATAGCGCTTGAGTGGTTGTCTTCAGATGCACAGGTGCAAACGATAATGGCAACGGCAGAATGGGCACAATTACATCGCTATCCGATAGCGCGGCATCCGGAGGCGGACTTGCACATTGTTAACGATTCGGAACTGGCTGGCATTTCTTCGTTGCAAACGCCTAACCACGTGTTGCTGACGGTGCCAATGCCAGGAAAGAAGGACATCCCCATCGTAAATGAATGGTATCTTGTATTAGACGATCTGCAAGACCCCGGCAATATGGGCACCATCATCCGCATTGCCGACTGGTTTGGTGTAAACAATATCATTTGCTCGCCGGGTTGCGTAGATGTGTACAACCCGAAAGTAGTGCAAAGCGCTATGGGAGGACATCTGAGAGTAGGAATTCATGAGTCGGACCTGGTTACCTTCCTTTCGGGGATTGATCTACCTAAAATTGCGGCAACTTTGCACGGCACTAATGTATACGAGATGAAAAGGCAAAAGGCAGGAGTACTCATAATCGGCAATGAATCGAAAGGGGTATCGGATAAAGTAGCGGCAATGGCAACGCAGGCGGTGACCATTCCACGGACAGGTGGTGCGGAATCTTTGAATGCCGGCGTTTCGGCGGGCATACTCTGTGCACTGTTACTCCCGTGTTAAAATGTGAAATGAAATAAACTGCGTTAAACGCTACGAAGTGTTATACGTCTAAAAGGAACAAGAATATTTTATGAAAAAACTATTGATTCTCTCCCTGCTTGTGATCGCGGGCGTTACGGGCGCATCTGCGCAGTCTATGCTAAAAGTGAAATTGGCCAACAATGCACAGCTCAATGTAGAGGTGGATGGCCGGTATTTTAATAAAAGAGGCACATCGGTAACCGTTGGTGACCTGCCTCCCGGGCGGCACAGATTCACTATTTATTCCGTGCAACAGGACAGGCGCGGCCGTGGCCGTGAAGAAGCCATTTATTCCAGCAGAATAACGACCCTGCCGGGATATGTGACCATCGTAACCTACGACCCGGACAGCCGCGAATTAGTGAAACAGGAACAGGATATAACCACCTTTCAACAAAACATGCCGCCAGCGGCCAATAACGGCGGAACTTACAGCCAGAATAATCCTCCGCAAGTCAACAATAACAATAACGACTATGGCAACGACAGCAGGTACATTGATGGTTCGGCGCCTGTGGCATCGCCTATAGCCACAGGCACCCTTACCGACGCCAAAATAAATGACCTCAAAACCAAAGTAGCTGATAAAAAAACCGATACCGAAAAGTGGAACGCGCTTAAAGACGGACTAAAAAATGAAACGGAGACTACCGACCAGATTGGCGCCATGATGGACTGGTTCAACTTTGAGAGCACCAAGGTTGACTTCGCAAAATGGGCATACCCAAATACCGTAGACAAACAAAACTTCTCCAATCTCGACAACAAGCTCTCCTACAAGAACTATGTAGATGATCTTGATAAATTCATTAAAGACAACAGCAAATAATTGAAATCCCAAAAGGGATGCCGATTGCTATTGGGACCAAATCCCAGATGCGCGACTGCTAATGCTGGCGCTGGAACCTGAATTTTACAGATTGGACGTTTGAATTTGATTTTGGGAATTTAGTTCAAAGTATTTGTTATACATTTTCCCCGTAAACACGCCGATCATTACGCCCAGCAATGCCCCGCAGGTCACATCCAGCGGATAATGCACGCCTACATACACCTGCGCGAAGGCCACCACTCCGGCCCACAGTATAGCAACAGGCCACACCCATTTGGCAAGTTTGCCCAGCGTCATGGCGCTGAATATGCCTATAGCGAAATGATTGGAGGCATGAGACGAAGGAAAACTATAGCCGCCACCGCAAGGTACAATCAGATGGATGATGCTTGATAAATAAGGGTTATTACACGGGCGAATGCGATGAAAATACGGCTTCATCAAAGTAGCACTCAACTGGTCTGAAATGATAAACGATACCAGGAACAGCAGGCACCACACCCAGCCCCTTTTACCAAACTTACTGGTCATGAATAACAGCAGAAACAGGTATAACGGCGCCCAAAACCATTGGTTTCTAAGGAAAGGCTCTACCCGGTCCAGGAATGAATTATGCCACTGGGTATTGAAGTAATACCAAGCCACGTGGTCATAATACAATACCAGTTCTTTAAGGGTCTTAGCCATGTTTCTTTTTGAAGATCATGATCAGGCGCGGAGAATGTATCGGGTCATAAGGCCCCAGTTGGTAATCGCCGAATGTGCCTACTAAATACATATCCGCCGGCCGGAATATTTTCACGAAATCAGATTGTGTAAAGGCAGCAACACGTTCGGTATATTGCCGTGGCTTCTTATCGGCATCAATAAAGTTTATCTCTTTAATAATGTGCTGTCGCTCGAGTCTCCTCTTTATGTTGAAGGTATAGCTGCCACGCGCTATCGTCTCTTCCGGAACAAAGTTGGCCAGCACCTGCTCTGCATTCAGATAGTCGATCACCAGTATGCCATCATTCTTCAGCGCACCTGCGAAGGACCGTGCGGCCAGGGCATGATCCCTGTCATGGGCAAAGTAACCAAAGCTGGTAAAGAAATTAAAAGCGTAGTCGAAGTAATTGATGTAGAACGGCAGCCGCATATCCTGCACAAAGAACTGTAGATTAGGCCCTTCAAAAGCCTTCGCCTTCTCAATACTTGGATGTGAAATGTCTATGCCCGTTACATCAAACCCATGTTCTGCAAGCTGCCTGGCAAATCGCCCCTCGCCGCAGGCGATGTCCAGCATAGTGCATCCGTGCGGCGGCTGAAGGTATTCCAGCAGGTTCTCCACAAACTCCTGCGCTTCCAGCTCATCGCGGTTTTGATATAGTATCTTATAAAACGGTGACCCAAACCAATTTTCGAACCAATTCATTTGCTGTTATCTTAGCAACCCTTAATAAGGCTGGGTCAAAAATAGTTTATAGTAGTTAGTAAACAGCACTATACAACCGATAAAATCATTATTTTATCGGTTAATAAACGGAGGCGGTAAGGATTAAATATGTTCAAGACCACTCATAGTAGGCGTGGTAGCGCCTATGATGGCTGCATTAAGAATGCTTATTTTTTTCAGCTTTTTTACCCTTTCGGTCTTTTTTGCTGCTATTTTCTTCGGGGACGTTTTCTTTACTGGTCTCATAGATACCGGTTCTTAATACAAAAAATGATATTTTATTATCGATGCTTAAAAAATTGAATTTCCTGCTCATGTTGCTTTGCCCTTTCTAATGTTTCAAAAGTTCCCAGGTTTTTCCGATTGTGCGTCTTCGCATCCATCTTTCTGGAATAGATTCGATATTGACCTGATTTTAGCTTCCTTATCATTTTTATTCACCTTATCTGATCTATATGCCTAAATACCGTGCCAGAATTTGCCATTTTGTCCTTAACATTTGGGGAATCCGGAAAATGTCTTTGAGACAAGGAGCCGGCGCGCGCAACTGTCTCTATACCAATACGTTCCTGGCATGATAATATTACCACGATTCCAAAAATAATTGTATGCCGATCTTAACTATCATTATCGTTATAGTACTCGTGGGGCTAGCCCTGTGGTTTGTGGACACTTACATCCCCATGAATGCCGCTGTTAAGCGTATATTGCAGGCTGTTGTTGTCCTGGTGCTTATCATCTGGTTGCTACAGGTCTTTGGGGTGCTGGGATCGCTGAATAACGTCAGGATCAAGTAGTGCTTTCACATAAGAAGTGAACGAGGCCAAAGCGAGCATCATTTTAGGCCCGTTTGAGGCCCGCATGGCATAGACTGAGATATCTGTCGAAAAAATATTTTTTTAGATTTTGAATTTTGAATTTTGTTTTTCCTTACCTTTGCCGTCCAAATTCTAATAAAGCTCTTTTTACAAGGTTGAATTGGAAGAAACAGTAACTCGCCACGGCGAGTGAAAATTCGTTAACACCAAAAATTAAACAATGGCTAAAGAAATCAGCGGCTTCGTGAAGCTGCAGGTAAAAGGCGGCGCTGCAAACCCAGCCCCACCAATCGGCCCGGCGCTCGGCTCTAAAGGCGTCAACATTATGGAGTTCTGCAAGCAGTTCAACGCTCGCACACAGGACAAAGTAGGCAAAGTACTTCCAGTAACACTTACGGTTTACACAGACAAGTCTTTCGATTTCGTGATCAAGACTCCTCCGGCTGCTATACAGCTTATGGAGTTGGCCAAGCAACCACATGGCTCTAAAGAACCAAACCGCCAGAAGGTGGGCAAGGTGACATGGGCACAGGTAGAAGAAATAGCCAAGGACAAAATGCCTGACCTGAACTGCTTTACGCTTACCAGCGCTATGAGCATGGTGGCAGGTACTGCACGTAGCATGGGCTTCACTGTAGAAGGTACCCCACCGCAGGGCATCACCGTTAAGTAAAAAATCAAAAGTGAAAAGCAAAAACTGCTTTAAATTTTTGAGGAATACCAACAAACCTTTTGGTTTTAACTTTTAACTTTTGACTTACAATGGCAATCACTAAAAAAAGAAAGGCTATAGAAGCCAAACTCGATAAAAATAAACAATACACACTGGCTGAAGCGGCTAATGTGGTGAAGTCGATCAACCTCACCAAATTCGACAGCTCGGTGGATGTGCATGTTCGCCTTGGGGTAGACCCTAAGAAGGCCGACCAGGCTATACGCGGTACGGTTACCCTGCCACACGGCACTGGTAAAACAAAGCGCGTACTGGTTCTTTGCACACCTGATAAAGAAGCAGAAGCAAAAGCAGCCGGCGCCGACTTCGTTGGCCTGGATGAATTTGTAACCAAGATAGAAGGCGGATGGACAGATGTGGACGTTATTGTTGCCACACCGTCCGTAATGCCTAAGATAGGCCGCCTTGGTAAGATCCTTGGTCCACGTAACCTGATGCCAAACCCTAAGACGGGTACGGTAACTAATGATGTGGCTAATGCGGTGAACGAGGTGAAAGGTGGTAAGATCGCGTTCAAGATAGACAAGGCTGGTATCATCCATGCTTCTATCGGCCGTGTGTCTTTCGCTCCTAACAAGATCGCTGAAAACGCACAGGAGCTTATCAATACCCTTGTACGTCTGAAACCAGCTACTGCCAAAGGCGCTTACTTAAAAGGTATCAGCCTGGCTTCTACAATGAGCCCAGGACTGATGATAGATACGAAGACCGTTGCTTAGATCAATTGGGCAATTCGATAATTTGACAATTAGCGAATGTCCTTAATTAAAATTATTGATTAACTAATTTGAGAATAGGCGTAAAAGATCATTATCGAATTGCCGAATTGTCGAATTATCAAATTAAAACACAATGACACCTGCTCAAAAAAATGAAGCAATAGAAGTGCTGAAAGGTAAATTTACCCAGTACGACAATTTTTACATCACCAATACCGAATCGTTGACGGTGGCACAGGTAGGCACGCTCCGCAGGCTTTGTTTCGAAAAGAATGTGGAAATGAAGGTTGCAAAGAACACCCTGATCAAGAAAGCTCTTGAGAGCTTTAATGATGAGAAATATGCAGGCGTTTATGAATCCCTGCATGGTGTTACCGCACTGATGTTCTCTGAGTCTCCGAAAGAGCCTGCAATGATCCTTACTTCTTTCCGTAAGACAAACAAGGAAAAACCGGTATTGAAGGCAGCGCTCATTGGCACAGACGTATTCACTGGTGATGACCAGCTGAAAGCGCTCACCAGCATCAAGACGAAGAACGAGCTTATCGGCGAAGTTATCGGCTTGCTGCAGTCACCTGCAAAACGCGTTCTGGCTGCATTGTTGCACCATCACGAAGGAAAAGAAGCTGCTGCTGAAGCTTAATTAGCAAATGAAGCAATTTGACAATTCGACAATGTCTTGTTGCATTAGAGAGTTCATTGAAATAAATAATAATTGACGAATTGGCTAATCACCGAATTGTCAAATTCAGAACAGGCATTGACTAATTGTCGAATTATCAAATTGCCAAATTACACAAGGCTTCCAAGTCCAATATATAGTTACACAATACAAGTAAACAATTTTTAAAAACAACACTAAAAAATAATACAATGGCAGACGTAAAAGCATTAGCCGAACAATTAGTAGCCCTTACTGTAAAAGACGTACAGGAGCTGGCAAACGTATTAAAATCTGATTATGGCATTGAGCCAGCTGCTGCTGCAGTTGTAATGTCTGGTGGTGGTGGCGAAGCTGCTGCTGCTCCGGTTGAGAAGACCGCATTCACAGTTATACTGAAGAACGCTGGTGCTTCTAAACTGAACGTTGTGAAGGCAGTGAAAGACCTGACCGGCCTTGGCTTGAAAGAAGCTAAGGAACTGGTAGATGGCGCTCCTAAGAACGTGAAAGAAGGCGTAAGCAAGGCTGAGGCTGACGATATTGCTACCAAGCTGAAAGAAGCTGGTGCTGAGATCGAGATCGCTTAATTAAAGATCATGATACAAACTAACAAAACCCTGCATATGCGGGGTTTTGTTAGTTTTGCTAATTCCACTGATCTGGAAACAGTATGGAGATCGTATCAATCACGTCATTCCTCGATTATTTTGAACGTGTGCGCGAGCGCACGTTACGGCTGATACAAGTTATCCCGGAAGATGCAATGGATATATCTTACAAGCCGGGCAAGTTCACCATTGCAGATATGATCCGGCATATTGCCGCTACTGAGCGCTACATGTTCGCGGAAAATGCCGCCGGCATGCCAAGCAGCTACCATGGCTGTGGCAAGGAGCTGGCAGATGGCCGCCAGACGGTACTGGCTTATGTGGCCGAAATGCACCGGCAATCGGTAGCCATATTTAAAAAACTTGATAAAGATGCACTGCAACGCAAATGCGTGACGCCGGGCGGCGAGATAACTACCTGGAAATGGCTTCGCGCAATGGTGGAGCATGAGATACATCACCGGGGAGAACTTTACATTTGTCTGAACCTTTTGGATATTGCAACCCCACCTATATTCGGGCTTACAGAAGAAGAGGTACAAGAAAGGAGTATCGAACTTTAGTTGAAAAACCCACACAATGAAGAAAATACCATCGGTAAAAGACGGCGACATACTCAGCGAGCTAACCTTTGAACCGCTCTCTAAAAAGAACTGGCCGTTGTTTGTTCAACTTTTCGGGGAGCGCGGTGCATGCGGCAATTGCTGGTGTATGTATTTCCGGCTGAAGAAGGACGACTTTGTACAAGGCAAAGAAAACGACGGCAATAAGAACAGCTTGAAAGAACTGGTATGGGCAGGCCTGCCGACGGGTGTGATAGGCATTTATGACGGGCAGGCTGTCGGCTGGTGCGCGTTCGCGCCCAGAGAAGAGTATCTGAAACTGGAAAACTCAAGGGTGCACAAGCGGATAGATGATACACCTGTATGGTCCATCACCTGCTTCTTTATCGATAAGAACTTCCGCAGGATGGGTGTATCAATCGCAATGCTGAAGGGCGTGATAGATGTTGCGAGGAAACAAAACATAAAAGTGATAGAAGCCTACCCTACCATCCCAACGCAAGAAAAACTTCCTGATTCCTTTGCCTGGATCGGCTTGTACCGGTCGTTTGAAGAGGCGGGGTTTGAGATAGCAGACCGTACTTCGAAGAACAGGCCTATGGTACGCTATTATCTATAGCCGGCAACCAACGTTACAACGTAGGGCTTTTAACTTTTAATTTTTGACTTTTGATTTTTTAATGTATGCCAGGGTAGCCATCTTTAGGCTTGTCTTTCTCAAAATTCCCGGAATAGACCATCTTTCCGCCCTGCATATAACATTCCCCCTTTCCGCTTTTCACGCCGTCTTTCCAATAGCCTTTATACAATTTGCACTTCTTGCAATAGCTTATGCTCCTCTTGGCTTTCTTAGTCCCAATAGTATAGACTCCATAACCGTTCTTCCGGTCATTCTCGAAATGGCCCTCGTATTTATCGCCCGTCTTCCAATAAAAGGTGCCTTCACCGCTTTTCTGGTCGTGGAACCACTCGCCTTCATAGGCATCTCCGTTATCGTAGTAATAGCTGCCATGGCCGCTGCGTTCATTATTGACAAAGTGCCCTATGTATTTGTCTTTGTTTGTCCAGTAATAGGAACCTTGGCCAGTCCTTATATTTTTCTCGTAATGCCCATCATATTTTTCGCCGTTTTTCCAATAGCAGGTACCATGCCCGTCCAGCTTATTATTCAGGAACTGACCGGTATAGCTATGCCCTACCGCCCATTGGAAAGTGCCCGTTCCGTTCTCCAGGTCATCTTTCCATTCTCCCTTGTAAATATCGCCGTTCTCGAAATAAAAATTGCCCTGCCCGGATTGTTTATCGTGCTCAAAATGCCCTACATACCTGTCGCAACTGGCCCAATTGAATATGCCCTCGCCGGAGCGCTCCCCTTTTTCATAATGCCCTTCATATTCGTCGCCGTTTTTCCAATAAAAGTGGCCCACGCCGTCCTTGAGACTGTTTTTCCACTCCCCTTCGTACTTGTTGCCATTTGCAAAATAAAAAATGCCTTTGCCAGATAACTTATCATGTGCCATTTCGCCTTCATACCTATCTCCCCAACTCCAGTAAAATATTCCATTGCCAGACTTTTCGTCTTTTTCCCAGCCACCTTCGTAATGGCTGCTGTCCGCGTAGTAAAATGCACCTTGCCCCGACTTGTCACCATTGAGGAAATAGCCAAAATATTTGTTGCCACTGTCATACTGCTGAATACCATATCCGTCAGCTATTCCTAATGTGCCGCCATTTTGTGTCAGCAACTGTTGCGCATCTCGATGATTGTTATGAATAGACCAGTAAAGAGGGGTATTTTTAGATGTTGCTGTCAAATAAACCGCATTTACCGGCACACCGCCTTTCAGGCACCGTACAATAAGAGCGGTATCTCCCTGGTAAGCTGCTTCATGAAGCAAAGTCCAGCCTTGTTTGCTCGCATCGGTAATGTTCGCGCCCTTGGCCAGCAGGTCGTTAAGTATATTCAGGTCCTTTGGCGATGGTTTCTCCAGTTCTGCTTTGTAGAGCTCTATGGCGACCCTCTTCTTATGCTCTGGCGTACTATTGGTGTCAATGGCCGGTTTGGCAGCTGACTTCCTGGTCTTTGCGGTTTTTTGCGCGGCGGTACCCAGGCTCAGAAACATCAGAAACACAATAAGGATCTTGGACGCTCTGTTATTCATTATTCCAAATCAAAAACGGCAGTCGCCGTGTAAATCAAAGATAACTAAGTTATAGAAACTAAAGTTAAGGAAAGGACAACTCCGGCAGGAAGCGCAAAAAAAATAGCGGCTCATAATGCTGAACCGCTATCTCGTAAAGTATTTTCAGCCGGTATTACTCGACTTCAATTTTCCTTGTTATTGACTCATCGCCCGACTGCAGGTGAAGTACGTATACCCCCTTTGCCAAGCCTGCCGTGTTGTAGGTTAGGTGTTGGTTTATTTGGCCATCGGCTATCACTGCCACCTGCCTGCCTAAGACATCCATCAGAGTTATTCGGACATTTTTATTGTTCTTACCATCGTAATCGATGTTCAGTTCATCTTGCACCGGGTTCGGGTAGACAGTTAACGAAGAAGTACTACCGTTCACAAGGGGTACACCGGCCGCCTGCACCTGGTAGGGTGCATAGGATACGAGTTTATAACTGGAAGAAGCCGCTCCCACCTGTGTTACGTAACTGATCGTCAACAGCGCCGAATGATAATTCGCAACATACCAGGTATAGGTATTGATGTTAAATGTATCAATGGTTGGCGTTCCGAAAAGATCTGTACTATCCGTGAAAACCTGCGTGCTGTTTACCCTTAGAGCATTGGTAAAGGTAACACCGCCAGGCAGGTGCAAAGTGCCATATGCATCACAAATCACGTGTACCGAACCAATTTCATTGGCGGTAGCCAATGAAAAAGTAAGCGTGCCGGAATAACTGTCGGTGAATGAGTCAAGATAGGTAAATGGGTACCGGATCTCATCCATCGGGTCCGTAGAAAGAACAAGGTTAGTGTCTGCCGCCTGGTAGTAGCCAACTTGTGACAATCTTGAACTATCCGCCTTGATATATTGTATCAGGTCGGACTGAGGGGATTTTACAGCCAAGGTAGTACCGGGGAACATGGCGCAATGCGGAGTAGAAAGACAAGGCACCGCGTTGCCTGTATCCAGAGATGTAGTTACAAGCGCAGTCGTGAAATCCCAGTTTTGTCCTGGTCCGGATCCACCGGGCGTAACACCGGCTGTGTCACAATTGACAATGGCAAAGGCATCTCCGATCTGCGGGTTAAAGTTAGCAGCAGTAAGTGTTGACTGCGCGTAGGAAGTGATAGTGCTTCCTATTAAAATTAGCGAGGGCAATAGTTTCTTAAACATAATATGGTTTTTAGTTAATTAATAAGCAAAGATACTTAATTACCCTCACCATATTGCAGGAGGTCCAAAATGGACTATTTGCCCCATTTTTTAAAATCATGCTCTACATCTCCTAAGACATTGTAAAAACTCTTCGCCCAGTAGTTCCGGAAACCAAAGCCGCCGGCGCTTCCGGTCATCCGGTTAGTAAGTAGCACCTTTTTGCCGGCCATGTCCACAAATGTCACCCACATAGATGCCTCCACCTTGTCTTTACTCATACCGTCTACAAAAAAGAGCAGGCCAATACCGGTCTTGCCTTTGAAGTCGTAACCAGCCACGAGCGTCGAGATCATATCGGTGGTGAGCAATTGGTAATCATCGGCTTTATCGGTAAAATATTCTGCGGTTGATTTGTCATTGGCACCCTGCGTTATGTCCGTAGCATAGCTAACATTATCCCGGTGCACGGCACCAGCCACGTCATACTTCTTTTGTTCAGCAATGAACAGGTTATTCCAGCCGGGGAAATATTTCGACCGCATATCACTGTTAGTAATGACGCCTGCGTCTTTGAATTGTGCAGCACTACCAATAAATTTTAAATGCGTGAAATCGAGCCCCAGCCAGGTTATGGGTGCACTGCTGAAGATATCGGCCTTGGTTTGTGCATGGCCATTAAGTGTGGTGCCGATATTAGCTAACAGAATAAGAAGTAGTATTTTTTTCATTTTGTTCGGTTTTTAATAAAGTGTAAAAATATTTTAGCGGCACTAAGTTATTGAATATTCGAAAAACGAAGATGTCGCGTACAGACATTATAAATTCATAAAAAGAGAATTGCCATGCGCCATACTACTCCATTCATCGAATTCGCTCCCCGTGTTCCAGACAATATTGGAGAATGCGTGCGCCCAAAAATTTCGGAACCCAGCTCCACCAGCTTTACCCGTTACGCGTTCGGTGAGCAACACCGTCTTTCTACCCATATCCACAAAAGTGACCCAGGCGGAAGCTTCCCGCTTACGCTTATTCATCCCCTCCACAAAGAAAAGCATACCAATGCCTTTTTTTCGTCCGAAATCGTAGCCTTCAATAAATTTGGAAACGCTGTCGGTCGTAAGTAGTTGATATTCACTTTCGTTATCGGTAACATACCCCTTATTTACCTTTCTATTTTCGTTTCGAGTTATGTCCATGGCATAACCAACAAAGTCTCTGTGAACGGCCGAGGCGATATTAAATTTGTACTGTTCGTTGAAGAACAGTTCATTCCAAGATGGAAAAAATTCCGTCTGCAGATCGGCATTAGTAATAAGGCCTGTATTGTTATGCTGGCTGGGCTTACCAGTGTATTTTAAATGCGCAAGATCCAGGCCCAGCCACGTTATAGGGGCGTTGCCGAAGAGATCAGCTTTTGTTTGCGCGTAGCCGCAGGTGGTCATCAATAAGGCAAGAAGAATACTTATGTATTTTTTCAAATCGTAGATTTTTTAAAAAAATAGTGAATGTTTCGGATAACAGATATATGGCGTACGCGATTATCCTTTTTTTATAACAAAAACAACTATTGAGATTGCGAGAATAGTAAAAATTATTGCAAGCAATTTTACTTGCAATGGGTATGGGCGAAGAAATGGGATTTTATTTGTCATTTTATCGATAGCATCAGCCGCTTTTGAAGGTTTTTCCGTTTCTTCATTTAAATAGCCATGTTCTTTGAGTATCTCAATAGCCTTAGGAATATCATCATCCTTTATTTGCAGCTTTACGCCTCCGAATGCACCGGAAGGGCTAGCTACAATAAGGTTTATTGGACCTCCTACATTAGGATATAATGCGCTAATATTCTGATCAGACATAAATGTTTCAATTCCTTCTCGCTCCAGATGGCTGGCGGCAAGATTGGCCTCAAATGTGTTGTTGAAAGTCGTTATAGTTACGAGGTCGCTCATAATTAAACCAAAATACGAAATAAAATAACACCTTATCCTCGGCATTCCTTATGATTTAGGGTTCCTGTTGACCAAAAGGAGCTAAAATCAAAAAAAACACGTATCTTTGCACTCCCTTTAAAAGTTGCCGATCTCCATACTGGCAATACTTTAGAGGGGTGGAGAAAAGAATTTTAAATTTCTCAAAGAAAAGTTTGCTGAATCAAAACAACTGATTACCTTTGCAGTCCCAAATTTTGGGGGATAGAGAATATCTATCTGAGTACGAATAAAGTTGGAGTATAAAGCTCTTTACATAAAAAGCAAGAAAAGATGTCACAGCGTATCAGAATAAAGCTAAAATCTTACGACCACAACCTGGTTGACAAGTCAGCAGATAAGATCGTTAAGACTGTGCGCAATACGGGAGCAGTGGTTACAGGCCCTATTCCGTTGCCAACAGAGAAGAAGATCTTTACGGTATTGCGCTCTCCGCACGTAAACAAGAAGAGCCGTGAGCAGTTCCAGTTGTGCACACACAAGCGCCTGCTGGACATCTATACTTCTTCTTCGCGTACGGTTGATGCGTTGTCGAAGCTAGACCTGCCAAGTGGCGTGGAAGTGGAAATAAAAGCATGATAATTAGCCAATTTGGCAATTCGACAATTTGATAATTGAAGATAATAATAAGGCTCATTGCCGAATTTGCAAATTGCCGAATTAAGTACAGTTCTTTAAAACATTGCAAAACAGTTTAACCCGGGCCTCCCAATGGTTACCGGGCGCTGAACTAAAATATAATAATAATGAAAGGTATTATTGGTAAAAAAATCGGTATGACCAGCATTTTCGAACCAAATGGCAAGCAGACTGCTTGTACCATTATCGAAGCTGGGCCATGTGTGGTTACTCAGAAGAAAACCGTTACTACTGACGGTTACGACTCCCTGCAGATAGCTTTTGGTGAGGCTAAAGAAAAGAATACCACCAAGGCGATGATCAATCACTTTGCAAAGTCGAACACTACTCCTAAAAGTGTTGTAAAAGAATTACGTAATTGTTCCATTGATAAGAATGTGGGTGAAAGCATCACCTGTGAAATATTTACCGAAGGGGAGAAGGTAAGTGTTATCGGCACTACCAAAGGTAAAGGTTTCCAGGGTGTTGTAAGGCGCCACGGTTTCAGCGGTGTGGGTGAAGCAACCCATGGCCAGCATGACCGTTCACGTGCACCAGGATCTGTGGGTGGTTCATCTTACCCTAGCCGTGTATTCAAAGGAATGCGCATGGCCGGCCGCATGGGCACTGACCGTGTAAAGATCAAAGCACTTCGCGTAGTAAAAGTATTCCCTGCTCAGAACTATATATTAATTAGCGGTTCGGTTCCAGGTCATAACGGTTCTATTGTTTTAATTCAGAATTAATTATAGTCATGCAAGTTGACGTTTTAAATACTAAAGGTGAAAAGACAGGCCGTTCGGTTGAACTGCCGGACGATATTTTCAATGTTGAGCCAAACGATCATTGTATCTACCTCGCGGTAAAGCAATATCTCGCAGCACAGCGCCAGGGCACGCATAAGACAAAGACCCGTGCAGAAGTGCATGGCTCTTCGAAGAAGCTGCACAAGCAGAAAGGTACCGGTGGCAGCCGTAAGGGCAACATCCGTAACCCCTTGTATAAGGGTGGTGGTACTATCAACGGCCCGTTGCCACACGGCTATGCTTTCAAACTGAACCGTAAGGTGAAGGACCTGGCTAAAATATCTGCCCTGGTTTACAAAGCACGTGAAAACAAGATCGTTATCGTAGAAGACCTGAAAATGGACGCTCCGAAAACAAAGGATTTCTCAGCTATACTAGACACACTTCGCGGTGACAAGTGGAAGACAATGCTGGTAGTACCTGAATATGATACTAATGTATACCTGAGCGGACGTAACCTTGCTGATAACAAGACAGTGGTACTGAGCGACATGAATACATACGACATCACGCATACGCAGCTTTTGATATTCACTGAGTCTGCTGCCAAGATGTTCAATGAGTTGGAAGAAGAAGTAGCAGCTTAAAAAATCAAAAGTCAAAAATTAAAAAGTAAAAACGATGAAACTATCAGAAGTGTTGGTAAGGCCGGTGATCACCGAAAAGGTAAATCTCCAGATGGAGCGCAGTGGCCGCTATACATTCGTAGTGGGCAAGCAAGCCAATAAGCTGGAAATAAAGAAAGCTGTAGAAGAGTTTTACGGTGTGAAGGTAGCTGATGTAAATACAGTTGTGGTTCCTGCTAAAAGCAAAACAAGGTTTACTAAAGCCGGATTATTGGCAGGCCGCAAGCCTTCTTATAAGAAAGCGATAGTAACACTTGCTGCTGGCGAAACAATTGACCTGTTTGTATAATAGACCCTCCCGGTCCCGCCACAGCGGGAAGGTGGAGCGCAAAGGATAAAGAAAATAAGAATAAGCCCCTTTAGG
>CAIVEW010000046.1 GCA_903905065.1 uncultured Bacteroidota bacterium | reverse complement strand
CTAAAATGATAGAAATAGCCCTTAAATACCTTCAAAATCGAAATTGTACTTGCTATAAACTTTTAAATAAATCGCTATAATTAATTGATTTTGAAATTATTGTTCAAAAATAAAATAATTTAATATTTAATCGCTCATCACACACTTCATAATTCACTTTGTATAGTTGGAGTGTGATCGCTTATCATTCTGCCTGCCACGTCACCATGAGCACATCGTTATATTCAACACCACCTTCAAACAGGTATTTCCGCTTCAGCTCACTTTTGGCAAAGGCATCCGAAAGCTGGTGGCCTACGGCGAAAAACAACGGATTACCGTTCATATCCTTGCCGCGGATAAAACCACCCCAACCCACTTTATGCGTAGCATAAAGCAGGGTGCAGCCCTTACCGCCCAGATCCTGGCAGTCCTTCAGGGCGTTCTTTTTTATAGTTTCCAGGTTGTGGCCGGTCTCGTCGTTACTGTAGGAATAACCCACGGCCCCCATCTGCGGACAATAATATACCGCCGTCTGTGCGTGGCTGCAATGGCCGTTAAGTATAAAAAAGGGTAGTACAAGGAGTGAAAAAAATAACTGCCGCTTCATCTGTAATGCTTTTTTGTAAATGTATTAAAAGTTGATCAGGATTTACAGAAATTAAGAATTTCGGTAGTCTTATAAATTCCCTCAATCTCGTCATTCTGCAAATTCTGTTCAATTCTGCAAATTCTGGTTTAATTTTACGGTCTATGCAGGAGTTGCCGGTTATTAGTTCTGTAGACATAAATCAGGAAACACGTGTGAAGAAGCCAAGTTGGCTGCGCGTGAAACTGCCCATGGGGGAGAATTACCGCCACGTTCGTGGCCTTGTGGACACACATAAACTGCATACCATTTGCGAGAGTGGCAACTGTCCGAATATGGGTGAGTGCTGGGGCGAAGGTACAGCCACGTTTATGATACTCGGCAATATATGTACCCGCTCATGCGGCTTCTGCGCGGTAGCTACCGGACGTCCGGAGCCAGTGGACTGGGATGAACCGCAGCGTGTAGCCGAGGCGATATACCTGATGAAGGTGAAACATGCGGTGATCACGAGCGTGGACAGGGATGAAATTAAAGACGGGGGCTCGATCATCTGGGCCAATACCATAAAGGCTGTACGCGCCCTAAACCCGGATACAACACTGGAAACACTGATACCTGATTTTAAAGGCGACTGGGAAAACATGCAGCGCATAATAGATGTGGCTCCTGAAGTTGTCTCACACAACCTGGAGACCGTGGAAAGGTTAACGAAAAAAGTGCGCATACAGGCTAAGTACCACCGCAGCCTGGAAGTGATACGCCGGCTAAAAGATGGTGGCATGCGCACCAAGAGCGGCATAATGCTGGGCCTGGGCGAGGAAAAAGAAGAGGTGCTGCAATCCCTGCGGGACCTTGCCGATAACGGCTGCGATGTGGTAACTATGGGCCAATACCTGCAGCCTACACAGAAACACCTGCCGGTGGTGCGCTTTGTTCACCCCGATGAGTTTGCTTTCTTCCGGGAGGAAGGGTATAAAATGGGCCTGGATTACGTAGAGAGCGGCCCGCTGGTGCGCTCATCCTACCATAGCGAGCGGCATGTATTTGCCGGCGAGGGCAGAAGAAAGTGGGAAGAGAGTAAGGGATAGGAGTGTCAATATATACTACGCCCTGATCGCCCCGCTATACATCTGCTCTATGATCCTCACTACTTCGCGTCCTTCTTCAGCGCTGGTCATTACCGGCTGGTTATGCAGCAGCACATCCACCACATTTTGTATCACCTTGTCATGATTGCTCATTGAGCCCTGGTACAGGCCATAGTCGTTGGCTTTGGCGGTAATATTAATAGCGGGTAGGGTAGCGGCAGCCAATTGCTGGTATTCAATAGTATTTAGATACTGTCCCCCGATCTTTACGGTTCCTTTTTCCGCAAATATGGTTATCGACCCCTCCATATTGCGTTCGTAGGAGCAGGTGGTAAAATTGAAATTGATGATCGCACCGTTCGCTGCCTTCATTACAAAGCTCCCGGTATCTTCCACTTCTGTATTGTGCGTGTGCGCGAAATTGTGGATCCATCCCTGCGCTTCTTTTACCGGGCCATTCAGGTAGTAAAGTATATCCACAAAATGGCTGAACTGCGTAAACAGGCAACCCCCGTCTTTATTTTTCTTCCCGCGCCAGTCGCTGCCAGCGTAGTAGCTGTCGCCGCGGTTCCAGAAGCAGTTCACCTGCACCATAAAAATGGCGCCCAGTTCATGGTTTGCCATCAGTTTTTTCACTTCCTGCACCGGTGGGTTATAGCGATTTTGTTTTACTGCAAATATGGTTTTGCCTGTTTCATTAGCTGCCGCTATCATCCGGTCGCACTCTGCCACGCTCATCGCCATTGGTTTCTCTACCACGGCGTGAAGGCCAGCATGCAGCCCTGCTATTGTATGCGGCTCATGCAGGTAGTTGGGCGTACACACACAAAGAATGTCGGCGGTTGATCGTTCCAGCATTTCGCCCAGGTTAGTGTAAAATCCGGCGTCGGTGGGCACATGCACTTTAACCTCCGGGTCTATATCGCAAACAGCAACAAGTTCTGTATCGGTATTTTGCAGTATTTGCCCGGCATGGCGGCGGCCTATATTACCAAAGCCAACAATGGAAAAACGAATTTTATCGGGCATAAACTTGCGAAATTAAAAAACCTAAACGTAATATTTATCGTTTATTGTACAGGGAGTTGTAAATTTACAGGAATACTCCAGTTCATTGAACAACAATTAAATATGCAGAGCCTAATAGATAAAGAAGCCGAAAGGCTCGAGTCGGTACGCAGGTTCAAAGAATTTGATTTCGACCTGGACAAAAACCTGGACGGCATATTAAAACTTGCTGCGGATATTTACGAAACTCCGGTGGCCTTCATCACACTCATAGATGAGCATGACCAATGGTTCAAAGTAAAACGGGGTTTTGACGTATCCCAGATGCCGCGCGCTACATCTTTTTGCACTCATGCCATTATGCACGAAGGGGTGATGATCGTGCCTGATGCCCGCATGGATAGCCGCTTTACGAATAACCCCCTGGTAGCAAATGCCCCGAATGTTCGTTTTTACGCCGGCGCATCATTAGCTGCCAATGATGGAAACAATATCGGCACACTGTGCGTAATGGATACAGAGGCAAAGGAAATATCGGAGAACAAAAAAGTGCTCCTCGGTATACTCGCGAAACAGGCCATTCATCTTATGGAACTGGAGCTTACCTACAAAATGCTGAGCGTGAAAATGCAGCAGGTGGAGACTCAAAATAAAGCGCTCATGGATATCGCCCACATTCAGTCGCATGAGTTCAGGGCGCCTCTGTGCAGTATTATGGGATTAATGAACATCATAAAAGAAGACCACTACCGCGAGCCGAACACCTACCTGGAAATGATGGACGAAGCCATAAAGACCCTCGACGACCGCATACATGCCGTTGTGAGAGGGACAGAGATCGCAAAAAATGCTTATGCGGAGTAACCCTTATGATTTGAAAATCTCTGTCAGCACAGCCGAAAGCCGGATGCCGGCAACGAGCAATTGATCTTCAACAACTTTTTTGTTCTTATCTATGTAGACCTGGTCTATGGTGCCGTCTTTAAAATCATAAACGTCGCCAAGCAATGAACGGGGTTCCTGTATCCAGTTTACCACATCGATCTTTTTGAAATCATTTATCTCCTTCTTATTGAAGTCCTTAATGTGATGTAAACAGTCGTCGGCCGTTATTTTTTCACTTTCAATGATCTCCGTATCCCACACGCGGTGCAGGTTCACCGGGCGGCCCAGGTATTTTACCTGTACGGTGTTACCACCTTTATCGTCTTCGTAGCCTACATGCAGCGGCATATGCAGGTCGCCGGTAAGGTGAAAAATGATCATCAGGTCTTTCTTGATGTCATCATTGCTCATATTGCCGCGGTGTTCCAGTTCGCTGATGGCTTTGTTGAGGGCATTAATAATGTTGCCGTCCTTTGTTTCTACGTATTCCTTACCCTTTTCTATGTTTACATAGTGCCAGGGCTTCATGTAGTCGTAGCTGTGGTCGCTGCGCATATCGTCCATCCAGGTGCTGGCATCCTCTATCGTTGTCGTTCCCAGGTACTGGCGAATAGCCGTCCGTGTGCCGGTGTCGAGGAAGGAGAACGCGATCTCCGCTACTATGCCATGGCCTGCCTTTCCCCAGGCAAACGAACGTTGCGGTATGGAGATGATCAATGATAATACTACTGCTAATGACAATATTTTTTTCATGGTTGTAAAACTATAGGTTACCACTCATTTGCGATGCCGCGCAATGTTATCTTATTATTATCAGCGATAATTACCGGCGGCCTGGCGAAGGCGCACACTTATTCAATAGCCGCGCCGCCATTAGCCGGGAACCTATACCCCCTCAAAAACTCGCTAATACCCATGCGCTTTTTTCCTTCCAGTTGCAGTTCTTCTGCAAATACCCATCCATCGGCCGCCGCAAAGCACAGATAGTCCTTGCCATCCGTTTCATGAGTACCGGTAGCTTTGCCATGCGCTTCCGCCGCCACATGCACCTTGAATAGCTTCAACTGTTTATCGTCCAGCCGGGTAAATGCCGCCGGGTAGGGTGATACGCCACGTATGAAATTGTCTATCCTGGCCACAGGTTGGTTCCAGTTTATGGCCAGGTCTTCTTTAAATATTTTGGGTGCATGTTTCAGTTCGCCGGCGGGTATCCCGGCCTGCGGTATTTCCTGCAGCGAGCCATCAGCAAGGCCCTTTACGGTTTTTACCAGCAGCTCAGCGCCCGCCACCATCAGTTTGTCATGCATGGTACCGGCATTATCGTCCGGCAGTATAGCCACCCTTTGTTGCAGGAGTATGTCTCCCGTATCTATCTCATGCTTTAGTTTAAAGGTCGTTACCCCGGTCTCCGTTTCTCCGTTGATGATGGCCCAGTTTATAGGCGCGGCGCCCCGGTATTGCGGCAGCAGCGACCCATGCACATTTATAGTGCCCATAGGCGGCATATTCCACACCACCTCCGGCATCATCCTAAAGGCTACCACCACCTGCAGGTCTGCATGCAGCGCCCTCAGTGCCTCCAGGAAATCAGGCGACTTCATTTTCTCCGGCTGCAGCAGCGGCAACGCCTTTGTCCCGGCATATTGCTTTACGGCAGATGTCTGCACCTGCCTGCCGCGGCCGGCGGGCTTATCCGGCATGGTCACCACCCCCACAATGTTTGCACCCGCATCCACCAGCCCCGCCAGGCAGCCCACCGCAAAATCCGGCGTGCCAAAAAATACGATCCTTAATTGTTCAAAAGATTTCATTCAGGCTGCAAAGCTAAGGTTAATAGTGAAAAACCACAGGCCGCGCAATTGCCAAAATATATTCATTTGGTTCCAAACTATCTGCTGCTATTAAGCATCGTTGCCACGCTCGCTTATACGTTCTGTTCTTTACTCAGCCTCCAGAGCCGCTAGGTAAACTTGCCGATCTACAAAGAGGCACCCATGTTTCACTAACATTCAATATTAATTTTTCATTTTCTTAATATTTTTCTTGCAGGTTTAATTTTTGTTATGTACGTTTATTATCTATTTTCACGCCACTAAACTATGAACCATGAGTAATGATAACTTACTGCCCTCCGGGCGCGAGCTCGAAGTGCTGGCGCTCATTGCGAAAAGCAAATCTTCCAAACAAATTGCAGATATTCTCGGCACCAGCGTTGACACAGTGAACAACCAGCGGAAGCATATGATGAAGAAAGCAGGCGTAACGATGGCCGAATTAATAGTACGATACACCAATTCTTTGAGTAGGCAATAGCCATTTATAGCTACACCTATAGCCATTAATGGCTATTATTCGTATCTTTAGATAAAGTAGCTTTGAGGTAATCACACACTTACTTTTAAAACTATTCCTATGTCTTTTAACATTTTTTGCGACCCCGGCGCTCTTAGTCAATCATTAAGATCTGATCCTTCGGGTACACCCGTTGCCGGCTCATTTGGTGGTGCCGGTAATTGCTCCGCAATACTCGGTGGTCCTCTTACGAATTCACATCTTAATCGTGCATGCTTATCTGTGATACTAATGGGCCAAACAAATTGCACTGATACCTTTGCCGGTGGCCCGGTTCCTGATGTTGGAATATATAATACCGTTGCAAATGGTTGCCAGAATGTAGTTAAAGGCCATTTTGAAAATATTTTTAATGGTGACAGGAATGGTGTATGCGGATGTTTTTCTTCAATCGTTAACGGCCAAAGTAATCATATTGCCGGTAATGTATTAGGCTGTGCTCCTGCCTGTTTTAGTTTTATTGGTGGTGGGGCGCTAAATTGTATTGATACTACTAGTGCATTGAGTTCCTGTTTCAACAATATTGGTGGGGGGCAGCAAAATACAATTTGCGCCGGCATAAACTGTTCCTCGATATTTGGAGGTTGCTCGAATAGCATAGCAGCTAATAATTCATTCATTGGCGGCGGCGATACAAACGCTGTAAATAAAGGATCACATTGCGGTGTTATCGGTGGTGGTTGCCATAACACGATTGGTAACGCAACGGCGAACCCGCCTGCTGTATTTAGTTTTATAGGAGGAGGCCAGCGAAACTGTATTAATACTGCTGCCAGTAGTCCGTCACCCAATAATGCTATTGGAGGCGGCTTCCGGAACTGCATTTTACCCGGTTCTGCATGCTCCGGTATATTTGGCGGCCATCTTAATAGTGCTGGCAGTAATGCATCTTTTATTGGCGGTGGAGATACCAACAGTATAGCTGCGGCATCAGATTGTAGTTTCATTGGTGCAGGTCTATCTAACACAATCGACAAAACATCGCCTTTCAGCGTGATAGCTGGTGGCCAAAAGAATTGTATCTGTCAGAGTACCGAGTATTCTTCAATTATTGGTGGTTTGAACCATTGCATTGGTTCTAATTTATCAGTAATAACCGGCGGTGGTTCGAATGCTATTTTTAATTTATCGGATGCGTCTTTTATTAATAGCGGTAAAAGTAATTGTATTGGCAGCCTTGGTGGGCTCGGCGCTCCGCTCAGCGGCATAGGCAGCGGGCAAAATAATTGTATTGATGATTCCATATTGGCTACAAGCTATGGGATTATAGGTACCGGGTGTCAAAACTGCATTCTATCGGGATCAAATTTTTCATCTATTGTTAATGGCTGCAACAACTGTGTAGCAGGCAATAACTCCTTTGTTGGGAACGGCGATACTAATTTGATAAAGCTAAATTGCAGTTTTATAGGCAGCGGCAGTTTTAACAACGTAAATGGCTGCGGCAGCGTGATAGGCGGCGGCGGCTACTGTGACCCTGTTACTTTACAACACGGCAATTGTATTTTCAGCAATTACGGCTTTATAGGCAGTGGGACGGATAATGCTGTTAATACGGCTTCTAACTGCAGCTTCATAGGCAGTGGCAGTTTCAATTGCATAAACGGCATTGGCAGCTTCATCGGTGGGGGCGGCTGGTTCGACACTACAGCCCCTCTTACCCATGGTAATTGCATTTTTGGTGATTTCAATTTTATAGGCGGCGGTGATACCAATGTTATTAGCAGCAGCATTATAGGCAGTCCGGTAACATGCGCTTCAATTGTGGGTGGTTTTTGCAACTGCATCATTGATGACGGCATTGGACCGGCACATGCCTCTTTTATCGGCGGCGGAGAAAGCAATAGTGCAGTAAGTAGGCACACCGTAGTCGGTGGTGGCCTCTCGAATACCGCCTTAGGAAACGTATCTACAGTTGTCGGTGGCGTTTTTAATAGCGTTTCCAGTGCTGGAGCGTTTGTCGGGGGCGGGGAGCTTAATTCGGTTGGCGCAACTTCTCTTCACGGTTTCGTCGGTGGCGGCGAACTAAATGTGATTTTTCCTGGTTTCGGCTGTGCAGCCATCGTTGGAGGATGGACTAATCACGCCTGTGGATTAGCCTCATTTATTGGCGGCGGATGTTCCAATACTACTTGTACGGAAGCGGCAGTAGTTGGCGGCATTCTTAATTGCGCTTACGGGCAAAGATCATTTGTAGGCGGCGGAGAAGATAATGTTGCCTTGTCTCAAACGTCCGCTGTTGCCGGTGGTAGTAACAACCAGGCTTGTGGCATATTATCTTTTATAGGGGGAGGGGCGTTTAGTGTTGCATGCGGCAATTCCGCTACGATTGGTGGTGGTAATCTGAACTGCGCCAAAGCAGATGGTTCATTCATCGGCGGGGGAATGAGTAATATTGCTTGTGGCAACTTCTCGTCAATAGCGGGCGGAGATGCTAATTGCGCTTTTGGCAACGGTTCGTTTGTTGGTGGTGGCGTTACAAACTCTGTTTCGGCTTCATCTTGTTGTAGTTTTATTAGTGGTGGCAATAGTAATCGTGTGGGTGTTGCTGGTGGTCTCGGCTCCCACTTTGGTGGAATAGGTGGCGGCATCGGAAACGTTATTGATGATACCGGGGCTACTACAACTTATGGAGTAATAGGCGGTGGCCAGATCAATACAGTCTGTGCCGGTACTCACCACTCATCTATATTAGGTGGTTTTGACAATAGAGTCGCAGACTCCTGCTCCTCTATCTTAGGTGGCGCTAATAATACTATACCCGCTGGCTTTCCTAATTCTTTTATTGCAGGGAGTGGGATAGTTCTCGGACCTCTCGTGGGCAATCCTAACTCTTTGCATGTAAACGGACTTTGGGCAAGCGCAATACCCGGGCCAGGGGCCGGTGTTTTGCCAGTTGGCACTATATATTGGAATACACCCGGCAGTCCAGGGAAGGCACTTTATATTGTTTAAATATCGTTGACTAATATTATGAAAAATATTTTCTTCATTGTTATGCTTATTTGCGCTTCTGCAAGCAGCGCGCAAATAATTACCACAATTGCTGGTACCAATGTTGGTGCAGGTTATACCGGCGATGGAGGACCTGCAATCGCTGCTAATATCGGAGCTGTCGGCTTCATTACGGTTGATAATCATAATAACTATTATTTTTCAGAGAACAACAATACAATTCGTAAAGTATCCTCATCAGGGATAATTACTCTCGTGGCAGGCACAGGAGTAGCAGGCTTTGGCGGAGATACAGGACCCGCTACAGCCGCACAAATAAATAGGGGGATTGGCGTTGCCACAGATTCAGCTGGCAATTTGTATATAGCAGATGAAAACAATAATAGAATTAGAAAAGTGGATGCTGCTACAGGTATTATTACAACGCTTGCAGGTAATGGTATTGCCGGGTATAGTGGTGATGGAGGGGCGGCAGCTACGGCATCACTAAATGCACCGTATGGTATATGTGTTGATGTATTGGGAAATTTATACTTCTCTGATCTTTTAAACTTTAAAATTCGGAAAATAGATCTATCTGGAATCATAACTACTGTGGCAGGCAATGGAACTAATGGTTTTTCAGGAGATACAGGTCCAGCTACCAGTGCACAATTAAGCGCTATCTATGGCCTTCGTACCGATTCCTCAGGTAATCTATACATTACAGATAACAATAGGATACGGGAAATAAATATTACGACAGGGATAATTAATACTATTATTGGTACTGGCGTAAATGGATATAGTGGTGATATGGGGCCTGCAACTGCGGCTGAATTGTGGCTACCTGACGATGTAGTTATTGATAATCAGGGTAACATACTTATCAGTGACATGGATAACAATAGAATTCGTAAGGTGGACGCAACAGGTATTATAACTACTATTGTGGGCAATGGCGTCGCAGGGTTTTTGGGTGATGGGGGAGGGGCTGCCACATCTGAAGTTTCATCAACAAGAGGAATATGCGTAGATAATTGTGGCAATTTATATATAGCTGATAACGGAAACGGTCGCATCCGCAAAGTAACCTACCCACCCATCCCCATCACCCTCACAAATAGCATCACCACCCTCACAGACACCGCCTGCGCCAGCACACCAATAACCTACACAGCAGCAACAACCGCGAGCAGCGGTACGGTAACCTACCAGTGGTATGTAAACGGCACACCCATAACCGGCGCCACATCCAGCACCTATACCTACACCCCTGCAGATGCAGACAGCATACGCTGCATAGCCACAGCCACCAGCCCCTGCACCAGCGCGGTTACCAGCAGTAATATTATTATTATGTCGGTCACGCCCATCACCACGCCCACCATCACCGTTACCGCCCCGGCAGCAGCAGCCGTAGGCACCACAGTAACAGTGAGTGCTGTAGTAGCGGGAGCGGGGAGCGGCTACAGCATCCACTGGTACAACAACAGTGCTCTTTTCAGCACCACCACCGCACCCACTACCACCTACACCAAGGCCCCCGGCACAGACCATATCACCGCTACCGTAGTACCGCCTACAGAGGGGTGCTATGATAGTACAACCTCGGCAATAAGTACCGTTACAGCGTCAACAACAGGAGTGCGTAACACCTCCCTCTCCTTCGGAGAGGGCCGGGGAGAGGTCATCTATCCCAACCCGGTAAAGGATTTGCTTTATGTGGATGATGTGCGTACACAGGTGGTCTATAAAATACGGAGTGTGGTCGGTTCTGCTGTTATGCAGGGAACTTTGCAACAGGGAACTAATACCATTGATGTAAAAGAACTGCCTGCGGGCGTGTATATGATGGAGGTGGTGTATCCTTCTGGCCTTAGAGCAACCAATAAAATCATTAAACAATGACCTTTACTATTTAAAACGATTCTGTGATGACACAAGCTATGATAATAAAAATGATAGAGGCGCAGGCCGCCGTTATCCAAAAAGTGCATAGAACGAACGAATTAATATTGGAGCACCTTAAGAAAACACAAGACGAGACCGGCGAGCCCGTTTATAAAGAATTCGCAGAAGGAGAAGTCCCCGACCCCATGAACAGTTTTATTGGCGGTGGTATCAGCAACAAAATAATCGGTGGCATTTCCTTCAATGATTTCCCCGCTGATGAAAAAACAAAAGAAAACTAAGTGCGGCACAACATGAGTGCGCAACACAACTCCCCTCCTTTTTTCAAGGAGGGGACGCTAAAAAACATAGCGAAGCAGTGTTTTTTAGCGGGGGTGGTCAACTCGCGCAATACGCATAACAATCCAAATTCCTAATTTCAAATTCTTAATTCCTAATTCCCAACACAACACATAACAATCCTAATTCCCAATATCCAATCCCTAATTCCAAACAAACACACAAAATGAAAATCATCTTCCAAATAAGCGGCGGCATCGGTAAAAGCATAGCGGCAACTGCCGTATGCAAAGCCATAAAAACACAATATCCCCAGGCAGAGCTCATAGTCCTTTCCGGCTACCCGGATGTGTTTATGCGCAACCCAAATGTGAGCATGTCGCTCACCTTCGGCAACCTCAATTATTTCTACCCCCAGCACATAGAGGGCAAAGATACCAAGCTGTTCCTCCACGATCCCTACATGGATACCGAGTTCATCTACCAGCGCGGCCACCTTATCAAAGTGTGGTGCGAGATGTTCGGTATCAAGTACAATGGCGAGCTGCCCGAACTGTTCATTACCGGCAAGGAGCGCACCTCATTCGGCACTGCCTTTGTTTCGCCCAAGCCCATCCTCGCCATCCAGACCAATGGTGGCATGCCCAACCAGACCGATAAATACTCCTGGCCCCGCGATCTGCCAGTGGCTACTGCCCAAAAAATAGTGAACACCTTTGCTGCCGATTATAATGTGGTCCACATCCGCCGGCAAGACCAGTTGCCCCTGCAGAATGTATATCCCGTGCAGGCCGATTTCCGCGCCCTTGCAGTACTCATAGAGATGAGCACAAAGCGGTTATTTATAGACAGTTTTGCCCAGCACACCGCCGCCGCGCTCGGCAAGCCTTCCGTAGTTTGCTGGATCGCCAATGTGCCCTCGCAGTTCGGCTACGAAATGCACACTAACATTATCGCCAATCCGCCCACCATGCAGCCGGAGTTCCGCAATTCCGTTTTCAGCAAGTACAACATTTCTGACCAGGTCACTGAGTTCCCGTACAACAACGAAGATGAGATCTTCGATGCTGACCGCATCATAGAAGCCATCCGTGGCGATAAAAAACAGGCCGAAGCAGAAAGTAAAAAAAAAGTGAAGGAATTAGTATAAAGGAAAAGATCATCACGGAAACCAATCGTAAAAGCATGGTAGCCCGCCGGCTGGCAAGTATGCTTGGTAAGCAGGAACTGGGAGAGGTGCGCCAAGTGGTGGATATAGGCAGTTGGCACCTCCACCAGAGCATTGAGTTTGCCAATATCTTCCCTCATGCCCGCATAGACGCCTTTGAGCCGGTACCGGGCTCCTACCAGCTATGCCTGCAAAACCATGCGCAGCTATCAGCGGCACAAAAAGACAGGATACACATACACAATCTCGCCCTCAGCAATAAGGCGGGCGAGATACCATTCTACGCAGTTGACACCAGTATAGAGCAGAAAATAGATGCCGGCTTCTCTTCCATGTTCCGCTTCAGCGACACCCTCAAAAGCAACGCATACTATGGCCAGTCGCTCGTGCAGAAAGAAATAAAAGTGCAGGCCGATACGCTTGATAACTGGTGCGCAGCTAACAACATAACTGCCATAGACATAATGTGGATAGATGTGCAAGGCGCCGAGCTGCTGGTCTTCGAAGGCGCCCCGGAGATACTGAAACATACCCGCATCATTATGACAGAGGTTGGATTAAAACCCTACTACGAAGGCCACACCCTGAAACCGGATATAGATAAGTTCCTTTTAGCCCGTGGCTTCCGCGAGCTCGAAGGCTCCTTCGAGCTAAACGGTTTCGATTACGAAGCAAACACCATCTACATCAAAACCCCGGAAAACTAATGGTCTGCCACACCTAATCACTCCCGCAGATAAAAACATATTATAACCAAATCCTTCAGTCTCATAATTAAAACGTCTTGGGTCGAATCCAATCGCTCACTATTTTTGTACCCGATTCCCCCTCATCTCCCGGTTATCTTAGCGTGCTTTGCGTTTTTTCTCTTTGCGGCCTTTGCGTGAAATTTCCCTGAATATCTCCAACTGCCAACTGAAAACTGCCAACTGACGTTGCTTGCCGAAGTGGGGACACAGTGGGGCATGAAAACGGGACATTCTTTCGCTGCCACTGAAGACGGCCAACTGAAAACTGAAATGCCCCACCATGTGGTACAATGGGAAATGAAGGGAAAACATAATAAGTGCGCTAGAACCGGCCACAGTAACGGATCACAACGAAATCACGATCAGCTCAAAATGCCCCATATACTCACACAAAATATATAATAAAGATGGGACATTTGCTTTGATATTCAAAACATAACGTCTTTATCTATATAAAAAACGCCAGCCAAAGCCAGCGTTTTTGTCAAATAGACCTCATATTTGGTTAACCACCATGTCCATGGTGATGAAACCAGCAATGCCATGGATGTTGATTCAAATCGTCGAGCACCATATCATACAGCTTACGGTTGCTCATATCTGATATCACTATAGTACCATTGGTTAGCTGTGCATTAAGCAGCATACTTGCAGTAATACCTGAGGTAACGGTAGACAAATCCAGCGTAGTCACAGCATCATATGAGCTGTCGTTAGAGATGGTTACGCTGTCCTGGTCGGTTTGTATCACCACCGGGTCGTTTATTTCCAACATCACAGGCACTGAAGTGGCGCCGTTGGTAAATTGTCCGTTCAGCTCAAAAGATGGGCTTGCTCCATTTCTGTCCAGGTCCATTTTCAGGCTGGTCTTGTCGTAAAATCCCGCAGGCAATGCAAAGGTGCCAAAGTCAACTGCCAGCGAAGACATTACATCTATTTGCTGCGTATTCGTTGACTTCAGTTGCACTTGAAGATTTTTTTGTGTAGCCTGGAAAACGACTACATCTGGATTCGCAAAACCCGATGTCCACACCAGGCTGCAGGTAAGCCCGGGCGTAGCAGGTGTTACCGAATAAGAGAGGTTGGTTGCCACCAACTGATAGTCCATCTGAGTTCCTGTTGCCGGGTTGGTGTTGTAGCTGGTGCTGTTCTTTTTACAGGATGAAAACACAGATCCAATCGAAGCGACTACTAACATCAGCAATAATGACCGTTTCATAGTTACGTATTTTAAGTGATCAATACCTTATCGCCACTATGGGTTTAAAAAAACGCGCCAGCACTGTTCATTGGGGGGCTTATTAACACCTCTTAATGTTAAAGTAAATCAACAAAAAAAGGTTGCCTCAAGAGGTAACCTATAATTAAAACTTAAGAAAATACCCTATTTCATACCTGTGCCCAGGTTCACTTTAGAAGTGCTTTTCGGCAGGTCATTCACAATATTCACAGTTTCAGAGATATAAATGTCTTTACTTAAACTCCTCAGCCAATCCTTGTTTTTGTTGATCAGGGTGCTATCCTCGTTTATCTTGCCAAGGTCTGCCGGCGGATTGGTCATATCCATTGCTATGGCCTTTTTGGTGAGCTCTTCCAGTTTTTTCGAGGTTGCGTTCAGTTCTTCCTGCTCCCGCTTGTATTCGGCCTCATTCAGCGATATTTTATTATCGTCCCTCTTCTTTTTCACGATAGCGGCATTTTCCTCTATCAGCTTAAAGGTAGGGTTGGTCACGATCCGGCTTTCGCTCAATGTCGCGATTTGTTTCAGGTTGCCCAGGCTGTTCGTAGTCTTATAGTTTGCCGCCGGTATCTCGTCCCATGGCAGCGCGGAGCGGTTGAGGCGCTCTCCCAGTTCTTCGTCGTCATAGCCGTCATAAGCATCGGGTATCTCCACATCGGGAGTTACGCCCTTAAGCTGTGTAGATCCGCCATTCACGCGGTAGAACTTTTCCATAGTGAGCTTTACATCTCCAATGGAAGAACCTTGCGCACCATTACTGTCGCTGAGCATCTGCAGCCGGGTCATTGGGTCCACCATCTGGTCCAGGTCCACCATCTTCTGAACGGTGCCTTTCCCGTATGTGTTAGCACCCACGATCACAGCGCGTTTATAGTCCTGCAGTGCCGCAGCAAGTATCTCAGATGCCGATGCACTATTTTCATTAACCATTATCGCCAGAGGCCCGGTATAGAGCGCACTGTCGTTGGGTTGTGCACGTAGCACAGTAGGTGCGGCCGAGTTGTTCTTAACCTGTACCACAGGCCCTTTGCCAATAAAGATACCAGCCATGTCCACCACATCACCCAGCGAACCGCCGCCGTTATTACGAAGGTCTAGAATGATACCAGTGACACCAGCTTCTTTAAGTTTCTTGACTTCGGCAGCCACATCCGCAGAGCAGGTACGCCCGCTGGTGTGATTGAAATCTGCGTAAAATTCCGGCAGGCGTATATAGCCCACTGGGCCATCCTTGCTCTTAATAATAGCTGATTTGGCAAATGTCTCTTCTATCTCAATTACGCCTCTTTTTATCGGAATCACTTTCGTAGAGCCGTCCACTCTTTTCACGGTCAGGCGCACTTCAGTTCCTTTGGGGCCGCGTATCAGTTTTATTACGTCGTTCAGCTCATAACCCTGTATGTCCACCGGCGGCTCAGATCCCTGGCCTACTTTCGTTATCTCATCGCCGGCCTTCAGCTCACCCTGGTGTGCCGCTGGGCTGCCTACGATGATAGAAGACACCGTTACTTTGTCATTTTCGGGGCTCAGTTTAGCGCCTATACCCACAAAACTACCGCTCATAGATACGTCAAAATCCTTCTTATCATCCGGCGGGAAATACTGGGTGTGCGGGTCTTCTGTTTCAGTTATTGCGTCCACATATGCTGTAAAACGGTCGTCGTCTTTCCATTTGTGCATCCGCGCAAAATAGCGGTCGTAGCTCTTCTTTATGCTCTCTCTGGCGTCCGCTTCCAGTTCCGCATCTATCTTAATACTCGTATTTCTCAGGGTATCGGTTTTGTCTCTTCCCACATAAACTGTCTGCATGCCACCGGTATCACTTTTAGCCTTGATGGTGTATTTTGTGTAGCCTCCGGTGTCCAGCTTTTCCTTTAGTTTATCCTGTTCGTTTTTCAGGTCCACATATTTTTCCAGCACCCGGTATTTCAGGTATTGCCCCCACCTTTCTTTAAGCGCTGGCTCATCCGCAGCATAATCCTTCTTATCCGGGTTCAGTTGGAAAACCTCGTGCCCGTTAAAGCTAAAAGGCTTGCTCAGTATCTCCGAATAATAGGTTTCAACACCTGCAGCACGCCTCATATAAATAGCGTCAAGCGTGTCAAAAAACTCGATCGAATTGCCCTTTATCTCATCATCGATCTTGAATTCGTAGGCTCCCATCTTTGCACGGTCCTGCTGCGTGAAATAGAGTTTATCATAGTCAAACTCCTTAACCAGCTTATTAAACACCCGTGCAGAAAATGTGTCGTCCAGTTCTTTTGGGGAATAATGGCCGCCATTTATCACTTTCATCACCATTGCCACTACCAATTTCCTTTTTTCTTCTGATGTCTGCCCGGTGGCACGGCTGCTGTATTTAAACGAAAAAAATGCCGCCAGTGCGCCTGCAAGCAATAGTGGTATCAGAATTTTATTCCTCATGAATTTCAACATAGTATTTACTTAATAATTCCAGACAAAAATAACTCAATTGCTGTTAATAAAGTTATAATCAAAAACCATGCTAACGTTAAATAGCGGGTGATTTTTAAATGAATGGATGAAGATATGATTTTAGGTTGGAATTTAGTTGATTCTGCGATGTTCGTTGCATCATTTAAGGCTAGTACCCTGCCAGTCATGAGTGACGCCTGTTCCTTTATTCTTAAGGAAAACGTGGAGAAACTGAACGGTACCATAGAAGTGGAAAGTGAACTTCAAAGGGCAAAAAAATTACCGTGGCGATCCCTTGTAGCTAAGCTCCTGATCTTTTCGGTAGCTATAAGGGCATTGCGGCGGAAATTTGTTTATTGGATTTTGCCTGTGTGCGCGCCTAGTGAGGAAGAAAATAGTTATCTTCAAATGTGCCATTATATTTACTTGATGAATCATTGTGGTTCCCACCTTTAGAAGAAGCGCGGTCCGACGGCTTGCTGGCCATTGGCGGCGATCTCGGTATGGAACGCCTGCTGCTGGCTTATAAAAGTGGTATTTTCCCGTGGTATAACGAAGATGAGCCGCCTTTGTGGTGGTCGCCGGATCCGAGGTTTGTGTTATTCCCTGGGGAGTTAAGAGTAAGCAAAAGCATGATGCAGGTGATCAAAAGGAAAGAATTTGAGTTTAAGGTAAACATGGCCTTTGAAGACGTGATCGGCAATTGTAGCAAAGTGAAAAGGAATGGCATACATGGAACCTGGATCAGTAACGAAATCATTGAAGCTTATTCAGAGTTACATCGGCTAGGCTATGCATACAGCGCTGAGGCCTGGCAGGCGGACAGGTTGGTTGGTGGGCTGTATGGCGTGCTGCTGGGCAAAGTTTTTTTTGGAGAAAGTATGTTCAGCCTCGTCAGCAATGCGAGCAAATTTGCATTCATAAATTGGATAGAGACCTTGCAGCAGCAAGGCGTAGTGATGATCGACTGCCAGGTGCACACCGGGCACCTCGAAAGCCTTGGTGCGCGAATGATACGCCGTGCTGATTTTATTGAAATTCTTGGTCAGCATATTGCCTCGTAACTTTGCTAAAGAACATAAGTGCCGAAACAACGCAAAATTATTCATATAGACATGGACGCTTTTTATGCGTCTGTGGAACAGCGGGACAATCCTGAGTATAGGGGCAAGCCACTGGTAGTCGGCGGCATGCCGCAGGGGCGGGGCGGGGTGGTGGCGGCGGCTAGTTACGAGGCCCGTAAGTTTGGGATAAGGTCTGCGATGCCATCCAAAAGGGCTGCCGCCCTGTGCCCAGAGCTGATCTTCGTTTATCCCCGGTTCCCGGCATATAAAGCGGTCTCCCAAAAGATAAGGGAAATATTTCACCGCCATACGGATCTTATTGAACCACTTTCGCTTGACGAGGCCTACCTTGATGTGACCGAGGATAAGCAAGGCATAGGCTCTGCAATAGAGATCGCCAGGCAGATAAAACAAGCAATAAAAGACGAACTGCACCTTACTGCGTCTGCCGGAGTGTCCGTGAATAAGTTCGTGGCCAAGATCGCGTCCGACCTCAACAAACCTGACAGGCTTGCGTTTATTGGCCCATCACATATTGAGGAGTTTATGGAAAAGCTGCCTGTGGAAAAGTTTTACGGAGTAGGTAAAGTAACCGCAGACAAAATGAAGAATATGGGCCTGCACACAGGGGCGGACCTTAAAAAAATGCAAGAGGATGATCTGGTAAAATACTTTGGAAAGGCAGGAAGGTTTTATTACAACATAGTAAGGGGCATAGACGAACGCCCTGTAGAACCAGAGCGGGAAACTAAGTCGGTTGCCGCTGAAGATACTTTTGCCTATGACCTGGTATCAACCGATGAAATGAATGATGAACTGGATAAGATCGCAGCTCTTGTAACCGATCGACTGCAACGTTATAATCTACGAGGCCGGACCGTAACCGTAAAAATAAAGTACCACGATTTTAAGCAGATCACCCGAAGCCGTTCGCTGTCAAACCCTGTATGCGACCGGGATACAATCGCCATTGTAGCAAAAGAATTATTACTTGCAACCGAGCCCGAAGGTCAGAAGACAAGGCTACTGGGAATATCGATTTCTAACTTTAATGACTTGGCCGTCAGTAGTACGAAAAACAGTTCGCAGCAACTCAATTTGTGGTCTGAACCCTGATCTATTCGATTATAAGACTTACCTGATATTTAATTTCACCAAACACCTGGGTCAATAAAGGCTATCCAGCATTTCTTCATAAGCGGGTGTCCAGACCATCAGCTCGAAAAGATCTCCGTGCTCTTTGATAGCAATATAGGTATCGTTTTCTCCACGCCACAGATGATCACCTTTGCCAAATTTTTTATTAAAAAAATTGATGAAATCCTGTTCGTGAACCTTGGGCATGTAGGTGTGCCGTGCTTCACAGATACCCTTCAGAAAATCGTATTGGTTGTATTCCCTGAAAACACCAAATCCGGGATGATCGATCACCTGGTCGCTGTATCGCAACTTTGTTACCGGGCCATCAACCACTTTTGAGTTCTCAGGTCCGAGTTGCAAAACAGCGTCGTCGAAGTGTTTGCCGATCAGGTTTTGGGCATGCAGCGCTGCACATGCTGGCGCCAACAATGCCCCGGTAAATACCACTATCCTGACGATATTTTTTATAAATGCTGACATTCGGGTTTAAAGATAACAAAAACTTTGATCACGGCTTGCCTACCGGCATGGAGGTTTTCTGGAAAAGAAGTGCAGTAGAACCAGGGTTTGCGGCTGTGGTAAAATACCGATACAGCTAAAGGCTCAGTCCTATTTATTCAAACTGCTGAAGTCCAGATCAGCTGCGACCAGGTGAAAGAAGGAAAGCCGCAATGTCCTCAATTTTTAAATTGCTTTTGCGATACCGAAACCTGTTTTGCCATAGGCATTCCCATTGTACAGCATATACCGTTCTGATTTATAATCAAAAATGAAAGGATAGCAGATCATCTCGCTGTCCCAGCCATTTTCCGCAACGGTTATTCCCGCTTCTTCATCTCGCCTTGTCCAGTTAACGCCGTCAGGGGAATCGGCATAACCTATCCTGTAAGTGGCAATATCCCCGTTGCCCCGGTAAGAGTACCACATCTGGTATAAACCTGCTGTTTTGATCACAAAAGGTTTGGATATAGCATATTCGTTGGGGTGCAAAAGCCCTATGTGCACGTGGTTTGATCTTTTCCAATGTATTGCATCTTCACTCTCTGCATATTTTATTACGTGCTGCATCTCGGTGATGGAGTGGCCCCATTTGAGGTTAGAGCCATACCACATCCTGTAAATTCCATTTTCAAATAATATGGATGGATAAGCAATTGTAAACGGATCTTCATCGCTTCTGTCCATCACCGGCGCCCTGCTGTATTTTTCAAATTGCCTTGTGTCGTCGTTCCAAATCGCAAGTCCTATAGTATTGAGCCATGGTACGGTTACTTTTAAATTCCACCCGAGATAATAGAGATACTTCTTTCCGGCAACATTCATGATATAACTTACGCCTACACCGCTGTCATCGAAAATACCGGGCTCTCCCGGCGACAATACTGGCGTCTCTGATATGTTTGTTACCCTAAAGCCATTTTCCATATCAATGTCTGCATAGCCAATGTACGACCTATTGCTTGCATCCCTGCAACTGAAATACACCCGGTAAATCCCATTCTCCAGGTATTCAGCCACAGGGTAGGTGGCATGGGTTTTCATCCAATCGTAGTTGTTGCCGGGACAAAACAGATGTCCCAATTTCTTCCATTTCATCATTTTTTCCTGTTCAAATGGTCCTGCCTCCAGGCCCTTACGGTTCCCGGAACCTGCGAATCATAACCCAATAACTTACGCATAGCGGGGTCCTCGCCATGCCGGCCATCCATCTGCTCAAACAAGTTGATCTGCTGCTTCAGCAGCGGTATGCTGAACAAAGTATTAAGGCCCCTGCGGGTATTTTCCGAACGGTTGTACCCCGCCTTGTGATAAACCATCGCATTAAATAAAACAGCGCTACCTTTTTTGGCATGCAGGCTTACTTTATGATTATTAAGATAGTTGACCGAAGGTATGTTAGCCATCTGGTGCGAGAAAGGCAACATAAAAGTCGCTCCTGTTTCTTCAGTAAAATCATCAATGCACATCAGGCACGCAATGGCGATCGGTTTGGAGATTATGTAGTCCTGGTAGGGGAGATCACGGTGCCAAGAGCTTTGATGATGTTCTTCTTTGGCCCTGTTGATGATGCCGTTTTGCTGGTTGATAATATAATACCCACCCAGGAAATGCCCTACAGCATTGGTTATCTCAGGTTTTGTGCAAAGACGCAGGAAAAAATCATCGTATGAAAGAGGGCACCGGACCAGGTTAGCTTCATTTATTTTTTTAAGGTTGTCTATCCCAAAATCATTTACCTGTTCCTGGTAGATCGCATCGAGTTTAGAAGAAGCTTCCTGTAGTTCGGCTTCGCTGAGCAAGTCGCTGATCACGGAATAACCTTGAAATGTTATCTCTTCAATTATTTCCTCAAATCTGCCGACATTGGTTATTGTTCTGGCGTCTACTCCATAAAATTTCTCTTCCATAAAGTTTTATTTTATTTTTTTACCGGTTTGTTCATATCTGGTTCTAAGTGTACCTCCTCTTTCGCCCGGGATGGGCAAGTCCAGGTTCAACCGCACGTCTTCGCCTGCATTGAACGCAATGGCATAAAACGAATTCCCTAAAACGTAATTCAGGGATACATTCCGGGCGTTTGCTGGCAGCAGATCCATGGGCGGTGTATGCTTGTACAACGGGTTTGCATTCTTGATTATTTTCCCGAACAATTTATTGCTCAGCCACGGTGCGGCACTTTCATCGCCAAAAACAATCCGGCCATCAGGCTTTGCAACCCTTACCATTTCGTCTATTGCTCTCTTCTTTTCTGAGAACATATTAATCCCACCAAAATGAAACACTGCGTCGAACGTTTGTGCCGGGAAGGGCAGGTGAGATCCATTACCTACAAAAAATTCCGTGGATATTGCGGTGCCCTTCAGGTTTTTGCGGGCTATCTTCAGCAACCCCGCAGTAAGATCCAGGTGAAAAAGCTTGCCTTTCTTGCCCAGGTGACTGATGATGTACTTTGAATCGCCGCCAGCTCCACATCCCATGTTAAGGACGAAACTGCCGGGTTTCAGCTCAAGCAAGCCTACCAGTTTGTTTCTTACATCATCTTCAGTTTCGTAAAATGAAGCGAATAGCCACTCCATACCTTCTTCATATAGTTTGGCGTTAAGTTCATATTTTTCATTAAAATCCTTGTCTGAACCCTGTAGTTCTTTGGGATAAGTAAAATCTGCTATGCCATCAGTAATTTTATAAGATGTTTTGCCGTCAGAGCTCTTAAAAACGCCTTTAATTATTTCGTCGCCTTCCTGCTTATCTACGGTAAGTGACAAGGGGCTTAAAGTATGCGGACACACGACATGCTTAGTATTTTTAATATTCATGTTACGTTTTTTTGTTTCACACATTGATCGTCTTGTCGATAATGTATAAGGGTTTACTTTTTACCTGGTCAAAAATCTTACTAATATATAATCCGGTGATTCCGATACTCATCATGATAAGGCCGGTGGATAGCAGCAACATCACCATTATAGACGTATAACCTGCGGGAATATTATAGGAAAAATACAAGTATATAAGGTATGAAGACCAGAGTATAGAAATGAAAAAAAGAGCAAATCCTAATGAGATCGAAAGCCGCAACAACTTATCTGACTGCGAGGCGATGCCATTTATGGCCAGGCTGATCAACTTGGCCAGGCTGTAAGAGGTTTTGCCCTCAAACCGCTCTTCGTGAATAACAACAATATGATCAGATTTAAAGCCGATCGATCTCAGAATCATCAGGTAATGCCGATGGTATTCCTTTACGGAACGAAATGCATTAACCGCCTTCCTGCTCAACATGGAAAAAGCACCTGTTTTAGAATCTGCACGCTGATTATTTGTTAAAAAATTGAACACCCAGAAAAAAAAGCCGGCAAGTAAGTTCTTGATAGCACTATGTTTCCGTTCATTCTTTTTGGTATATACTATATCATTTCCTTCGAGTGCCTTGGTATACAGATCGGCAATATATTTCGGGTTGTCCTGCAGGTCGCAGTCCATCACCACAACATAGTCGCCACGTGCGGCGTCAAGGCCGGCTGTGATGGCATATTGCTGGCCGAAATTGCGACTTAGCCTGATACCCTTTACTCTTGTATCGGCCGCAGCTTCTTCGGCGATCCGTGCCCACGAATGATCAGGGCCACAGTCTTCTACCAACACGATCTCAAAGTCTGAAGTTATTTTCGACGTTTCTTCCACTATCCTCTTTACAAGCTCATGGACTATAAACTCTGCTTTATAAACCGGGCTTACTATGGATATCAGTGGCTGGCCATTCATTACTTTCAGTTACTTTACAGCGTTATTTCATCACTTTTCTTTTCCAGTAAAACGGTGCGCGGAGGAACGTAAACACCCTTCTCCTGTGTATTCTTAGCAATCACAGCGCCGCTGCCAAGCAATGTTTCTCTCGCTATATTGACTTTGTGGGCAAGCGTACTATTCACCCCAAGAAAACAATTGCTCTCTATGGTGCAATGCCCCGATATCACCACATGCGAGCTCACAAAATTGTGATCTTTTATCACTGAATGATGCCCGATATGGTTGCCGCTCCATAAAGTAACATTATTGCCTATCCTGACAAACGGCTGTATGGTATTGTCTTCAAAAATAAAACAGTTGTCCCCACAGGGAAATTGGGAGAGGTAGCTGCACCTGCTGCTTACATAGCTAACCAGCGTATAACCTTTGGCTTTGGCCTCATGGTATTTTCCTTCCCGCAATTTGTTCATTTTGGCATAACTGAGGGCTATAAACATTTTGTAGTGCTGCGGCGGATAAATATCCGTAATACTTTCAAATGCCACAAGCGGCTTACCTTCATACTCGTTTTGTGTAAGAAACGCACTATCGACCGTAAAGGCCACTACATCATAATTGCTGTCTATTTCAAAGTAATAGTTTGCTATCTGCGCAATATCTCCGGTGCCAAATATTATTATCTGCTCTTTTGCCATTACTTTACTCTTTAACAAGGCTGGAAAATTGCTGCCTTAAACACGATGGGTAAAAGTAAAAAAAAATAGGGACTTATCAGCGGCCGAAGTTTTGTTTCATTATCGGTGATCAGTAAAGCGACCTTACTTTGATTGTTCCTTTGACCTTGCCAAGGAGGTCGGCGACCTCGCGGGAGGCTTTTTTGTCTATGTCCAGCACCACGTATCCGATCTCATCTTTTGTTTTAAGGTATTGTCCCAGGATATTGATATTATGCAACGACAGCTCGGAATTGATGGCAGAGAGTACGCCAGGCACATTTTTGTGGATGTGCAGTATCCGGTGCGTATTTTCCTGCACGGGAAGCGTTAGCTGTGGCACCGATAGTGAGCCGGTGGTAACGCCGGTATCCAGGAAGGCAACTAATTTACTGCTCACGTCCTGGCCTATGTTTACCTGCGCCTCTTCCGTGCTGCCGCCGATGTGTGGGGTCAGCAATACATTGGGCATTTGCTGCAGCGGACAGCTAAATACCGCGCCATTCTCTCCGGGTTCATTGGGGTAAACGTCAACTGCCGCTCCTGATAGTACACCCGTTTCCAGTGCGCTTCTCATGGCATTCAGATCCACCACTTCGCCTCGCGCGTAATTGATCAGGATAGCGCCTTTTTTGCATTGCGCAAGCGTCTTTTTATTGATCATATTGCTGGTACTGGCGCCGGCGGGTGTATGTATGGAAATAATATCGGCCACCTTTAGCAGGTCGCCTAAGCTGCTGGCCTGGGCGGCATTGCCAAGGGGCAGTTTTTTCACCGTATCATAAAAGACCACTTTCATGCCCAGTGACTCCGCCATAATACTCACCTGGCTGCCTATATTGCCATAACCCACAACGCCAAGCGTCTTACCGCGCAGCTCGTGGCTATTGCGGGCGTCCTTCATCCAGGTGCCCTCGTGCATCAGCTTGTTCTTCTCGGGTATGCGACGTATGAGCATTATTGCCGCGCCGATCACCAGTTCTGCCACCGACCGGGTATTTGAATAAGGCGCATTGAATATCACCACACCTTTGCGCATGGCAGCAGTCATATCTACCTGGTCGGTGCCGATACAGAAGCAGCCAACTGCCAGTAGTTTCTCCGCGGCTTCCAGCACACTGGCGGTTACATTTGTTTTAGACCTGATGCCCAGTATATGCACGCTACCTATGCGGCTAACCAGCTCATCTTCCGAGAGTGCAGTTTTCAGATGGGTGATATTTTCATAGCCGTTTTGCCGGAACTCATGGACGGCTTCCTCGCTTACATTTTCCAGCAGCAGGACCTTCAATTTACTTTTGGGATAACTCGTGGGCATAGATAAGGGTAAAGATAAATGGAATTGAGGAATGGGGTTGGTGCGAAATGACCGGATTTTTGCTCACCTGCCTATCGGCAGGCAGGTTTTTTTCTAAAAACTTTATTGCTCATCCCGATAGCTATCGGGACCTGATTATCAATTATTTACGCTAAAAATGTGGATAATTGTTGCTCACTTTTCATCGCCTGAGCAATCGTTTTTTGTGTGAAAAATTTTCGATTTTCTTCTTCCTGCCGGCAGATAAATCCGGTTTTACGCGAGATATTTCACCCCGCAAATGCGGGACAGGTTAGAAGTTCGCAAAGATGTGAGCGTGAAAAAGGGAAGATCGCAGCACAAAGGTAGGGTGGAAAATGAAGGGTTGCAAAGAAAGAAATCCACCTTTTCTGTTGGGCAATTCGTGATGACTCACCGACAATATAAACTAGCGTGCGGACGCTGCTCTGGAGCATCCCCGTTGCAAACGGGGGAGTGGGATATTTTTTCAAAAATTGCCAAATATGAGTCTTACAATTTCACAAATTTTCTTACAATGTTGCTATTTATCCTTATTAAATAACTTCCTGGAGGCAGCTCAGCCACATTTATTTCAGCGAGCTTGTTATCAAACATATCCACAAACAAAGTCTGTCCGACTATATTTTCAATACTAACTGCTCGTATAACTGCACTCGAAACAATAACCAAAATATTTGCCGCTGGGTTAGGGTATATCCTGATTTCATCATTCCTGGACACAAGCATAGTTTCTGTCGTACATGTGTCGATTGCTATAAACACATTTGCAGAGTCTATACAGCCGTATGACGATGTGCATTTTAAATTATAGATAGTGCTACCCAAAGGCATAGCAATAGGATTAGCACAAGTACCGCACGAGAGCCCTGTGCCTGGGGTCCATAAATATGTCGAGCCGCCGCTTGCCAGTAATTGAACTGAAGAATCAAAACATATTTTCGCCGAATCGGGCGAAACTAAAATAACAGGCAATGGATTAGTTGTAATGATGACAGATGCTGAGCCGCAGGAGATTAAGTAATTGATTTTGACTTCACCCGCTACTATTGCACTAAATGTTCCAGTCAGCGTATCTATTATTCCAAACGATGTATCTTCGCTATTCCAGGTTCCGCCGGGTACAGCATCAGAAAAAATGGTTGTTGATCCGATGCATACATTGAGGTTCCCCAGTATCGGGCCGGGAGCGATCACCACGGTTACAATAATCGTGGCTACGGATCCATAGACACTATAAGAAATTATCGCCGTACCGGTGTCAATACCTGTTACCACTCCACTGCTACTTACTGACGCCACGCTGCTGTCACTGCTGTTCCATATCCCTCCGGCCACAGAATCACTCATAAAAGTTGTTGCTCCGACGCAAACCGCGGGTATGCCGCGTATTCTTCCGGCTGAAGAAAATTTTGCCAAAAAGGCATCATTAGTAGCACCCCCGTACGCTAGCTGCCAGGCTCCCGCAGAAGAAATACCGGAAGTGCTTGCGCTAGCTCCTCCTATATACAGGTCCCCTTTGTTTCTCGTAATGCTATTGATGAAATCTTTATCGCTTCCTCCAAAATATGTTCCCCACATATGAGTGCCGCTGTTGCTGAATTCAGCGAGGTAACCATCATATACGCCTCCCCCATATGTAGGCTGGTAGGCATCTGCAGTTATTGTTGCGGGGTAGGCACCCCCTTGGCCACCCAAAAACACATTGCCTGATGAATCCGTGCAGAGGGAGTTTATGCCGCTGTACGCGCCATAGTACGTTGACCAGTCTCGAATTCCGGCGTTGGTGAATTTAACGAGGATGGCGTTGTATTCGTCACTGTATCCACTGCCGTTTGAAGATTGAAAGGCGCCAGCCGTCGCCAAACCGCTGAAACTGGTCGTGTATGCACCCATATATATGTTGCCACTTCCATCAAGTGCTACAGCCTGGGCGCCATCTTCCCAATATCCCCCAAAGTAGGTACTCCATGCTCTCATACCCGCACTATCGAACTTCGCGAGGAATGCGTCATAAGGGCCTCCACCGTAGCTTGGCTGTTCCGTGCCTGGAGTGCCGAAGCCGGTGATGGTTGTAGTTGTTCCCGTCACGTAGATATTGCAGGCGCTGTCAGCCACTATTGAGCTCCCCCATTCTATGCCATTCCCTCCATAGTAGGTGGCCCATTGCCGGGATCCTGAACTGCTGAATTTGGCGATAAACGCATCTTCAAAACTGCCGCCATACACTGTTTGAAATGCTCCTGGAGATACAATATGCGATGTGCTTGCAGTTATCCCCGTTATAAATATGTTATTGTTTAAGTCAATCGTCATCGAGTTTGCCCAGTCATACCCAAAACCGCCAAAATAAGTGCCCCATTCCCGCATGCCTGTGCTGTCAAACTTTACTATAAATGCATCCGGATTATACCCGGTGGTGTCTCCGATAGTCGTTTGCCAGCCCCCCGTGGTTGCTATCCCTGTTGTGCTGGATGTTTCTCCGGCCATAACGATATTTCCCATCCCGTCTATTGCTACCGAACAGCCATAGTCATCGTTGTTACCTCCGTAATATGTTGCCCACAACCGATCGCCCGCACCGTTAAATTTGGCTACAAACGCATCATACGATCCACCTCCATATACTGTTTGGAAGGAGCCTATAGTTGCGATGGTTGCAGTGCTGCTTGTCCTTCCACACAAATAAACATTCCCTTTTTTATCAGTACATACGCCGTTGCCCTGATCGTCACCGGTGCCGCCGTAATAAGTTGACCAACCTATTGTTGGGTCTATAACTAATCCATTTGAAAATTTGCCTACTTCATAAGTAGCTACTTGACCGTTTAGAGCGAAACTGGATGTTATCGGTTTGCCGTCTTCCTGGTAACTAATTGGAGGCTGTTCGCTTATTGTTCCTTGTGGTGTTTCCGCTAAGAGACTTCCGTTGATTAGTTTCAATGCTGTAGCGCCGTCATAACGTAGTTGTATGTCGCTTGGATTTCCCCCTTCTCTCACGAGGAATTCGTATTCCAGTTGGCCGTATTTTGTAGATAAGACCCAGTCAATATTAGGATAGACATCCCTGTAAACTATCCGGCTATGTAAAACAGTTTTAACACCGTGTTCACCTGTGCCAGGTTTTATGTAATTTTCGTAGTAATTCCGTTCTCCGGTCATGACCACGGTCGCGTTCTCATTGCAGCCGACCAACTCCATATCCATGCGATACATTTCAACCGTAAGTGGAATAGGACTGGCTGCCCTTCTTTTTCGGTCACATGCAGTTGTTTTGAAGTCCTGATTCATTGGCTTGCTAAACTGATAGTGAATATGACCCTTACCTATGAATATGTTGAGGCCAGGTTGGGCTGCAATTTCGAAGTCAATATCTTGTCGTTGATTCCCATACTGATCGACTATCTGGCCTTTGTTCTCCTTGAATGCTAGTTCTTTTGATCTTGTTAATGCCCCCGGAGCAGTCAAGGTCGGCAGATATGACTTTGACAACGCTGTGATACTCAACAGATAGACAGCGGAGAAGATAGAGATAAGTTTCATTACCAGTATTTGGAGTAAATGTAAACAAAATTAACCCACTCGTTCGTCCAGTCTCCGCTGAGTCCGCTCTTCGCGGGACTCGGTGGCAATCAAGGCGTAGGAGTCAAGTTTTTGCAACCCTATTCCATATTTTTAAGAATTGATTACTTTTAATCAAAGGTTTTTTTATGAAGAGCATATTTAATGGCGACGACAAAAATGAGCTTTTGAGGCGAATTGAACGGCTATCGCCCACCAATCCTGCCCTTTGGGGGAAGATGAACGTGAGCCAGATGCTGACGCACTGTGTGGAAGGAATAAAATTGCCTACCGGCGAGGTAAAACCCAAGAGAGTTCCGTTTCCTGTAAACGTACTAGGCAAACTCCTGAAAAATAAAATAGTATTGGGAGAGGGAGAACTTAGGAAAAACTCACCCACCGCACCAGAATTAACGATCGGTGACACCAAAGACTTCGAAAAGGAAAAAGTTAGATTGATGGCCGCCGTGAATGGACTTCATTCGATGGGCGAGGGGGGCATAAAGCAGGAAGTCCATCCTTTCTTTGGTAAAATGACACAAAAAGAGTGGGGGATACTCAACTACAAACATCTCGACCATCATCTAAGGCAGTTCGGTGCGTAGGTTTGCGCTTAGGCTGTTGTCCACAGTATATTCGGCTCAGTTGCCCCGGATATAAACTCGGGGCACTACACTGCAATGAAATAGAAAAAAGCGAAGATATATTCCAGTAATCTTTGCAGCGAGAAAAAGGGCATACACCGTTAAAAACTATGGGGTACCTCACTGATTCTAAATAGCATTACTGAACAACTTTTTTTCTTTGCTCGACTTGTTTCTTTGGATATAGAGGTCGAATGCGCTGCATATGTTGCGCGTAAAATTTCTTCCAAGCGGTGTTACCGACAATTGCTGGTCGTGAAAAGTTATCAGTCCATCGGCCTCCAATTTATCCAAGTCAGTTCTGCAAAAAGTATTCACGATATCGACATCCTCATCACGTATGAGGGTGTTTCCTCTGCAGCTGATATCCGTTATGTATTTTCCAAATTGTTTGTCTTCCCCGGTTAAAAAGTATCCTTTTTCTATTGCAAGACTACCCTTGTTTATGTTGTCATAATAATTGTGGATCGTTTTTGCATTTTGTGCAAAAGCATTGCTGGTGCTGCTTATGGCCGAAACGCCCAGGCTCAGCAATATATCTCCTGATTGGGTAGTGTATCCCATGAAATTTCGATTTAAACGGCCCTCAACAGATGCCTTGTATAAGTCATCGCCAGGTAAGGCGAAATGATCCATACCAATATCATAATAACCGTTCCCGGTAAGAAGGGTTTTCCCTGCCTGGTACAGCTGCAATTTTTCTGCGGCGCCCGGCAGATCGCTTTCATCAAACAGCCTTTGTCCGCGGCTCGTCCAGGGAACATGTGCATAGCTGTAAAACGCTATACGGTCGGGTTTCAACGCAATTGTTTGCTGTATAGTCGTTGTAATACTCTGCAGTGATTGACGGGGCAAACCATAGATCAGATCGAAATTGACGGATTTATAACCAATCCGGCGTGCAGCTTCAGTGACCGTTTTAACCTGTTCCAGCGGCTGTAACCGGTTGATGATCCGCTGTACTTCGGGGTCATTGTCCTGGACACCAAAGCTTACCCGCCTGAAGCCGAGACGGAATAACTGTTCGAGGTGCTCCTTGGTAGTGTTGTTTGGATGTCCCTCAAAACTAAATTCGTGGTCGGGATGAACAACTGCGTCTTTCAGGATGCCCGATATTAACCGTTCAAGATTTTCAGGGGAAAAAAAAGTGGGTGTGCCGCCACCTAAGTGAAGCTCCCGCACTACGGGTTTGTCTTCCATCAACCGGTGGTACAATTGCCATTCTGTAAGTACGGTATTCAGGTAATCTTCCTCGACGCTGTGATTGGTAGTGATCTTTTTATTGCATCCGCAGTAGGTGCACAGAGATTCACAAAAAGGAAGATGGATATAGATGCTTATCCCCCCGGAGGTTTCATAATCGTGACGGAAAGTCTTTTCCCATTTTTGAATATCGATATTTTCCTGCCAGTTGGGTACGGTAGGGTAGCTGGTGTAACGGGGCACAGGCACATTATATTTCGCAAGTAACGCTAGTTCAACCATAGAATGTCTTTCAGCCAAAATTAGCCCATGCATATTTTTGAATAACTGACGACAATCATCTGATTGGACGATTATTAGTAGCTCGCGCTATGCTGCGATTAGTGAAAAAGGAGCTTATATTGGATCATTTAGTCTTAGTAGCGAAAACTGGGATCGATCCCGAAAGCGTTCGGGAGAGCTTGGGTTTATGAGCCTGGCATTATGCTGTGATGAAAAGAAAAAAAGTAACCCATTATGGATTCCTTTAATTTTTGTAGCGAGAACAGGTATCGAAGACGCCATGCCGGAGCATCCCGTTGCAAAGGGGGGACGAGCGGATCTACTTTACGACCTCTATGTTATAGTACTGATATCTCTAGAAGACCTTTTCCGTGAGTTCCTATGTTATTCACAGTATCATGTTTACCCGATTTGATAATCAAGGCTCTTTTATTGCTACCGTGTTGCTCCTGCACAATAAGATTTCTAATTACACCCTTGTATTCATAGGAAATTTTCAACTCCTTGATAAATGTGCATGGATTTGAAGGGAAGAAGCTGTGATCCATCTTGATGAACAATTCTTCATTGGTTATTTTCTCTTGCAGAAAGGAAGTGACATCAATACAGATATTTTGGTACCCCCATGTAGCATAAATAATCTTCATGTGCTGATTTTTTAAAACTTTTTAGAATAAAAAAGGCAACCAAATGAATGATTGCCTTTTTCTGAGTAGCGAGAACAGGGATCGAACCTGTGACCTTCGGGTTATGAGCCCGACGAGCTACCGCTGCTCTATCTCGCGATGTGGATGCAAATGTACAGCTAATAGCGGTAGCAAACAAACTTCTTTCGCTATTCGCGTTAAAGTAAACTTAAAACAAAGCGATTCCTCTATCTTTATAGCAATAAAACAATAAAAATGCCAAAGAGCAGTAAGAAAAAGAATAATAGTGCAGATGCGGGCAGGCACATATACACCGGCAAGCTTGAGGTGACACGTGGCGGAATGGGCTTTGTGAGTGTAGAGGGGCTGGATAAGGACATCATGATAGAGCGCGATGATATGCATAATGCATTTAATGGCGACGATGTGAAGGTGGAAGTGAAGGGCCATTTTGATAATAACAGGCGGGTGAAGGGCACTATAGTAGATGTGGTGCGCCGCAAGCAGTCTGAGTTTAGCGGCAGGGTAGAGGTACACCCTCATTTTGCGTTCCTGATACCAGATAGTGATAAGATGCCTGTGGATATATTCATTCCGCTGCACCTGTTGAACGGCGCCAAGCAAGGCGACAGCGCCATGGGCCGCATTGTAGAGTGGACGGGCAAGACCAAGAACCCGGTAGGCGAAATAGTGAGTGTGCTTACCAATGAGTCGGTGAATGAAGTGGCCATGCAGGGCCTGCTGGTGGAAAATGGCTTCACGCTCAGCTTCCCCGATGATGTGCTGGAAGAGGCGGCACGGTATAATGAGCATATAGACAAGGATGAGATGAAGAAGCGCAAGGATATGCGCGATGTGCTTACCATGACCATAGACCCTGTTGATGCCAAGGATTTTGATGATGCTATCTCCTTCCGTGAACTGAAGGGCGAATGGATAGAAGTAGGAGTGCATATAGCGGATGTGAGCCACTATATAACGCCCGACTCAGCACTTGACAAAGAAGCGTATAGTCGTGCTACCAGTGTTTACTTGCCTGACAGGGTATCGCCAATGCTGCCCGAGCGGTTGTCGAATGAGCTATGCTCACTGCGGCCACGGGAAGATAAGTATACTTTTTCGGTGGTATTTCAGATGAATAAGGAGGGGAAGATAAAGGAACACTGGATAGGTAAGACGATCATCCATTCCAATCGCCGCTTTGCTTACGAAGATGTGCAGGAGATAATAGAGGGGGCTGATGGCGATCATGCAAAGGAGCTGCACACGCTGAACGAGATAGCTAAAATCCTAAGGGCTAAACGGTTCAAAAAAGGTGCTATCAATTTTTCGTCGCAGGAAGTACGTTTTCAGCTGGACGAGACGGGTGTGCCGATAGGCATTGTGGTAAAAGAAAGTAAGGAAGCTCACCAGCTTATAGAGGAATTCATGCTGCTGGCTAACCGGACCGTAGCTGAATACGTGGGCGGACTGAAGCATAAAGGAGAAGACGTGCCATTCCCATACAGGGTGCACGATGTGCCTGATGAGGATAAGCTGAGGATCTTCTCTTTGTTCGCGGGGCGGTTTGGTGTGAAGTTCGACTTGTCGAGCCCGGAGAGTATTTCGATGTCATTCAATAAGATGCTGGACTCGGCGAGAGGAAACCCCGAACAGCATGTGCTGGAGCAATTGGGTATCCGGACCATGTCAAAGGCCGTTTACACAACGGATAACATAGGCCATTATGGGCTGGGGTTCGCGCATTACTGCCATTTTACCTCGCCCATACGCCGTTACCCGGACGTGCTGGTGCACCGTATATTGCAGCAGTGCCTTGAAAATGACATTCACCCCATAAAACACCTGGAGGCGCAATGCCGCCATTGTTCGGACCAGGAGCGGAGGGCTATGGAAACAGAACGGGCCGCAAACAAATACAAGCAAGTGGAGTTCATGCAGCAGTATGTGGGCGATGATTTTGATGCGGTGATTAGCGGGGTATCTACCTATGGATTCTGGGCTGAGACCGTGGAACACAAATGTGAAGGAATGGTGTCTATTTCTGACCTCTCGGAATATGATGACTTTGAGTTTAAAGAAGGCGAATATGCGCTGATAGGCCATAGCACCGGGTTGCGGTTTGCAATGGGGGATAAGGTAAGAGTACGCGTAACATCCACCAACTTGGTAAAACGGCAGATAGACTATTCGGTTATAGAACTACCGGGCCTGCCGGATAAAAGGAAAAAACCTATGAAGCAAGTTGGCGGCCGTGGCGGTAAATCGACCGATTTTCCGCAATACAAGAAGAAAAAAGATACAAAACGTAAAAAGAAATAGATGCATTCGTTTACCGACCTCGTTCCCGCTTTTGAAGAGCGCTTTACTTCTTCCTTGCCGTTTTCGCAGTTCCCGCCTACGCTATATGAGCCCTGCAGGTATTTTCTGAAACTGGGTGGTAAGCGAATACGGCCGGTGCTGTGCCTGATGGCCAATGAACTGTTTGACAAGATAAATGAGGATGCCTGGCATGGCGCTTTCGGGATAGAGCTGTTCCATAATTTTACGCTAATACACGACGATATAATGGACAAGGCGCCCCTGCGGCGCGGCCAGCCAACCATACATACCAAGTACGACCTGACAGCAGGCATCCTTTGTGGTGATGTGATGAGTATTTACGCCTACGATGAGATCGCGAAAATTAAAACAGCACTGCCACTGGTGCTGAGGGTATTTAACAAGACCGCCATAGAAGTATGCGAGGGCCAGCAACTGGATATGGATTTTGAGCGCCGGAGCAATGTGCATATAGGTGAGTACCTGCACATGATAGCGCTAAAGACCTCTGTATTGCTGGCCTGCAGCCTGAAAATAGGTGCGTTGGTGAGCGGGGCCATGGGCGATAATGCCAATAAGTTATACGCTTTTGGCGTAAACATGGGTATTGCCTTTCAGCTCCAGGACGATTACCTCGATGCGTTTGGTAAAACGGAACTATTGGGCAAGCAGAACGGGGGGGACATTATCTCGAATAAAAAAACCTACCTGCACCTTAAAGCGCTGGAACTTGCCGATGCTGCGCAGCAGAAGGAAATGGAGGAACTGTTGCAACATAGCGGTGATGATAAAGTCCAGGCTATGTTATCACTTTATGCCGCCACAGGTGCCGACAGTCATTGTCGGCAGGCGGTGGCGCATTATTCTACTTTGGCTTTTGATTGCCTCGAAGATGTGGCTGTGCCGGGTAAGCGTAAGGAACCGCTTATGGAATTGGCTAACTACCTGTTGTTGCGGGACAGGTAATCGTCTACGGGAATTTTTGAATTTTTACTTTTGAATTTTTATTTTTGAAACCATGAACTACTGGCTCGTAAAATCAGAACCTTTTAAATATAGCTGGGACCAGCTTGTAAAAGATAAAAAAACCATTTGGGATGGTGTGCGCAACTATGCTGCCCGCAATAATCTCAAGGCTATGAAAAAAGGCGACCACGTACTGTTCTACCATAGTAATGAAGGCCTCGCCATAGTGGGCATAGCTGAAGTAGCGAAAGAAGCTTACCAGGACCCAACGACCGATGATACAAACTGGGTGGTAGTGGAATTGAAGCCTTACAAATCTATTCCTAATCCTGTGACGCTTGCCGAGCTTAAAGCAGATAAGTCATTTGCAGATATGGACCTGGTGAGGCTCGGAAGGTTATCGGTGGGCGCGGTAAAACCGGAGGAATATAAGAAGGTTTTGAAAATGGGTGGTTTGGTTTAAAGGGTTAAAAGGTTGAAAGGTTAAAAAGTCAATAAGGTAAAGGAGGTTCAGAAATTATGCCTTTGGTCGGAGGGGCTTCCAATTTCTCTGTAGCTCTTTTGATGTTTTGGTGCTGCCATCGTGGCTCCAACCGGGCGGGTTGAAGAGGTATTTCAGTTTGTCTTTTAGGGATACCTTTCTGTTCAGGTCTTTGGCTATTTCCTTCCACTCATGCGTAATAATATGTATGGGATGGTTGGGTTTTTCGATTGGTTTTGTAATGCCAAAATGAGGTACCTCCTCCGGCATCTCTTCGGTAAAGGTTCCAAACATCCTGTCCCAGATAATGAAAGTCATGCCCATGTTTCTGTCGAGGTAGGGGATGTTACTGGCATGATGTACCCGATGGTGCGATGGTGTTACAAATATGTATTCTATCCACCGGGGCAGCTTTTTTATGTTCTGAGTGTGCACCAATATGCCGTATATCTGGGTGATAGAATACATAAAAATAGCATCGAGGGGCTTGAATCCAATCAGTACTAACGGTATGAAATACATGTACTTATACACTGGCATCAGAACCGATGATCTAAATCCCGTGGAAAGGTTGAATTCAGTTGACGAGTGATGGGTAACATGGACGGCCCAGAATATCCGCACGCTATGGTCTACATAATGTTCTATCCAAAAGCAGAGATCCTCAGCAAATAATAATAATACCCAGTAAACAATTGGATTCCAATTGATTGACACATGATATTGATAGAAAAAGTATAATACTGAAAGCCCAATTACAAGACGCAGCAGGAGATCAATACCTGTGTTTAACGCATTCAAATAAATATTTATCAGGGTCTCCTTCCAACTATAGTATTTGTGGTGCTGGTAATTGCTCAGGATAGCTTCAAGTGGAATAAATATTGCATATATTGGAATGGAGAGGAGAACTAAAATGTGTTTGTAAAATGCGTCCATAGTCCTTCAGAAAATCATTTGTTTGATCGGTATACACAAAATGGTAACTCGCAATTGGGTTACAAAATTACTAAAGAAAGTGGTCGAACTACGATTGAGCTTAAAACATTCGTACCATAAATTAACGAAAATTATATGGCTGTTTAAAGACATAAAAAAAGCGAAAAGCCTACGGCCCTTCGCTTTCTGTTTTTATTGCGCTCGATTTTTACACAGTCATTATCTCCTTATCCTTATCCTTGCAGTGTTGATCCACCAAGGCGATGAACTTATCGGTGATGCCTTGTATGCGGGTTTCTCCGTCCTTGGCTATGTCTTCGCTCAGGCCGTCTTTCTGGAGTTTCTTTACCTGCTCTATACATTCGCGGCGTATGCTGCGCACAGCCACTTTCGCTTGTTCACCTTCGCCCAGTACACGTTTTACCAGCTCCCTGCGACGCTCCTCCGTTAGTGGCGGCAGGAACAGGCGGATGAAGTTGCCATCATTCTGTGGGTTCAGGCCTATGTTAGATGCGATTATTGCTTTCTCTATGGGGTGAAGCATGTTCTTCTCCCATGGCTGAATAGTGAGGGTGCGGGCATCGGCCACCATCACGTTGGCTACCTGGCTTAGTGGGGTAGGATTGCCGTAATAGTCCACATATATGCCATCTACTATTTGCGGGGTAGCTTTCCCGGCGCGTATTTTACTGATCTCCACCTCCAGATGTCCGATAGCCTTTTTCATTTGCACGGATACATCATCAATTATCTTTTCTAATGCTTCGCTCATGATTTCAAATTCAAAACCTGCCGACCGGCAGGTGGGTTCAAAATTAAAAAATCAAAAGTAATAAAAAACATCCGCTCCCTAAAGGGTGTTCATAAATTTAGCTTTTCAATATTTCCCTCATCGGAATTCCTGATAGGACTATTAGTTTTTTATAGCCAGGTGCATGACAGCAGTCAGCTCCTTCTTCCTCTTTTGTCGTAAATTTGCATAAATATTTTGGTATGGAAACAATGATCAGCTCGCCGGTAAAGTTAACTGCTAACGCAGTGGCAGAGTTAAAGCGGCTAATGGATGAGGCGGGATTTGACACAACTCAGCGCTTAAGAATAGGTGTAAAGGGTGGCGGTTGTTCGGGATTGAGCTATGTGCTTGGTTTCGACAAACCGGAGGCAGACGATGAAGTTTACGATATAGAAGGAATACCTGTAGTGATGAAAAATGCCCATGGTATCTACCTGTTTGGCATGGAAGTCGACTATTCGGACGGGCTGAACGCACGCGGCTTTGTATTCAATAACCCTAATGCAAGCAGTTCCTGTGGCTGCGGTAGCTCGTTTGCTGTTTAGTCGTAACCTGCCTGCCGGAAGGCAGGGTCGTAAGTCGTAAATCAAGTCGTAAGTATGGAACTCACCCCCTTTACATTAGAAGAAGCCGAGGAAATCCGCGAAGATTTTGAGGACCTGGTAGATACTGAATTCAAGATCGGTACATCTCCGGTAATGCTGGTGGATGCCGTTGTCATCTCCCCTTTTGATGCCACAGAAAAAAACGGTTTTGCTGAGCGGTATTACACTACTAGAGACAGCGATGAGGCATTAAGTCAATATTCTGACGGGGAATATGATGTAATGCTCATTACCTCCGAGGCCGACGCCGAAACAAATTACTCCTATATAGGCATAAGAGAGTTTGCGGAAATAAGGGGTATAAAATATGAATTTCCTGTAAAGTGAAAGATATTGTGAAGATGGCGTTTAGCCATCTCCACCAGTTAATATCTAGTCTATTGGTAACAACTCAAGAAGAATATCTGCATTGAGATAAGTGCAATCTTTTTGGCTGTTGATGTCATTCAACAATTTTTTCAGCTTAGTTGCCCTGGCATGGTCAGCGTTGTCTTTCAACAGCTGGCTCACTTCTGCAGTGAACTCCTGCCGGCATTCCGGGCTGAGGCCATCATATATTCGGCTGGCCTCGTTGTCGATTTCAAGTGTTATTGTTTTCACGGTATTTGTTTTAGGTGAAGTAAAAATAGGGTATTTTCCTATTCGATAGCACATAATTACCTAATTTATTTTAAATCGTTGACCGTCAATAATTTATTTCACGCTGAGGCACTTTGTGAAGGTTAGATTGTTGCCTATTTGGGAGGTATTTTTCCTAATTACTGGTTATTACTTAACCAATCGCAATGGAATTTCTGGCGAAGTTGGGCAGTGATCTATGTAATCACAAATATTATTTGTTTTCGGCCGTTCTTCCTTTTTATCGGCGTATCTCCTTTTTTCAAGAACTAACTATGCGTAACGTTCCTTAACTTCGCACTCCATTTTAAAGTACCATGTTTGATAACCTGAGTGAGCGGCTCGAAGCCGCGTTTAAGCAGCTAAAAGGCGAAGGCCGAATTAATGAAATAAACGTTGCAGCTACGGTAAAGGATATCCGCCGCGCGCTCGTGGATGCCGACGTGAATTACAAAATAGCCAAGGAACTCACCGATCGGGTGAAGGAGAAGGCTATGGGGGAGAAGGTGCTTACCGCAGTGAGCCCCGGCCAGTTGATGGTGAAAATAGTGAAGGATGAGCTGGCGGAGCTGATGGGCGGCAGGGAAGAGGAACTGAACCTCACCGGCAAGCCTACTGTAATATTAATTGCGGGTTTGCAAGGTTCGGGTAAAACTACTTTTTCTGGCAAACTGGCCAATTTTTTGAAAACCAAGAAAGGCAGGCAGCCATTGCTTGTAGCAGCGGATATTTACCGGCCGGCTGCGATGGAGCAGCTACGTGTGCTGGGTGAGCAGATAAAAGTACCTGTGTTCCTGGAGTTGGAAAATAAAAGTGCTGTGTCCATTGCACAGAATGCGATAGCTTATGCGAAGCAGAATGGCAATAACATAGTGATCATAGATACTGCGGGCCGCCTGGCAATAGACGAGGCGATGATGCAGGAAGTGGCCAATATACGTTCGGCCGTAAATCCACAGGAGATACTGTTTGTAGTGGACTCCATGACCGGACAGGATGCGGTGAATACTGCCAAGGCCTTCAACGAGCGCCTGGACTTTACCGGCGTGGTGCTCACTAAACTGGATGGCGATACAAGGGGTGGTGCTGCTTTATCTATCAGGTATACGGTGGATAAGCCCATCAAGTTTGTGAGTATGGGTGAGAAGATGGATGCGCTGGACGTGTTTTACCCCGAGCGTATGGCGCAGCGTATCCTGGGAATGGGCGATATCACCACCCTTGTGGAGCGCGCCCAGGCACAGTTTGACGAAGTACAGGCTAAAAAGCTCGAAAAGAAGATACGCGCCAATAAATTTGATTTTGAAGATTTTAAGGAGCAACTGGGGCAGATAAAGAAGATGGGTAACATAAAAGACCTTCTGGCCATGATACCCGGTGTAGGAAAAGCAATAAAAGAGATAGACATTTCGGACGACGCATTTAAGGGGATAGAAGCCATGATCAACTCGATGACGCCGTATGAGCGCACTAACCCTGATGTGATAGACGGAAGCCGCCGTAAACGCATAGCAAAGGGCAGCGGTAAAGACATAAACGAAGTCAACGCATTCATGAAGCAGTTTGACCAGATGAAGCAGATGATGTCTCACATGAACAAAATGAAAGGCGGTGGAATGGGTATGCCGGGCATGATGCCAGGGCGGAGATAGTCGTAGCCTTACTATAGATATTCAGCTTAGTTGTTACTTAAAAAAAGAATTGCCAACTTTTGAAAAGTTGACAATTCTGCATAACGCGAGCGCTGTTCATACAACCGGACTTGCGTCCCTGCCTACCGGTAGGCAGGGTATGACTTACGACTAGCTTATTTATAAATGATCTTCATCGTGGCCCTGCGGTTCAGGTCGCGGTCGAATTCTGTTCTTTCCGGATAAACGGAAGGCTTGGTATTCCCGAGGCCGGAGTAACTAAGCCGGCTTTTATCAATGCCTTTTGATACCAGGTAATCATAAATATTTTTTGCTCTTGCCGTTGACCGGGTGCTACCGGCGCCATCTGGTTCATCGGTACCATCCAGGGGGTTGAGGCAGCAGATCCGGCCCTGGATCTCTACAGCGAGATTAGTATTGGTCTTTAAGAACTTGAACAATTGCTCCAGCGAAGGCTCTGACTGGCGCAGCATTTCGTTGGACGCGGGTGCGAAGTAGATATTGTTCAGCGGAATTACGTCCCCGATGATCAGTTTCTTGGGGTCAAGAGTTGCAATATTCTTCTCCTGCTTGCGTGCTATTTTGGCATCTTTGGAAAGCGGCACCACCGGCTCTGGCGCGGGTAATTTTGGCCTAAGGACAGGCGGAGCGGCGGATGTTGTTGCAGTTGCCGCTGCCGGTGCCGGCGTGGTGTTCCCCATACTTTCTCCAAGAACAACAGGAACCGGTGCAGTTCCGTCGGCTGCGGAATTCCCAGTGGTTGTTCCCGCGTTAGTTGCCGTGCCGGGTTTAGATCCATCTGATTTTTGGTTTTTTGTCTTCGCGACTTTCGCGGCAGCAGCAGCAGAATCCGCACTCGCTTTTTTAGCTGCTTTCGCGGCCAGTGCAGCAGCGTCAGCACTTGCTTTTTTAGCAGCTTTCGCGGCCATGGCAGCAGAATCTGCGCTCGCTTTTTTTGCTGCTTTAGCCGCAAGCGCTGCAGCATCTGCCTCCGCTTTTTTCGCAGCTTTCGCGGCCGTGGCAGCAGAATCTGCACTCGCTTTTTTTGCTGCTTTCGCGGCCAGTGCAGCAGCGTCAGCGCTTGCTTTTTTAGCAGCTTTCGCGGCCATGGCAGCAGAATCTGCACTCGCTTTTTTTGCTGCTTTAGCCGCAAGGGCGGCAGCATCTGCCTCTGCTTTTTTAGCAGATTTGGCGGCCGCGGAATCCGCACTCGCTTTTTTGGCTTCTTTCGCGGCCAGTGCAGCAGCGTCAGCGCTTGCTTTTTTAGCAGCCTTCGCGGCTATTGCAGAATCTGCGCTGGCTTTTTTTGTGGCTTTCGCAGCCAGGGCTGCAGCGTCAGCGGCGGCTTTTTTGGCGGCTTTAGCGGCCATAGCAGCAGAATCAGACGGATTTAATTCACCGGTTTTTGGTGTTTTAGATTTTGCTGTGGCAGAACTGCTAAGGTCTTTGGATTTGTCTTTTGAAGCGGCCTCTTTTGCTTTTGCATACTTGGACGGCGCGCGCTCCATGATTATGAGCACCTTCCTGTCTTTGTCATCTTCCTGATCCGTGCGGGCTTTTCCCTTTCCTTCGCAGTGTACAATATCCCGCTCATCAAGCCCAAGAGATACGAGGTAATCTCTCACATTTTTTGCCCGGGCAATAGATAGCTGTTTGTTATATTCATCAGACCCTTTAAAATCGGTGTATCCATAAACTGTGGTTTTGTGCCCGGGAACCAAAATCTTGGCAAACCGGAAACTATCCAGCCGCATGGAAGAAGCGTTGCTGATGCGGGCAAGGTTATAATCAAAGTAAATTTCGGCTGTATCGGCGTCCTGGCAATAGCCTTTTAAGACAGTTAATAGCAAAATGAATGTAAATATGTTCTTCATAACTGTTCTTTATTGGAAAGAACACAAATCTAATAATAATTTCAAAATACCTTATCCTATTTGCTCCCGTGTTTTTTTATATTATCGTTAATAGCATGGTTCTCATAGTTTAATTCATATATAGTTACCACAATCAGGTTTAGAACCAAGTTGTGAAAAGAAGCAAGCGGGTAATACGGCGGCGTATAGAAGGATTGCGATTATATAATTATTAAGAAAAAGACACCTTGGGTAAGAGAAGAAAATATCTTTACAGGAATAAGCGAAGCGTATGCAAATGAATTTAAGTGAGGCGATACTTCAGAAAGTGTCGGTGCACTATGTAGGTAATAAAGGGAACGGGCAGGAACTCGTCACATCGAAAAAACCGCTGAAGCTGGTAGATGACGATCTGCGTATTATTAAAGACTCTTTTCTTGCAAAGTTTAACCCGGAGCTGGATAAGTATTCGTTTCATCATTTGTCGTCTCTCGATTATAACGAGGTTTATAATTTTTGCCTGGAAACACTGGCCGAGGGTGCAACTTTTCACAAGAACTCTGTGAACATAGCCAAGCACCTGTATGAGAGTACCACGCACCCGAAAATAAAGACCGGCGAGCTATATGTATGCTACTATGAAAACTGCCTGGTGGATGGGGCCTTTGTAGATGCTATAGGGATATACAAGACGGAGACCAAGAGCCATTTTATTGATCTCGCAATAGAAGCGAGCGAATTTGCACTGACAATGCGCGAAGGAGTGGATGTGGCAAAGTATGACAAGGCTTGCCTGGTGTTGCCTACTAACGCAGAACAGGGTTTTGATGTGCTGATCTATGACAGCGCCAGCAGGGGAGAAGAGGCAGTTTTCTGGCGGGAGACCTTTCTAAACGTTGTCCCCCAAGCCAATGAATACTTCCAGACCAATCAGTTTCTTAGTGTAGCCAAGCAGTTTATTGCCAAGCAACTGCCGGAGGAGTATGATATAGCAAAGACGGACCAGATAGACTTGCTCAATAAATCAGTGGAGTATTTCCGCGCTAATGAGTCGTTTGATAAAAAGAAGTTTGAAAAAGAGGTGTTTGACGACAGCGGCATGATAAAGGCCTTCAGGAAATTTGAAACGAACTATGCAGAGATGAACGACCTGGAAATACCGGACAGGTTCGATATTTCCACATTGGCGGTAAAGAAACAGGCGAGGGTATTCAAGAGTGTATTAAAGCTGGATAAGAATTTCCATGTTTATATCCACGGGGATAAGAGCCTGATAGAGAAGGGCTATGACGAGCGCGTGGGGAAAAGCTTTTATAAAATATATTTCGACGAGGAGGAGTAGCGGTTTAAGGGGCAGTATCGTTTTAATTCGACTAGTGTCCTTTTCCGGTAGTTTCAACGAAATTGTATGTATGAGTTCGGTGTTCTTCTGTCGGTAACAGACAGGAAACGCGATACAAAATGTGCGCGTTATTGTCCTTTACACCTTGGAACAGTTCGCCGACAGATTTCTGAACTTCTTCATTTTCCTTCCTCAGTCTCGTTGTATCTTTTATATTAGTTCCTGACATATAGTCGATTTCCGGCACCAACTCAGCCCCTAAGCGTTCCGGCTCAATACCTGAAATGACCGGTTTGCTTTTAATATTATTCAATGTGAAAGGAAAACCATATTTGGCTTTTGTATCATTGATCAATTTGTCTGTGAAGCGATTTATGGCCGTCGCTTTTTTATAAGTCACAATGGTTTTGCATGGATGCAGGCATCTGCTGCACATGGCAATGTTCACTACAGCATCAACGAGATCTCCGCGCTCGTAATATTTCCTGGCAAGGCTGTAATAAGCAGGTGCTGTTTTTCCGAAATACGAATAACAACCTATCGAAAAACCGCTGAGCAGCCACTTACCATTATACTTACCATATATTGCCGCCATAAGAAACTGGCTGACGGAATCTTCGAGCATCAGGAATGATATTTCTGTCTCCCTGCAAGTGGTGGTCAGTGTGATAACCGAATTGTCTGTGCTGTCCAGTGAATTTACCTTGAGGTTGTAGCCGGGAATGAGGCTAGTTATATTAATTTCATCATACATCCGGTAAGACTTGTGCTGTAATATCTGGCCCAGGTTGCTCCATGTTTGCCTGTTCCCATCATAGCTTAGTTCTTTCTTCAGGGATGGAGCTATAAGTGTGTTAAATGCTTCGAAGTCGCCCAATTGCATGTCCTGGTAAACCTTTATGTCCAGGCTGTTTATCTCGGTGCGGGTGGCATTATCAATTTGATAACCGCGCGTCACCTCGGAAGTACTAAAGTGGCATCCCTGCAAAACAAATGCGATAAACACGAGAAAAGGGATGAGGTTTTTCATCGCGGACTATTTAGTGGCAGTAAATATGCAGGTGTCGTTCACCGTGCCCTTCCTGATACGGGTCAGGATTAATGTAACACCCCGTATGGTTCCTGCCTGGATGAAAGTGTATCCGTTCCCGCAGCTATCTACATATACGGCGGCCGGGAATAGCACGCTGTCACCGTTTGCGTTTCCGTAAAACGTGATTGACTTCGAGCAAAAGCCCGTATCCGTGTGGCCGGAATAATATACCGTATTGACATTACTGATCGGCGATTGAATATTGATAGTCTCTATGCTGGAATCGCATGAGTTAATGCCGGTCCATACACCGTCAAATTTTATTCCATAGTTTATCGGATCGCTTTTTTTATGGCAGGAGTTGATGAGCAATAAAGGGAAAAACAGTAAAATAATATACAGCAGGATGCTTTTTTTCATATTTTTTGAACGCAAAGAATTGCGAAAGATAGTGCTTTTAGTCGTAAGTCATAATTGGCCTAGCGAAAGAGAAAGGGGTATCACGTAACCGATCTTACCCAGGTTCAAATTTTCGATCGGTGCGGTTTGCTTTATATTAATCCAGTTTGCCGGAGGCATAGATGATGACAACGACCGCTATGGCTATCAAGGCAATTCCAACAATTGCCGGTATCAGCACCGATTTTTTTGCGTATTTAACGTCCTTTCCGAGACACTTAGGCCAAAAATACCTACATATCATGTAGCCACCCAGGCCGCTAAAGCCAAAGGTGATACCAACATTATTCATGGGTAATTAGCTAAGGCCCCGGGTCAATGCTATAGTATATAGCAAGCCGACGGCCAAAACCTGCCATATAACTTTCTTCTGTCCTGAGTTCTTCAGGTTGATCGCCATTAAAATTGCACCAAACAAAGTACCGAAGAGTGCTGAAAAGAGATAAATTGCCTTTTCGGAATAGTGAACCGGCAGTGGTTTCAGGCCATCGAAAATGCTTATTTCTTGATTGTTGTCCATTGCGACTACATCTCTATCTTCCGGGGTTTGTTCTATACTGCGCTCTTGATTCTCTATGAAGATATATTTTTAAAAAAATTTCCAATTAAAATACTTTCCTTATGGGCAGCTGCATATTCGACAGGCAAAGGTGCTTTGCTGGCACACTTTTGCTGCCTGAAATCGCGTGAGTAAAAAAGTGGTCATTCTTGGTGCAGGATTTGCCGGGCTGCAGTTGGCGCGAAGGCTAAGTGTCCAATACGAGGTTACAGTGATCGATCACTATAATTTTCACCAGTTCCAGCCATTGTTTTACCAGGTTGCTACCGGCCGCCTGGAACCCAGCGCCATTTCGTTCCCACTTCGTAAAGTATTTCAAAAGGATTGGCATGTGCATGTGCGCATAGCGGAAATAAATAGTGTAAATGTTGCTGTTAAAACGGTGAGCACGAGTGAAGGCGTTTTTAACTACGACTACCTGGTGATAGCCACGGGATGCACTAATAATTTTTTTGGCAATAAAAATTTCGAGCGCTACTCCTTCCCAATGAAGTCGGTGAATGAAGCCATCACGCTCCGCAACCGAATACTACTGAACCTTGAGGATGCACTTAGCGCACCCGCAGGGGAACTGGATGAGATACTTAATATAGTGGTGGCCGGCGGCGGGCCCACGGGGGTGGAGATGGCCGGATCTCTGGCCGAGATGAAAAAATACATTCTGCCGAAGGATTACCCGGACATGGATTTCTCAAGGCTTAACATATACCTGGTGGAAGGGTCGCCACATACATTGCAAAATATGAGCGAGCCATCGCAACGCAAGTCGCAGGAATATCTTGAAGCGATGGGTGTGATTTTGCGGCTGGATACGTTGGTGCAGGATTATGATGGCAAAAGCATTACACTAAAAGATGGAACTACTATAAAAAGCAGGAACCTGATATGGACTGCCGGAGTAACAGGCAACGTACCTGCAGGCATGCCTGCCGATGCGCTGGTAAGAGGCAACCGTATTAAAGTAGATGAGTCCAATCGCGTGCAAAACCTTGACAATGTTTTTGCAATAGGTGACGTGTCGTATATGGAAACAAGGGAATTCCCAAAAGGACATCCCCAGCTTGCAAACGTTGCCATAAACCAGGCAAAAAATCTTGCTGCCAATATGGGCAGGCTTGCAAGGAACGAACCCTTAAAAGTTTTTAAATACAAGAATCCCGGCACCATGGCAACTGTAGGAAAGCACAAAGCTGTTGTAGACCTGCCGTTTATAAGCTTCCAGGGCCGACTGGCATGGTTTACCTGGATGTTCCTGCACTTGATGCTGATACTGAGCGTAAAGAACAAGCTCATCATTTTCATAAACTGGGCGATAAGCTACTTCACGAACGATACCACACTGCGGCTGATATTATTGCCTACGCGGAAGCAAATAGAAATCACGGAGCAGAGAAATTCCGAAAATTAACAAGTCTTACAGTTCCGATTCTTTATTTTCATACCTTTTACAAATTAATGCCCGGTACTGCCTGATGAACTGGAAACAAATAAAATGGAAAGTGCGCTATTACTGGCAATACTTCCCATTTACCCTTAATACTCTATTGTGCGCTGCTGCCGGCTGGGGGGCTTACGAGCTGTTATACAAGCCTCCCGTAAAAGGTGAAGACCCATCGCCTGTGATGCCGTTCATAATTCTTATGGGCAAGATGGTAATGTGGTTTGGCGTGGGCATCGTTATGGTGTCCATACTCAGCACCTTTGGATGCTACTTTTACTATTTGTGGCTGCGCGCCAATAAAGGATATAAACTGGAAGTTGAGTTCACGGCCGAAACAAAAAAAGGGGCTAAGAACAAACTCTTCCTTAATACCCGGTTACAGGGTGTTATCCGCCCATTGCTGGGCTTTGTAAAAGGCCGGTTGTACTATGACGATAATATTATGACTGACCGTTTCAGCCTGCTTTCTAATAAGTGGAAGGATAAGACTTTTGTAAGAACGGCGATAGCGGGGCGTAGCCGCATGAGCCTGCCTGATATAAAGGAGTATGAACTGAAGGGCGGCTTTGTCTATTTCCAGGATATGCTGCACCTTTTTTCGCTGGCGGCCGGACAGCCTGTGTCCGGGCATTTTTACCAACCTCCTGTACTTACTAATGAAAATGACGCAGAGGTGTTTCCAAAGAAGACGGAAACTATGGACGTGCGTATAGAGCAACTGCGCCGGGTGGAAGGAGAACCGCTGAACTATAAGGACTTTGAAAGTGGAGACGATGTTCGCCGGATAGTGTGGAAGGTGTATGCAAAAAACCGGGAGCTGGTGGTGCGTATGCCGGAGATGTTCGAGCCATACGCTTCTCACCTTTACTTTTATGCTTCATTCTATGCCTCTTTAAAAGCACAATGGATGAACGAAGGCTACATGAGGGAAATGCTGAACTACTACAAAAACCAGGTATGGACGGTATATGACACCCTTGCTGGCAAAGAGTGGGAGATGCGTTTCATGCCCGATCAGTCATTTAATATTCCCGAACAGCTTACGGATACCGAACGGGCCGCACGGATTATCAGCAATAGCGTATGGCAAAAAGACACACCGCTCCAACAGTACTTTAACCCGAAAAGCGGAACGGTGCTGTGTGTATCTTCCCTTACCGACCCGGAGGAATTGCGAAATATGCTGGATCGCTGTGATGCGGCCACTGTAGTGTACTTTGTAAAACTGTCGAACGTGTTCCGGCATTTTGCGCCGCTCAGTTGGATAAGCTACCTCATCCTGAGGCCATCACCCGATCGGCTATCCAGGCTACGCACCCGCTGGACCTTTTCACCCATGCGCCTGTACATCCAGAAACGCGAAAAAGAAGTACAGGAAATACTTGCCAGGAGCCAGGTGATCAGTGGGGAGTTGTGATCGCGTAAATTTGCCGACTGGCATTACAGGGCCGGACGTTGCCCAACAAAATAAAAGCTGTTGAAAAACCGTTATATTTACTTTCAAAAGCTTTGATAAACCTGCCCCTTATGCATAAACAAATTCTTTTCAGTTTGTTCATTGTCTCAGTTTGCTTTCAATCCTGCAAAAAACCAAAGAATACGCCACCGGCGAAATTTACAGGTTGCCGGATATCCATGATCACAGAGACCCCTTCTGACACTACAACAACCCCTCGTACAACTTACCGGTTCTATTATAATGATGATGGGAAGGTGCAGCATATTTATGCGTACGTGCCTGCAAGCCCTGCCAGCAGCTATTATTATTACTATCAAACCCAGAGCCATTACATCTATTTTGCTTACAATGGGAATATTATCCAGGCCCGTACAGTTTATGGCCAGCAGACTATCCCTAGTAATATAGATACGGTGATCCTGGACGCCCAAAGCAGGATCACGCAAATTGATCACAATGGTTACTATGGAAGCTATGACCCGCAATGGGACAGCTACCAATACACAGATTCCGGAACAGTATGGCTGCACAATTCCAATAATTACGGCAACTTTTTCACCGATACGCTGTTGTGGCAAGGTGGCGACCTCGTAAAGGATACGAGGATCGTAGAGGGCTCCTATGACCCGACCGATATTTACAACTATACCTACTTCGATACGCTTTACAATACCGGAAATATTTCTGCGATGCCGGCAGAGCTTGAGAAATACGGACGGAGCGTTTTTACCAGCAAACACCTGGTGAAGCAGATATTCGATAGCCGTACCGACAGCACCTGGACTTACAATTACATTCTGGATACGGGAGGCAAGATCACAGAAATAACGACATCGGTAGCCGGCAACATTTCCAATAAAACGCAAATAGCCTATTTATGTGAATAAGTAACGCCCAAAAAACTGAACCATTTTTATACGGCGAAAAATATGGAATCGTTGTGGCGAAATAAAAACAACCCTTCTTTTATTTGTGGGTTATTACTTTTGGTAACAACGCTTTGTTTCACAAATCTCCATTCACTTGCAGATAAGATGGGCCTTACAGCCACCGTTACAGGAGGCATTTTGATCATTATTGTGGGTTTGACAGACCGACGATTTCTTTTCCTGTTGAACCTCATATTAGGGCTTTTTTTTGCGTCTGTAGGCACATTCGGAATGTATGATCTTTTTATTAATCCCTCAGGCAATCGACTGCTAGACGTAATCTCTGCAGTGCTGATTTTCATTAGCGGTTATGGTACAACTACTATTGCCATTTTCAAGTTGCTGAGAAAAAAGAAACGGCCTTATTTCGAATTTGATTTTAAAAATCAACTCAATAATACGGGCGACAAATAAAAAACTGCAACAGATCGCTCTATTGCAGTTCAAAAACAGCCAAAGAAACACTATTGCTTGATCAGTTTATAAACTTTTGTATCGTTTACCCTGACAAGATAAATACCCGCCGGTAGCTTTTCTATGATGATTGAGACCAACGCGTTATTGTACTTATTGGAGAAAATCTCCTGACCTAAAATGTTATTGATGACCACTTTTTCAACGGTTGTAGTGGCAGTGATCGTGATGCTGTTTTGTGCCGGGTTAGGGTAAAGAGAAAAGTCATTCTCCGGCAAAGTGCTTATACCCATACTACAGTTGTAAATTGTAACAAGCAGATCAGCACTTGCAGAGCCGCATGCACCGCTTGTTGTGTAAGTAATGTCCTCACTGCCTGCAGTTACGCCAAACACCGATCCACTACTTGATACAAAAGCATTTCCATTGCTTGCGGTCCAAACGCCGCCGGTAACCGCATCTGAAAGAGAAATAGACTCGCCCAGGCATACTGAATCAGGGCCCGTGACAGTGCCTGCATCCGGGGCTGGGTTTACAGTAAGCACCGCTGTGGCTACTGCAGAGCTGGTCGTAGCGCATGTAGACGTTACTGTATACATCATTGTGTCAACACCCGGAGATACCCCGAGTACCACTCCCGTGCTGGATATGAATGCGTGGCCATTTGTTGCACTCCAAGTGCCACCTGTAACCAAGTCAGATAAACTAACAGATGCAGAAACACATACGCTTGTTGGGCCGGTGATAGTGCCAGCCGAGGCGCTGTACTAACTGCGATATTAACAGTCGCGGTTGCTGTTCCGCACGAATTGGATATCGTATAACTAATAACAGCTGACCCTGTGGATATCCCGGTTACAACGCCTGTTGATCCTACGACTGTAGCAATGCCTGTTGCCGCGCTATTCCATGAGCCTCCGGACGACCCATCGGTAAGATCAATAGAAGATCCGATGCATACTGCTGATGGCCCGCTAATGCCGGGTACAACAGGTGTAGTGTTTACGGTCACTATTACAAGTTCGGTAGATACCCCGCAACCGCTGGTAATGGTATAGCTGATCGCACATATGCCTGTGCCTGTGCCTGTCACAGCTCCGGACGTGCCTACTGTGGCAATAGAAGTATTTTCACTGTTCCACGTTCCGCCGGGTGTTGCATCGGTTAATGATGTTGTGAGGCCGGTGCAAACAGTCAGCGTACCTGTTATAGGACTTATAGCTGGCGACACATCCACTGAAACGACGGCCGTAGCATATGCAGTGCCGCAGGCATTTGCAACAGTGTAGCTGATGATAGAGGTACCTGTTCCAATGCCGGTAACCACACCAGAGGAACCCACTATGGCCACCCCGGCACTACTGCTGCTCCATACGCCACCCGCTGTAGCATCCATGAATGAATAAGATGAACCAACGCATAAAGTAGGGGTGCCGGACACAGTACCAGCGCCGAATACATCTACAGTAACTACATGCACAACGGTAGCGCTGCCGCAACTATTGCTCACGGTGTAGCTGATGCCAGCTATGCCCGAAAGCATGCCGATCACAGTGCCTGTGGCAGAACCAACTGTGGCGGCGGAAGGAACGCTGCTGACCCATACACCGCCTGCCGGGGAATCCGATAATGTAATTGAGGAGCCCACGCAGACAGCAGACGCACCACTGATAGTGCCTGCTACGGGTGCAGGCGAGACTGTGACGGTGGCAGTAACATAGTGGCCGGAAAAAACGTAAGAGATTGTTGATGTTCCGTTGGACACCCCCGTAACAACACCTGTCGTACTAACCGTCGCTACGCCAACACTGCTGCTACTCCAGGTGCCGCCGCCTGCAGGATAGGTAAGATTAGTCGTAGCGCCAACACACACTGATTTTGAGCCGCCTAAAGAGTCATTTGTAGCACAAGTAGCGCAAGTAATATGAAAATCAATTTCAGGATATTGAAAATATGTGGGGCCGCCAAAGCCATCCCCCCAAGCCCAGGTGGGGAGATATTGTTGAGGGAAATACGAGTCATAACCAGTAGCCTGGGCAAGGTAGCCAACATTGCTGTCAATGGGGTCATACGACGGAAAATATGCTGTCGTAGCATTGCCGGCATACATAACAGCCGGCAGAAATGCTCCGTATTTATAGCTGCCGGATGCATGTACAACAGTATCTCCGGCATGGAATGATGCATCACCGCTGATGAAAGATATCGCTGCAGCTGCAGAATATCCGGCAGGAACAGAAAGCGGTGTTGTCAAAACAATCGCCCGGTCCATGTTAAGAGAAGTGTCTGCTGCATAAAGCGGTACTTTCTGTATATAGGCGGGGGTAGCAACTCCGGTAAAATTTTTCGCTACATTATTTATGCTGTCGTAGGCCATCGAAAGCATGTTTAAAGTAGGGTAACCGTAGTCTGTCAACAAATCCCAGCCAGGGGAACTTGAAATAGATCTCTCCTGGAGGTTGGTGGTATTGGAACCATTACCATAAACAAGGCTGAGCACAAGTGTGTCAACTGGTAGCGGTTTTGCAAAATTACGCCTGTATGCGCCATGGATCCGGACGGAATCAATCGTATAGGCGTCAACCGGCTGGACCTCGATAGTGGAACCGTATTGGGCGACCTCGTTCCAATTGTCCAGAACCGGGCAAAAGGACATTCCAATTGAATTATTGAGAATCTCAAAATAGAACGTGGAGCCACCCGAACTGTCGCCCAAAAGTCCGTTATCATTGGGCCACATCAGGAAGTTGGTGCTATCAACAGCGGGCATATTATTTTTAAAATATTGTGTGTAGCTATACCAGCGGCTTGTTTGTGCCTGAGATGTCGCTGGGGCAAGGAAGAAAGAACAAAGGATGAATAGGATACATTTCTTCATTTTTGGTGGTTTTATTTTCTATGGTGGTGTAGATATAGCGGGCAAAAATAGGTGATTAAAATGAAATATTTGGAAACTGGAACAGAGGTAAATTTGCCCAGGTATTTTAAAGCATAAATTATGACAACCATATTACGCGGGAACAATTATCTTACGCTGATCAATATTTTTAAAGTAGACCCTGACAACCAGTTAAAGCTTATTGAATTGCTGACAATGGCTACCAGGGAAAGTGTAAGTAAAGTGCCCGGCTTTATTTCTTCCAGCCTGCACAGGAGTTTGGACGGTAGAAAAGTTACCATGTACGCCCAATGGCGCAGCATTGATGATTACCAAAGGATGCGGGCTAACCACGGTTCTTCACCATATCTTGACCGGGCACTGGAGATGGCGACATTTGAACCGGGTATGTATGAAGTTGTCGAGAGTTTTTTGCCGGCCAGCTAAGGATTATCCAGCACTCAATGCACCAATTTTCTTTTGAATTGTTTGCTTGTCGGTTGGGGTTTTTGCCAGAATCAGCGCTTTTTCGAAATTTTGTTTTGCTTTGTTGCTATCAAGGTCTTTATACAGTTCTCCAAGCAGTGTGAAGTAAAAATGATTGTCTGCGAGGTTCAGCTTTTCTGCTTCTACTATCGCTTCCGCCACCCCGTTTGCTTTTGCCAGTGCGTAGGTGCGGTTGAGTGCCGCTATCGGCGAGTACTCTATCCGCAGCAACTGGTTAAACAACTGCAAGATATTTTCCCACTTCTCCCTAGTGTCTTCCTTTTTGGTGTGCCAGTATGCAATTGCGGCCTCGAGATGGTATTTTGAAATTACATGGCCCGTCGAAGCCATATTAAGAAAGTACATCCCTTTCGCTATCAACTCTTCATTCCAAAGCGTTTCATCCTGGTCCTGGTATAGGATGAGCTCGCCGTTTTTATCTCGTCTGGCGGCAAACCGTGAGGCATGGAAACACATTAGCGAAAGAAGGGCATATACCTGTGGCTGATTAGTTTTCTCGTTCTCTGCGAGCAGCGAAGTAAGCCATATGGCTTCCATGCAAAGGTCTTCGTGCAATACATTGTCGCTGCTTTCGGAATAGTACCCTTCGTTGAACAACAGGTATAAAGTCAGCAGCACTGTTTCCAGCTTTTTATCTATTTCCGTATCGCCGGGCAGCTCCATTTTTACATTTTCAGAACGCAGCTTTTCCTTCGCCCTAAACAAACGCTTGTTGATCGTCTCTTTATTCGTCAACAAGGCGTTGGCAATTTCCTCGATGCCGAACCCGCAAAGGATACGGAGAGACAGCCCAATTTGCGCTTCAGTGGAAATAGACGGATGGCAGATGGCAAACATCATTTGGAGCTGGCTGTCCTTGATATTTTTTTCAGACAGGTCTATGTCTATTTCCTGTGCGCAGGGAGTGGTGTGCTTCAGTTCTGCAGCAATCTTTGTGTTAAAAACATTACTACGCGCAATATAATTTTTGGCTTTGTTTTTTGCCACGGCATGCAGCCATGCTGCTGGGTTCTCAGGGATGCCTTTATATGGCCACGTTTCCAGCGCCAAAAGGAAGGTTTCGCCGGCAATATCTTCAGCAATTTCCATTTGCGCCAGGCCCAATAGCTTGCAGAGCACAGAAGTTATCTTTCTGAATTCTGTTCTGAATAAATGTGGTATTAGTTCCTGCTGCTTCATAAAAAAATCCCCTGCAAATTACAGGGGACTGGTTAAAAAGGCTCAATTACAGACGATTTATCTCTCTCACTTCAACGCTGCCACCCATGGTAAGGCCAGGACAGCCCTTTGCGATTTCTACGGCTTCGTCATAAGATTCAGCCTTGATGAGCGAGTAGCCACCAATTGATTCTTTGATCTCCATGTATGGACCATTGGTTACCACATTGTTGGGCTTTAGCACATGGCCGCTATTGTTGAGACGGTTGCCGCGGTCAATGAGCTTGCCCTGTGCTGCGATGCTACCTAACCAGTCCATCCAGCGTTTTGTCATTTCCTGCATTTGCTCAGCCGTGCCTGATTGCATAGCGTTGTAGTCTGCTCTGTAGACGAATAAGAAATCTTTCATTTTTTGATTTTTATGATTGTTAATAAATGATTGTTAATAAATAATTTTTAGTGAACACCATCTGCCTTTGCGATCTTTCGAACTTCAACAGTGTTGCCATCGCCTTGCAGCACAGGGCAGCCTTTTGCAAACTCTGCGGCTTCATCGGCGGAATCCGCTTTTACAATAATATACCCACCAATGGTTTCCTTGATCTCGCCGAAAGGACCGTTGGTAACAACCCCATCGTGCTGTACGACCCTGGCGTCGTCAAATGGCAGACCGTTGCCCTGTACAAATTTATTCTGTGCCGCAATACCGCCTATCCAATCCATGGTTTGTTTCATCCATGCCTGAATCTGCTGCGGTGAAGCCACTCTATTTCCGTCTTCATGACGGAAGATGAGCATGTACTCGTTCATTTTGTTTGGTTTTTAGAAATGTGAATAATAATTAGCCGCGCAACTATATCAATAACAAATGAGTTATTGGAAATTGGACAGACGGCGGGGGATTTTTTTCGTAAGGAATTTATTGACGGACAGAAATCTCATTTTGACTTGATTTTTAGCTGTATCACAAAGTACAGAATAATCGCATTATGAAGAACCGATATGTAATAACAGAAAAACTGCAACAGATTTCTCCATTGCAGTTCTAAAGTTGAAGTTTAATTTAAAGCTAAATACCTGGTTCCCCTTTAGGGGTCAGGGGTTTACCTCGCTATATTCACCGCCCTCAGTTCCCTTATGACGGTCACCTTTATCTGGCCGGGGTATTGCATTTCCTTCTGGATCTTGTCGGCGATTTCGAAGGAGAGCTTGTCGCTTTCGGCATCGTTGATCTTGTCGGCTTCTACCATCACGCGCAGCTCGCGGCCTGCCTGTATGGCATAGGCTTTTTCCACACCGGGGTAGGCCATTGCCAGGTTCTCGAGGTCCTTTATGCGCTGCAAGTAGCTTTGCATCATCTCGCGCCTTGCACCGGGGCGGGCGCCGCTTATAGCGTCACAAGCCTGCACAATGGGGGATATGATGTACAGCATTTCCATTTCATCATGGTGGGCGCCTATGGCGTTCACTATAGAAGCATGCTCACCACAGCGCTCAGCAACTTTAGCGCCAAGGAGTGCGTGGCTCAGTTCTGTTTCTTCGTCCGGCACCTTGCCTATATCGTGCAGCAGTCCTGCGCGTTTTGCCAGTTTCACTACTTTCTGGCCCAGGCCCAGCTCGGCAGCCATCAGGCCGCAGAGGTTGGCAGTTTCCTTAGAGTGCATTAGCAGGTTCTGCCCGTAAGAAGAGCGGAAACGCATCTTACCCACCAGGCGCACCAGGTCTTTATGTAGTCCATGAACGCCCAGTTCTATAATGGTACGCTCACCGATCTCCATGATCTGCTCTTCCAGTTGTTTCTTGGTTTTTTCCACCACTTCCTCAATACGGGCAGGGTGTATACGTCCGTCCTGCACCAGGCGCTGTAGCGACAGGCGGGCTATCTCACGGCGTAGTGGATCGAAGCAGGAGAGTACAATTGCTTCCGGGGTATCGTCAATGATCAGGTCTACACCGGTGGCTGCTTCCAGCGCGCGGATGTTACGTCCTTCACGGCCTATGATCTGGCCCTTGATCTCGTCGCTTTCAAGATTGAATACCGTAATGGCGTTCTCGATAGCCTGCTCAGAACCAAGACGTTGTATGCTTTGTATAATGATCTTCTTAGCTTCTTTCGAGGCATTTACCTTAGCCTCTTCCATGATGTCCTTCACATGGGCCATGGCGCGGGTGCGGGCTTCTTCCTTCACCACTTCCATAAGTTCCACCTTAGCCTGCTCCGCAGAGAGGCCAGCTACCTTCTCCAGGCGCTTCACATGCTCTTCGTGATGCTTGTCCAGCTCCACGCGCTTAATATTGAACGCCTTTAGTTGGCTGTCAAGGCTTTCCTTTAGCGTTTCGTTTTCCTGTGTTTGGCGTTGTACCGCAGCAGTTTTGTCTTTAAGACTTTGCTCAGATTGCTTCAGCTTGTTTTCGGCCTCTACTACTTTCTGCTGGCGTTGCTGTACTTCTTTTTCGTGTGCGCTTTTTAATTGTAAAAAATGTTCTTTTGCTTCTAGTACCTTCTTTTCTTTAATTGTTTCAGCGAGTGTTTTTGCGTCTTCAAGTGTCTTTTTTGCCAGTATTTCCGCTGCTTCAAGCTCCTTTTTCGTGTTCTTGGCAAATATCATCTTCCCAAGAAAAATACCTATTACTAGAGCCCCTATCGCGGCGACGAGGGCTATGATCGTTGATTCCATAATTTTTTGTAGATTTTTTT
>CAIVEW010000045.1 GCA_903905065.1 uncultured Bacteroidota bacterium | reverse complement strand
GGCCTGTTCTCAGGCTGGCTTTTTTATTTCGCAGCAATAATTCCTATATTACACAAAAATCCTTCAGTATGCGGTCACTTTTACTCTGTCTGCTTATTTCTATCACCGGCGCAAGCAGCGTTCTGGCCCAGCCTTTGGCGGCTTATGTTGACATACAGAATCAACTTATGGTATGGGACAAAGGGTTGATCCACAAAATCGACTTTATGCCGCCTACCTCTCTAAAAATAGGCCGCACCACAATCCCTTATCTTGATAATTCGCGGTCATTCAAAATATACTATAATGGTGCTGTAAAGGAACTTAATGCAGGGTTTACCAACGCATTTTTTCCAACTGACAATCTTGTTGGTTTTCTCAACCAAAAATCACTCAACGTTTTCGACCGGGGCATTACCAAAAACCTGGCGGGCGTATGCGACCAGTATTTTATTGCAGACAGCGTAGTGCTGTTTCTTGACAGTTACAAAGGCGAGTACAGGGCCTACTATGATAAAGAGACTTATACGGTAGAATCTTACATACCAGACAGTGTGCTGTCGCACCTGAAGGTATCCGACAACATTATTGCATTTGACAATTTTGCCAACCAGTTCAGGATATTTTTCCGCGGCAAGCTTTTGGCGCAGGAAGACTACCAGGTGCGGAGCTTTGATGCCGGCAGAAATACAGTGGGCTATGTGGATGTAGACCACAAATTTAAAGTGTTCCATAATGGCCAGACTTTTGTGCTGGATGACTTCGCTCCGCAGTCGTATAAAGTGGGCGACGACCTGATCGCCTATGTAACCAGCGATGGCTACTTTAAAATATTCTATGGCGACTCGCTGCACACAGTAGGGTTTATGAACCCTTCTTACCAGGTAGGTGATAATATTATTGCGTACAAGGACCCAGGCGGTATGCTGAAGGTATTTTACAAAGGCACCATTACCGAAATGGAGAGCTACTACCCTACCGGCATCATTTGTCAGTACAACTCACTTGCCTACATTGGGTCGGGCAATACACTCCGTCTTTTTACTGAGGGCCAGATGTATGATGTTACCAACGCAGACCTGGCAAACTGGACACTTAACTACGACGTGATCACCTACCAGATAGGCCAGGGAGTATTTAAGGTGTTTTATAAGGGGGAGGAGTATTGACCCCTGCTCACCCCCGCCCCCTAAAGGGGAGTCATGTATTTAGCTTTGTAATAGCTTTTAGCTTGGGTGCATTTCTATACAATCTTATTTTTTCCACGTTTTATGTTTCAGGGAGATTTATGTCGAATTTCTTTGAAAATGAATGGGGCGTTCCAAAACGCGTAGGGGCCGAAAATTTTCGGCCCCTACGAATATGGTTGTTGGCGAGAATAATGCCTATTTATTCTGCCCGTACAGCTTGCTCTTAATGAGGCCCCATTTATGGAAACGGTGGGTGAAGGATACACGCAACACACCCCGGCCATACTTCATGCTGCGGGAGAAGTTGATGCTGGATGCCTCTTCAAAATATTTTGTGGGGCATGTAACTTCTGCTATCTCAAAACCATTCATGAATATCTGGGAGATCATTTCATTATCGAAAACGAAATCATCGCTGTTGGCGCTGAAGTCTATGGAGCGGATGACCTCTGCGCTGAATGCACGGTAGCCGGTATGGTATTCGCTCAGCTTCTGGCGGAGCATAATGTTTTCAAACAGTGTAAGACAACGGTTGAATACATATTTATAGATAGGCATGCCGCCTTTCAGCGCACCGCGGCCCAGGATACGTGATGCAAGAACCACCGGATACACATCATAAGCAATAACGCCGGCTACGGCATGTATCAGCTTTGGGGTGTATTGATAATCGGGGTGGAGCATGATCACAATGTCGGCGCCTATTTCCAGGGCTTTTTTGTAACAGCTTTTCTGGTTGCCGCCATAGCCTTTGTTCACCTCATGCTTGATGATGTGGTTGATGCCCAGCTTGCGGCCTTCGCCCACGGTATCATCCCGGCTGTTGTCATCCACCAGCACTACATCGTCCACAATATCAAATGGGATCTCTTTATAAGTACGTTCCAGTGTTAAAGCCGCATTATAGGCGGGCAGTACCACCACTATTTTCTTACCGTTCAGCATAATAAGCGACAAAAATAATATTAATCCCGAAATAACGGCCTTAAGGGCGTTAGGTTTTCGTGAAACGTGCAAATATAGTGCGGTTTTGTTCAGCCACGATGAAGATAGTGCATATGATATATGCCACAACAAACATATTAAAGGCCCCTAAACGAGATCCTCATACTGTTTAGTTCTTATCTTGTACTTAGAATATCGGATATAGCTGCTTTTGATGAAAGGAAATAAACATTTGAGCGGCCTATTCAGCGTGAGTATCCGCAAGTCCCGCTGAAGGGCGGGGACTCGCCGAGGACGGAAAAAGACCTCAAAAAATCACAATCAGGGTATATAAATCTTATCTTAGAAAGAAGATCAGTTATTTAAAAAAAATCTATGGTATGAATTTGAACAGATGCCTTTTAATGCTTTTCGTCTTTGCTAACGTTGTAGGCTGCAAAAGCTATTCTAAATTCTCCATCGATGAACACCCGACCATAAAAATAGATTCAGGCCTGCTGGGAATATGGAAGCCTATGGAGGATACAGATAAAAGCAGGGCCAGTTTTATCCTCATACAAAGTCCTTATGATATTTTTCGTGTTGCCAAATGGTGGCGTGGGTTGGACAGCGCTGGAATGCGTTCTTATCTTAGCGGAAGAAATTTACGCGATACCATTGCTACCAAAATGTTTTTAGATGCGGAGATCACAGATAAGGAGGCGGAATTTCAAGGAAGCTATAGTAAGTTTACAACTGAAAATAACTCAGTCTACTATATCTCCTATTTTGACCGGCATGGCAAAAGCATGGAAGATTTTAATCAGTGGAGTGCATTTTATTCAAAGGTAAAGGATGCCTTATTTTTAAATATTCCCTATAGGTATATTCCAAAGGATTCAATCGGCCAATTTCTGCCATCTTCATTTCAAAAGGAAGGTTTCTTTTTTGTAAAGATAATTAATATCAATCCTACTTACGACACCATAACTACCGCCATCGTCGCTGACACAACATTAAAGTATTTTCATAGTTCTGAATTTGTGCGCAGGGCAGTAGAACAACATGCTGACGACCCTACATTCTACAGCGATACACTTCATTTCTATAAAGTAAGCGGCTATCATGTAAGTGCTACTGAAGCAGAAAAGATCGCGAACGGGAGGCGCTAAGGTAAATACATCCGGCGGCGGTTGAAATAACCCACTATCAAAATTGCTATTTAGCCATTTGCTTAGTTCAACCAGTCATGGTTCGGCGGGGCTCACCATGACACCATTCGATTGTACTTTTTTATTAAATTGACGGCAGGTCACTATAAGCGGCGACGTCATTGATGTAGGAAAAAGTGCAAAGCGTTACTTGATTCCAGCATTTCTTTCTTAGTCAGCATAGCTAGTTTTTATTACGGGTAACGGATTTTGCGCCAAATTCTTCTTCCTATGGTGCATTTCAAATCTTTGCTTGTGCACGCTACATTCAACCCTTTCCGGGTTGCGGCGCTTTTTGCTTTTTTTCCGTGGGTTACCACGCACGGCTATTTAAGCCCGTTCGGGCTATTAGGATCGATATTTTTCATACGAAGATTTGAAATGCACCCTCTTCCAAGAAATCCTGATTAATTTTGCTGCGCTTATGAATGGTAGCGTACAAATTAAAAATCCGGTTATTGCCCTGTTCATTGGCATTATCTCGCTTGCCCTGTTTGTGGAGAGCTCTGTGCCTTATTTCTATGCTCAAAAAATAAGCCGTCCCGGAGAGCAATTCCTGGGGCAGATCATCTACACGCCTGACCAGAACATGTACTTTTCGTTCATCCGCCAGGCACGGGACGGGCATTTTGTATTCAATAACCGACTCACCTATATACCTAACAAACCCGTTTTCGTAAACCTGCAATTCTGGCTGGTTGGTACTATACAACGGATCACGGGCCTCTCTGAAAACGGGATCTACTATGTGTGGCGCTACATAGGCATCTTACTGCTCACCATCGGTATTTTCCTGATAGCGCGAATAGTCTTGCCCACGCCGCGGCAGGTTTTTGCCTGCGTGGTGCTGCTGTTGTTTACGGGCGGGTTTGGTTTTGTCTTTGCCCTGCTTAACAGCGCTCATGTCATTGGCCTTGAGGCGGCACATGCCGGCATCCTGGATATGAAATTAGGCATACTCCCCTTTCAGCAGGCGATGACGAACCCCAACTTTTCATTCCCGCATGGCCTTATATTGATCGCTTATGCCTTTTTCCTGATCGGCGAGCAAAGGAACAGCCTGAAACATTATGTATGGTCGGGCATTTTCTTCTGCATCATCGGGCTTGTGCGGCCTTATGATATTTTGCCGCCTTTTGTGGTTTTCCCGGTTTACCTGCTAATATCGAACGACGGTTTTAAATTTCGGCTAAAGGAACTGGCGATGAAATTGCTGCCGTTATTTATGCTGCTGCCCGTGCTGCTGTATAACTTCTGGCTGTTCAAGGTCAATGATATTTTTAAATACTGGTCCTCACAGGGGCTGAACGCCAATATTATTCCCTCTGTACCGTGGCATTATTCGGCATATGGGATTGTGGGGATACTGGCCATAGTGCGGGTAGCGCAGTTCAAAACCAATCCAATTAACAAAACCGATAAATTCCTGCTCACCTGGTTTTTGCTAACCTTTACCCTCATCCAGTTGGGTAAGTATTTCCCAGTCATAGGATGGAGCCCGCAGATAGGGGTTTACCTGGCGGTACCACTAGCTTTGCTTGGATGCTCTATAAAGTACCGTGCAGACTATCCAAAGATTCGTTTTTACGGCATAGTTACCTTGGTAGTAACCTGCGCTGTTGTGGGAAATGTATTCATTGTGTTGTATTACTGCAAGCACTTCAGAGAGAAGGGCCAACGGCCGATCTTTTACACGTATACAAATGAACTGGCCGCCTTTGACTGGCTCAGTAGAAATACGCCGGAAGGGACCGTGGTACTGGCACAGCCATCCACCTCGCTGCGCATAGCCAAGTACACCAGCGATAATGTGGTGGCTGCGCACTACAGCGTTACCCCCCGGTATGCTGAATCTGCCGCAATGGCGTCAGCGTTCTTTGCAGATACGGTGATTGGTAGTGCGCAAAAGCCAGCGCTTGAAAAACTGAATATCAGCTACATCTACATGGGCCCGACCGAAACAGAGATGCACCCGGTGCGGGTGCTGGACGATGGTGCGTTGACAAAAGTG